>JBNPEE010000068.1:0-11178 GCA_051117475.1 Anaerolineae bacterium | reverse complement strand
AAAAAAACCCAACCCAACTTATCACAAAGAAGCCATAGGCAAATCATACTCCGGCCAAAATGGCAGGATTGAGAGTAGATGTTTGCCAGTATGTCATGGATGGCAACTTGTGTAACTTTCAGCTTGTTCAGTGCTTTCGGCATCGGGTGCGTCAGGCAGTACCTCTTGATTTTCGGCGAACGAATCCTCGAACAGGCGCAATCCAGCACAGTCCGTTTCGAGTGTTGCGTTACTCGATAAGATCCAACCAAATTCACTTTCATATACAACACGATACCAGTTACCGCTAGTGTTCACACCGTAGAATCGGTCAATATCGGATGCGAGTATGACACCAATCTGTGGTGCATCCAAAGACGGGGCTGATCGAACATTGATACTCACATCATCGACTGTCGTCACAGTGACCGGACAGCCATCCAGAGCTGAATCTAATTGTGCGAAGGTATCTGCGCGGACAACATCGCTGAGTTCAGCATCAACGGCTGAGCGCACGCCAAATCCGACTGAAACATTTGCGCTATCGGCTTCTGCACCTGCATCAACAAGCCCTTCAAAGACGAGCATACTTGAGCGTCCTGTATCCTCAACACGGATGGCGAAAGTGGTACCCTGTGCAGCAAGTGTCATGCCGGGCGTCTCTACATCGTAACGTGAATTGGCTCCGAGTGTGCGATTGAGGCGATGCGTTGCCTGACCGGCTATGACATCAACTGTGAGCCTGAAGTCTTCGTCATCCCCGTCAAATTCAACAATGCGATATTCTGTAGCCGGTTCCAGCGTCACATCCGTGCCATCGGCGAAGAAGGTGATCCGTGCTTCACCCGTATCATCGGTGCGGATAATATCTCCTACTCCGACAATAGCTTCGATCTCAACTGTGATGAAACGATTGGTATTGACGCGCTGAACTTCTACACCCGCATTCAGCACGTCTAAGCTAGCAGCGAACTCGTTCTGCGCTGTGACACTAAATCCAATCATCAAACAGCACAGACTGATAATAATAACCGCATATGATTGCAAGCTTTTCATCGATACTCCTATTGCCATGCAGTAAAGTAATAACGATCTCTCATATTGTATCAATTTCTGGCAGAAAAGTTAGAGGGTGGTTTATCCATAGATGCTCAGATGAAGGACATAGCGTGTTGCCCGTGGGTGCTGCGTTGTCACGCACAAATTCTTGAACTGAAGTGTTCCAACCATTTCTGGGGCGAGAAAGTGAAAGATGGACGGGACAGGTGCGTGTTAAAGACGACAGACAGACCGACTTCTCTCAGAGTGATGACACCTGTCAAATGATCTTCACAATACTGGATTAACCTGTCAAGCTCGCGGACTGTTTCAACCTGTGAGAATTGCTGACTACTGATAGCGACCATTGTCGGCTTATGTGTCAGAATAAGGTGCTTGGCATGGTTCAGATCAGTGGCGTGAACAACGGGATACAATTGGTCTAATTTTGACCGTAACCCTTCATAGTGTTCATCTAACTGCCCGATATATACGATCATATGACCCATGTCGGCTTGCATCAGACACCCGCCTGCATCATAAGACGATTTGCTAATTGAACCAATTGGCTAAAACTGACCGGCTTCAACAAAACCAGATCGACCAATGCCATCGTGTTGTAATCGAGCGTCACCGCGTCATTTGCTGTGACCAGTGCAACTTTTGTCGACTCCAACTGATCAGTTCTATGGAGTTCCTTAAGGACTTCTACCCCGGTAATGCCCGGCATATCATGATCTAATGTGATGAAGTCAATAGTGTGGCGTGTCAGCAGTTCGAGAGCCTGCGTGCCATTATAAGCCACCAGAACTTTGAAGCCTGCACAGACAAATGCCATCGAGAATAATTCACAAATCTCAGCATTATCATCTATAACGAGTGCGGTCTTTTTCATCTTTGTTTCTCCCAAATACCCTCTACCGTTATATATACTTTAGAGGAAAGCCAATGATTTGGGATCAACCTGGTGGACAAGATTTACTTAGTCAGGTGGCTAGGTTTCCAGCAATTTATTTTGTATGATGATCGCGACAGCCTCGGTACGGGTACTCACACCTAATTTGCTCAAAACACTGCTGACATGGAACTTTACCGTCGCCCTGCTGATAAATAGGGCCTCGCCGATTTCTCGATTGTTCAAGCCTTCCATCATCAAGCGGATGACATCCGTTTCGCGCTCGGTAAACGTGATTTGAGGTTCCTGTGGTGTCGTTTTCGCTTTGATCAACAAGCGCGTTGCCTGTGATGCCATAGCCATATCACCCCGGTAAATTTTACGCACAGCTTCGGCAAGTTCGTCAACACTGACGTTCTTGAAAAAATAACCATCAGCACCGGCTTCGAGCGCTTTGTGAACTAGTTGTTCGTTATCTACAAAACTAGTCAGTGCGATGATTTTAACGGTCTTATTTTGGGATTTAATCGCTTTGATGGCTTCGATACCATCCATTTTAGGCATGACCATATCCATTAACACGACATCGGGCTGAAGGTCATTCACTATATCGATAGCTTCCTGTCCGTTGGCTGCTTCCCCGATAAGCTCTAATTCCTCGATGACATCAATGAAATATTTGAACCCCTGTCGAACAACCTCATGGTCATCGACGAGGATGATACGGATAGTTTCTGGCATTGTCATTTCCTCTCCAAATTATTCACACCATGTGACATGGACGTACGTTCCCTCGTCAGTCGATGTATCGATTTGCAAAGATGCGCCGATCTTTTCAGCACGCTCGCGCATGATCGTTATCCCGTGATGATCCGCTTGACCTGTGTTTAGATCAAACCCGATACCGTCATCCGCTATCACAATATCGATTTGACCATTCTGTTTACGCAGTTCAACATTGACCAGTGTAGCGCGTGCGTGTTTATGGATGTTATTGAGAATTTCTTGCGTGATACGATACAGTTGTAATTGTACATCTGCCGCCAATACGTCAAACTCGCCGACAACTTGCACCTGTACATCGAGATTAGCACGCCCTTGAATCCCATTACAGAGCGTGGTGATTAGATCACTCAGGGGGGAGTTAACAATTGCCTGTGGTCGCAACTCGACCAGAAGTGAGCGCATTTCAGCTAATGCCCCGCGATTTAGCTGGTTAATTTTGGTGATGCCGGTCATCAATTTTTGCGTGTCAGAGAAATCTGATTTGGTCAAAGAATCAGCGATCACACTTGCCGAAAATAATGTTTGACTGACGGCATCATGCAGTTCGCGTGCAAGACGCTGGCGCTCTTCCAAAGCGGCTAATTGTTGAACTTGCTGATAGGCTCTAGCGTTGGTTATTGCGATAGATGCTAAGAATGCAAATAACTGAATGTACTCAACGTGATTATCCGTAAACTGGTTTGCTACTGAGCTTTCCAGATTGATGAACCCGATCACCTGATCCTGTTCCAGTATCGGGGCGCTCAGATAAGATTGAAGTGGCATATCACTTGCACGCCATGTCCACAGATCGCTTTGTGCGACATTATTAATGAGTAGAGGGCGTTTGTTAGCGAGCATCGTGGCAAATGTGGGTGTAGTCCGCACATTGAACACAAAGCCAGTATCATCCTGATGACCATACCGATCATAATCATGAGCCGCCCGAACCTGAGTGAAACCATCTTCATCGATGATCATCACATTGGCACTCTGATGTGGGATAATCGAACCGACGTTTTCCAGAATGCGGGATACCACATCATCAAAATTGAGTGTGGTATTAAGCGCGATTGAGCTATCTAACAGGGATTCAGCAATGACCAGTTGTGTGCGTTCAGCTTCTAGGCGTTTTTGACGCTCGCTAATATCTCGCCCATTAATCACAATCGCCTCGATGCCTGCCACATGCAGTAAATTTGTGCCAATAAATTCAAACCATACGAACTCATCGAACTGCGCCCGAACGCGATACGTCCCGAGTGGGGGAGAATCTGACCCTGTGATGAGTTGTTCCAGCATCTGTGCTAAATTGGGCAGATCATTTGGATGGACGTAATCTGTCAGAGGCTTGCCGATCAAGTCGGCATCCGCACAACCCAACAAACGGCTGACCGAGGGGCTAACATAGATGATTTGACCGTCAACATCCAACTGAATGATGAGATCTGACCCTTTTTCAACCATAGCGCGGAATCGTTGCTCATTTTGCCGTAAACGGTCAAGAATTTCAGCATGTTCGATGGCATAACGAATTGCGCGCTCAAGCGTGCGCACATTGAGATCTACTTTATCCAGAAAGTCAAATGCGCCAGCATTCATCACCGAGACATCAATATCAAAACTGCCATGCCCGGTGGTGACAATAACCGGCGTTGCAATGTTCCTTTCCTGAAACAGTTGAAGAAAGTCGAGCGCGGTATACTTTTTCAAGTCATAATCGAGCAAAAATACATCATAGGTTTGTGTTTTAAGAACGTCTAAACAGGCTCGTGGTGTTGTCACCCAATCGAGTGTGAAGTTTGACCCCATGATGTGCGAGAGTAATCCCTCAACAAAGTCATACTGCATCCGTTCATCATCTATGAGTAAGACCCTTATATAATCGCGCATGATACCTTCTCCGAGTCTTGTGATCGCAAAATCTAGCAGATTGTTTCTCAACAGCACGTTACAGTCCTACAGATAATTGGTTGCTCGCAAATTGTTCTGCCTCGGTTTGTGAATCGAAAAACTTAATCATGGCAGGTGATAGACTGAAAATTACCAGCAGAGACAGACGAATTAACTTGCTACGTGTCAGAATGAAGATACCTCGAATTCGCCGATTATCAACAAATGTCAATTTATTGCGAACGTTTTGAAAATCAGTGACTGTGTTTAATGCCAACGAATCAATTAGAAGGATGAGATTATCGTCATGTTGATCAAGCCAATGGGTAACCTGTTGGTTGATATCAACAGCGTCCTCACTGCTAAAATGCCCGTAGAAGGTGATTTGTAATATTTTATCCTCTACATACCAATCAAGACGATATTGTTTGTTGTTCTCATGTTGGATCAAAGTATTTTCTCCAAGTCCATTGCAAATTTATTCGCATCAATGGGTTTTGAAAAATAGGCATCAAAGCCGGACTGCAAAGCCTGTTCACGGGTTTTGGACGTATGAAAAGCGGTGACAGCAATGCAGGTTATACCTGCGGTTTTTGGATGTTCACGGATGACCTGTAGCAATTCCCACCCACTCTTACCCGGAAGCCCTAAATCAACGAGGATGGCATGGTAAACAGCATCTGATTGAAACAAAAAACGCTCCGCAGTTTCAGCATCTCCTGCAATATCGTAGTCCAACGCCATATAATTCACAACATGAGAGACCAAAGCCTGTCCATCTAGATCATCTTCAACGATCAGTATCGTGTTCGTCATCTGTGGCTCCTAAATGTTCAAGTGTTCGGCTAGCGGCGGGATCGCAAGTAATAGGCTCAGCAATTGATCAATGAACGTATTCGCCGTTAAAGGTTTGGTTAAGTAGTTGTTGAATCCTGCTTCAAGTGCCCGTTCGCGATCGCCTTTTAAGGCATGGGCAGTCAAAGCAATAACCGGTATATCATTGTGTGACGTTTGTTCTTTGAGCGCCTTGAGGAATTCCCAGCCATCCATTGTCGGCATCGAGAGGTCAGAAATGACAAAGCGTGGTTGTATTTTTTGAACGAGTGCTAGCCCTTCCTGACCATTAGTCGCGGTATAAACATGCGCACCATAAAAGTCGAGGATATAGCGTGCCACCTCTAAACTATCGGGTTCATCATCAATAACAACGATGTCCCATTCTTTGAGAAGATCGGGGGGTATGTTTTTCATGCGATTGCCTTCTGTTCAGCTTGTTCTTTTGTGATATGCAATGGCATCGATACTTTAAAGACACTACCTTTGCCGGTTTCGCTCTCTAACGTAACTTGTCCACCGAGCAAGCGGGTGAGTTTTTGCACCAGCGATAAGCCCAGACCTGTGCCACCAAACTCTCTTTTTGATGAGCCATCGACCTGACGAAATTCATCAAAAATGTATTCTTGGGCGTGAACAGGGATGCCGATGCCAGTATCGGATACGCTAATTGACCATGATGTATCATCGACACAGGCAATATCGAGTTTGACCTGTCCTTCTCGCGTGAATTTGAATGCATTCGCCAGCAGGTTGATCGTGATTTTGGAGAGCGCATCCACATCGCTGTAGAGGATTGTTGGCAGTTGATGATCCACCTCAACAACAAAGTCGATGCCTTTTTCTTCAGCGAGTACTTCTACAGAGTCTTGCCACTCTTTGCTGAGTGCTTTGATATTGATAGCTTCTTGAACCAACTCAAGCCGTCCAGATTCAATGCGCGATAAGTCCAGAAAATCGTTGATGAGCGCCAACAAGCGTTTACTATTGGTGCTGATGCGCTCAACCATATCATAGGCGCGTTCTTCCAGCTGAATGCCCATACCACTGAGCATGATACTGGTGAAGCCTTCAATGGCGTTCAGCGGGGTACGCAATTCATGTGACATGGTGGAGAGAAACTCCGATTTCAAGCGTGAGTTTTCATCAGCCAGTTGTTTGGCTGCAATCGCTTCATCGCGGGCAATTCGCAATTCATCATTTATCCGCTTTAATTCGGTGATATTTTGTAGAATAGCAATGCGCGCAATCACTTCACCCTGTGTATCACGTAGCGGCGAGATTTTCATGCGGAACGCATGATGTACGTCATCAATCATGACCTCGATTTCCGTATCGACTTTCTCTGCATCATGATACTTGTAGAACGTTTCGGCCTGGTTCGCAAAGACGACGCTCGCATCGACTCCAATGACATCTTTACCGGGACGCCTGAGCAACTCTAAACCTGCCGGATTAATCTCAACGATGCGTTGTTTTGCATCCAGCACAAATACCACATCATCAATCGCTTCAAAAACGACATCATGAGCTATCGGTGTGATGTCCATCAAGCGATAACGAATTAAGTTCCAACCGGCGCTCAAAGCAGTAATGGCAAAAGCGATAGGGGTTAAATCCATATATGTCGGTAACGGGCTGGCATCCATCAGATAGAGCATATTCGCCACCCAGGGCGCAAATTGCCCGATCAATAAGAGTAAGATTTGATAGCGATATAAGCCTTTTGAATGCCAGAACGTGCGCAATAGCAAACCTGTACTCAACAGCAGAAGCACGTACGCATAACCAGCATGAGCCCAGAATAGTGGGCCGTGTTCGTAAACGGCATAGAAATAAGCATTGTTCGAGGTTAACTCAACGCTTGTATAAAATAGCTGGTGCAAGGGGTTGGTTGCGATAGCTATTAATACCAGAACGGGTTGTATTGCCAGCAAGATATGTGTGCGGCGCGTGAGCCATCGGTAACGGCTGGTGTATTCCAATACGAATAATAACCAGGCAGGCGGTACAAGCGTGATACCCACATAAGAGAGGCTGGATAGCACGACCTTAGCAGATAGATCTTGTACCATAACTTCAAAACCGCTAGCCAGTGACCACCAGATCACCCCAAACATCAACACCATGAAAGTTTTGATGCCTCTTCCTGATCGTCGAGACCAGATATGGTTTGCGACCAGCAACATCATGATTGCAGTGATGACAGTGATAATTGTGTATGATGTGATTTGAACGTTCATCGGTATCTCGTTTTTTCTATTGATTCAAACTATTGTTCACAATATGCCAGACCCCATGTTTTGAATGATTTTTTCAATTTTATGGGTCAAGGTTCTGGCATCATAGGGCTTGGTGATGTACCCGTCAAAGCCAGCCGCCAGTGCGCGGGATTTATCACGATCCATCGCATTTGCAGTGAGTGCAATGATGACCATATCATGATATTGTTCTTGAACTTTCAATGCTTCTAACAACTCCCAACCATCCATCTCTGGCATCGACAGATCAAGCAATATGATGTTCGCGTTGAAGTTTGGCAACACATCAAGTGCATGGAGTCCATTATCCGCAGTTGTTACAGTAGCACCTGAGAATGTCAAAATTGTTTCGGCAACGAATTTGTTGTCGTTGATATCATCGACGATCAACACACGCCATTGATCAATGTGTTGACTGAGCTGTTGTCGATGAGTACTCGTATTGCTGAAGAGCTGCTGCATTATCTCAATCCTATCTTGTACGATGTTTTAGACATCTGTAAGTAGTCTAAAACCTTATGTCACCATTTTTTATTAAGGTTCATTTCAAAATATGCGATTTTACAAACAATAACAACTCACCAGCTTGCTAGTTCATGGATAGCCAACTGGCTAGGGCGTGCTAGATGGGGGTTGAGGATGGGTTACGTATGAGTATCACTACAGTCGCAGCAGAGAGCGCAACTGTGATGGGGTAGCAGTCGAGAGATTAAACGTGCTGGCACACGCCATGAGTTTATAAAAATGCCCCCACATATCGGATATGAAGGGGCATTTTTCTTTATACTAAAGCACTCCGCTAGCGCAACGCAGAGCCGAGCGTGTTACACGATGGACAGGTGCCATCAGGTCGCACGATGGCATAGCCCGCTTGCGGATCATCGGCGAGATAGACGTTGCTATCGACATTCCACACGATGAACAGACGGACTGTGCCACTGTTACGCGCTAGTACAGCGGCTTGAGCAAGCCAATCGGCTTGATCTTGCACGCTGTTACCAGCCGCCCAGGCAAAGTTCGCGGGCAAGCCCTGCGGGTAACCATCGGCACTGACATAACCGATTTCCGTGAAGCACAGCGGAATGCCGGGGAAGCGTGCGCGATACAGATTGACCATCGATGGATAGTACCACGAATAGTGACCGGCACTGCCGACTGGCGCACCCGTTGTCGCTGATGGGGGCACCGCACCAGCGTTATAGTGGATGCCAACACAATCCATGAAGTTCCGCGCTCCTGCAGACACCATACTACTCAAGAAGGCATCGTCGTTATAGCCCGCGCTGGCGGTATTGGGTAAGCCGCCGGTAGGCGCAGGTGCGCCACTGATGACGATTGTGCTGGGATTGTTGGCTTTGATGACTTGATAAGCCGCGCTGAGCATCTGCGTGTAATTCGCACCACTGATCTGTCCGGCAGGCCATTCACGCGGGATATTCGGCTCATTCCAGACTTCAATCGCATCGGCTCCGCCGGCGGCAAGCCCACCGAGGAACTGTGCAAACTCTTGATAATACTGAGCTGGGTTAGCGGCAATCTGTGACGGTTCACCAACCACACTGAGCATGACGCGGAAACCGCGTGATTGCGCGGCATCGATCTCACCCTGGAAATTGCTAGCTGGTGTACCCTGGCTCCAGCGAATCTGGCGTTTCGCCCATGTCATAGTACTCTGGCGCATGGCATCACTGAAAGGATAGTTCCCCTGTGTGACATGCCCACCGAGTTCAAAGCCAGTGATCGGCGCGGTGTTCGGTGGTGGATTCGGATTGCCTGTGGTGGGGGGTTGCGTGGGTGCTGTGCCCCCGCTAATGGTCAACACTTGCCCGACGAAGATCAGGTTCGGGTTGGCGATGCCGTTCGTGGCGGCGATCGCTGTGAACGTCGTGTTGAAGCGACGGGCAATCGACGAGAGCGAATCCCCACGCTGAACGGTGTAGGTGACAGTTTCGCCGGAATCGCCACCGTTATCAGCGCCAGAATCAGGTGGTTGTGTGGGCGCTGGTGCGGGGGCACTACCACCATCCGGGATGATCAACTGTTGCCCGACAAAGATCAGGTTCGGGTTGGCGATGCCGTTGGCTTGTGCCAGCGCACCGAGCGTAACATTGTAGCGCAGGGAGATGCGGTACAGGTTTTCTCCCGCTTGAACAACATGTACAGTGGGGCTATCCCCGCTATCCTGTGCCTGTACAAGCACAGTCAACGGGAACATCATGATAAATAAAACTAAAACAACAATGAAACGGCGCATACTGTCTCCTTTTTTTTCGTATTGATGACGCAAGCGCGTGTGAATTTTTCCTAGTTTAGCACGAGTTGTTCATTTGCGCTGATTATTCGTATGAGATTCAGAGGGGTTGCGTCTGTCGAGAGCCACTTGTGCAGGATGGCGGTGCTTGACATATTGATGATCATCACTACAATGAAGGTATGGATACCAACCTTGTGAATTTCGCAAAAGCTATTGCTGATGAGACGCGCCAGCAGATCATGACGCAACTATGTTGTGTCTGGTTGAGCGTGTCAGAAATTGTCGAAGGTCTGGATGGTCAGGTGAAGCAACCGACTGTCAGCCATCACCTCAAAATCTTAGAAGAAGCGGATCTGGTGATGAAGCGTCAGGATGGCAAACACCGCTATTATACACTCAATCAGGAGCAGTTAACGGTGTGTTGTGGCGGGTTGGTGCGCAGTTTTGCACCCGATTATACACAAACACTGATTGAGGTGGAAAAAATCCCTGTTGCACAATCGGATGCAGTGACTCGCCCTTGATTTTTCCCCCTCCCAGCTTATAATATCAATTCAATTAGGCTCTGTAGCTCAATGGAAGAGCAGTTGACTCTTAATCAATTGGTTGCTGGTTCGAGTCCAGCCAGAGTCACATCTGTACTATCGTGGGCGGAAATTATGAGGATGCTCACAATATACCGCACTTTTAAGCGTCCTGCAACTTCTGTAGGGCGTTTTTATTTATCATGTAAGGGAATATATGATTGACAAAATTTTCACTGATTATAAGCGAGTGGATCTTTCACCGAAAACTGAAGCAAAATCCTATTATAAATATCTTGATTCAAGTGCGCGACCAGCATTCAAATCATTACGTGAGTTGATTACCAAATGGTATTTATCATTTGATGCAGATTCAGAAAAGAAAAATGAACTTAAATCAGAATTTTGCTCCACTGATGACAGGAAACACTTCAGTGCATTTTTTGAATTATATCTATATACATTGTTTAATAACCTAGGGTATAAAGTAACGGTTGAACCTACTATGCCAAATGGTACAAGACCGGATTTTTTGCTTACAGATTCAGATGGATCACAAATGCTTTTAGAAGCTACAGCAGTATATCCAGATGAATTATTTGGTGGAGCAAAAATGCGAGAAAAGAGGATGAAGGATGAGATAAATACCCGTATAAGAAATCGCGATTTTTGGTTAAATTTGCATTTAATTGATCCTCCAAATGATAATCCACCTATCGCGAAAATATGTAGATG
>JBNPEE010000002.1:0-83578 GCA_051117475.1 Anaerolineae bacterium | reverse complement strand
TTTCTGTTGAGTACACATTATAGCATTCTGTTGTATCAACTGCAAATTATTCCACTTATATGCAGTTGACATCTAATGATCATACTTATCGCAAATAATAACAGAAGTAGGCAGATAGAGTGATTAACGCACATTCCGCAGGTAAAAATGAGCAAAAATGGAATTAATCAGGTATGCTCCCGTGATGGTGAAAAATGGGAGCAGGCAGATGGACACACAAAATTTGCAGAGTCAAAGACTGGATCATCTCGGAATTATCGCAGGGGTTTGTGATGAAATCGGTCTGGTTGAAGCAATTGATGCCCAAATCGGTGAAACAGGGCGTAAAGTGAGCGTTGGACAAGCCGTGAAAGCGATGATTCTGAATGGATTAGGCTTTGTGAGCCGTCCGTTGTACCTGACCCCTGAATTTTTCCACAATAAACCGGTGGATTTGCTGGTGGGCGAAAGCATTGAAGCAGCGGATTTGAATGATGATTGCCTGGGACGTGCGCTGGATGCGTTATTCAAGCAAGGTGTGACGGAAGTTTTTGCAGTGGTGAGTGCGAAAGCCTTGCAGGTTTTTGGGATTAAAACCAAGTATGCTCACTTAGATTCGACCAGTTTCGGTTTACATGGGGCGTATGACATTGAGGAAGCCCTCAACAGCGACGAACCGATTGCAATAAACATCACACGAGGCTACTCGCGTGACCATCGTCCTGACTTGAAACAAGCGATGGTGAGCCTGATTTGTGCCAATCAAGCCAGTTTGCCCACCTGGTTTCGGGCATTGGATGGCAATTCATCAGATAGCAATAGCTTTGGCGAGACAATCGCCGCCTATTTGAAGCAGTTTACCGCAGAAGACGAGTTGCCCGTATTCGTCGCGGATGCCGCACTCTACAACGCCGATACCTTGCAAAACCTACCCGACAAAGTGCGGGTTGTGACCCGTGTTCCCGCCACACTCAAGGCCATTAAAGCCATTTATGCGAGTGTGGACAATGAGGATTTATTGGTTGCCGATGACGAGACGCGGTATATGGAATTCGGTAGCTATTATGCGGGCATCAAACAACGCTGGTTGCTGGTCTTACATGAACCGTCACGCATCAAGCAAAATGCCAGCTTACAGAAGCGTATCGCCAAAGAGCGCAACCGTATTGAAAAGAAGCTACAAGCGTTGCAAAACAAAGACTTCGGTTGTCAGGATGCCATTGATAAAGCGGTTACCGCACTCACAAAAAAGTGGCAGTTTCACCGCCTTACGACCACACTCTACACTGAAAAACGCTACCAGCAAGCGGGAAGACCCACGGACGACACACCATTTGAATTGGTTTGGCGTTTCGAGGCACAATTACACGAAGATGAGGTCGCTTTGGAACAACTCCGGCGCACGCATGGCAAATACGTCATTGCCACCAATGAATTGGATGAAAATAAACTCGGTTCACTTGAAATGCTTGCCATTTATAAGCAACAATCGACCAGTGTTGAACGAGGATTTCGTTTTCTCAAAGATCCCATGTTCTTTGCGGATAGTCTCTTCCTCAAGAAGCCTGCTCGCATCATGGCTTTACTGATGGTTATGGGCTTGAGTTTGCTCATTTATGCACTGGCTGAACATCAAGTGCGTACTCAACTCGTTGAGCGTGATGAAACATTGCCCGATCAGACTGGCAAACCCAACTCAGCACCGACCATTCGACGCGTTTTTCAAATGATGGAGGGTATTGATGTTCTCATCATTGAGGAAACGGGATTCCGACGACGATTGTTGCTCAATATGACCGAGGTGCGATGGCAGATTGTCAACCTCTTCAGTGTCCATGTCCAGAAATTATACAATCTCCAACTTTAGGCTGCGGAATGTGCGTTACAATGCGAATAGTCAATTAAGGAGAACAATAGAGCTAATGCAACAATTCAACATTGACCCTGATTTTTCAGTCTATAAGCTGACCAAGCGTAGTATGCAAGATACAGCCATCATGAATCATCGTCGCACGATGAGCATCATCAGTTATGAGATTGAGAATGCTACATTGATCGACAGTGCGAAAACCACGGTCTTTTCATCATTCCAGCGCATGAGTCGCTTCTTGCCACAACTGCAACGTTATCGTCAACTTGCCGCCAAATCTAAACACGTATATGTGTTTGGTGTGGTAGATTGCGAATTGCCCGCCATCGACAACCTGACCTATGTGCCACTCAAAGCTACCGATCAACTGGCGAAAGAATGGTTTCTGGTATCGTTTGGTGAGGATTATTACAGTGCGCTCGCTACTGAAGAACTCTCAAACATCGATGATCCTGATGAGTTGCGACAATTCAAAGGCGTGTGGACATTTGATGTGTTCTTAGTAAGCATCCTGCACGAATGGCTTTCGGGGATTGTCGGTTTACGCCTCGATGTACACGAGCAAGACGCGCACGATTATCAGAGCCAGACCAATCTCATCAGCAATACGATAGGACGTTTGAGCGTGCGCCTGATGAACAAACAGTGTGCCAATTCGTTGATTTGTGATGAACTCGACATCATCATGAAGCGTCACCTGCATCCAGCGTATCATCATATCAAAGATACCCAAACAACCGACGTACTCCGTGACGATATCTAGTTAACACACAAGCGCATCGGTGATCGATGCGCTTGCTTCAATACGCCTCAGCGTTCATGCCCCCTGAAAATGTGGCAGTATGTCATTAGCCAGATCTTCGAGGGTGGGTAAATCATCCAGCTCAATCCACTGAAGCATGATACGCTGTAAGCCAGTATCCTGCCATTTACCGAGCATCTCCACCACCTCTGCTCCTGTACCGACAACAATCCCACGTTCCTGTAATTCAGCTTTACTGCTGTTGACCGTCTCTAGCTTACGGGCGAGGGCGCTATCATCTTTGCCATAGATACAGCGGATCATCAGCGAGCGCTTCACATCTTGCTTGGCACGTCCCTCTTGTTCGAGGTATTCATCGAGTAAAGCGTTGCGCGATTTGAAATCGTCCATATTGAGGTAAACTGCGTTCCACTCATGCGCGTATTTGGCGGCGAGTGGCAAGGTCTTCTTAGGGCCGTTACCGCCGATCAAGATCGTGGTATTAGGTCGCTTCATAGTGATATTGGCATCTTTGAGCGCATAGTGCTTGCCGTCGTAGCTGATCGGCTCCTCAGCGGCAAACAAGCGCGAGATCATCTCTAGACCATCTTGCAAATGCTCATAGCGTTCGCTCAACGGTGGAAAAGGGATACCGAAGGCTTCGTGTTCGCGGTCTTGCCAACCGGTTCCCATCCCCAGAACCAACCGTCCACCGCTCAAGACATCTACCGAGGAGGCATATTGTGCCAATAGTGATGGATGGCGGAAGGTGATCGGTGTGACCAATGGCCCGAACTCGATGCTGTGAGTGGTTGTCGCAGCATATGTCAGGCTCGTCCACAGTTCGAGCGCATCCTGAATATCCCCCTGCGGATTGGTAAAATGATCGCTACGAAACACTGATTGATAACCGGCATCCTCAGCAATCCGCAAAATCTGTTTCCAATAATCCCAGTTAAGCCCCATTTGCCCTTCAAACATCAACCCGATTTGCATGTGTCATGCCTCCTTCATCCTTATGAATCAATGCCATCAGTCTAACGCGCTTTGCTTAGCACCGCATGAAATAGCTCAAATATTCGGCAACAGAAAGACATCTGGCAATAGACCGAGCAAGAGCAAACCGACTTCACGGGCTGAGCCTTCATTGGGGGTTTGATCAACCAGCACTTTGTAACGGGCATTCCGCACGCCTTCCATCACCCAATGCTCGGTGGCGACGATGGTATAACCATCGGGCACAGTATCCCAACTATCTGCCGACCAGAAATGATGGGTGTGAAGGGCATCGCGAACTGCTTGCCAATCGTCAGCGCTCGGATGCCAGTGTATGACCTGTGCCGGTGGTCCCGGCAGAGGCCCAATATGCCTACTACCCCGACGCGCACACGCATGAAAATGTGCCTCACAAGCCCACACACGCACCGTCAAATCCGTGCCGTATGTGGGCAAAAAGCTGAAGCGGTAGGCTTCTATGATGGTTTCAGCTTGTGACCACTTGCGCAGGTCTTGCTCGTGCAGAGCGATTAATTTTTCACTAAACCGGTCGTTATGCCAGCGTGTGATTCCCTGTGCATCGGGCGGGAAAAACCGCTGGCTGGGAATCATGCTCACTGTTGCGCCAAGCTGTTGATAGTGAGCTTGTACATCGTGTGCCTGCGTTTCCGATATGCCTCGATGCAAGAGTATGGGCAAATGGGTAAGCCAATCACGCGCTTGCTCCACATCAATTATTGCCAGTGGAACCAACTGCTGAATGCTGCTCTGAACGGCTAGCGTCACTGAGAGCGTATCTGAACCCAAATCTGTGAGCAAGACATCGTATTTCATCGTGTAACCCATACCCTATCTACCGATTACCCTCATTAAACATGAATTTGCGACAAAAACCCAGCGATGATATAGTCCCAATTTGTTGATCTATAGGGTTAATTAGAGTTAAAAGGCATATAATAGCGATGATGCACATCCGAACACTTACACAAAAAGAGTCGAGCATTCTGTTCTCATGAGTGAATCGCTTCAACACCCACAGGCTACACCTGTTTATCATAATCCTAATCTGCCCCATCACTATCATTTGCTGATTCCTGAAGCAAACGGTGGTACTTATCAGGTTTTGTTACAAGCGGATGGTGAACGCTGGCGCTTACCTTCGTTCGTTCCATCCGAACATCATTTTTCAGTGGTTCAACATATCAACGATGCCGTGCTGGCACACTATGGTTTATCCGTAGCGACCTTACGCTGTTTCTCCACACAAAACCATCCTGAGCGCGGAGAATTGCGCTTCTATGCGCTAGATAACCTATCCACCACCACCGAAGCACCAGACGGAATGCGCTGGTTCAGTGAGGATGATTTGTATGACTTGTCCCTGAGCAGTCAGCTGGAGCAACAGATTATGCTGGAGTGGTTTCAGTGGCGCTATAGCGATGACTCGGCACGCTCAGATTGGATGCGTCCAGGGTGGTATCTCAAGATGGCACACTGGCTCATTGACCTCGCAGATCGCATGTCAATGACCGCACTCGGGCAACCGACGCAAGAACGCCTGTGGGCACGCTCAGCGACGATGCGCCTCAACACCGAGCAGGGTGCGCTCTATTTGAAAGCCGTCCCGCAGTTCTTCAATTATGAGCCAGTCATCACACGGGTACTATCCATCCGCTATCCAGATCATGCCCCAGATGTGCGGGCGGTGCATGTCGAGAATGGCTGGATGCTGATGCACGAATTCAAAGGTAAGACACTCACCCAGTTCAATAATCTGGAGATGTGGATCCGCGCCGTGAAAGAATTTGCCCGTATGCAAATTGATCTCATCAGCAACACACAATCACTGATCGCACTCGGTGTGCCGGATCGCAATGTGGATTATCTCGCTTCGCAGATACCACGCCTGATGAACGACTTACCCGTCGGCTTGAGCGCACAAGAACGACACGACTTGCAGCAGGTGGCGCCCACATTGCATGAGATGTGCCATCAACTCGCCGAATTTGATATTCCTTTGACACTCACACACGGGGATTTTTGGTCAGGGCAAGTGGTCTTCAAGGACGACGACAAGTGCCTGTTCTTCGATTGGTCGGATGCGTCCATCTCTCATCCGTTCTTCGATATGGCGACCTTTCTCTCAGAGGTCGATTATGAGTTACCGCACATCCCTGATGCGCGCCAACAATTGCTGATGATCTACCTCAACGAGTGGACACGTTACGCTAGCTTGCCGACTCTCAAACAAGCCTACGCGTTGGCAATGACTCTCACCTACTTGCATCAGGCGTTGTTCTATTACGTGCATATCCTACCCCGCATGGAAACGGTCGTACGCTGGGAACTCAGTGGTATGTTGACACACCTACTGCGTCATGTTTTACATGAAATGCGTGCCTTCAGCGATTAGCTAACATGCAAATTAAAATCACACTGGATTCCGTATCGAAAACGATTAATCAGATCGAAGCACAGGCACAACGTGCGGATCATGAGCGCGTGCCGGGGCTGTCACAGGATCGTCTACACCGTTATCTGTGCGTGATGCGTGTAGATGATGCCATCGTCGCAGGTGCCATCTGTGAGCTAGAATGGGGTTATCTCTATTTCGACACAGTCTGGACGGATGAACGCGCACGCGGGACGGGCTACGGCAGTGCGGTGATGCGTGCGGCGCACACTTACGCTCGTCAGCAGGGGATCACCCGCGCCTATCTATTCACCACCAGCTTTCAAGCACGCCCCTTCTACGAGAAACTGGGTTATTGTTTGTTCGGGCAGGTTGAGGATCGCCCGCGCGGGCATACTTTTTATTATATGCGCCACGATAACCTGAACACCCATCCGTCCGACCCGCGCATCAGTATCGAAGCGCCACCGAGCATCACACATCGGCAACTGCTGGATCAGGGCTTGTTGAGCGCGATTGCCCGCACACGACCGTTTATCTATCAACCATTGACGCTCACGCTATACGATGACGCGGGCAAGTTACAGGGTGGTATACTGGCAGGTATCTTCTGGGATTGGTTGGATGTACGCACCCTTTGGCTAGCGCCAGCTGCCCGAAGATGGGGGCAGGCGATGCTTCAGCGCCTCGAAGTCCACGCCCGCGAAAGCGCCTGTATTGGCATCACGGCGGATTGTACTAGCTTCCAAATGCCCGATCTATTCCGTGCCGGAGGCTATCAGGTTGTCGGTGAATTGCCAGAACGTCCGCCCAAACACACCACGCACTTCTTTTACAAACGCCTCCGCTGAGACCACTCTCATATTTGTGGGCGTTTGCCCGTATAATGATCGTGTTCAGCACAATAACCATTATTTCAAGAGGATATACGGATGTTAAAAGAACTCGATTTGCGCGATGATGCCCCGTGGCAACAGCGTTTCCGTGCGCCGACGGTAGCATGGTCAGCGCTTGCTACACAAAATTCAGCGCGGGGCTTGGTTTGTACCAATCGTGATGGCATTTATCAGTTGTATGCGTGGGATGTGCCAAGCGGTGATCTGCGCCAGTTGACACATCATAGTGCGGGTGTGGTGTTCGGCACGATCTCTGCCGATGGCGAACATGTCTATTATCTGGATGATCAAGATGGCAACGAGTTAGGGCATTTTGTGCGCGTGCCGTTTACCGGGGGCAAAGCCCATGATCTCACGCCGGATATGCCGGCTTATGCCTCGTGGTATATCACTGAATCACACAGCGGTAACCTCATCGGCTTGACAGCAGCAGCACGTGAATGGGGCTTCCGCGTGTATGTACTCGATCAGGAAGGCGGTGTGCGCTTCACCTATGAGAATCACGCGCAAGCGATGGGACCTAACTTATCGCATGATGGCACAATTGCCGTGATCGCCACTAACGAACGCTCCGGCAGTACCGATCTAATGCTCGAAGCCTACGACATCGCCAGCGGGAACCGCCTCGGTGACCTATACGACGGGGATGAGGTCAGCGTAGAGCCGATTGGCTTCATCCCGCGCAGTGGCGATGAACGCTACCTTGCCAAGACCACCCGCAGTGGCTTCGGCAGACCGGTGATCTGGAACCCGCGCACCGGTGAGCGCATCGATCTTGATCTGACAGAATTAGGTGGTGAGATTAGCCCGTGGGATTGGACAACAGACGGGCGCTATCTCTTACTGTGCCAGCTGTATCAAGCAGAATATCAACTGTATTTGTATGACTTAGAGCAGGATGCGCTCATCACGCTCGATCACCCGCAAGGGACATTCTCCAATGGCTATTTTGCTGAAGACGGGCGCATATTCGTCACCATGCAGGATGCTCAGCACCCCTCCCGCCTGGTAGCGCTTGATCGGCACGGCGCGATCAGCGAAACGGTATTAGACGCTGGCGATGCGCCAGCATCGGCTTCGTGGCAATCGGTGACGTATGCATCTGGCGATGGCACGCCGATTCAGGCATGGCTGGTCAAGCCAGAGGGTGAGGGTCCCTTCCCGACGATTGTTCACACGCATGGCGGGCCAACATCAGTGATGACCAACAGCTACCGCCCGGAATTTCAGGCGTGGGTGGATCACGGTTTTGCGGTGTTCAGCATCAACTATCGCGGAAGCACCACCTTCGGCAAAGCCTTCGAGAAAGCCATTCATGGCAAACTGGGCGATTACGAAGTGCAGGACATCGAAGCCGGTGTGCAGTGGTTGATCGAACAGCATATCGCACATCCTGAGATGATCCTCAAGACGGGCGGTTCTTACGGCGGATACCTGACATTGATGGCGCTGGGCAAAACGCCGGAGCTATGGGCAGGGGGCATGGCAGTCGTCGCGATTGCCGATTGGACGCTGATGTATGAAGATCAGGCTGAAACCCTGCGCTCGTATCAGACTGCACTTTTCGGAGGTACACCGGAGCAAATGCCGGAGCAGATGGCGCAATCGTCACCGATTAGCTACGTGGAGCAGATCAAAGCGCCGATACAGATCATACAGGGTGAGAATGACACCCGTTGTCCATCACGCCAGATGCGGGCATATGAAGAACAGATGCATGCGCACCACAAAGCGCTCGAACTGGTGTGGTTCAATGCCGGTCATGGCTCGCGAGCAATGCAACAATCAATCGAACATCAGGAAATGAAGATGCGTTTTGCATATCGCGTACTCGGATAAGATCACACACACGAGAGGACTATATCATCATGCACATCATGTACATGCACCATGCCAATATCAGCATTCCATCCGGCAAGGAGAACGAAGCGCGGACGTTCTATTGTGATTTGCTTGGTATGCAAGAGTTCGAGAAACCACAGGCGCTGATGCACAACGGCGGGTTCTGGTTGAAGCTCGATAATATCGATCTACACATCAGCATTCAGGATGGTATCGAGCGTCTTCCGTTGGAGATGCATCTAGCCTATCAGGTGAATGATCTCGCGCAATGGCGGGATCGGCTCGAAGATGCTGGCGTGACCATCCATCCCAAAGAAGACATCCCGGATTTTGACCGCTTCGAGATCATCGATCCCTTCGGCAACCATATCGAATTGCTCGAGGTGAAGTGAACGATGAGCAAAGCACCTTTTTTGGATCGTCCACACCTGCGCTATCAAGAGAGCTTTATCGTGGCATCACGGGAGTTCGAGCGTGAAGGGCAACCTCCACGCTGGAGCTTCAGCGCGTTGCGGGCACACTTTGACGAATACGTGGAAACACTACTCAAGAACGAGACCGAACCGATGGCAGGATATGTGCCACAAACCACCTATTGGCTGATTGTCGATGAACAGTATGCTGGCACGATCGACATTCGGCACAAACTCACGCCGGCGCTGGAACGCTTCGGCGGGCATATTGGCTACCGCATTCGTCCGTCGATGCGTCAGAAAGGCTATGGCACATTGCAACTGCGCCTGTGCTTGCCGAAGGTGTGGGCGCTCGGCATTGACCGCGCCCTCATCACCTGCGATGACGATAATATAGGCAGTCGGAGGATCATCGAAGCCAACGGTGGCGTTTTACAAGATAAGATCGATAACGGACGCGGTAGCCTGACACGCCGTTATTGGATCACCCATGCGCAGGCATAAACAACACTTTTTTGTCGTGATGGCGAATATGGTACACTCGGTATCACTTATTTTTAGTTGACCAGAGATGGAGTCAGAGATCATGACAGATTATCAAAATATTCTTATTGAAACTCCTGTTGAACACGTCGGGTTGATCCGCCTCAACCGCCCGAAAGCCCTGAACGCGCTCAATAATACGCTGATGAGCGAACTGCATCAGGCGCTGAGTGCCTTCGATCAAGATGAAGACATCGCCTGTATGGTTATCACCGGCAATGAACGCGCCTTTGCCGCCGGCGCGGACATCAAAGAGATGGCAGATCTGAGTTATGTCGATCAGTTGAAAGCCGGCAGTGTCAGCGATAACTTTGACTTTTCGCGCTATAAGAAGCCGATCATCGCGGCAGTGAGCGGGTATGTGCTCGGTGGCGGATGTGAGATGGCGATGGCCTGCGATATGATCGTCGCCAGTGAGAGTGCAGTATTCGGGCAACCGGAGATCAACCTCGGCATTTTGCCCGGTGGTGGTGGCACACAGCGCATGACACGCGCACTCGGTAAGGCTCTGGCGATGGAAGTCATGCTGACGGATCGCAAGCTATCGGCAGAAGAAGCCCTGCATTACGGGCTGGTCAATCGTGTCGTCGCGCCGGAAGTTTACCTCGATGAGGCGCTCAAACTGGCGCAAAAAGTCGCGTCGATGTCACAGATTGCCATTCAGTTGACGAAAGATGCCATCAACAAAGCCTACGAAGCCACACTTAGCGAAGGACTCGAATTTGAGAAGAAGAATTTCTTCCTCGCCTTCGGTACGGAAGACAAGCGCGAAGGCATGAGCGCCTTTGTCGAGAAGCGCAAGCCCAAATGGCAACACAAGTGAGACATCACGCGAGCGCAACCTTCTTCCAGCTTAATCTTGCGCGATCAGTTGCTCATTTCAGCGTCGCATAGGATAATGACCGCGGATTAGGACGACCTTGATCCACGCTTTAGCCAATGCAATGACTACTACAAGGAGAAGCTCGGATGCTCAAAGAATTTCAAAAGTTTATCATGCGGGGCAGTGTGATTGATCTGGCAGTTGCTATCATCATCGGTACAGCCTTCACAGGAATTGTACAATCACTGGTGAATGATATTATCATGCCGCCGATTGGCTTACTGATTGGCGGTGTCGATTTCTCAAATATTGTCATCACCTTGAAAGAAGCCACCGCCGAGACTGAGGCTGTCACGATCGGTATTGGCTTATTCATCAATCAAATCATTCAATTTTTGATCATCGCCTTTGTGGTGTTCATGCTGATCCGTAGCATCAATAACTTAACAGCACGTTTCGAGAAAAAAGAAGAGGCAGAAGCGGCAGCTGACCCCGAACCCACCACCGAAGAAAAATTGTTGGATGCAATCAACGAATTGACCGCCGCAATCAAAGCGAATAAGTGAGTGATGGAACACCTGACACTACTCTACACACAAGCTATCGCTGGCAATTTAGCTTTACTGCCACGTTTGCACACTTATCTCCAGCAACTCAAACGCGAGTATGATCCGCGTGCATTGCTGTTGGATATTGGCGGGGCGTGTGCGGCGGATGTCTGGCATTGTCAGGCGACAGGTGGACAGAGTAGTGTCATCGTGTTGGATGGTATGGGCTACCACGCGGTTAACGTCGCTGAATACATGAGCGATAGCCGACGTGATAGCCTCGCCACCCGTACCAGCTTAGGCTTGGTGACGGCGCGTCATATGTGGCGTTACTTCGTACCACCGGTGCGCGATGAGGATATTATAGTGGCAGGACAGGCGACACCCGCACTCAAGTTATGCATCATCGCCGCCGCGCATAGTACCAATGCGCTTGAAGCGCGTACACTGCATTTGCAATCCGTTGAGCGAGGGCAAGTCGGCATGGTACAGCTTGATTTGTCCGCGATGCAGATCACACAGCAGGCAACCTTCCCTATGCCCCGCACTATTCGCCCCGATGCTACGATTGCCGCCGCCGTTGAACTTGTCGAAGACGAAGCCCGTCAAGCACAGGGACGCACATGACTAATCCCAGACAGGCGGTTTCGCTGTGTACGGGTCTTTCGCTGTGCGATCTGATGATAGCGACTCTTGGTGCCGTTCAACCAGCAATTCAATTGCATCCGCGATTTGCTCATCCGTGATATTGTACTCGTCGCGTTCGACACGGATTTTATGCGCTTCCAACAAGACTTGCGCGTGCGTATACCCGAGCGGTGGCTCGAATTTGTAACAGGCACATTCGATCAACTGCCCTAACGGATCACGAAAATAGATGGAATCCATGAACCCGCGATCAATCGCGACGGTGTTGGAAATAGCACGCTCATCGAGCCGTTGGGCAATCTGAGTGTAAACCGCCCGCGATACGTTGAACGCTAAATGGTGAAGGTTGCCGACTCCTTCGGGATTGCGTGTGGGATCAGGATCGCGGTTTTCATTGGTGAACACCGTGATTAAGCGTCCGTCACCTGGATCAAAATACAGATGATTTTCTTCGGGACGGTCTAGGTTAGGTTGTTCAAAGATGAAGGGCATTCCCATCACACCTTCCCAGAAATCAATACTAGTCTGACGATCTGCACCAATCAGCGTGATGTGATGCACACCCTGTGTTTGTATTTTCTTCATGTGTTTGTTTGCCTTTGTTTATTCAATAATTGTGCTATGACGATACAAAAACACATGAAATATAGCATGAGAATGGTGTAGGTGTTTGTTGAAGAAATCCTATCTCAGCCTCATAAAGTTAAGCCTTGAGGTGTGAGAATCGTTATTCTGAGTAATTACTGATATCGTATAAAATTAAACCGTCAAATTCTCCTATTTGCGTAAGGAAAGGATCAAGATCGCTTATTAGATACTGGAGATCGCTTAAGATGAGCAAATAGTCAGGCTGAATATACTGGATTAACTCTATTCTCGTGCTTATAGGCGTGTTTTCCGCAAAGACAGCACGGTAAACTTCCACACGTTCCTGAGCCTCTTCTTCACTCAAGGTTGCTTGTCGTGCCATGCTACTAATACCTCTGAAGAAATATGGAATTGCTTTAGAAGATATAGTTGGAATTTGGTTAGACAAGTGTGAATTGTATGCCAATACCAAGGCTGGTAATTCGTTATCATCGATATGTTCATCTAAGAAATCACCCAGTGCCGAAAGTGCCTCAAAACGTGTTTCACGAGGCGATATTGAGCCACTCGATAATCCTCGTAATACACTGTCTATGTCTTGGTTTCGAATCCCTCCGAAAATGACTACATAGGCTATTACGCCAAAACTAAATACTGTTAGCAGAAGCGTTTTTAAAGCATTGGATTGAAAATACTTCAAGATACCATAAAGCCCGAAAGCAAATGTGATACCCAATGGTGCATACCCCATATAACGCCAGAGTTGATATGGCGTCAACAAAATCCCTAGTAACCAACCTGTATAAGGAATAATCAACAGGAGATGAAGAACGATCTGCGCCAATAAAAATTTTACGATTACATCTTTATTACGAAAAATCCATAGACAAAATACCGAGATAATATAATAGAGCAAAAATGGCATATCAAACCATATATTACTACTAACTCCAATAAATGGAGTTCCTTGTATGATATTCATACGATACATGTTCCGCTCATATAGTTCAGGTGACATTTGGTCTATGGCAGATGGCGTTGAAAGAGACGCAATATCTGTATTCAAAAGTCTCAGAACAATGAGAACGCTACCGAGTAAAAACCAGGGAATGAGAATCTGAAAAGCAAATCGCCAGTTTTTCTCTCCTTTGAGAAAGTTAAACAATAAAAATATAGAAATAATGATTGCCAGAACCATAGGTGCTGCAGGATGTATCAAAATAGAACTAATCACGATAGCTAAGTAACTCATGTAAGAGCGCCAATTTCGATGGCTAGCAAAAAGAAGTAGAGTAAGAAACGTAATTGGTGCTAGAACGAATATGTAGAAGAATTTATCTTCATTGATACGAAAGATAACAAGTCCTCCGGGCTGATACTCAAACTGTAGAGACAGCATAATTACAAATTGTAGTGTCGCTGCTAACGCAGAATAGGTATGATCTAATCCAAGCGTTCTTGCCAACCCCCAAACGCCTAAATATCCGATGCACAATATAATCAACTGCTGATAAAAATATATAGATAGAATATTCGTGTCTGCCATATCAATGAGTATGGCTTGGGACATCGGCCAAGTCTGAAGCCAAAGTCGGTTCGCGGGTAAATGGCCACTGTTGAATATTTTCTCGCCGAATGAAAGCTGTTCGGCATCTATAAAGTCCATAACATAAGCATGGTAAAGATAGTTATCCATGTAGCCAGCGAAGTTACCAAATGTACTTACCGAGCCGCTATTCAACGTGTTTTTTTGTAGTACTAAAAACAAAAATAAAATGAAAGCTATTATATTGATAATGATTACAAGGTAACTCAAGGTTTTTTCAGTACGAAATATATGTTTCAATTGTGATATTTTGAGATTAAACGGGGGACATATAAAAGCTACATAAAGAAAGACAAGAAGCGAAAAGAGCGAAAAAGAAGCTTTTACAAATTCGAAAGAAAAACCTGCCAAAATACTCGTGAAACCAACTAAAGATACAAACGATATAGAGATAGCAAATCCTACAGGGATGTCTCGAAACAAATTAACAGAGTATCTATTTTTGCGGTAAATTAACGCGCTCAAAAGCGTGCCAGGAGCAATAAAGATACCGTAAGAGAGCATGAGGCGGATTGAACTGTGTATCAATAAATCCTGCCAGTTGAACAAGAAAAATAAGCTCCAAAGTGCCAGTGCCAAAATTACATGAGGATATTTCACTCTGTTTCTTCTTAAAGTTTCTGACACAGGGGCTAACCTTCCAGTTTCGTCTGTTGCCCACAGATATAATCATGTGGCACATGTCGAAGCATTGCCTGTGACCATCATCCCGATTATGCGAGATGCGAGGTCATGTGTAAAAATCAAACCACACATAATGCCAATAATATGGGTGAGCTTATCCAGTGTTTGGTTATCTGAACTATTTGTCCAGGAGCTTATTTTATATACTTTTATTACTTCGACAATCCCCTGATTAGTTACGAAGAAATCCTATTTTAATCTACCTGATGGGTGGCAACTGCATCAGTCAGGCGTGCCCATTCTTCCAGCGTCAGGGTTTCGGCACGGCGTGTGCTGTCGATCTCGGCACTGTCGAGATACATACTCGCCTCTTTCGATTTGACCTGTAAGCCACCTGCTAGCGCATTGCGGATTTGCTTACGTTTCTGACTAAAGCCGGCTTTAATCACCTTGAATAGCAGGCGCTCATCACTGACATTGACGATAGGGCGCGGGTACGTATCAATCCGCAAAATAGCTGAATCAATGTTCGGGCGGGGCCAGAATACTGCTGGATTGAGCTTGCTGACGATCTGTGGTTTGCCGTAGTATTGTACGCTATTGGATAGAATCGTCATATCGCCGGGCTCGGCGCAGATGCGCTCGGCAACTTCATATTGCATAGTCATCACGATGCGTTTGGGACGGCGCGGTTTATCGAGCAAATGCTGAATGATCGCTGTGGTGATATAATAAGGGACGTTCGCTACTACCACAAAATCATGATTGCCTACCAGCGCCAGAATATCCGTCTTGAGTACATCCTGAAACACAAAATAGACGTTGGGTGTTTGGGCGAAGCGATCGGCGAGGATCGGCTCCAACCGTTCATCGATTTCAATCGCCATCACATGACGGGCATAATCTGCGAGGCGTGCCGTCAGTTCACCCGTTCCTGGCCCAATCTCCACTACCGTATCATCAGGCATCAGTTGCGCGGTAGTCACGATCTTCTCAATCGTATTAGGATCATGCATGAAGTTCTGCCCCAGACTTTTCTTGGGGTTGAGCTTGTAAGCATCCATTATTTCACGCGGGTTCATGGGCCACACCTCCTAAATTTCATATGCGGGGATAACCTTAGTTGAACACAAAATCAACCAATTTAAAAGCCAGAGATACGCTCGACCTACGCCTGACCTACGACAGCGCCTATTTGCCCCCTCATATTTGGGGGATTGACGCACATTGCACCCCATTTAGCGGTATCATTAGTGTAAGCCGAACAAGCAAAAAAGGAGCAACCCACCATGAAAAGAGTATTGATCCTGTTGCTGATTGCCTGTTTCACAGTCAGCGCAGTATATGCCCAAGACGAAGCGCCCACCGTTGAATGGACAGCCGTTGGTACGGATGCGCTGATCGAAGCGGCGTTTGAGGAAGAAGTGACCGCTCATCTCTATGCCTTCCATGCCAGCGAGGGCGATACGCTACAAATCACAATGACGCAATTGGATGACGCGCTCGATCCGTTCCTCGTGTTGTTCGATAATGCCGGCGCGGTGCTAGCCTATGATGATGATAGTGGCGAACTACCGTTTTCTGCACAGTTAGACGCTGTCGAGATCGCCGAAGATGGCGTGTACTTCGTGATGGCAACCAGCGTGTTATTCGTCGATGCGATTGAAACCGCCACCGATGACGCGCTCGCCTATCAGATACAAATTAACGGGCAGACCACGCCCGAAAGTGTTGAAGATCCATCTGTGATCACCTTTGATGTGCAACCGTTAACTATCGGTGAACAAGTTAGTGGTGAGAGTACCATCGAAGCCCCTCTGGCGCTGTTTTTCTTGAATGCCGAAGCTGGCGATAACGTGACGATTAGCCTCGAAGATGCTGATTTCTTCACGCTCTTGCACGTCTTCGCGCCGGATGGTTCGCGCTTAGTCGCGGATGCCTCGCTCGCTGAACTAGAACTGGATGAGAGCGGATTCTATCTCATCGTTGCCACCGAACAATTCTTCTACGAGTCGATGGACACAGACAGTTTCTTCGAGGGTGGCACCTTCACACTCGTGATCGAATAAGCAGCTGTTCATCTCAATTATCGGGCTGTCCGCGCATAGGGCGGAAGTTCGGCAATAAATAATCAATCTCTGCCGGTACGGGTGTCAGCAAGTAGACATCAACGTACCGGCTCCAACTTACCCAATCCGCATCACTATAGCCCAGATCCACCCAATAAGGCGAACTGCGTGGCCCACCGGTATCTGCCATGATACCCGTGCCATAACCCGGCACATAAAGATTGGTACGGTAAGGGATAATATCCGGATTCGAGGCGATGATCCCACGCTGTAATTCCATGCCAAGAGCGGTGATGTTATCGCCACCGAGCGCCTCAGGGTGATAACTGGTGGCATACGCACGGATCGCGCGCCAGTATTCGCGGGGGCCATCGGGCGTATCGATGCTCCGCAAGACAACGTTTGTACCGTAAGCGATCACCTGATTTTGTGCCGCTTGTGTGATCTCTGTGCCCAGTGGCTCACGCGAGACTTCAACCTCATTCTCAAAACGCACGCGCTCATCACTGCGTTCGATACCGTTGCGTCCGCTCTGGATCACCTGTTGTTGATCAAGTTCCAGCGTGTTATCTGCCTGATAAACCGTCTCGAAGGGGATGGTGCGCTCGCTACTCTCGATGTTCTCCGTGACGCGCAAAACCGTGATGCGTGTCATATCGGGTGTGATGAGCGCATCTATCGCGGGGATGGTGTAATCCATGCCCACCAGCGCGATCCCCGCTTCCGAGAGCGCATCAGCAACCGTTTCACCCTGTACGCGGGTTGCCACTTCTTCACCATCGACTGCGATGGTCAACGGGCGGGCACGGTCAATACTGATCTGTATATCGGCGGTGATCGGTGTGTTGACATCCGGCGTGACGGTATCGGTCAGGAACACATCAACGCCCGCTTCAAATAAGGCATCGCCGACAGTGGACGCAGTGGTCAGCAGAATGATTGCTTCAGCATCCTCACCATCTACGATACGGACTTCATGCGCGTGTCGTAAGGTGATCTCATTCACAGCAACCGGCCATGCCTCTAAGTCGCTGATTGTTGCCAGGGTGCCATCTAACCAGATGCGATCCCCTTGAGCATAGCTCACTTCGGCTTGTTGCAGGATATGTGCAGGGTGTTCGTGTGGTGTTTCAAGCGTGCGCGTCTGTTCATCAATCATCAGAGTGACGGTACGGGAACGGGCGACTGTAATCACCATATCCGCGCTGATGGCAGTCTCCGGTGCGGGTGAAACGGCATCATTAGCGCTCACGCGCACACCCTCTTGTATCAACACATCGCCAACGGTCAGCGCATTGGTCTCCAGTTCGTGCTGTTCACCTGCCACTCGTAGAATGATCGGTACGCGATCAATGCTGACCTCAAGTGGTACTGTACGATCTGTCAATGTAAGTGTGAGTGTCGCAATCAATGAGAGCGCCGCTAGCATGATCACCCCCAGCAACAAGTGCCCACGCCAGCGTTCGCTCCATAATGAGTGGGAAGGCTCAGGCGTTAGGGCGCGATTAGGTTGGGTGTCATCAGGTTGGCGGGATGGTTCAAACATAGGCATCAACACTTCACAGTCACGGAACAAACTAAGATTCATTCTAACAGCGTCGGTGAGACTGCACAGGGGAAAAATAAGGCGCGGGTCAAGTCATTAACACAAAAACGTGATGATCACTGAAGAGCCTAGAATGACCGCAACACCCGTTACATACCTTAGTGCTGCTACCTTTCGGTCCTGACACGGTTCGATACTTTACGCCGTGCGGGTTCCAGACTCTATCACTGACAATCACGCCCTTGATATGGGTCGTAGTATAGCGCCTGCCCTATGAGATTTCAATGCTTGACCCGCGTTTCTTGTGCGTTTCTTATGGGCGGACTGCCACCGCATCAAAGATTGGCACAGTATTCAAGCTCCCGATGAATTGCGATTCACCCTCAACCTCCCCTACACGCAAATCAAGCCTACGGTTGCCGGGCGTGATATAGACGTACTGTGTCGCACTGATGAATTGCAGGTCAAAGATCGTTTCATCGCTCAGGCGTTGGGGTTCCGCATTCACTGCGCCAAGCCAATAGTAAGCTGTGCTGTCATTGTTGGCGACCGGTTGAGTGTAGTAGAAGCGGTTGCTATCGGGCAACCAGATCGGGGGGGCAATTTCGCCTGCTTCTGCGCCGAAGATCGCCTGCGGGTTCGCCCCATCGCCTTCGGCTAAAAACGCCGTGAACTGATTGCTATCGGCAACCCGTTGCAAATAGGTCAACGCCGTGCCATCGCTTGACCAGCGCGGTAAGCCGAAGAAACTGGCCGGCACAGTGCCAATGATCTGCCGTTGTGAGGGGTTGCTGACAGGGATACGCCAGAGATCGGTCTCGCTCACCTCGACATCTTCAAGCCCATCATAGACCAGATCCGGATCGGGGATGGCCACCAGCACAGCCGATCCATCCGCGAGCCAGTGCAAATCAGGATAAAAACGAAACTCCGAGCCTGTCGCCACCCCGACGAAGAACAGCAAGTTAGTGGGGTCATCGCGCCCGAACAGGTCAAAGAGACGTAAGACACCATCCTGACGACCATATGTCCCATGATAGACCGTTGCAACGCGGTCACTATCTGGACTGATGGCGATGCGCCCACCTTCACCGGGCACGGCGATCAGCGATTGCTCGCGGGTGAGAATGTCCATGCGGTACAGATCATTGAGTGGGGTATAGATCGGCACCTCTTGCCTTAGCGTGTTGAAGTAGATCGTGCGTTCATCCAACCATGCCACATCACCGACCTGATTGTTGCCGGGCACATAGCGTGCCGGACGTTCGCCCACGAGCTCGCGCTCTGCAAGGCCATCTGCATCGATCACCCAAAGCGTTTCAGCGCGGCCCTGTGGCCCACGTGTGAAGACAATATGCTCGCCATCCGGCGCGACGAAGGGTTGCACCACGCCACCGCTCGCAATTCGTCGGGGTAGGGTGTCGCCTGTTTGCCACACAATTAAGTTCCCCGCATCGACCCATGCAACCACCACATGCTCATTGATACGATTTGATGGCGTGTTTGTGGTTTGTGTTGGGACGCTTGTACCCAGATTACAGGCAGATAGCAGAATCAGTAACCCGCCCGATATAACTGCCAACCAATACCGCATACATTCCCCTTGTGTGATGCTCACTCTCGCCATTGTAGCACCCTCATGCTGATTCTGCTCATATCACCTGTTAGCGATTCGTTGTGTATAACGTGATACTATGCATGAATAAGACGTTATACTTATACATATCTAACAAAATATCATATTTTTTTACTGTATACTGTACCTAAATAGTTTTTACAGGTGGTTGATGTGGCTAAGATCAAAAACTCTTTGAAGCACTTACGTCAAGCATGGTTGTCGTTTCTCAATCTCAGTGTTGAGCGTGAGGAAGCAGACTACTCCGAAACTCAAACTCTTCCCACGCAACACAACCAATATTACACCTAATTCAGAATTTGTCTCATTCGACACAAAAGCGCATCTGTTGAGATGTGTTTTTGTTTTTGGGTCATCCTGATACCCGAATATCCCCTCAAAGTGCGCTACAATAGAATATATAGATTGTTCACGACCTATATTTTTTGAGGGAGTTTTTACAATGGTTTTAGCATCGGATTGGATCGCGTTTCATGCAGATCGCACGCCCACTAAACTGGCGATGATCGATCAGGCGACAGGGCGCGAGTATACGTATCAGCAGTTCAATGAACGCGCCGGCAAGCTGGCATCTTACTTGCGCGATACGTGGGGCGTGAGCGCCGGCGATCACATCGCTATTTTAGCCAAAAATTGCTCCGAATATTTTGAGTTTGAGTTCGCCTGCATCAAACTCGGCGCGGTGATGTTACCCTTGAACTGGCGTTTGGCTGTGCCGGAATTATTGTTCATCCTCAACGATGCCGAAGCGAAAGGTATCGTCTACGACAGCGAATTTGCAGATCAAATCGATGCGTTGCGCGATGGCACAGGAATTGAGCATATGTTACGTATCGACTACAACGGAGCCAGCGCCCGGAATCCCCACCCCGAATATGAAGGGGCCATCGATAGCGCAGTTGATACAGTGGTGATGGATCCACAGACCACGCACGATACGTCCCTGACGATCATGTACACATCAGGCACTACCGGCCACCCCAAAGGCGTGATTATCACACACGGCATGACCTTCTGGAACGCGATCAACATCAGCACCCCGACCTATCTCAGCGGGCAAAGTGTGCAGTATAGCGTGTTGCCCCTATTCCACACCGGTGGGTTGAACCTGTACTGTAACCCGATTTTTCATCATGGGGGGACGGTGATCATCGCCCGCGAATATGACCCCGGCTTGACGCTCGAAACGCTGAGTGATCCTCAATTGGGCGTGACGCATTTCTTCGGCGTGCCGGCGATTTATCTGTTCTTGTCGCAACATGAGCTGTTCCAACAGACTGATCTCAACCATGTGATCTCATGGGGGTGTGGCGGTGCGCCGATGCCGGCTTCTCTGCTGGCGCACTATGCGCGACGGGGCATCATCATTCAATTGGGGTTCGGCATGACGGAGACCAGTCCCACGGTTTTCTTGATTGCCAAACGACGCGCACTGGTCAAGCCGACAAGTGTCGGTAAACCTCTGTTGCATACGCGGGTACGCGTGGTGGATGAGCAGTTCAACGATGTGCCGGTGGGCGATGTCGGGGAAGTAATCATCAGTGGGCCAAACATCACCCCCGGCTACTGGAAACGCGATGACGCCAACCAGAGCAACTTCACCATCGATGCACACGGCAACCGCTGGTTACACTCCGGTGATGCGGGCATGGTGGATGAGGACGGGTGTATTTACATCGTCGATCGCTACAAAGACATGTACATCAGCGGGGGCGAGAACGTCTACCCTGCCGAAGTGGAGCAGGTGATCTTTCAACTTGACGGGGTAGCGGATGTCGGCGTGATCGGTATCCCGCATGAGCGTTGGGGCGAATGTGGTATGGCGGTAGTGGTCACAGCGCCACATAGTGACCTGAACGCCGAGGCGATCATCGCACATTGCAAAGCGCATCTTGCCAAGTTCAAAGTGCCGATAGAAATCGCTTTCGTCGATGAACTGCCGCGCAACGCGGCGGGCAAGGTACTCAAGCGTACCCTACGCGAGCAATTCACCGGCGAGACTAGCAGTATCAGCGATTGAGCGTAGTTGATTCGTGGTGCAAAGTGGCAAAACGGGCTACACTGTGCAGACGTTTAGAGCAATCAGGAGGATACACGCGATGGCAGTCACCATAGAAGAAATCACAGAGTTTTTAGGTAAAGTACCGATGTTTCAGGGGTTAAAACCCCGCCAACTGAAAAAGCTCGCAGCGCGGGCACGGGTGCGCGATTATACCGCCGGCACAGCGATTGTCGAGCAGGGCGATGAAGGCATCGGCTTGTATATCATGGCGCGGGGCATTGCCGAAGTACAACGCCGATCAGCGAGCGGTGATGTGCGTATCTTAGATACCTTGGAGCGCTTCGCCTTCTTCGGTGAGCTATCCTTGCTCGATGATGCGACGCGCTCGGCATCGGTCATCGCACAAACAGATGTGAAAGCGGTGGTGCTGACCAAGCTCGATTTCCTCGATGAGTTAGAAGACGATCCACAGATGGCGATTGTGATGCTCAAACAACTGGCGCACCGTTTCCGGCGCATCGTCACCAATATGTGATCCTCACCCTTGTCCCCTCTTCTAACCGTCGCTTCATGGCTAAGAGAGGGGGCTTTCTGAATATATACAAAAAGCGGATAGGGTACGGAATGCCTCATAACAGGGCACGAAGCGCGGTCAGCAACACCTCAGTATCTTTTGGTGTGTTGTACGCTTGAATCGAAACGCGGATGTACTGCCCTGTCGGATGATCGATCAGGGGCACTTCAACGCGATAATCATCATATAAGCGGATTTTCAATTGTGTGAGATCACTCTCCGGGGGTAGCGGAACGGCAACCATCTGCCCGAAAAAATCGGGCGTGGCAAGCGGAGGTAAGTCGGTCAATTGCCCAATGCGGTGCATAGTCGCAATCGCCAACTGATGGCACCGTGCCTGTACTGTCTGCCAATCATGCACCTGCTGAAAGGCGATGGCATCGGGCACAGTCAGAAAAGGTGCTATATCCCGCGTGCCCTGCCAGCGCGTGCGCTCAAAGAGCGTATCACCGCCCCACCCCCAACTGATCGTCAGCGGATCAATCAGCGCATGGTGGCGCGGGTGAATATAGGCAAATGCCGAACCTTTGGGCGCACTGAGCCATTTGTGACAATTACCACTGTAGAAATCCACGCCGAGCGCATCGAGATCAAGCGGGATATGCCCCGGCACGTGTGCGCCATCTATCACTGTTAGGATGCCGGCTTGACGGGCACGGGCGCAAATCTCCGCCACTGGCAAAATCAGCGCTGTCGGTGAGGTGATGTGACTGAGAAAGATCACTTTCGTCTGATCCGTGACACCCTGCCAGATACAATCGACCACCGCTTGCTGATCGTCAAAGTACGCCGGCAAAGTCATCGGCACAATCTCGCACCCGCGTTCACGGGCAATGTACGACCATGTGAGATCAAGCGCCCCATATTCATGATTGGTGGTCAGCACCTGATCGCCAGCGCGCAAATCGAGCGAACGGGCAATCATGTTCAGTCCGTTGGTGGCGTTGGGCACAAAGACCAGATTATCACCGGATGTGCCGAGATAATCACCTAAAGCGGCAAGCGCCTCAACAATTAGCGCGTCGTGTCGCCTGCCGAGAAACTCAACCGGTTGGCGTTCGAGCTCACGTTGCCATGCTTGATAGCGATCAAACACCGCACGCGGGCACGCCCCGAACGACCCATGATTCAAGAACACTACATCTTCATCGAGCAAATACAAATCGCGCATGACCGCTCATCCTTTGGTTAGGCTTCATCGTGCAGAGAGTATCACAATTGCAGGTAAATAATACGATCCAATCCGGCTAAATCAGTGATGATGCGTGCCTCTTTGAGTGACAGATAGGTATGCGCTTCATCGAGTACCGCCTGCGCCTGCGTGTTGCCAATCTCTAGCAAGATCAACGCGCCGGGGTGGCACACCTGCGGAACCTGACGCAACAGCGCCCGCAATAAATCCAGACCATCCACGCCACCATCGAGCGCCAACGGTGGTTCATGAACGCTGACAGCCAGTTGTGGCACTTCATCGCTGGCGATGTAGGGTAGGTTTGCCAGTAGCAGATGCACCATCTGTTGCTGATCGAGTAAGGGTTGCGCCAGTGATCCCTGATAAAATTGCACCGCTACCCCGTGATGCTCCGCATTGGCGCGGGCAATCGCTAAGGCATCGGCGCTGATATCTACCGCGTGCATGGTGACGGTGCTATGTTTGGCAACCGTGACCGCAATTGCTCCACTACCCGTACCAACATCGACGACATGTATGCCGGATTGACCTTTGAGCCACGCCAAAGCTGTCTCGATTAGATGCTCGGTCTCGGGGCGGGGGATCAATACCGCCGAAGACACGGCAAAGCGCAAATCCCAAAAATCTTTATAGCCAAGCAGATAAGCGATGGGTTCGCCCTGCGCACGACGCGCCAGCAATGCCTGCCAGCGGGTGTGCTGTGAGGCTGTGAGGACCTGATCAGTATGTGTGATGAGATAGGGTTTTTCGACATCCAGCACATGACACAAGAGTATCTGTGCATCAAGGCGCGGGGTAGAGCTATCGACAAGTTGCTGATAGCCCGCTGTGAGTGCTTGCTGAATGGTCAACATAAAAACGTTTGCCCTTCTCTGGTTCGTTGGTGACTATCCCGCTCATTATCCTGCAAAATAGGTTAAGATAGCAGTCTGATTTATCCAGTGATCCAGCAGAAAGAGCGTTTGTGATGTTAGAACAATGTCGTTATCAGATGGTAGTGGCGGTACGCTTCGCCGATATGGATGCAATGGGGCATCTTAACAATGCCAAATACCTGACTTATTGTGAACAAGCTCGCATCGAGTATATGCGCGATGTGTGTGCGTGGCAAAATCATGATCCACAGGGACAGGGGATGATCCTCGCACGCACAGAAATCGACTATCGCCAACCGATCACGCTGGCAGATCGTGTGGTGGTGCATCTGCGCGTGATACGTCTCGGCAATAAAAGTTTTGAGATGGCATATCTCATCACCCGTCAGCACGGGGACGACGCACCTGCTATCTCGGCTGAAGTCAAGTCGGTGCAGGTTTGCTATGACTACGCCACCGAACAGACAATCTCCATACCGGTTGAATGGCGCGAGCGCATCAGTGCTTATGAACCGGCGCTCTGATTCGCTTCTGCGATGACCTTCTCGGCAATTTGGATCAGTACGCCATTGGGGAAGGGCTTGGTGAGGGTGTTGGTCAAGCCGGCATCGTGACACATTTCTTCGTAGACCATCATCTGTGCGGAGATCAACACAACCGGTACGTTATAGCGCGTGTGAATTTGTTTGATGGCGTGAATCGTCGCTTCGGCAGAGGTTGCGCCCACGCGCAAATCCGCAATGATGAGATCCGCCGTATTCTGATCAAAATATTCTTCAACAGCTTGTACGGTTGTTGCCGGATATACGGTATGGTGTGCGATCTCTAACACATCCTTGTATAAATCAAGCAAGGTATAATCATCTTCCAGCACGACGATAGTTGACATGGTAGCCTCTTTAATCTAACAAATCACCTTGCCATTATAAAGCATTTACCCGTTCAGACAATAAAATTCGATGTATTGAGGTGCATTTCAGATTGTTGGCAAGATTAGGCGACCTGTTGCCAGGTCTTCGAATGAGCCACTCAAATTCGCAGAGCCGACAATCAACATACGTTGGGCATGGTTCAGCGTATACATCCCCCAGACAACAGGGACTACGAAAGACTTGTCAATTTAACCAGCACAATTTGTCTGTACACCCACTCCTAGCATAGACTGAGATGCGACAAATTTTTCATCACAAAGATCACGAAAACCACGAAGAAAAGAACCTGCTTTTGCCCTTCTTTGCGCTCTTGGCGATCTTCGTGGCAGAGCCTTTCACTCACACAGTTATGCTGAATCATTGATCTATTGCGGATTTTAACGACAGGTGAGGCAAGAAAAAGAGCGTCTCATCTTCTGACAACTTGTTCGTAGACCCCAGACAACAAACCACTGTGCCAGCAGGGTGATTTTGTCGTATAATAACATACATGATAATTACGACCCCACCACAACAGCGCCTTGATGCGCTGTAGCACTGCCACCTGCCACACTCCCTAAATGGGTGTGATTTGTGTATCCTATCCTCAAGCCCTATCAGAATCGAACACAATCAAAGGATGATCTCCATGCTGGATAAATTAGCGAGCATTGCCGCACGATATGAAGAAATTGAGCGCCTGATGGGCGATCCTGACATTGCAACAGATTATGAGCGCATCGGTGAACTGAACAAAGAGCGCACTGACCTACAACCCATCGTTGATGGCTATCACCGCTACCTGAAACAACAGGCTGATCTCGATGGCGCACGCGAATTACTCGCCGAGTCAAGCGACCCTGATATGATCGAGATGGCACAGTTTGAAATCGAAGAACTCGAAGGCGCACAAACGAGCCTCTATGATGAACTCAAGATGATGCTTCTGCCGAAAGACCCGCGTGACGGTAAGAATGCTATCGTTGAAATCCGCGCCGGTGCAGGTGGTGACGAAGCCGGCTTGTTCGCAGGCGATTTGTTGCGGATGTATACGCGCTTCGCGGATCGTCTGAAATGGAAAGTCGAAATCCTGGAGGAGAACATCAGCGGGGGCGAAGTCATCAAATCCGTGACCTTCATGATCAAGGGCGATAATGTATTCAGTCGCCTAAAATTTGAGTCCGGTGTGCATCGCGTGCAACGTGTGCCGGCCACGGAATCACAGGGGCGCATTCACACCAGTACTGCCACTGTCGCCGTGCTCGCTGAGATGGATGAAGTCGACGTGAAGCTCGATATGAGCGACGTGCGCGTCGATGTATTCCGCAGTCAGGGCGCGGGCGGGCAAAGCGTGAACACCACTGATTCCGCCGTGCGTATGACGCATATTCCGACGGGTATCGTCGTCGAGATGCAGGACGAACGCTCACAGTTGCAGAATCGTCTGCGGGCACAAAAGATATTGGTAGCGCGCCTCTACGAAGCCGAACTCGAACGGCAACGTTCCGAGCAAGATGCTGAACGGCGCGGGCAGATTGGTTCCGGTGACCGTAGCGAGAAGATCCGTACTTATAATTACCCACAGAACCGTGTCACCGATCATCGCGTCAATTATAGCAGTTATAATCTGCCGGCAGTGATGGATGGTGATATTGATGAGTTCATCGATGAATTGACCATCGCGCAACAGGCAGAATTGCTCGCCAATACAGGCGCATGAGTGGTGCTAGACGGTCAGCTTGCAGGGGGATCGCGCTGTGTGTTACAAATGGCGCAGATCAACCTGTTTAATATTGATGAAAGAAGCGACTGATGAGCGATACACTCAAACAATATATTGACGATCATCTCGATGCCTACTTAGACGAACTTAAAACGTTGTTGCGCATCCCGACAATCTCCGCACAGAAACAAGGTATTCCGGAGACCGTTGAGCTGGTCAAGGCGATGCTCGAACAACGCGGTTTAAGCGTGCAAATCTACGAGACAGCCGGTAATCCGGTTGTTGTCGGGCGTGGGGCAGGCAAATCGGATAAGACGCTGATGTTCTACAATCATTATGATGTACAACCGCCGGAACCGCTCGAACTATGGACAAGCCCAGCCTTTGAGCCGACCATCCGCGATGGTAAGTTATTCGCACGCGGTGCCGGTGATGATAAGGGCGAGTTGGTCTCGCGCTTAGTCGCGTTGGATGCGGTGCGTGCGGCCAACGATGGCGAATTACCCTGCAACGTGATTTTTGTTGTTGAAGGTGAGGAAGAGATCGGTAGCCCCAACCTCGCGCCATTCGTCACAGAGAACGCGAACGATCTCGCCTGTGATGCCTGCATCTGGGAATTCGGTGGCATAGACGATAAAGGACACCCCACCGGTTATTTAGGCTTGCGTGGAGCGCTGATGGTAGAGTTGTTCGTCAAAACGATGGGGCGCGATGCACACTCCGGCGAAGCACACGTACTGCCCAACGCTGCCTGGCGTCTGGTGCAAGTGCTGAACACGCTCAAAGATCATGAGGAGCATATCTTGATCGAAGGCTTCTATGACGGCATCATGACCCCTTCACCAGTCGATCAAGAGCTATTCGCCAACCTACCAGAATGGGAGAGCGATTATCAAGAACGATATGAGATCACGCGCTTTGTCAACGGCTTAACCGGGCAAGCCTTCCGCGAAGCTGTCTTCAACCCCACCTGCAACATTCAAGGGATCACAACCGGCTATCAGGGCGCAGGCGGTAAGACCGTCATCCCGTCCGAAGCCAGCGTCAAGATTGATTTTCGTCTGGTGCCGGGGCAATCCACCAACGACATCGAGCGCAAATTACGCGCCCATCTAGCGCAACATGGCTTCACGGATGTGGAGGTGGTGCGTCACGGAGGCATTGAACCCTATAAGCAAGACGCAGATGATCCTTTCGTACAATTGGTGACCGAGACCGGCACACAGGTTTTTGGCAAACAGATGGTGATTAACCCACTCATCGGAGGCAGTGGCCCTATTGCTCTGTTTGGCGAGACACTCAATATCCCGATTGGCTTTGCCGGTGTCAATTATCCAGGGGGTAAATTCCACGCGCCCGACGAACACATCATCATCGACGTGTTCGCCAAAGGTGCGTTGCACAACGCCCACATCCTCAACCGTTTCGGTGACCTGTGAGCCACGTATAGCATCGGTTGCCCGCATCCTATCGGTGATGTGGGCTTCTCTGACCATGTTCGCTTAGGTGTTAGCCCATGTGATGTTGACGATCACTTCGTCTTCAGGGCTGTTGCGTTTGATTGGGCTGTGATTATCTTCATAATATACTGTGAATCCTTGCCCTTTGGGCAAGAGCAAGCGACAAAAACCATACGCCATGCCATAGACTAAGTCAAAGGGATAGGCGTGGTCAGGGGCAAGAACAATCTGATAATGGTTATCGGCTAATTTCACTGTCTTAGTCGGGGGCAGTGTGCCACCCCGATGATTGGCTTCATAGTGTGCCTGCCAGCCTTCTAGCACCTGTGCCAACGAGAGCACACTGCCGAGCATCTCCGGCGGAAATTCACTCTGTTGGGCAATCTTCATGCCCATCGCCACAAACGGTTGTGTACCGTATTGCTCAGCGATGGCGTTGAACAGGTTGAACACACTCTGTAACGGATACCAGCGTGCGACATCCACCTGAGTGAAGCCATGTTTCTGGCGTAGATCACTGATTGTGACACTTTCAAGGTTATCGACAAACGATAAGGTGGTGCTACCAGCAACTTCTACATCTTTTGGTGCAGTGTAAACCTGTGTCATATTCATCACGATATTCTCCTAACATAAGACCTTGCGATGCTTTGATTATAAAGTGATTTAAGTACATTAAACCTTAAGAAGTATAACACGCTGTAGGCAGGTATTTGGGAGTTTTTTGCGGGTTATGGCACAATAAATCCGATGTGTGATGAAAGAGCGGGGTTTGTCATTATTGGTTGATGACAGACTACACTAACGCCAGATGCACAGATCGACTACGATGAGAGTAACTAGTATTCTTCAATTCGTGTTCGACCGTGTAGGGAAGGAGAATCGTCATGCCACACACTAAGCGTTACGATCCTAATCTGCTTGCGACACTCAATATGTTAAGCGTTGCTTCTATATTGGGCTTCCTCTACTGCCTGATGGTTCTCCTGCACGGTTCGTATTTCACGGAGATCACCAGCGTGATTCTCTATATGATCTGGTTTGGTATCTGCTGGTTAAGTGTGACGCTCATGAAACAAGACGATCCGTGGGGCGCACACGCTTTAGGCACAGCAACAATCGCCATTACCATCCATGATGTGGTCAATGGCGTGGCGACTATCGGGGGAGCAATACTCGGCACACTCGTGATGATTATCGTCACCGTATACCTGTTGAGCAGGCAAGCGCAAACCGACGATGATGCCATCATTGAAACCCGGCTCACAAACTAACTTCCACAGGGTTCTATTTGCCACCCCGATTCATAGCGACTGCGCCACTTTTCCTCGGCGCAGTCGTCTTTTTAATGGCGCAAATACTCAGAAGGCTTTGAGCGTCATGTTACGTAGGCGCGATGCCATCACGCGCATCACCTGCAAGGCGAAGGTGGGCGTTTCGTGTACCAGAAACAAGAATTTCATCTCATCCACCGGCACAATGGTGGAATCGACTTTAGCGATCGCCGTTGTCGTGTGGGGCATGTCATCAATTAAAGATTTCTCGCCGAAGATACCATCGCGGCTGACGGTCTCGATCACCTGCCCGTTGAAGTAAATATCAACTTCTCCGGATTGCACCGCATACATCTTATTGTCTTCAGTACCGGATTGGTAAATCACATCACCAGCTTGATAGGTCACGGTCTCGGTTGAATTACGGAAAAAATCTACAGTTGCAGTCATGGTGTTCCCTCGTGTTTGTGTTGAACTCGATTTGTTAAGCAGTATAGGGCATAATGTTTAACACAATGTCAACAGCAGGCTAAAAAAGGCATATCAACGGATAGCTGATATACCTTCTCTTTGTGGATAGTCTAGCGGTTTATGAGCGTGGCGGTTGGAACACACGCGGGGAGAGGTTGAAACCATATTGCTTGAGTTGCCCCAGGAACTTGGGCGGGAAGCCTGTCGCCACAATCTGACCACCCCCTTCATGCGAATAGCCGGTCTCGCGCTGGTTGGGTGTGCGGTAGATAAACAGGTCTTGCAAGGTGACGTTATCGCCTTCTAACCCTTGCATCTCGGAAACTTGTACCACTTTACGGCTACCATCTTTGAGGCGTGACTGTTGCACAAACAGATCAATCGCCGATGCAATCTGTGACCGGATAACCTCAATCGGTAAATCCATGCCGGCCATCATACACAGTGTCTCCAGACGGGCCACTGCATCACGCGGGGAGTTAGAGTGTACGGTAGTCAGTGAACCATCGTGACCGGTGTTCATCGCCTGTAACATATCCAGCGCTTCACCCCCACGACATTCCCCCACCACCAGACGATCCGGACGCATACGCAAGGTGCCTTTGACCAGATCACGTATTTCCAGCTTGCCCTTCTCTTCTGTACCGGGGATTGCTGGCGCTGTCTCCAGACGTACCACATGCCGTTGTGCCAGTTGCAATTCGGCGGAATCTTCCACCGTGATAATACGTTCATCTTCGGGAATGAAGGAACTCAGCACATTGAGCAAAGTGGTCTTGCCGGAACCTGTACCACCGGAGACCACAATATTCAAACGCGAAACCACACAGGCTTCGAAGAACTCGGCAACATCAGCTGTGAACGAGCCAAAGTTGATTAAATCCGGCACAGTCAGGCGCTTATCAGGGAATTTACGAATGGTGATCGTCGTGCCCAGTAATGCCGATGGATCAGAGACGATATGCACGCGGGAGCCATCCGGCAGGCGGGCATCCACCATCGGGTTGGCACGGTTTAGTTCACGTCCGATCGGGCGCACGATGCGTTGTGCTGTCCAGCGCACATGATCTTCATCATCAAAGACAACCTGCGTCTCTTGCAACTTGCCCTTGAACTCGGCGAAAATAATATCCGCGCCATTAACCATGATTTCGCTGTATTCTTTATTATCCACTAACGGTTGAATTGCACCAAAGCCTAGCAAATCATCCAGTAAGCCTTTCAGCAATTGCTGATATTGCTCCTGTGGCAGGTTCATCTGCTTCTTCTGGAGGATCATTTGCAGACGCTTCTCTAAGAGTGCGCATTTGTCCTCATCATTGCGATCCCATGCATCGGCTTCTTTGGGGTCAGAGAGCAACATCCCCCGCAATTGCTTGCGGATTTGGGCGAGCTTCGCCGGTGTGCGGGCTTTGGACGGTACGATATAACCGGTATCCAGCACCCATGAGCCATCTTTTTGCACTTCCACAACAGTAACTTTAGTGATCCCCGCACCAACCACGAAGCCTTTCGCGCCGGGAGGCGCTTCCTTTTGCTCGGCATCTTGTGTGGGTTGCGGGTTATCATCAAAATCATCGAGCAACGCATCCAGATCAATATCATCGTCAACCGTTGCTTTTGGTTGTCGTGGTTCTAGGCGTTGTGGAGCGGGTTTTTTATCAGAACGGTTGCGATTTAAGAGCGACATAACTTCATTCCCCATGATTGAATAATTCATGAATAGTGTATGTCGCCCTTAATGAAATAAGAATTAAGAAAAGTTTTATTAGAGCTTTATCATTAATTCTCAAGCGTACTCGGACACGCTCACACAAATGGCACATAGCGACGTACTAAGCGCAAGAGTTTAATCATGCGCATCACGAAAGGCGTGGCGATTTGCAAGGATTTTTCCGCACCGAGCATATTATCGAGCAAGATTGATTGAGGCGCGGTGTACTTGAGCAAACCCTCGCGTCCGTTACGTCGCCCTGTACCGCTCATACGCTGTCCGCCAGTGGGCAAAGATGGCGTGCCTGTGGCGTATTGGGCACGGTTCACACTGACATCACCGGAATCAATGCGCAGTGCGAGTTCATGTGCTCGCTTGAGATTCTTGGAGAAGATCGACGCGGATAAGCCGTACTCAGTATCGTTGGCGAGACGAATGGCTTCGTCGGCATCGCGCACTTTCATGATCGGCATCACTGGTCCGAAGGTTTCATCGCGCATGATATCCATGCTGTGATCAACATCGACCAGTATCGTCGGCTCAAAGAACAACGGCCCCAAATCCGGGCGTGGATTGCCGCCGACGAGGATCTGTGCGCCTTTCTTGACCGCATCGTCCAGATGGGCGCGGGTACGATCGAGATCGGCTTGATTGGTCATACTGCCGACAATCACTTCCATGCCATCACCTGCCCCCTGCTTGATCGCACGGGCGTGATGTTGCAGGCACTCAATCAGTTGCGGATAGATGCCCGCTTCAACATAGACACGCTCAATGCTGATACACATCTGCCCGCTATTTTCAAAGGCACCCTGTATCAGACCAATTGCAGTCATCTCTGGATCGGCATCGTTGAGGACAATCGCCGGATCTTTACCGCCCAGTTCAAGGCTATAGGGGATCAAGCGTTCAACGGCGCGTTGCGCAACTAATTTACCCGTGCGTGCGCTACCGGTGAACTGCACATAATCGACGCCATCCAGCAATGCCTGACCAGTGCGCCCATCGCCCTGCACCACCTGTACCACATCACGTGGGATACCCGCATCAACCATCAAGTTCACGCCCCATCCCGCGATGAACGGTGTGATTTCGCTCGGTTTGAGTATCACGGTATTACCCGCGATCAGCGCCGGCAACATATCCATGAAAGGTAGAGCAAACGGATAATTCCACGGGGTGATGATGCCCACCACACCATGCGCTTTGCGATGCACTGTCGCCCATTGCACAATTGGGAATAGTGAGGCGCGTCGCTGTGGCTTGAGTATGTCGGCGGCGTGGTTGATATAATATTGCCCGACATTATCCACCGTGATGAACTCTAAGAATGCGCCCCCATCGGTCTTACCATTCTCACGGCGTAAAATCCGTATTCCTTCGCTCTGACGTTGCCATAGTAAGTCCAGCCAGCGCCGGATGAAATGCGCCCGTTCACCAACGGTCAGCTTGACCCACGCCTGTTGAGCGAAACGCGCCCGTTCTACCGCATCGGCAACTTGCTCAGCATTAGTAACGGGTATCGTGCCGATACGCTCATCGGTGACCGGATTGAACACGTCAATGTAATCTTGTTGCGCGGTATGTTGTTCGTTACGTTCAACAACTGTCATGATGGTCTCTGCTCCGGATCGATTGTCTGGCAAATGATAGACCGTATTATAGCCATTAAGGTTATTGCTTGACAAGCTGTCTAAAAAAGGTAGCTCAGGCGAAGTGCTTCCGATGGGATTGGCTTGCCCAATTTGAGCAAGGATGTCACGTACCAGGATGAAATGCACCCTGTTATCTTATCTGGAGACAAAGCAAACAGGGCGTACTCGATAGCACGCCCTGTTAAGATTACACTCTGATCGCAGACTTATTCGACATCAAAGGCGATGTCGCCGTATTCACCCTTCATGATCTGGATAAATTCGGTGCTGTCGAGTGTCTCGCGTTCCATCAAGATTTCGACCAGCAGTTCGATTTTATCTTTATGTTTCTCGAGGATGCCCTTGGCACGCGCATAGGCTGATTCAAGGATGATTTTCACTTCATCATCGATGGTGCGGGCGTATTCTTCACTGTAATCACGGCTCTCGCCCATATCACGACCGAGGAAAACAGGTTGGCTATTGCTGCTACCGTAAGCGCGGGGACCGAGTTTTTCACTCATGCCGTATTGCGTGACCATAGCCCGTGCAACCCGCGTTGCCTGACGCAAGTCACCCTGTGCGCCGGTGGTGTAGTTGTTGTAGATGATCTCTTCAGCGGCACGACCACCCATAGCTGCTGCCATGTAATCCTCAAACTGCTCTTTACTGCGCAGGGAGGTATCTTGTTGTGGCAAGGACATGACGTAACCACCAGCTTGCCCGCGTGAAACAATTGTGATCTTGTGTACCGGATCGCTGTGTTCCAGCGCATAATGCAGGATCGCATGACCGGCTTCGTGATAAGCGATGCGCTTCTTCTCTTCGGCGGTGATCACGCGGCTACGACGTTCTGGCCCCATTACCACACGTTCCATGCTCTCTTGCATCTCGCTCATGCCAATATTCTTCTTGTTACGGCGTGCCGCTAAGATTGCGGCTTCGTTGACCAGATTTTCCAGATCAGCGCCACTGAAGCCGGCGGTAATCTTGGCAATCGCTTTCAAGTCAACATCTGGCGGTAGCGGTTTCCCACGTGGGTGTACGCCGAGGATTTCCTCGCGTCCGGCAACATCGGGATTATCCATTATGACCTTACGATCAAAGCGTCCGGGACGCATCGGCTCTGTATCGAGAATATCAGGGCGGTTAGTGGCGGCGATGATGATCACGTTGGTATCGTTCTCGAAACCGTCCATCTCCACCAGAATCTGATTGAGTGTTTGCTCGCGTTCATCGTGCCCGCCACCGAGACCTGCGCCACGCTGACGACCGACTGCATCGATTTCATCGATGAAGATGATCGCGGGGGCTTCCGCTTTGGCACGCTCGAATAGATCACGCACACGGCTTGCACCGACACCAACGAACATCTCGACAAATTCCGAACCACTAATGCTGAAGAAAGGTGCGCCAGCTTCGCCTGCGACAGCACGCGCCATCAGCGTTTTACCTGTCCCCGGTGGGCCGACCATCAACACACCTTTGGGAACACGCGCCCCCAGACGGATGAATTTCTCTGGCTCTTTTAGGAATTCGACGACTTCTTTCAGCTCTTCTTTCGCTTCTTCAGCACCGGCAACATCGTCAAAGGTCACCTGTGGGCGTTCCATATCACGGCTCACCCGGGCGCGACTACGACCGAAGTTCATCGCCTGATCTTGTCCACTACGCACACTGCGCATCATGCGCCATAGGAACCAGACAATAATCACAATCGGGATGATCGCAATCGCAATCTGGAATAAGAGTGAACTAGTCTGATCGCCGGGTTCGTAGGAAATATCAACCTGACGCAAAGATTCACTACTCACGCCATATTCAATGAGCGTGGTAATGAGGCTATCGCTGACATCAATGAACGAGGCTTCTGTCTCAGCAATGCCATCGTTGGTCGCGCCATAAGTGACGAGGATTTCTTCTCCGCCACGAATGATAATGCTCGACACGCGACCGGCTTCGATTGAATCCACCAGCGCAGTGATCGATAGCTCGGGCGAACGTTGCCGGTTGCTAGTGAATGCCAATATCAGCATGAACATAACCACTAAACCGACAATAATCCACAATCTCTGCGAGCCGGGCCCGTTCAAAAAATTATTACCATCATTATTTGATCCGTTGGCGCCATCGCCTTTGGGATCACCTGTCGGATGATTACTCATTTATTTTGCTCCAACACATTAACGGATAAGCGTTTCATCGACAATCTAACTGTCATAATATAGAGACCCATGTATATTCAAAAAGGTGACAAATTGATATACTTTTGTTGTAATGAGTCACTTATCGAGCTTGCCAGTATCCGCCAATTGGCATAAGCTAGATAAAGTAATATATTTTATTTTATTACCGTAATTACTCAGAGTTTGGGGTAAAATACCACAAAGACTCACAGCTGATGAAGAAATGAAAATAAATGCGCGTATTCTTGCTCCTATGCTGTTACTGTAGCGGTTCGAACTAGACCGTTCGCCGAGTAGCCCATTTGCCTTTGTAAGAGAGGAACCCTGATGAGGAATAAAAGGGCATTTTACGAGCCTGCATTTGTCTTATCATCTTGCTGTTGTACGTAAGTATTTACCTATGCTTTGTTGTGATAACACCTACCAGAGTACACGGATACACATCTATGATATGTCCGTTCGAGAGGGAATTGGGTCAATGATCTGTAAGAATTGCAATTATGAGAATGTCGATAACGCTTCCATCTGTACACGCTGTGGTGAATTGCTGGTTCAAGCTTCCTCAACGACCGTCATAAGCGATGTCAGTCACCCTGATGCAGATCCCAAATATGGTTCGATCCACGTGAGTGAGACTTTGATCTTACAGATACTCGATACAGACACGCTCTTCGAGTTCAATACAGATGGCATCCAGCAACTGGTCATCGGACGGCGTGACCCGGACACAGGCAAAGCGCCAGATGTGGACTTACATGCCCATGATGCCATTGAGCTGGGGGTTTCGCGTAATCATGCTATCATCGAATATCGGGATCGTGCTTTTCATATCCGCGATAACCACAGCGCCAACGGCACTTATCTCAATGGGCAACGTTTGTTCCCAGATAAATTGCGTGTAATGCGTGATGGGGATGACATCCGTATAGGTAAATTAGTGCTAAGAGTTATATTTGCATAGTTTGATTATCATCATGTGCCTAGTATAATAAGGTATAGAGTGTTGATAACAATAATAAGGCATCGTCGCCTATCATTTGTTGACCTAGCTGGAGACTTTAGTCGTGATTAAATGTCCAAATTGCAGTCATGAGAATGCCGATACCTCTCAAATTTGTGAGGTGTGCGGACATTTATTAGTGCAACCGAGTATCGCCACCAAGAAATATAACGATGCCGATTATGAAGAAGGAACCCCACGCTGGGGATCGGCACGCTTCAACGGAGCAGTGAACCTTGTGCTTGATATTCTGGAGACCAAACGCTCGTTTGTGTTCGATTACGATGAGATCACGCAGATTGTTATTGGGCGCAAAGATAGCGACGATCTCAAGCACCCATTGGTGGATTTGACCTCTGTCGGCGGTTTGGAAAAAGGTGTATCGCGTCGTCACGCCAAGATCGTCCGCAATGCTGGTGCACTTCATATTGTCGATAATGGCAGTGCCAACGGCACCTATCTCAATGGTCAGCGCCTTGTCGAAGAACAACCGCGTGTCTTGCGTGATGGGGATGATATACGGTTAGGGCATCTGACAGTACGCGTCACCTTCCGCCCTGTGGTGGAACAAAGTTGATGCCTTGTGCTTAACCAGTTCGCAATTTTGTATTTCCAACTTAAACATCCGTGATAGGTTATCAATGACTGACCGTACCAACGAACAATGGGTCGCTGACCTGCGTGCAACTGGTGAACCGCAACAATACGCGCTCGAAGATTTACGCAAACGCATACACCGTAGTATTTATTATTATCTCAGTCAGGATCGCAGTGATCTGCGCGATTTAGCCGCCAAAGAATTGCAAGCCATGGCAGGTGATATGGCGCAAGATGCTGTTCTGCGTGTAATGGACAATCTCGATTCGTTTCGTGGTGAAAGCCGCTTCACCACCTGGACGAATAAGATCGCTATTCGTCTGGCGATCAGCACGTTGCGCCGCGTGCGCTACAAAAATTTTAGCCTTGATGATCTCACCAAAGATGGCGACTTTCTGGCTGCTGAGACGAGCATCATCAATGAAGCGCCGCCGAACCCCGAACGCGCTGCCGAGCGCGATGACGTCATGCGTAATATCATGATGGGTTTCCGCGAGGCGCTCACCGAACGCCAGTATCAGGCGCTGGTGGCGGTGGCGCTCGATGGCGTGCCGATGGACGTGGTCGCCGAGCGCATGAATACCAACCGCAACGCGCTCTATAAGCTGATCCATGATGCGCGGCGCAAGCTCAAAGCCCATCTGGAAACGCAAGGACTTTCCACCGATTACATGATGCGACTCTTTGAGAAGTGATTCCCTCAGTTGATTGGTGTAACCCGTTTTTTACCGAAAATACTCAAGCCATAATGCCCGAACACCGCTGCCAGCAAGCGCAACCCTGCGCCCAGCAATATGATATTCACCAACGAAACCCCCATACTCGCTACAAGGCTACCAATCATGGGGCCGATGAACATCGCCGCGAAGATGATCTCATGATAAGCGGTCGAAGCGCCCATATCATTGGCGGCGGTGCGCTCGGTGAAGAACCGCAAGGTGCCTACTGTGGTAGCATTCCAACCAACACCCGTCAGGAATGCGCCAATTAGCGCTACCTCCAGTGAGGGCGCGTAAGCGATGACAATTGCCGCGACAGTGGACACTAACATACTGAGCGCAATCGTGGTACGGCTCCCCATGCGGCGCAAGAGAGGCTCCAATATTAGCGTAATCCCTGCACCGGCGATCAGTTCGACAATGCCAAACATCGCCATGTAGCCCTCATCAGCGCCTAATTGACGTTCCAGAAACAGTGGAATCACCGCAAAGATGCTGTAATATCCGATGAAGCTGACCATGGTCACCAGCACCACCGACTGAAAGCTCTCAATTTTCAGCAAGCGTTTGAGCGTACCCTTATCGCGTTTAGGTTTATCCGGTGGCACGAGTGCGCTCAGTTTGCCCAGATGCCACTGGCTCGCTAACGCAAAGATAAACGCGATCACGAACATCACCTGATAGTTGAAGGGGAACGGCAAAAATTCCAGCAGCAGACCAAACCCTAATACACCCAATAACAACATGATATTGAGTGCGAATTGTCGGCGTGCCAACAGCGAGGGAATCAACTCATGTGAGACAGTCTCGCGCATCATCACCATGAAGATTGTGTTGGAGATACCCTGCGTTAGTGCTGGCACAACCACGGACAAGATCAACCACGGCACACGCCATTGTGGCGGGAATAAGGGCGCAAAGACAGGTAACAGAAAGACGAACCGGAAAGCGAGGCTCGGTAACCAGACCGCCCCTACCGAGTTATCAAAGCGCCGCCGCCACCATGGGCTTAAACTGGTGCTGAACATCAAAATGACCGCCGGCAAGGCAGTCATCAACCCCAGTGTGACGGCATCTGCACCCATACGGATAGCGTAAAATTGTAGAAAGCGCGACGTAGCCGCCAATGCAATCGCAAACCAGCCAATATCGAACACCAAATGAAAGTAATTAGAACGCTCCACTGGCGTTGTATATGTTGTCATAGTGACCCTATATTTTGATTGTATGATTCATTATAAGGAAGACAAAATGCCCGAAGAGGCACCTCATAAGAAGTTTCTAATATTTGATGCTATTATATGTTGTTTGGCTATGGCAAGACAATGCCCACATCATTAAAACCAATCGACATGGGCAACAGTCGGATAAGCACGCGCTCTATTGGACGGTATCATTCAAAGCAGTGGCAGATGGTTGATGTCTGTGATAGCGATTTGCAAGTCATGTGGCATGATAGGCTTGAGCATGAACTCGCACGAGGGCAACATCGCCATATATTTAGGATCAATTTCGCTGGCAGTAGCGATAATCACATGAATTTTATCAATGTCGGGGTAATCTGCCAGATAAGCCAGCACATCATAGCCATTGCGTATTGGCATACGAATATCCAGCATAATCAGGTCAAATCCATGATCTTGCGCTAAGGTTTTGATGGCAGAATCGCCATTTTCAGCGTAGGCGACTTCATAATTCAAACTTTCGAGAATGCGCCCATATAAGCTCTGTAATGCCATTTCATCTTCAATGATTAATGCCTTCATAATCCTAGCCTGCCCACATTAATATTCGATTCATCATTAACGTAGTATACACACTATATTAATTTGATTTCCATTAAGGTTTTGTAATGAACATTAATACAAGAAGGAATTTGATACGAGCGTGGGAACAAAAATGAGGTCATGCATGACACATGACCTCGTGAATTGTACGCAATATAACGATGTAGGCAGATTACCGCTCAGTCGCGGCCGCCACCGAACAGGCGCAACAGGAACAAGAAGATGTTGATGAAGTCCAGATACAGTTTGAGCGCACCCATGATCGCCAACTTGGACGCCAATTCGCTCTGGCTACTGCCCTGCATCACCATGTTCGCCGCCATCTCTTTAATGCGCTGGGTATCATAAGCGGTCAGGGCGGTGAAGATCAACACACCCACAACACTGATGATGAAATCCAACATGCTACTGCCGAGGAACATATTGACGATGATCGCAATGAACAGACCGATCACACCCATCATCAAGAAGGATCCCCACTTGCTGAGGTCAACCTTAGTGGTATATCCAACGACAGTCATTGTGCCGAATAAGCCAGCCGTAGTCAGGAAGGCGTTGGCGATTGCCATGCTTTGTCCCTGAGCGATGTAGGCGAAGAACAACACGCCAAACATCACACCATTGAGCGCGGCATACAGGAAGAACAATCCTCCTGCCACCGTAGACGACAGTTTGTTAAAGCCCCAGCTAATGCCGATCACCAAACCCAGTTGCAAGATGACAATCGGCAACCACAGATTCGAAATCTGCGCGATGACTTGTAAGGGTTGCGCGGCAATGAACCAGGAGATCAACGCGGTAGTCAGCAGACCAAACATCATCCATAGGTAGACCGTCCGCATCAACGGACGTACATCAATATCTACCAGTGGCATCGAACGTTGTGAGAAGATGCCCTCACCATTATTGTTGTTAAAATCGAAATTGTTCATGTTTACTCCGAAAACATACAACAGCTATCATCTACATTGACATCAATAGTATACATTATCTTATATTAGATTTTCATTGCCCCCCAACTTTTGGGGGTTCGCTACAAAACAATCATATCAAAAACGCATCAATACCCCTAGTGATTGACCAAAGGACTCATCCTTTTCTCAAAGAAATTCGCTATACTGCGGGCAATAATGTAGCCGAATCACTAGTGAGGACAAGAGATGGCACAAGAAGAACAGCAGGATAGCGTAATCGCCCGTTTAGGCTTGCCACAGGTCGCACCGCCGTGGGGTATCGGGGAAACGGGTCTGGCGCTCGGCATCCTGTTGCTTGGCACAGTGCTGATCGGCAGTGGTGTGGCGATCAGCATCACAGACGATACCAATAACCCTGAACCCATCGCCTTCATCATGGGCTGGTTGATTGGTTTAGTGATCGTGTTCACAGTGATTATCGTGCGCTGGCGACGTACCCGCGAACGCTTCGACGCACTCCGCTTGCAAGTCAACCAGTGGCAACCGCTGCTGGCTCTGCTGATGGGTATAGGCGGGGCGTTCACAGCCAGCCTGGTTGCCGGCTTAGGCAGTGGGGATTTCATCGCACCAATGCAAGTGCTGGGCATTGACCGCGACAACATCGGGGCATTGATGCTAGTTGGCTTGCTGGTTTTGCTGGTGCAACCGATCACCGAGAGCTTGATCTTCGCCGGTGTCACGCTTCCCCGTTTGCGTGCCAGCTTGAGCAGTTGGGCAGGCTTATGGGGTACAACCCTGCTCTATGCGCTCTATTATTATCTGGTGTTTGGGTCACGCGGGGTCGATAGCATTGCGCTATGGCATGGCGCAGTGTATCCGGCGCTGATCGGCTTGACTCTATCGGCAGTGCGCGTGTGGAGCCAATCGACACTGACAGCGATGCTAGCACATATTGGCGTTGGTACAAGCGTGCTGGTGATCCTGCTATTGATCTAGTGAGATTGTACCGAGCAATCCCTGATATTTCGCATCGGGGTGATCTCCTGTAGAATACAGATGAGACATGTTGTTACAGAGAGCTAACCTATGGCATTTGAACTCGAAGCCCTCGTCGGGCATATGTATGTTGCGGGTGGGCGCACCATCAAGACCACACCACCAGGCGCATTATGCGAAGTCGCACCTAAACGAGCAGTGCGCGGACGTGAGATTGACACGTTGTTCGTGTTAGTCTTGCCATCTGGCAACATTGCCCCCAACACGTTTTATGAACAGATGGCGCTGATGGCAGCGGAGCGCTATTTCAGCAATACTGGCAGTGTGACATCGGCGGTACGAGATGTGTTCAACACGCTCAATAACAACCTGTTTGAACACAACGAGAGCGGTCGCCGTCATTACGAAGCTAACATGATCTTAGCGGTGATGCGTGGCACAGATTTGTATGTGGCGCGTGCCGGTGCGGCGACGATGATCTTGCGCCACAGTGGCGAGACACAGACTGTCCCTGCTAGCCTCAAACAGGATGATAGCCTGTTCAAACCACCATTAGGCGTGCAACCGATCCCGGAAGTGGAACTATCGCGCTTCGTAATTGACAATGGCACGCGCATGATCTTAGCCGATGCGAGCGTTACCGAAATCACCGAGGAAAAATTAGAACAGGCGCTCTTAGCCTCTAATATCGAAGAAGTGCTGGATGACTTCAAACTATTGGTGACGTTGCAAATTCAAATGATGCTGGTGGAGTTCGTGCCACCGGAGCAACCGGTGATGGTTCCCGCCGCTACCGGTCAATCATCGGCGGTGATTGCCGCTGAAATTGCCGCCGCCCGTGCTAAAACCAGCACCCAAACCACGAGCGTCGTCGCCACGGCTGAGACTAGCCGGAGCAACGCCCCTGCCGAGACACGTCTACCGCGCATCACGCCTCAGCAGCGCCTCAAAGAACGCAGTAAAAAGAGTATCGTTAGTGTGACACGGGGCTTAGGGCATAGCCTGATACGTGTTGGTAATCTCGCACAGTTATTTGTGGGAGGCGATGCCAGCACCAAAGAACGCCGACGCAACACCACCTTGATCACGATGGCGGTTTTAGCCATCCCAACAGTGCTGGTGATCACTGTCCTCTTATCATGGGTGGGAAATGTCGGTGAGACCGTCTACGAAGAATGTTTCGGACGTGCCAATGATGGCGCGATACTCGCCCGTGAGTTACCATCGGATAATCGCGATAGTTTGCTCACTGCCTGGACAGCCACCTTACGCATCGTTGACGAATGTAAACAATATCGCCCTGAATACATTGACCCGAGCCTGAACGCCATCCGCGATGAAGCCCAATTTGCTGTGGATACCATGAGTGGTATCACCCGACGCACTGCCCGCCCGATCTGGGTATCGCAGGCGACCAATGCCAATATCCGCGAGCTGGTGCTACAGGGTGTCAGTAGCCTGTACGCCTTCGATAACGTCAACAACGTAGTTTATCGCCTACAGTTGAACGAGAGTGGCGATAGTGTCATCAGCCAACAACCGATCCAGTTCATGAGCATTGGCGCACGGGTGGAGGGCAACACGCTGGGGAGCATGGTCGGCATCGCCTACGATAGCCAGCGTGACCGCATCACCACGTTGGATGAGAACGGCTTATTGGTAACCTGTCGCCCGCTGTCGATCAATCAGTGTGATTCGCAACAGTTAGTGGGGTTTGAGGTCATCACCAACCCGACGCGCATCGCCTTCTGGCAGAACAATCTGTACGTGCTGGATACGGGCGCTCAGCAGGTATGGCGCTTCCAACCGATTGGCGCAACCGATAACTTCGCCAACCCGCCAACGGAATATTATCAGGGAGCAGTGCGCCCGCCTAACTTAGATCAAGCGGTGGATTTCGCAATTGGTTCACCCAACAGCAACATCAACGGTAATCTGTTCACGCTGTTTGCCGATGGCACGATGAGCCGTTATTTCAGCGGTAATGCACAGGGCTTCGCTTTCAGTGGTTTTCCATTGGGCTTAGAAACGCCCGAAGAAGCCACTACGCAGGCGATGTACCTCAACGACAGCAATCTGTTCACTGGCTTCTATGTCATTAGCCGTCCGGCACGCACAATTTACTACACGACAACTGCCGGCACATTTCAATCAGCGTATCGTATTAACGACGAAACGCTGTTCGAGCGCCTGAACGATGTCGTCGCCGATCCTGAACAGAGCATCGTCTATGTGGCATCGGGCAATGGCATCTTAGCCTTCAACGCACGCGGTGAGTGACAATGCTGTTAATAACCGAGATCGAGATCGACACGATGTGGTAACGCACCTCCCTGGGCCATCTGATTGAGCAACTGCGCGATGGCGCTCATCCGCAGGCGTTCGATCTCGGCATTGCCGCCACCGCCGCCCCGATGCGGACTCATCACCATGCGATCCAACTCATGAAAAGGCACATCAGCAGGGGGCGTGTGCGTGCGCGAGGCTTCATCAGGCGGATAGTGATACCACACATCCGAGCCAGCACCGTGCAGGTGTTCGCTCCGCAATGCTTGATAGAGCGCGTGTTGATCGATCACCGATGCACGCCCAACATTGACCACCATTGCGCCCTGTGGCAAGCGTGCCAACTCACGCTCACCGATCAAGCCCTCTGTATCCGGCGTGCCGGGCAGAGCTACAATCAAAACCTGCGCCTGTGGCAACAGATCATGGAGCGCGTCCGGTGGATAAATGCCCTGTTGCGCGTCATGATGTCGGCGTCGAATGCCCAGAACGCGCATCCCTATCGCTTTAAGAATCGTGCCCAGATGCTCACCGATTGACCCATAACCGAGTATCAACGCGGTTTTACCGTAAAGCATCACCGATGGATAAGGATCATAGCGCGGTGTCCAATCATGCTGGCGAAAAACGCGGTCAGCGGGGATCAGCAGACGAGCAACTGCCATCAGCAAGGCGAGTGCCATCTCAGCCGTAGGAGGCGCGTTGTGATGCAGATTGTGCACGCTGACATGCGGATAATTGCGTAGACGCTCGGCAGTGACTGCCGGCAATCCAGCGAAAGGGATCAGCAGATGGCGCAGATGGGTGCTGGCTTCTAGCAATGCCACCGATGGACGTCCTGCAATCAATAGCTGATAACGTGCCTCAGGCGGGGCATCCTCGCCATAGCTGACGCGCACCGTATCATCTAGTTCTTGCTGTAAATAAGCGCGGGCATCGTCGTCAGGGGTATATCCAAAATGTACCGATAGCGACATAGCAAATAGGCTCTTTCGTTAACAGTGAACAACACTTGATTGTAGCAACTCTGGTGAGACCGGCAAAGAGACCACGTAGAACAATCGTAGGGTGTCGCCCACTTCCATCAAAAGCACGCTGTGCTATAATGCCGCCGATACTCAATGCACGAACAAGCGATTATAGTAAGGTACGCCATGCGTATTTCAGGTTTTGTACTGGGCATTCTCGGATTTCTCGCGCTGATCCCCCTGACGGGCATCTGTGCGTTTGCATCGTATACGATCACCCGTGATGGGGTGGTGGATTTGTGGTCGAGCGGTATTTATGTCGAATCTGTAGCAGAAGTCGGGCAAGCCTTACTCAATCCGGCAGATTTTGAAGCGCAAGCCACCAGCGATGCCCCACCCGCGACGAACGCACCACTGGTGATTCCTTCCATCACCCCCATGACCACCGCCATCCCAACGACGAGTGTAGAGACCAACAACACCGACATGCCGATTATATCGGAAGCAACAGTTGCAATTGAACTGGAGCCAACCATAGAAGCCACCGAGCAGTTTGCGTCACAAATTTGGGGCGATCCACGCGAGGTCAACATCTTGCTGATGGGCATTGATGAACGCGCCGGTTTCACCGAAGAGAACGCCTACCGCACCGATACCATGATGGTCTTGCACATTGATCCGGTACGGCGCACAGCCGGCTTAATCAGTTTCCCGCGTGATCTGTACGTGGATGTGCCCGGCTATGGACAAAACCGCCTCAATCAGGCTAATTACATCGGTGATCTGAATTTCTACCCTGATGATCAGGGACCCGGCTTATTGATGGAGACACTCAACCGCAATTTCGGCATCCGCATCAATTACTATGTGATGATTAACTTCACCGTGTTTGAAACTGTGGTTGACCGTATTGCACCCAATGGCATCGAAATATGCGTCGATCAATACATCAACGATCCCACTTACCCCGATGCGGGCTTCGGCACGATGCAGGTTGAATTTCAGGTCGGTTGTCAGCAGTTGAGCGGTGAGCGCCTGCTTCAATATGCGCGTACCCGCAAGACCGAAGGCGGCGATATTGACCGCACCGAGCGCCAACAGCAAGTGATCGAAGCCACGCGCCAATACGTGCTGAGTGCCGGCGGTATCCAGAACTTCATCACGCAAATCGGCACGCTGTGGAACGATCTCACGGGCAGTTACCGTACCAATCTCACACTGAGTGAGATCACTGGGCTGGGCGGGCTGATGAACGACGTGCGCGACATCAGCTATACCAGCATCACGCCCGGTTACTGGTTGCCCCAAACCTTAGAAAATGGCGATCAAATCCTCGTGCCGATTCCGAGTGAGATTCAACGCCTGATTCAAGAGACCTTCTATCCAGTCGCGACACTCTCCACCGCCGATTATCGCGCTCTAGCCGAGCAAGAAAATGTGCAAGTGCGCGTGTTCAACAACACCACGATCTCCGGCCTGGCAGGCAACACACGCGAATATTTGCTCGGTCAGGGAGTGACGACTGATGAAGTGGGGAATATGCCTCAGCCTGACAATAGCCAGACCACGATTTACTATTACAACAGTGGGCGTAACACTGCCTTTTATCTGGCACAGGTACTTGGCTTACCCAGTGATCGCATCGAACGCGGGCGCGATGGCTTGATGTCGAATGGTGTATTGATCGCGGCAGGATCGGATATGCCTACAATCATTAGCCGGGACAACCCATAACAAGCTCGCTCAGATTTTGAAACTGGTGGTGTACTTTACGACGCGATACGAGAGATTCTCGGTATACTGTTGTAGACGCGCTTCGAGCGTTTGCCACTCGGTAGAATCCAACAGGCGGCGGATGGTGGTTAGCTCCTCTGTGATGAACTCGATCTGTCGCTCAGGTTTAGGTTCTGCCCCACCCACCACATGCCATAAATGTTGTACGTAGAGTTTACGGCTTTGCAGGGAAGGGAACAGCTCGTTGGATACCCAACGGAAATAATGTTCATAAACCCCCGGTTTGATATCGTAGGTGATGATGAGAGCATATTCGGGGTAAATCTTAATTGGTTGCATCCGCCATGACCTTACGCTTTAACGTCCTAAAAACAATCGTCCGCAATTTGTTGTGATTGGTTGTAACCTGTACGTGGCAATTCTAAAGTATTATGGCTACTCTAGCGTGAATAGGTTCAAATACACTGTAACACAAGTTTAGTGTTTATCTCGCATTCGGACAATTCCCTTGCTCCAATTCTAATCATAGGGTAACTTTAGAGATTCATATAGGAAGGGTTTTCATGCGCGATTTACAACAACGCATTGCCAATTTACGCCAGCGCATTCAGAGTAGTGCAGGCGCCAATCCCGCTCTTGAGCAAGAAGCACGCGATCTGCTCAGTGAGGCGAAAAACACCTCATATGAAGCCGAGGTACAAACGCTCTTTGCCGAGCTTGCCCGTCAAAAGCCGGATTCACAGGGGATCAACCCGCAAATGCGCGGGTTATTGCGCCGTGCACGTATTCGCATCGAGATGGCAGGGGATGATGATGATATCGATGAGGCGATTGATATCCTGACCGAAGCTGTTGCCAGTGATCCAGGTAATGGCGAGGTGATCACACTCTTGCAACAGGCAGCAGCACAAACACCACAGGCGGCTCAACGGGTGCGCGATCTGTTCAACCGTTATGGTGTAGATGCTGAGGTCAACGCGAGCAATCAAGCGAACAACACGGTACCGGCATCGATACCCGAAGAAGCGCCCCCACGCTCCCCTGAACCCGCACAGGCCAGCACGCCAGCACCGACACCCACCAGCAATGAGATCGACTACAGCGCCACAGATGACTTAGTCTCAGAACTAACCGAGAGTTATTACTCTGGCAATTATCAGCAGACGGTTGATATTGCCAACCGCATTTTATCGCGCTCGCCCAACAATCAAGCCGCGATGGAATATCGCCAGAAAGCTGAAGATAACCTGATACGGGGCGTAGTTCCTGATCATCGTATTCCATTTGAAGCGCGTGTGAGCTACAACCGCGCCAATTCGCTGGTGCGTGCTGGCAATTACGAAGAAGCCAGCAAACTCTACCGTGAAGCGCGAGAACTCGCCGAGCGTGATGGCATCCTCAGTTGGCAGGATGTCGAACAGGCACTGCTCGATATTCAAGATCTGGCGCTCGCACGGGAACTGATGAACGAGGGGGATCGCCTGATGGCGGCGGATAATTGGGCAGAAGCCATGCGCCGTTACGAAGGTGCTCTGCGCGTGGTACCCAATGATCCGCAGGTTGAAGAGCGCGTCGAGATGATCCGCAAGGTACAACAAGATGTGGATGCGGCGGCTGTTGAACTCAGTATGCTGGGTGGCACTTTGCAAGAGCAAGTCGAGCAACTCCAGAGCATCAAGACCAAACTGGCCCGCGTGCGTCAACTGTTACCGGGCAGTCAACGTCTGGCGCAGATGCAAAAAGATGCCGATAACAACCTCGCTGGGTTGAAAACCCAGTTGAAAGATCAAGCCAGCGCCACGCTCGAACGCGCCCGCAATGCCGGCAACCTCGATGATAAGGTGTTGCTGATCGCGGAGGCGCTCAAGTTATTGGAATTTGCGGTTGAACTGGATCCGGGTGATAGTGACGCTTCCGCTTTACTGATGGAAACACGCACGCAAGAAGCCGAGTACACCCGCGCCCGCCAGACCATCGAACGCGCCAGCAAGCTAATCGCCCAGAATTATGATTCGGAGCTAGTACAAGCGCGTAACATGCTGGCGAACCTATCGAGCAACGCGCAGGATGAACGTTATCGGATGGTGGTCAATGATCTGTTCACGCGCTACATGGAACAGGCAGAGATTGCCCTGCAAGAAGGCGATGCCAGCACCGCGGCGCAGTGGATCAATGCAATGCGCGATGAGCCATTCCGTATCCTCGGACGACGCGCCGAAATTTATCGGTTAGAGAGTGTCATACGGGGCAAGCGTAACCGTACCCGCGCCTTTGCGGGCGGGGGTATCATCATCGTACTGGGGATTATACTCAGTGCGTTCTGGTTCACGCGGGAACCGTTAACGGCGACGTTCTTCCCCAGCCAAACGCCATCCAACACACCGACAGAGACGCCAACGATCACACTGACACCGTCGATCACGCCGACAGCCAGCAACACCCCCTTGCCGAGCGAAACCTCGACAGCCACAGCCACCAGCACATGGACGCAAACGCCGTCGCCGACATGGACACCGAGCTGGACACCAACGGCATCGCTGACACCAACGCATACGAGCACGCCGACACACACACCGACGTTGACCAGCACGCCCACAGAGACAGCGACAGCGACACCAACCGATACATCTACCCCGACGGAAACACCGAGCATCACACCCACACCGCCGGGTTTGTGCCGCGTATTTACGGGTCGGGATCAGGGGATTAACCTGCGCGAAGAAGCCAACGTGCGCTCACCCCGCATTCAGATTCTACGGGCAACTGCTATGGATGTACTGGAGATCGTGCCCCCGCCGGATGGCGCGAATCGGTATTGGTTGTATGTGCGAGTCGATACGCCGGAAGGGCAAATCTTCGGATGGGTGCGCGATGATACCATCGTTGAACTGACGGAATGTGCCGGCTTGCCCGATAGCGAATGAGCGCTCATCTACTTTAAGACAAAACACGCCCCGTCGATGTTGTCGATGGGGCGTGTTCGTGTGTAAGCTCAGTTGTTAGCGCAAGCCCACCTGGCGTACCAGCGTTTCATAGCGCGTTTGTGCATCGTCGAAGAAGGGCATTGGCAGATACTGTCCCCACGTGACCAGATATTCATAGTCCAGCAACGCCCGTTGACGATCACCCTGCGCCTCGTAAATCAACGCTCGCAGGTAGAGCCGTTCACCGGTGATCTCGCTATCGAGTGCGCTGTTGATCGCATCGAGTGCTTCGGCATAGTTACGGGCTTCGTAGTGGGCTTGGGCGAGGTTCTCGCGGGCATCAGGGCGCAAATCAAGTGTTAAATTGCGACTAAGCGCACTCGTGAGCGCCTCGATCGCCAGGTCATAGTTGGTATTTGCATCAATGCCGGCTTGCGCCTGCGCAATCAAGGCTAAACCCTGATAATAGAGTACCTGACTCTGATTGACACCACGCTCATCGAGCAGTTGATCCGCATCGGTCAGCACCGCATCATAGTCACCAGCGGCATAAGCCGCACGCAAGCGACGCACGCGAATCTCTGGATCGTCACCGCCCACTTCTAGCGCCAGACTGAGATCATCGGCGGCACGATCACGTTCGCCCTGTTGCGTGAGTAGCTCGGCACGGGCGAGCAAGTTCTCCAAGAAGAAGGGATCGTCTGTGTACGTTTCGTTATCAGTATCCCCTGCCAGCGCCCGTGAATAGGCATTGAGCGCCAGATCAAACTTGTTCTCGGCTTCACGCGCCTGCCCTAGCAAGTAGAACCCGCGCAAACTTCCCGGATAGTACAGCAGGTATTGTTCAGCGGATAGCACCGCGAATCCGGGCTGGTTGGTCTGGAGTGCCAGCTCGGTCTGCAAGATCAGCGCTTCTTCGAGGAAAGGATCAAACTGTAGCGTGAAATATAATTGCTGGAAGGCTTCATCATAGCGTTGATCTTCGATCAGCAGGCGCACAACGGCCATGCGCAATTCTGTATCGCCGAGCAGACTGCGCGTGTTGGTGGAGACGGCCAGCGCGTTATCTAGCACTTCTAGCGCTCCATCGATGTTGTTGCGTAAAGCGAAGGCTTCGGCTAACAAGAGATAGCCTTCCGTGTTGAAGCGATCCGGCACGATGATCTGATTATCGCCCGTTGCCAGACCGAGCGAGGCTTCGAGGCGATCCTGCGCGCGATCAAGCAAGAATGCGCGATCTCCTAGATTATTACGCGCTTCGTACAGATCAACCCGCGCCTGCGCGATCAACAAGAGCGATTCGCTGTTATCGAATAAACCTGCATCCTGTTCCCATTCTTCTTGCCACTCATCGAGCACGTCTCGCGCTGATTCAGGATCATCGTTCAACAGATGCCACTCGGAGAGACGCGCTGTTGCCGGAAATTCGCCGGTTGCGGATTCGATCTCCAGCACACGGTCTATGCGCTCACGGGCGTCTTCTAACTCCCCATCTTGCATCAATAGCAGTGCCTCATCGAGCAAACTTTCCGCATTGACCGACTGCGGATAATAGATTTCTGTCGGCGTGGGCGGGAAATTAGGGTCAGCGACACCGAGCGTTGCCGAGAAGGGTAAGGCGGGCGTTTCTGTCGCCGGTATGAGCGGTGTCGGGGAGGGTGTGTTGGTCACGCCGGGGGTTGCTGTTGGTGTGTTGGTAGGCGTGCTGGATGGAATCGCCGTCGGTGCAAACAACACGTTACGCGCTGTAGCGTTGGTCAACAGGAAGCTCACCAGCAACACGCTGACAATCATCACACTGACGAATGCCCCTGCCCCCAGTTGCAATAGTAAGTTCCGATATTCACCGCTTCCCGCACGACGGCTGGTTTTGCGTCGCCAATTGACCGTCGGCGTGAGATAATCAGCCAGTGCGCTCTCCAGATAGGCTTGCACATCGGCTTGTGTTTGTTGACGGCGTTTATCTACCACAGCTGGATCAGGGATGGGGATACCGTCCTGTCCGTTGACGCTCAACGCTGGCAAGGCGCTGAATAGATCTTCCGAGCGCCGAATTTCTAGCGTTTGCATGCGAGCAGGCGCATCAGTTACTGGTTCATCCGGCGTCGCGTCGGCGGGGAGTATATCCAAACCGTCAAGGTCTTCGTCTAATGCCCAGTCAGGCTTCGGGAACTCTGATAGCTGACCGGTATCGCCCGAAGGTGCATCGCGCAAGGGCGCAATCTCACCAGAAGTGAAAGGATCATCTAACGCTTCTGGCGTATAATCTGCCTGTTCAAGATCAGGCGGTTCAGGCTCTACTTGTGGTTCGGGTGAAAGACGGCGCAACGCTTCCTGAGCGCGTTCGTTATCAGGATTGATCTCTAGCACCCGCGTCAGAATACGCCGACGCGCTTCTTCATCGTCGGTGATAGTTGCCATCCCAAGCCACGCGGCTTCGTTGTTTGGATCGAGCTTAAGCGCTTGTGTGAACGCCTTGCGCGCTAGTTCAGGCTCGCCGTTACGCACCGCCTTGATCCCGCCTTGCACGAGTTTTTGTGTCATTTCTGCGGACACAGGCACTCCCCTTCACTGATTGTACCCATTTGATCAGGCACATAAATGATAACATTTTTTCTATTGTAACGCAGTCGTGCCATTTTCGACATTTAGAGTGTATTTCGGGGACAATTGCAGATGGGCTGGCAGACATACCTCCCCTAGTGAACCGTGCTATAATGAGCGCAATTCATCGGCTAGCACATCGAGACAGACACTATGACCACAGACTATGACGCGGTGATTGTCGGTTCGGGGCCTAACGGACTGGCGGCGGCGATCACACTAGCAGAAGCCGGTTGTTCAGTGCTGGTGATCGAAGCCCGTGAGCGCGTCGGCGGCGGTACGCGCACGGAAGAACTCACCCTGCCAGGCTTTCAGCATGATATTTGCTCGGCGATTCATCCGCTGGCGATTGCGTCACCGTTCTTCAAAGGGCTTGATCTGACACGCTATGGTCTGGAGTGGATACAACCGCAAGCACAGGTCGCCCACCCACTCTCAGATGGCGATGCGGTCATCATCGAACACGACATCGACGCCACCGCACGCACGCTGGGCGCAGATGCTGACCGTTATCGGCAATTGATCGGGGCATTGCGTGATCATCAGGACGAGCTATTGCACGATTTTCTCGCTCCATTGAAAATCCCACGCTATCCAGTGGTATTTGGCTTATTCGGCTTGATGGCGATCTTGCCCGCTTCAACTTTTGCACGGCTGGCTTTCCGTGAAGACCGCACACAGGCGATGTTCGCGGGCATGGCGGCACACTCGATACAGGCGCTCGAAAATCCAGCAACGGCGGCATTCGGGCTGATGTTACTGATGCTGACGCATAAGGCCGGCTGGGGCATGGCGAAAGGTGGTTCTCATGCGATCACACGGGCGATGGCACAGCATCTTGAGGCGCTGGGCGGGACGATCATCACCGGAACGACGGTGCAATCGCTCGACGATATACCCTCATCACGGCGCGTGATCTTCAACCTGACACCGCGCCAGATCCTGAGCATTGCCGGCGATGCCCTGCCAGCAGGCTATCGCCGACGCATGGCGCGTTATCGTTACGGCGCAGGCGTGTTCAAGATCGATTACGCGCTGAGTGAGCCGGTTCCGTGGCGTAATCCGGCGGTGGCGCGGGCGGGGACGGTGCATATCGGCGGGACGCTGAGTGAAATCGCACAATCAGAGCGCCTGTGTGTATCGGGTATTCATAGTGACGCACCTTATGTGCTGATCGCACAACATAGCCTGTTCGATGACACACGCGCACCACAGGATAAGCATACATTGTGGGCCTATTGCCATGTGCCACACGGCTCTACCCGTGACATGACAGAAGTCATCGAACGGCAAATTGAACAGCACGCGCCTGGATTCCGCGATGTAGTGCTTGCCCGTCACACGATGAACACTGTCGCGATGGAGCGCTATAACCCGAATTATATCGGGGGCGATATTAACGGCGGGATACAAGACCTGACACAATTATTCACCCGTCCGGTCGCGCGTCTATCGCCTTATAGCACGCCCAACCCCCGTCTATTCATCGCGTCGTCATCGGTTCCGCCGGGCGGGGGTGTGCATGGGATGGGTGGTTATCATTGTGCACAAGCTATCCTGCGCACACTTTAACTGCCTATACTCACTCAAGTCTTATCCATTTCTTGTAGGGTTGTCAGGGGATTTATGCTAAACTCTGAATGACTCAGTTAACAAAACATACAAATTGGATTGGTATGGCAACTCAATTATTACTCATTCGGCACGCAATCAATGAATATGTCGCAACCGGCAAGCTCGCCGGACGGTTAGACGGCGTGCATCTCAATGAGGATGGCAAATTACAGGCACAAGCTCTCGGTGAACGGCTCGCCGATGCGCCTCTCAAACACATTTACTATAGCCAGCTTGACCGCACACAAGAGACTGCCGAGGCGATCCACGCGCATCATACGCAGATCCCGTTGGAAGTTAATGATGGTATCCTTGAAGTAGATTATGGCGATTGGCAAGATATGAAAATCAACGACTTGCGCCAGCGTAAGATGTGGGAGGTGATACAGGAATATCCCACCCGCGCTTATTTCCCCAATGGCGAGAGTATGCGTGCTGTGCAGAACCGCGTGATCGATGAAATTGAGGGGCTGGTGCGCAAGCATCCCAATCAAATGATTGCACTGGTGTTCCATGCTGATCTGATTAAAATGACAGTCGCTCATTATCTTGGCGTGCATCTGGATAACTTCCAGCGGATTGTGATCTCGCCAGCTTCGATCAGCACATTGATCTTGGGGCATAGTCGCCCCTTTGTAGGCAATATCAACGATACGGCTCACGTGCAGGAGCTAGAACGACGAAAGAAGAAAGAGCAACAACATGGCAAAGACAGTGCTTGAACTCAACCCAGTTGAATTTATCACCATCGGGACAATCGGCCCAAAAGGACGGCGCGTGTTTCATCTGCAAGCCGGACACGAGGGCAAGTTGGTCTCATTTACGATAGAGAAAGAACAGGCTTGGGCGCTCAGCGAAGCCATTGGAGAATTTATCGACGAACTCGAACAACGTTTTGATATAGAAACCGATGTCGAGATGGCATCGATGGATATGGATCTGCGTGAACCCATCGAACCGCTGTTTCGTGTGGCACAGATGGGGCTGGCATTCGATGAAGCCAGCGAAGACATCATCTTGATCGCCGAGGAGATGGCGCAAGACGATGAAGAACCGGACGTGGTGCGCATGTGGTGCAGTCGTGGGCAAATGTACGCACTCAGCATACAGGCGATGGATATGGTCGAATCAGGTCGCCCGAATCCCCGCCAGAATGGGCGCATCCTCTATTACTGGCAATGATGACATAATGAAGCAATCGCGTCACCTGGGCTCAGTGTGGCGCTGACCGTCAAACTTGGTTCATGGGATGGTATCCATCATGACGAACAAACCCACAATCTACACCGCAACAGACCTCGATCAACCAGTTGAACTGGCTTATGACAGCGTCTATGATGCGATCCACTGTGGCGCAATCGATGCCGAGCATGGCATGCTGCGCTGGGGATCGAATTATACCTTTCTCGTGACAATCACCCACGAGGAGGCGCGTTTCCTCGGCATTTATAAACCACGCATGGGCGAGCGCCCGTTGTGGGATTTCCCGGATGGTACGCTTTGCCAGCGCGAAACTGCCTCGTATGTGGTATCAGAGATGTTAGGTTGGCAACTCATCCCGCCGACGATCTTGCGCGAGGGGCCCCGTGGCATTGGCTCGGTGCAGGCTTTCATCAATCATAACCCTGACGAGCATTATTTTACCTTCCCACAGCACACCCATTTCAGCGAGATTGAACCTCAGTTGCAGAAGATGGCGCTGTTTGATGCGATTGTCAATAATGCCGATCGTAAAGGCGGGCATTGCCTGTTGGATGAGGACGGTCGTGTGTGGGGCATCGATCATGGGTTGACCTTTCATCCTGCGCCCAAGTTACGCACAGTCATCTGGGAATATGCCGGTGATGCAATCACCAGCACATTCTTACAGGATGTTGAGACGCTGTGCGTGCAGTTGAGCGATGACAGTAATCCTCACACACAGCAACTCAAGACGATGATCGACGCGCAGGAGTTGAGCGCACTCAAAGCACGTGTTGACCGCCTGATTCAGCGGAGCAAATACCCCCTGCCCGGCTCAGGCCCCAACCGCCCCTGGCCCGCTATTTAGCTCACAGATCAAGTTCGAGCTTGGCTAGTACCATAATGTTCCGGGTACGCTCTGGTGCATCCAATCGCTCATCGTTCTGGATGGCTTGCAAGCAATGCTTGAGGTGTTGGCATATATCCCGTTGCGAGCGAGTACGCGCTTTGAGCCAACTCTCTGACCAAATCTCAGACGCGATGCCAATACAGTATAGTTCGCTCTCGTCCATGCGTTCATTGAAAACAATTGGTAGCAGTTCATCGATCAATTGCCAGCGTAAATCCTGCCCCTTACTGGCGGCGATGATCGAACCGGCGAAGAGCGCCACTTGTCGCCAGCGATACGGATCATCACGCAACAACGCTGCGATATTTTCAGGGAATGTCCACCCATCAGATGTCTCAGCAGGTTGTAAACCATCAGGCATCTTGCATTCATCATAAAATTCAATCAGCGCACAAGCCGCCAGATATTCCTGTACGGTCAGGTGTGGAAAGCGATATTTGCCCGGTTCATCTGCAACGAGGATTCCGTTACGTGTGGCGAGATATTCCAGCACATCTTCGATCTTCGCGCCGAGTCCCTCACTATTCAAGTTCTGCTGCATCAACTTCTCAAGCAGTGTGCCTCGATCAATGCTAGTTGGATAACGCTGATAGGTCTTCTGTTGTGATTGTAACTCAAAAGCAATGCTCTTGAGCGCCGCCCGCATTCGTTTGAGATTGATTTGTGACAGCTTCTCATGCAATTTATCCGCCGGTGATGGGATATTCCAACGGTCAAGCAGTTCAATCGTCTGCTCATAGAGTTCAGCGCGCTTATCCGGCAATTTCTTATAATCTTCATGAATTAACGTGAGCAAGGTAAGCATCAAGGGTTGCCGCGCCAGAGGCCACAAAGCGGTGTTCTCGAGAATGGTGCTGATGAGGTCTTTCGCCATCAATCTGGCCTGGTTTTCGGCAAACGCACGCCCTCCGAACGCACCCGGACGCGCCTTCGCGGCGTGCAAATACCAACGCTCGATGTAACGTCGCATCTGTCGCCAGTTGAATGGCGCGAGTTCGAATGATTTAAAGCGTGAGGACAAACGCCAACGGGCATCATGCCGATACGCATAAGTACGGCTGGTCAGGATAATACGCGCTAACTTGAAGCGATCTGCCCAATTCTCGATCACGCGCCGCAGGATCATGCGCTGTTTCTCGTCGTAAATCTCATCTAACCCATCTAAGATCAATAGTGTGCCGTGTGTGTCAACATCGACCTGTGTCAAGAAGGCTTCAAGATGCGGGGCGAAATCTCCTGTTTGTTGCTTAAGATACTGGATCAAACTGCTAGCGGTTGCCTTGACTGTTGATGTCGGGAAATCCGCGCTGTTACAAAAATCACGCAAGCTAACGAACAAGGGCAACAGTGCCCCATGGATCCAGGCTGGACTGAGCAACGCTAATCCGTTGACTCCTTCATCTTTTTCCGCTTTGGGATCACAGGCATAAGCCAGAGCAATCGCCACAAAATGACAGAGCGAGGTTTTACCTGTGCCCGCGCCACCGGTGATGACGATGAAGGGATTCGTGGCAATCATCTCCAGCACAGACTGCCGTCCATCATCGATATTAATATCGATAGCATGAAAACGGCGCTGATTGAGTTGTTGCAGGTTGCTATCAGCGTATTCGGTTGTATCGACCCACGTATCGTGCGGGATGAATAGCTCGTGCAAGGCGAGCCGGGTTTGAGCCATCGCACGGGGATGAATGCTAGTCGTCGGCAAAGCCCATTCGGTACGCACTGCTGATAAATAGGCACGCAGCGCGGCTTTATCCCCACGATAGTATTGTGTGATGACCGTGGCATCTCCGCCTGCAAAAACCATATTTTGCCCCGCAGAGAGCATCCCCGCTTGCACGCGCACCGCTGACGGGCTTTCTTGCTTTTTGAGGTCTTGTTCGAGGCGTCCGAGAAAGGTTTTGGTGGCAGTGGTACGCGCCTTTAAGCCAAAGAGTGTGCCTGTGCTGACGAGCAACCAATCCACACCAATATGCTGATCGTCGTCAAGGTCAGTCAGCGCAAGATGCTGTTCGACCAATTCTTTAGGCGCAATATCAAAGCCCTGCTTATTATAGATTTGTTCTAATAATTTACCCAATGGCTCACAATAGCGAATGTCTTTGAGCAGGCGTACCAGATCTTTGAGATGTTTTTTGTTATGGGGTAATACAGGCACCAGCGCAATGTACATCAGTTGGGTGTATGGCGCGGTAATGCCTGCCTGTTCAGATTGACGTTTGAGCGCGTCCCAGTGTTGGATAACGAATTGTCGCCATTCATCCAGCGTTTTGATCTGTGGAGAATCCGTCAAATCAGGCGTTTTGGTTGTCATTTATTTATCTTTCCTGATGAATCTTGTGGTGAGGCTAGCAGTGTGACGTGCTGTGCCGGTCAATGTTTGTCGGCACAGCACACGGTTTATGCATTCAAGTAAGCACGCAAAGCTTTGAGAAAGCCGATCCCGCCCTGCCCCAAATTCTCGATGATCTGCGAGACCAGAGGCTCAGCGAAGATCTGCGCGACCAGCGCCGCGAAGAAGGGGCCTAATTTCGTCAACTTCTTGGTTGAGTCGATCAATAGGCGTAGATTGGGTTTTTTCTTGGAGGTCAGCAGGCGTTTGATGGTTTGCATGTAATGCTGCGCAAGCTCACGTGTATCTTCATCATCACTGCCCGAATCGACCTCTTGTTCGGCTTGATCAAAGGTTGCCACCAGTTGCTTATAGGCTTCCGGGCTGGCTTGAATACCACCGACAATCACTTTATTATCGCTGGTCTGGGCAACATCGCCGCCGGTGGTGACTTGCACGGTGCCATCACGACCCGCAAAAACCACATGACCGGTGACGGCAAGGTGATCAATGGTCGCGTTCACTCCCCATTGACGATCATCATCATCATGTGACGGATTTTGAGGTGTATCAGTCATGATAAGTTCTCCAATTATGATAAGTTGTATGAAATATCGAGCGCATGATATATGCCCTACCCACAGAGTAGACAGGGCATACCCTTAGTTAGTAATCGATACTATCTTTGGACGATAGTTCAATTAAGCGGATACCAATAGAAGAATAGCGTACCTCTGGCTTGAGGTAATAGCGGAAGGAGATCTGCGCACGGTCAGCCGGGCTGACAAAACTACCACCAATTACCGCCCGCTGATGATCGAAAGACCCCTCGGCAGGATCAGCCGCATCAAGTGTCCATTCCCAAACATTACCAGACATGTCAAACACGCCATACGGGCTGACACCGTCTTTGTAATGATCGACTGTAGTGGTCGTCTTGATGCGACTCTCGTGAGTGTTGCAACGGTCTTCATGAAAGACATTGCCCCACGGGTAAAACCGATCATCATCACCTTGCGCGGCACGTTGCCAATGTGCAATGCTCGGCAGGGTAATATTGCGTCCACTTTTGTGGCTCAACCATTGGGTGAAAGCCATCGCTTCGTACCAGCTGACATTCTCACGTGGGCGATTTGCGCCGGCATAGCGCGAGTTAAGTGGTTTGAGATGTTCCTCAAACCAGGCTGTTGCATAATCCGAGAAGCGCCACCATTGCAGGTTACTGTAGCCATCTTCTGCATTAACAAATACCTGAAATTGATCGTTGGTGATCGGATATTTGCTGATACGAAAAGCGTTGAGGTGTATCACACTCTCATCATTCAGCGCCCCCAGATGCATACCCGTATTTGCAACGCGCACAATTCCGCCGGGGATATCGCACCACTCAAGCATAGGCAGAATGGGGATATCAAGTGGCTCTTGATCGCCCTCATGCGATGAATTCCGGCATTGTTGTGCCAGATTCTCAGGATCATGTAGCGGGTAGTCTGAAAGGAATGCCTCTAAAGCTTCGCAAGCAAACGGGCGGGTGCTCTTGAACTGGAATAGGCTCACGATATAGCTATATTCGCGTGCAGCTAATTCTTTTTTGGTTTGTTCATCGAGCGCCTTCTTGGCCGCTTTCAGAAGCTTATCTAAATTAATGTGTTTGGCATCAAAACCCCGACCTTTCGCCTGTTCAAGTAAAAAGATCGCATCATCATAACGCCCTTCATCATAGGATTTAGCCGCATCATAGATGATGGACGGGGACAAAGCCAAAGGGGCTGTCTGGCTTTTCGGGCTAGTTTTCACCCGTGATTTATCCGGAGCCGAGTTAAGCGCATAGTTACGTTCAATTAACAGAATCGAATTATACAGTAAGGTGATATTTTCAGCATCCAGACGCTTACTCATATCCACGTACTGATACTCTTGCAAATCTGCTGGCAGGTTGATTGAAGGATCAATCAAGATAGGGATAATCTCACGCCCTAGCTGACGCGCAATCTCAAGTTCTTTGCGACAGTATTTTGAGTTGATTGAGTCTTTCGACAACAGATAGATGAAGATATCGCACCACTCCAAACGGCGCAAAATCTCTTTCCACCAATGCTGACCTGCATACAGACGTTGGTCATACCAAACTTCATGGACGTTTAAGGTGTGAACCAGTTGAATGCAGACTGGCTTATTGATCCGCGCATAGCTAATGAAAATTTTCATCATTATTCTTCCCCCCCCATCATCTGCTGGCGCAGAATCTGGTTACTTTTGGACGTGTTGATGTGTTGCAGGGCGTGTATCGCATAATCACAGATACGCTCTTTTTCCCATGCGGGACCGGTAACATCATCGACAAGCGCAGCGATGACATCAACATGTGCGGGTTGTGCCAACGGTACGAGGTGTTTGATCGCATACCAGCGCGTGTGATTGTACGAATCACTCAGGGCGTGCAACAGATACGGAACTGCCTGCTCCTCCAGAATGGTGTGGAGCGCTTTGAGCGCCGCAAGGCGCACAAAATCATCTTGAACATAGAGTGCTTGTTTGAGGTCGGGGACGACTTGCCGATTACCCAGGGTCCCGAGTGCCTCAGCCACCGCCTCTGTGACGGTGGTATTGGATTGCCCGAGCAATTGTGCTATTTGCGGGGCAACCTCAGTTGCTTCGAGTTCAACTAAAGTACGAACAGCCGCAACCTGTACCATCCAATATGAATCGTGCAAAAGCGGGACGATTTTTGGGATGGAATTGTAAGACTTGAGCCAGGCTAAGGCTTCGACGACAGCCCATCGTACTGTCCAGATGTCGTCTAATAACGCGCTCTCAAGTGGCGCGACAATCCGTTGGTCGCTTGTGCCGGCAAAATGCCGTGCAAGCTGGCGCAAGTAACGGGATGCTTTCTGGGTCAATGCCCAATCGTTGCTCCGTAGCGCCTTTAAGGTGAGCAGAATCTTCTGCTGAGCTGTGTATTTTTGATCTGCTGACGCTGTTTTAACAGTTTGAGCCATATGCTCAACTGCCGGCGGGATAATCGAGTCTGTTTCAACCGATGTCATATAACCGGCTGTTTTTACTGCGTGCAGACCACGCGCATCGCCCAGTGCAATTAGGGCTTGTGCGGCATAGTGACCGAGTGTGTGATCACTCAGCCAGGGTTGACGATCATCATCCAGCAAGCTGATCAGCGCCGGTACAGCACGCTTATCCCGCGAATTCTCCAACAACTCAATCACAGCCGCCACTGTTTGCACATTCTCCGTCTGAAGCAAGGGCAACAGTTGTTCGATGTCAAAATCAGCGCGGGCTTTGATGAGATCTGTTGACATATCGATCACAAGGTGATCTTGATCGAGCAAACCAGCTAATAGCGCGGCGTTTACCTCCTGAAATTGGGGTAACTTCGCCAGCAGATCAAGCGCACTCGCACGCACCTGAACATCGGGATCAGATTCAAAGGTGGTGAGCAAATAAGGCAAAATCAACTTAGCCGGATATGTCGACAGTTTTTGTAGCGCTTCATGGCGCACCATCCACGCCTGATCCTGGAGTTGTTCCAGAAGGGATTCCGGCAAGGCTGATTCATCATCTGCATGTGCCACATGCCCCGTTTGGTGCTGCGGGTTGTGATCGACAGCCTGCTTAGCCCGTTCAGTGAGGGGCTTGGGAGGTGTTTCAATTGTTGACTGCGATTCGCGATCAAAGATGCGGGAAACTTCCTCAACGAAATGTTCCAATGTCACTGTGTCACGGATATTATTCAGATGTCGTCGCAATAGTTCGCTCAAGTTCATGGAAGCATCACCTTCTTCAAAACGCACAGCAGTTGTTGGCAAGGTCGGCGCGGTAGTAGGCAAATGCATCTGTACAATTTGACAGACAGCATCTTCCGACGTACGACTCAATGCTAATAAGAATTCCCGATTAAATTGTGTATCAGCAGGATCTAACAACGTGATTAGCTGTTCAGAGATCGGGCGATCAAGCGCTTTAAAGAGTTTAGATAGAGTTTGTATATCTGTATTATAATGTGAAGGCAAGGCTTCAAACACATAAGATATAGTTGATTCAGTTACCAACTCACTAAGTGACTCAAGCGCATCATGGCGCACCGAGGGCGAGCTATTTGCCAGCAGAGATGTCAGGATCGGGATGACGTAAGATTGCCCGGTATCACCCAGCAGATAGATCGCGTTACGTTGTACGCGGGGATCACCATAATGAACTAGAATGCTCAGGTTGATGATCCATTGGCTGATGCGATCCGTGGAAAGCAAGGCTAGACGTGCATCCGTAAAATGGCGGTCCAGATCACGCACACGCCGGATAATGTTCTCCGGCGGGGTATACGGCAAGCGCAGTAAAATCTCGTAGAGTGTGTTACGTTCGCGCCAATCACGCTCTGCCATGAGCGTGATCACAGTTTGGGCGGTACGCTCGATAGAGGGTAATTCGCAGACCGCATGGATCACTGCCTCGCGTGATTCCGGCATCTTGTGCCAGATGTCCAGCAAGCCTTCGATCAGGTCATTGTGGTAAAGTTGGAGCAAGCTATCATCTTGCTTCATGAACTGTATCGCGAGGAAGGGATCAACCTCGATAATATAATCAATCAGGTAGTCACGTTGATCGGGATTGAGCGTGGTATATAGTGCTAAGATCACTGGATCCCAGTGGGTCGGTTGTAGGTTGCCAGCGGCATCAAACTCGGGTTTCATCAAATATTTGTAAATGCCGTCTTCCCACAGATGATAAGATGCCAGATGGCGTTGCATATTCGCTGTCGCAAAGAACACATTCTCGCGCACCATACGCAACACATTGAGCTCAAGCCCGAGTTCAATCAACGCTGGATCACCTATCATATCAATCAGTGCATTGTGGTCAATGCGGTCACGCGAGTCACTTGCCCATAAATGATAGGCGAGGAACTTCATCACTGACAGGAATTCATCTAGCGTGACAGGCAACTCAACCCGATGAGTGAGCGCTATCCAGCGTGTGCTGATCCACTTAACAATGTATTGATTGCCGAAGGTGCGCACATCATCAAATTGACGCGCCTGCAACAACTCCACTGCGAACAACATATCATGCAGTTGGCGCTCGGAGCGATAAGGGGCTAGGTTGGCATAGATCGCCTCAAGATATGTGCCCTGTGCCTGTTGCGCGAAGTAGGTGTTGGCAAGCAAACGAACGTGTTTATTGTGCAAGGGCTTCATCACAATCAGGGCGGCATCTTGTGGAAAGGCCTGGTCAAGCTCCGAGGTGACAAAAATCGTGGTGTGTTGATCCATTGTGGTGATATAAGGTGCGATCTCGGCGAAGGCATCAGGGTGATACGTATCGCTGTCGTCGAGCAAGAAAAACACCGGATACTGCGCCAACCAAGACTGCCAATCATACGCTAGTGGCCAATGACGCATCATGAACATCTCAAAGGATTGTTCTGGATGCCACTGCGACAGATCAAGATAGACTGGCAAAGGCACTTCGCTATCATTTCGATACTGATGCGCCGCCCAGAGAGTCAGTAATAAGCCAATCACTGACCGTCCTGTGCCGGATTCATCCAGCAACACAATATTGGGTTGTGCAGAGACAATCGAGATCAAATTCTCCAATTGAAATTCTTTGCCATCAACAAATAATTCGTAGGAACCCTGTGTGAGCAATTCCGGCAGGTAAGGTCGTGGACGAACGATGTGTTGCCGGTAGGTGATGCCCTGTGCATATTCAGATCCTAAACGCCCCATCATGGTCATAGCCAGTTGTTCTTCAAGCATGATGATGAGATTGTGCACGTAGCTCTCACGCTCGGAGGGGATTTTCTGTGTGACATCCGCGCCGGTCTCAGCTAATTTACCAATCAAATGGTTCGAGTCAAGCTGATCAAGTGTGTTGAGGTTGAGAATGTGTACCACATCAACCAGTGGTTCCAGGAGCGTGACCGGTATATCTTCTGCCATGATACCGATCAAAACCACCTGATTGTCGCGCAGGTGTGCGAGTTCTTCGGTACAATAAGGGGTGTTGAGGTAATGATGGCTGATAATCACGATGGCGTGTGTTGTACGAGAACGTTGCGTTACAATCGCCGGTACCCAATCCTCATCCGGCGAGATTGTAGAGCGGTCGAACAAGATTGGCGTGTTGAGACGCTCTAGCATTTGCGCCACCTGACAGGCCAGCTTGAAATCTTGGTGATGGTACGAGATGAGGATCATGCGGCTCTCTTTAGCCTGAATCGATACATGTAGTTATATTATAGTTAATATTGTTATGAATTTCAAACGATTATAACATACTTTACGATATATTGCATCATAACACCATAAGGTTTATTACAAAGATAATTGACTTTAATAATTAATATTCAACTAAGACAATTATATCACAATTATCTTAGCGTGCTAAAGTGGGATGAATTCACGTCATGGCAAGCAGAGGAAAAAATGTACGATCACCCTATTAATTAAGGTACACATTGATTTTTTCTGAGCTTGTGTATAATAGGGCGCAATGCATTACAGTGTGCATTAAAACAAAAATCAGGCGTGTGCCTGATTGTGAGGAGTAGCTGAGGTGGGAGTCGAACCCACACGCCCGCAAGGGCACCGCATTTTGAGTGCGGCGTGTCTGCCATTTCACCACTCAGCCAGATTATTTATAACGAAAAAATCATAAACCTAAGCCTGAAAAAAGTCAATGCCTGATAGCGAAACCGAACTCGACAACCTCATCACACAAGCGCAAGCGGGCGATGTGGAAGCCTTCAATGCGCTTGTCCTACAATTTCAAGATTATGTGTACAGCATCGCCTACCGGATTATGGGCGATAGCTACAGCGCATCCGATGCGACACAGGATACCTTCATCACGGCGTTTCGTAAGTTGGAGCAGTTCAAGGGGGGTAATCTGCGGGCATGGTTGGCACGCATCGCCACTAACACCTGTTATGATGAAATACGCAAGCGCAAACGTCGCCCACAGGATTACTTAGAAGAATTGCCCGGTAGCGAGCTATATGACGAACCACCCGTCCCCGCCGAAGCACCCAACCCCGAACAAGAAGCCCAACGTGCTGATCTGAACCAGGCGATACAATCTTGTATCGGTGCGCTGAATGACGATCAGCGGATGGTGCTGGTGCTAAGCGATGTACAAGGATACGCCTATCAAGAGGTAGCAGATATGGTGGATACCTCGCTGGGCACCGTTAAATCTCGCTTAAGCCGTGCGCGTTTGGCAATGCGACGGTGTTTGCAAGCCTTTCAGGAACTTTTACCGGATGAATTTCGTCTTACTAATGATGAGTAGTGAAGCAGAGTGGCGCTATCCGCCTTACCTGCATGTATTGTATTGAAGATATGACTGACAAATTGAACCCAACACCACAACCTGAACTATCCGAAACCGATGCTGAATTGCTATCGGCGTATCTGGATGACATGCTAGCGGATGATGAGCGACGCGCACTGGAGGCTCGCCTGCGTGAGAATGCCTTCTTACGGCGCGAGCTAAGCGCGATGCGTCAGACGGTGGCATGGATCAACGCGCTACCGACGCTGAAAGCCCCGCGTGATTTCACCATCACAGAAGCTGATGTGCGTCCGGTAGCATCCGACAGCCCCCCTCAGCTGATCCCATTCCCGCGCCAGAGCTGGTATCTTGCGGCGGCGGCATTTGTGGTGGTGCTGATTGGCATCGTCGCTGTCTTACCTGCGATCAACAATCGTCTATTGGATAGCCCACAAGCGGAGCAAATCGCCCTGCAAGCGACAGTTGTCCCTACGCTGACCACCCTCTCTGATGAGATTGTCTTATTCGATAGCACCAGCAGAGCTGATGAAGCCAGCGATCAAGCCGACACGTTCAATATGGAAAGCGCCGACATGCCAGAACCACCGATTAACGATAGTAGCCGTAGCGTGATGAGTGCGCCGAGCGATCCGCAAGAAGAATCTGTTGAGCAAGATGCAGATGGTATATCTGCCGATGAAGCCTTGATGGATAGCGACGAAGCAAGCATGAATACCCTGATGATCGCCCCTACATCGGCGAACGAGAGCGACGATGAGATCAGCGCACGCACTATCGAAGCGAGCGGTGCCGGTGCGCCGGAAGTCGCTTCGGTGATGATGGATAGTACCCCACGGTCACTGGTGCAAGCCCATCTGAATGCGATGCGTGCCTATATCGCGGGCTTAGCTAGCGCCCCACCCCGCCCTGATTAATTTTGTATCGTGGCGCAGGCTGTGGTACAACAGAGGCTATCAACCGTATCAGTTAAAATGGATAAATCAGCATGGTAGATTTTATTGAGCAGATTATCGGTGGTGGGGGCAACAGTGGTGGTGGTTTGTTCGGGGGCATCTTCGGCGAAGCCCGCGAAGCCCTCGTCGGTGGGTGTTGGGGCATTATCATGAGCGGGGGCTTCTTCTTCGCCTTCTTCACCAGCGCCTTGATCCTCTTGTTTGGCGTACAAGGCTTACCTTTTGACCTTCAGCTGAGTGGTTTAGCATTCCCCTTCATTTGCATCATCGGGATTTCAGCGATTCTCAGCCCCTTCATTGGTATGCTGTTCGGGGCGCAGAGTGGCGCGTACAGTAGCATCCGTCATATGGGATGCTTTGTGCTGTATCTGGGCGCGTTGATCGGTGGTATGGTCGCTGTATCCATCTTTTTGTGAGCAATCCGCACAGCTACAGATCGAATGGGCGCAATGTGCATTGTGCCCTCACGAGCAATTCTACATAATATATCCACATTTTGACCCCAAGTTTCACCTTATACCAGACATCATTTATTCACTGTGATAGATTATATTTACGCAGGTTAAAAATGATGATAAACTAATGTTGAAATTAAATTATCAACATGATCAAAAGGCAAAAAATCTGTGGAACCTGTATCCGTTTGGACAGTGTTCATTGCGGCAATGATCACGGCAATTGCAACCGGTTTAGGAGCCTTGCCGTTTCTATTTGTCAAGGATATTAGCAAGCGATGGTTGGGCATCGGCAATGCGTTGGCGGCCGGCTTGATGCTCGGTGCGAGCATCGGCTTAATCATCGAAGCTACGCAACTGGAAAAAGTCGATGATCCGATTGTCAAACTGGTGATTGGCATGGTGATCGGTCTGGCGTTGGTTTTGTTGGCGCAGACTTTACTCTCTGACCGTGATGCGGATTTTCATATTGGCAAGGTTGAGGGGGCAGATGCCATCTCGATGTTGTTGATTGTGGGTGTGATGACCGTACACTCTTTCGCGGAAGGGATCGGTGTCGGTGTCTCATGGGGAGATGGCACGGCATTCGGTTCGTTGATCTCGGCGGCGATTGCGATTCACAACATCCCGGAGGGCTTAGCGATCAGTCTGGTGTTGATCCCACGCGGAACTACTGTGTGGCGGGCAGCCGGTTGGAGTGTGTTCAGCAGTTTGCCACAACCTTTGATGGCAGTGCCAGCGTTCTTATTCGTGCTGGTCTTTCGTCCATTCTTGCCCATCGGTCTGGGTTTAGCCGCCGGTGCGATGATCTGGATGGTGGTCAAAGAACTGTTACCGGAAGCCCTCGAAGACATGCCCGCAACAACCGTCTACCCCACCATGACACTGGCTGTGATCGGTATGCTCGTATTTCAGTTTTTGATTGGGTGAAGAGGCTCAAACATGACTTTTCAATTTCACTCTAATTACGCTGATTTTGAAGTGGGTGATCCCCATGTATTCGCGTATTTTGTAGAACATGCCATGATGACACAAACTGCCATTGTGGAAGATATACGTGTGCTAATCTGTGTTGATCGTATGCTTTACGACATGAGTCAATCAGATTTATACCACATGCACGAACAACGTGCCTATGCAATTTGCCAAGACGCGCACAGCGTAAATGTTGACTACCTGATTGTTGAATACATAGGCGACATCAGCCGACTACCCACACACAACCTAAATTAAGATCACCCCTTACGCACGATGTTGATCGGTTTCACCCCGCGGGTGAACGGGATTGAATGTCGTGCGTCTGAGTATCTAACGCTATTTATGGCGACTTCCCATTATTAAGCACTACATATTGACTACCTGTTATTAAGTGATGCATATTATTGAAGACATCACTTGATATGATCCATTGAATTGGAATAACCTATGAACAGCAAGTCAGAACAATCTGTACAAGATCATGTTGTTGAGAACTATGAGCGACTTCGTTACCAATTAAGATATGCGCGTCATTATCATGATTGGTGGTTACAAGACCTGATCGCATTAGCTGATCCTGATCTATTAGCAGGTACAATTTTAGACAATGGGTGTGGTCCGGGGACATTGCAGGAATTCATGTTCGCTGATTACGATGATCTGATTGGTTTAGATCTATCTTATGGGATGCTACGTAAGACCCATCAGTATAGTGGCAATTACTTACAAGGTGACAGTAACCGTCTACCATTTGCTGACAACACATTTGACTTAATTCTAGCACGGTCACTCCTCCATCATCTACCGGATCCATCATTAGGTATACAAGAGATGCACCGCGTCTTGAAAACAGGCGGGCAAGTCGTTCTAACAGATACAAACAAATCACTACTGAGTGATTTGCCCCGGCGCATTGCGTATAAAGGAGATAATTTTAGCGATGACCATCAGAACTTCAATCGAGATGACTATCTTGGTTGGTTAGAAGCCTGCTTTGAGATCGAAAAAGTCAAGCATTTTGGATACTTAGCCTATCCATTTGGTTTTCCAGATATGATGGGTAAGCTAGCGCAAATTCCTTATCCAATATGGTTAGTCACAGGGTTAATTACAATCGATGAATTTATCCGCCACATTCCTATTGCTAATCAACAAAGTTGGGGCATTCATGTTGTCGTTCGCAAAACACGTGACAGAATTCCGTAACGCTGTAAACAAACATGTAGTATTAATGCCAGCACCTCGCCACTTATAGTTAACAAACGCAATGCGATAGACAATGTCACAGCAATTGGCCCGGTGATGAATGTCGTAGCTAAAAGCACGAAGCTATATTCGCGCACACCCAAGCCTTGAGGCACAATAATTGCTAACAAACCGATTAACCATGCTACGGCATATGCAAGCGACAAGTACGCGATAATAGTCGCATCAAGGTCGATCATACCTGCGATAAAACTGAAATATGCTCCTAGCTGAATGGCTTGATGCAACATAGTCATCAATACCAAACGATAAAAATTTTGTGGTTGCATAATCGGGTCGAATTTGTTCTCATTTGAGAGTAGATTTAGGCTTTGTGCATAAGGTAAACACAAACGTATCATAGTAGGTAATCCAAGTAACAGAATACAAAAAAATAACGCGCCGAGAAGCATTGCGGACACCCCTAACCATCCTAACAGATAGGGTAATAAGTAGAGACTATCGACTAACACAAGCAAGATGATATTTAACAAAAAAACAGCTATTAATAAGCGTTTTGATAAATTGTAATCTTGGGCAATTGCTGTGATAGTCATGAATGGCCAGATAGCGCCTGGAACATAGCGAGACAGATAAGCGAGCGTATAACCTCGTACGGCTACGTCTAAGGGTAATCGGTCATCAACCATGCGAACTGCCATACCCCAAACGACACCCCGTAACATAAAAAATAACGCATAGAGTATGACTGCGAACAATAAAAACGGCCAACGAATTGTCCAATCAAATCCCTGTATATCTGACCACCCACCGTACACACTGTAAGCGATAAAGCCAATAGCTAGCACCGCAAACATGCGCTTAGCAAGCGACCGCAAACGGTTTACAAAGGTCTTTTTTTCACCCACGATCAATCCAATGATTCAAATCTTGCCCGAGGAGTTGGGATAATCGAAGCACATCAGGCGCAATACTGGACATTAGTTGGTTGACGACTTCATCCAAAAGGTCATCCCTTTCTAATGGCACAGTGTTCAACGATTTGATAAAGCGATAGATTGGAAGTGCGATAAAGGGCATTTTACTACCCAGCTTAACCAATCGTTGAGATTTTGTAATACTGTGCAACAGCGGGTTTCTCACCTGGCGAGCAGGATTAATAACAGCAAATTCATCTGGTTGAAAGCTCGGGTCAATATCAAGAAAGGTCAGCACACGACGATATTCTTCGGCAGTTTGATTGCGAAACTGATCGTACAAAATCACATGAACTTGTTCGCGTCCGAATACGTCAAAATAGCGTGCGACTTGCTCACTATAACAAACACCCTCACCAAGCAAAAAGTGCAAGCGAGAGTTGCTATCAGCATTTTGACGAATCTTATCTGCATCAGCAAGTAAATCCGTATACGAATCGTAGTTGATATCTCCTGTTAATTTGACATGGTGAAACATTGAGTTCAACACCTCTAAAGGTGAACGTAACATGATCAAAATGCGTGCATTAGTGTTGAAATTGTAGATTTCCTTCGGCGCCTGCTTAGAAAATAGATAAAATACAGAGGCTTCTCCGACATAATCAGCGTTTGTCTGTGTATCGAATAATTTAAGATACTCATCTTCCTTACCGCGGAAAACCTGAAACTGTAATCCGACTAGATCACGCCCGAAGTAGTGCGGTTCTTTATACGACGACATCTTAACCTGAGGATGTGCATCTAAATAGTTATACATCGCTGTTGTACCAGAACGAGGAGCGCCAACTAAAAAGAAATTAGGTTTCACATGAATCTCCATGGAATTCACAATTCAAACAGACATGCCTTCTAAATTGACAAATCAAAACCAGAGAACCCATAAAACGAGGATTGGTAGTGTAATATATCAAGCGATTGTCTTCATTCGAATTTCTCGCGACGCAAAGCACTAATCTGGTCAGCTAACAATCCGGTAATCAGTGCTTGCATACCGAGAATGATGATCAGTGCTGCAAATACAGGAAAACCTTTATCAATTGTAATATATCGGATCATACCATAGATAAAGCCAATCAACATGAATGTGATACCAAGCGATCCAAAAAACAATAATGGTTTAAATAATAAGAAAATACGAAGAATTGTTGTCAGTATGCGCAAACCATCTCGTACTTGATTAACTGAACTCTCGCCAATACGTTGTTGGACAACAATAGGAACATCCTCGCCAATATAACCCCGTTCCAGCATAATCAAAGTACTAGTCGTAGATGCACTGAAACCATGTGGAAATAAATGTACATATTTCAAGATCACCTCTCGTTTAAAGCCTCGTAGTCCGCTATTGTAATCTACAACAGATTGACCCGCTGTGATCTGAACAGCAACGGACAATACCCATTTGCCAAACGCTCGTGATCTGACTGTGTGAGACCGATTATCGCGCACACCTATACAATAATCTGACTCTCCATTTATAAGATTATCAGCAATAGTGAGTAGATCTTGTATACGGTGTTGACCATCAGCATCAAACCAAATTACATAAGGATAAGATGCTTTACGGATACCGGTCACAATTGATGCTCCATACCCACGATTTACAGCATGATTCAACAATACGACGCGTTCGAACTCTAATACTATTTCAGCTGTAGTGTCAGACGAGCCATCATTAATCACAATAATTTCAGCTTGATTCAATTGTGGTTCAGCGATAAGTTTGTTTAGTGTGTTTTGAATCGCGTCCGCTTCGTTATAAGCTGGGATGATGATCGAAACGCTCAAAATATTATCCTTATCTGTGGGGTGATTGATAGCCTATATCATGATGCAGCATATTGTAGGACATGATGCGTCCAGCGTATAGAAGCAAAAGTGATCTTGCTCACACACGCTGTTACACCATAGTAAGACTAGTGAGAACGAGGCAGGACACACCGAATACACACATCGTTGTTGATTTATTCATCTAAAAACCCGACTGCACCTAGAAACTGCTCCAATCCGTTGTAATATGAGTGTAGAGTGAGCGCTACATGCTGATCAATCGCGTTGCAACTTGGTTAAATTAAACGAAGAAATCTTTTTTATTTGAGGAAGTCTAGCACTCGTAAGTATTCTAACTTATTGATATAGTGGCGTTAAGCAGTCTTACGAGCGTGAGTCATCACACTGACCTGGAGTAGATTTTATGGTTACACAATCATCGGTAACACCTGATACCGAGCCGACCCCCGAATTTGATGCGCGGTGTATGGCACTGGTCAATGGCTGGCAACAGGGAGACACACCCTCTAAGGGTGTGGTACATCAATTAAAAGCTCTGGCACGCACCGCCGCTCGCGATGGGCATATCGCCAACGAAGCCCGCGCTGAACATCTCTCCGGTTATATTCAACATTATGTCGGCAATTTGACGGTCAGCATCCTACACTATGATAAAGCCCGCCAATTGTTTGACCGTGTCGGCAATCAACGCCGTGTGACTGTAATGGATATCAATCAAGGCGAGAATTACCGATACATGGGACAATTCAAGCGGGCACGTCGGCTCTATCGCGCTGCCTACGAAGCCGCCTCGACATTGGGCGATGTGCGCTTGCAGACCATTGCCATCGCCAATGAAGGCTTGATGCTAGTCAGCTTACAACATTACGAACAAGCTGAGAAGGCACTACGGCGCGGATTAGAACTCAGCGGGCACTGGCAAGAATCCCAGAATTTACAGGGCTTACTGACCGAAGTGCATTTCGGGTTGGCGCAAGTAGCACTCGCCACCGAAGCGCCGGATACCGCCTGGCAACACGCGCAGTTATCGCTCTATAATGCGCGCATTGGCAAGAATATGCATAGCATTGGCTTAGCCTATCGCATTCTGGGCGATGCCTTAACCGCACTGCAAGATGTGCCGGATGATTCCGAGCATCAAACACCGGATGATTATTATCGCGCTGCACTCAATAGCTTCCGCGAGATTGATGCTGAAGCCGAAATTGGACGCACCATCTACAGCCATGCGAGCAGTTACGCACGACGTAACCGCCGCCGCCACGCCGCGCAGTTATTCCGCGAAGCGATGGTGATTTTTACCCGTCTGGGCATGACAGATGATGTCGCTAGCGCTGCCGAAGCCCAATTAAGAGTGATGTGAGTTTGTTCGACCGCCTGATTTTCAGCCAAGTTTTTGATGAGTGATGCGCTATGACAAGCAATCAGAACCAAACGACCAATAACCTGCCGGATATTGACGAAGATTTTCGGGATCGCGTCAATCAAGTCTATGAGGCGTGGCATCGCAATGACACCCCCTTTGCCCATGCCACCAAACAGCTAGAAGCCTTGCGCCAGGAAGCTCTGGCGACCAGTAGCCCGCTCAACGAAGCGGGTATCTATAATATTCTAGGGATCATGAACGGCTACCGCAGCAAGTATGAGAATGCCATCGTCAACTTCGATAAAGCCCGCCAGATTTACGATCAGCATGGGGCGGCGCGGCGAGTGGCTACTGTCGATCTCAATCTGGGTGAAACCTATCGCCTGCTCGGTGATTTCACACGGGCAAAGACCTATTTTCACCGCGCTTATGAAGAAGCCCAGGCGCTTGATAATCTGGCGCTACAGGTGACTGCACTCACCAACGAGGGGCAGATGTGGTTTAGTCTCAAGAGCTTCGAGAAAGCCCGCACCACGCTTGAGACTGCGTTGCACGTATCGCAGGATCAATGGCATCCACAGGACGAAGCTGATGAGATCCGTCAGGCAGATAACGCCTGCGAGATTCATCATGCGCTGGTCAGCGTGGCGCTGGAAGAAGGCAAGCCTGATCAAGCATGGGAACACGCCGCGCAATCTTATCACTATGCCGAATTTTCGGGACGCATTGTGCGTATGGGATATGCCAATCGAGCACTAGGGGATGTCATCACCGAACTAGGGCAATCACCCAGTGATGAATTCAACAGCGACGTCGATTATTACTATACCGAAGCAATCAGCGCGTTTAAACAAGTGAAAGCCGAAGGCGAAGTCGCTAAGACCTTGCTCGCACATGGGCAGAGCCTCGCCAAACGCGGGCAAAAACGCTCGGCAGGCAACAAATATCAACAGGCGATGGTAATCTTCAGCAAGCTCGGCATGATGGATGCCGCCGCTGAAGCCGCACAAGCACAAAGTGAGATATAATCAGCGTATTTTGAGCAGGGCAACGCATCATCCTTGCCCTGCCATCTCCAGATAGCGATTGACCTCGTGCGGACTGCCGACGATGATCGGTGTACGCTGGTGAATGTCCGTCGGTTGAATGTCGAGGATCGCTTGTGTGCCACTGCTGGCAATACCACCGGCTTGTTCGGCGATCAATGCCAGTGGCGCACATTCATAAAGCAAGCGCAGTTTACCCTGTGGATTTGTAGTTGTGCCGGGATAGAAGAACACCCCACCCTGATGCAAAATCTGATGAAAATCGGCTAATAACGCACCGGAATAGCGCAATGAGTAGGGGTTATCCTGCATGAAGTGATCGGCATAACGACGGGTGGTCTCTCGCCATTGGCTATAATAGCCGAGGTTGGCGCTGAATACGTTGCCCTCTTGCGGCATACGAATACCCGTCTTGTGCAGAATAAACTCGCCAACAGCGTTGTTTAACACGAAACTATGCACGCCGTCCCGCGCTGTGTAGACTAGCATCGTCGCGGGGCCGTACATGATATATCCTGCCGCCACCTGATCGTGTCCACGTCGTTTCAATGCATCATCGGCGGAATAAGATCGCGCACGGTCAATATGATGTACCGAGAAGATCGAGCCAATGATGCCATTCACATCAATATTGGTTGAGCCATCAATTGGATCGACCATCACCGCATAAGCGGAAGTACCGCCACTGCTACTATCGAGCGATTTCGCTTCTTCCATCTCCTCCGAGACCAACATGCCGACAATATCGACATATTCCAGCGCCTCAATGAAAGCTTGATTACCGATCACGTCTAGAGGCTTGACCTGTTCGCCCTGCACATTGGTCTGATCTGTGGTGCCGATCAAGTCGTTGAGCGCGGCATGGCGCATCTGATTAGCGATGATCTTGCCGATGGTGCCAATTTGCGTCATGAAGCGGGTGAACTCACCGGAGGCTTGAGGAAATTCGCGCTGCCGCTCCACTAAGAAGCGATCCAGCGTGATGGTTTTGGGGGCTTTGGACATCATCAACTCATTTTATAAAGTATGTAAGTTGACTTCATTGTAACAGATTCGTGGAGATATCGTGCGATGATGACTAACTTGGTATTAGAATAACTCGGACTAAGTCAAACGTAGTATTTGAGCAGAATCATCTAACCAGATGATTCTGCGTTTGCGTGTGATCATTCCAGAATGCGCACAAGATCTAATTCAGTTTCACCTTCACTGCCTGATGCGCGATATGATGAGATGCTACGGGCAATTTGTGCATCGGTCAGTCCATCAACAGCACTGACATCAAGTGCTCCGATTAACATACCATCTACAAAACAACTGATGATATTTGTCTCGTAATTGATATCAAGTAAGAACGTATAATAGGTTTCGAATTCAATATTAACCACATTGGCAGCCGCATTATCAAGCTCATTATCAAAGAATGAGTTTGGCAGTCCGTTTGCAAAGTTAATTCCAGTGAAAACAGCCTCAATTTGATTAGGTTCAGCGTTGATGCCACAAGTTATGAACCAATCCGATACGCTTTCAAGATCAGATGTGTATAAACTGATACCATGATTCATTTCGGTATTGTTGTAGTGGTTGATACGCAATACAGCTTCAATACTACCGATTTGTCCCCACGGAAGATTATCTGCGGAAAGTGCCAGATTACAAAATAGGTCTTCTGAACTTTGTGCATTGGCAAAGACCAATGAACTTTCACCCGGAGATGTGTCACATTCAGATTCCAGATACCATTGGTAATCTGTGCTAAATGCTCCTACCTCTTCGAAATCTTCAACAATGACTACATCACGGCTCTCGAAAGATGCACGGTTACCTCCTAAAATGTCGTCCGGTTCCTCTACTACTTCTTGTGGCGTTTCCGTACTGTTTTCATCCTGCTGCCTCACATCATCATTAGCTATAAAAAAACCTTCAGTTGGCGGTTCGATATTCACATCACCTATGAAGTTGTTGATGATAGTGGTTGTAATAGCAGCATGGTTGAATGTAATATCGATTGCACCTGCACCTAACAAGACGCTTAGCACGATGTTGAATATAGGAACAAAAACATCTTTGAGCCACAAACGCATCGGTGAATCGGGCGTATAGGTTCCTTTACGTGTGTCTGACATGCTATAAACTCCTCGAGATATAATAGCCATAATTTATCTTGCGTTCCTGATGTATGTTGTTTGATATGGCAATCATCTCATATGAATGAAAAAGACTGCTTGTTTGGCAGTCTTTTGTGAGAATAGCTATAGACAATCGTGATTGTTTGTTGCAGGTGTGTTTTATCCTTGCAAGGCAAATGCCGGTTCGCTGGTTGGGTGATGTCCCCGATACTGAAAGCGCAAGGCACGCATCCCGTTGAGTGTGACGATCAAGGACATGCCGACATCGGCGAAGATTGCCATCCACATAGTGACCTCACCGCCGGTTGCCAGTAACAAAAAGATCAATTTCATGCCAATGGCTAGCACAATATTCTGGATGATGAGGGTACGCGCATGGCGTGATAGTTTGATGGCAAAGGGCAATTGTTGTAGATCATCACCCATCAGCACCACATCGGCGGTTTCCATTGCCTGTGCGGTGCCTGCACCACCCATCGCCACACCGACAGTTGCCGTTGCCAGCGCGGGTGTATCATTCACACCATCGCCAATCATCGCCACTTGATGCGATTCGTCCATCAGCGCCTCAACCGCACTCACTTTATCATCAGGCATCAGCGAAGCACGAACATCACTGACACGCACCTTCTCGCCCACAGCTTCGGCTACGGTGGCGTTGTCGCCGGTCAGCATCACCGTCTGTAAGCCGAAGCGGTTGAGATCACTGACGACTGCCGGACTGCTGGCACGCACTTTGTCAGCAACAGCGATATACCCGCGCACCCGTTCGCCATCGTGTAAGAGCATCGTGCTGTGCCCACGCCCTTCGGCATCCTGTACCATACGGCAGAGTTGTTCGCTGTGTGCAAATTCTTGATCAAATAGCGCGTGTGATCCGACGACAACCTGCTGTTGATCGATCATGCCACGTATCCCTTGCCCGCTCAGGTTCTCCACATCATGTGCCGGACTATAACGATGCAGGATGTCGCGGGCTTGCGCTTCGTTGACCACTGCCTGTGCCAGTGGGTGTGTACTACGACTTTCGATAGCGGCGGCTAATGCCAGCACATCATCACACAGGGCACAGGTATCGCCCGTTTCACAATCAATACTGCGTGTCTCCATCACGACAGGTTGACCTTCGGTGAGCGTGCCAGTCTTATCGAAAGCGATCACATCAACTGTACTAAGGGCTTCTAGATACGCGCCGCCTTTAATCAGCACACCTTGCTTCGCCGCCCGTGAGATCGCACTGATGACGGTCACCGGCGTGCTGATGACCAGCGCACACGGGCAAGCGATCACCAATATAGTCAGCGCCCGATACAACCAGCCATCGCTGGCTTCCGGTGCGATGAACGCTTGCCCGAAGAATAACGGCGGCACAACCGCGATCAACAGCGCGAAGATCACCACTGCCGGTGTGTAATATTGGGCGAATTGATCAATCATGCGCTGTGAGGGGGCTTGCCGTCCCTGTGCTTCGGATACCATCTGCACAATGCGACTGAGCGTGTTATCCTGAGCGCTGGCAGTGACGCGAACGGTCAGCGCACCGTTGCCGTTGATGCTACCCGCAAAGACCTCTGTGCCTTCTGTTTTGCTAATGGGCAAGCTCTCGCCAGTGAGTGCCGCCTGATTGACCGCGCTGTGTCCAGCTGTTACCACACCATCCATCGGGATGCGCTCGCCGGGCTTGACCAGAATCTGATCACCTATGTGCAAGTGGTTAACATCAATCGTCTCCTCACCACGCTCTTGCACGCGAATTGCTGTTTTCGGTTGTAAGGCGAGCAAACTGCCGATGCTATCACGGGCGTGGCTGGTAATATAACCCTCCAACGCTTCGCCGATACTATACAAGAAAACCACCGTCGCCGCTTCAATATATTCGCCGATAATCAGCGCCCCGATACCGGCAATCGCCATCAGCAGATCAATCGTGAAACGGTGATTAATACGCAGGGCATTCAAGCCCTTTATCACAATCGGATAGACTGCAATCGTCAGCGCAAGGGTGTAAACTGCCGTGCTGAGGCTTGTGCTAGCGGGTAACAACCCGTTCATCAGCACGCCAATGATGACCAGCCCTAAGCCGATCAATCCTATACGCGTATCGTTGCGGGTGAGCAAATATGCCCCGAAGCCTAACACGCCCTTGCGTTGAGGCGCGTGCGGCGCACCTGCTGATGCTTGCTCATGCTGATGGGCGAGCGTGTGCCCGAATTGTTTCGTGCGCTTCTGCAATTCGTTGAAAGGCACATCACCACTGACTGTCAGCGTCAGATTGGAGAAGTTGACTGTCGCCGAGTCGACGCCGTCTAACTTGCCGATGCCAGTTTCGAGTTCTCTGGCACAATTGGCACAGTCCAAATTGCCAATGTGATAGGTCTTGTTGGCGCTCATCAGGTTAATTCCTCAGTTCGTGTCGCGCATTTATTATGCTTTCATTGTAGCACGTAAACCCGCGTGTTTGGGAACTTTCGAAGAAAATGGGACATCGTACCAGTATGTGTGCGCTCAATGAGATGTCGTCGCAGTTCAGGATATAAAAAGAGCGCGATACCGGTTGTACCACGCTCTTTTGGGTAATTTTTCAGTACGTCTATTTGTCCTATTCGGTGACGACTTCTGTCAGGCTCACTGTCACGTCGATCTCATCACTGCCATAGAACTCGACGCGGATCACGTATTCGTCATCGTCCGGTGCCTCAAACTGATAGGATCCGCTAACACTGCCCCGTATGCGCAAGCTATAGTCAGAATAGGCATTGAGATCGCCATCAGCTTCGACAATGTTGATTGATAGTTCCGAGTAGAGGGGCACGCGGTCAGATTCTACACGAATTTCGTAGACCGCATCTTCAACGGCTGTGAAGTTGACATAAGCGACTTCTACATCATCGCCCACTTCAACAGTCACCGCGCCGTTATCGAGTGTCAAGAATTCAGTGGTTTGTACTTCCACCGTCAGATCACCGCGCAGGATACCGTTGTTGCTATCGGCGATCTGTACGGTATAGGTGCCACTGCTGAGCAATTCGTAGCGCAGAATCGTGCCATCACCATAGTAACTTGATGATTCCGCCACGTCTTCACCCTGTGGATCAAACAGCGTGACTGTGGTGCTGAGATACTCGGTGGAGCGCGTCAACACGTTGATGATGTCGCCTTCTGCCCCCTCAAAACTGAACTCGACAGCCAGTGTATCATCGACATCGACGGTTTCGTCATCATCGTAACTCAGTTCGCCACCATCGAGCAGGGCAATCACCTCGATTTCTTCGACGGAAAGTTCAAAATCGCCCTCTGGCACATCGTCGCCGAAGGCACGCACCCGAATCGTGTATATCTCGCTATTTTCGACCGTGTATGTCAGCAGGGATTGCAGACCATCGCCGCCGTCATCATCCGAAGCAACAATATCACCGTCTGCATCGTAGAGTTCGAGATAGGTATCCCAATCGGCTTCGATGGCAAATTGTACAGTTTGACCATTTTTGAGCGCAATGTTGTACTCAACTAATTCATCGCCATTGGCACCCCCGATGACGGTATCACCGACGAACAGATCACCACCTGTTGCAACCTCGATGATGTCGCCACCGCTAGCGGTCAGTTCATAGTCGCCGTCTGGCACATTACTAGCGAAGGCACGCACTTGCAAGGTATAGGTATCATCGGCAGTCGCGGTGTATTCGAGCAATGAGAGCAAACCATCGCCGCCGTCATCGTCCGAAGCAACCAGGTTACCGGCGCTATCGTACAGTTCGAGGTAGGTATCCCAATCGGCATCAATCGAGAACTCCACCATCTGCCCACTGAGCAGGTCAATGTCATATTCGCTCATATCGGCTGTGCTGGAGATTGTCTCACCGATAGCGATTGTGCTACTAACGCTGACGGCAGATTCACCACTGACAGTCAAGCTATAATCGCCAGCGGGGGTGTCCTGCCCGAAGGCACGCACGCGCAAGGTATAAGTATCATCAAAATCAGCCGTATACGTCAGCAGGGAGAGTGTGCCCTCACCGCCGTCATCATCGAAGGCCACTAAACTGCCGTTGCTATCATACAGTTCGAGATAGGTATCCCAATCGGCATCAATCGAGAACTCCACCATCTGCCCACCGTTGAGCGCGATGCTATATTCAGCTACTTCATCACTATCGCTGCCACTGACCGTATCACCGATGTTGATGGCTGTCTGAGCGAAGATAGCTACCGCGCTGAACAGCGCCAACACAACCACAAATAAAAAACGTATCCATCTGGACATATGAAAAGAACCTCCATTGTGTATGCTAATATCATTACTTTTATTGTAGCATGAAAAACCTCTGTCAAGCTTTAAAAACAGAGCGATCTGGATACGATAAACAAACGTTAATCGGCACTTTTACTATACCTTAACGTCAATCACACCCTAAGGATACTGCTATGCAACCTGACCATGTAGCACCGACGCTCACGCGCTGGCAACAGTTTCGGCGCGGTGCGCAAGATACAATACCGCTGATGGTTGGCGCCGCGCCCTTCGGCACGATTTTTGGCGTAGTGGCCATTGCGGCCGGCTTATCGCCGGGGGCGGTACTGGGCTTCTCGGCGATTGTGTTTGCGGGTTCCGCACAGTTTATCGCCGCTAAATTATTCGCGGATGGTCTGGGCATTGGCTTGATTATCTTCACGACGTTTGTCGTCAACTTGCGTCATGCGCTCTATAGTGCCTCGCTCGGTCCCTACATGAAAGATTTCTCGCAAAAATGGATGTTACCGCTTGCGTTCTGGCTCACTGATGAGACCTATGCGGTGGTCATCAACCACTATCCCCGCGCTGAGATACCGCACAAACGTTGGTATCATCTGGGGTCGGCGCTGGCGATGTATACCAACTGGCAACTGTGGACAGTGATCGGTCTGGTGGCGGGCACGCGCCTCGAAGGTATCGCTGATCTTGGTCTGGAGTTCGCGCTGGTGGTGACCTTTATCGGCATCGTTGTGCCGATGCTGACCACCCGCCCGATGGTGCTCTCGGCAGTGGTAGCCGGCATCGCCTCGGTTATGGCGCGAGACATCCCCAATAACGGTGGCTTGATGGTGGCATCGGTGCTGGGCATCACTGCAGGTATCGTCAGTGAAAGCTACCTCAACCGCGAAAAACGCTTCGAGCAACCGACCAATGAGGAGGCACGCACATGAGCCAATCAGAATGGGTCCTTGTGCTGGGGATGATGCTGGTGACGTTCATCCCGCGTTATCTGCCGATGCTAATTGTCGGACGCATCACCCTGCCAGAGCGATTATTCCGCGCCCTGCGTTATGTGCCAGTTGCAGTGCTGACAGCGATCCTTGTGCCGGAGGCGCTCGTACGTGACGATGCCCTGACTGTGAGCCTCAGCAACGCACACTTATATGCCAGTATCATCGCTGTACTGATCGCATGGCGCACGCGCAACCTCTTGCTGACGATTGTCGGGGGCTTACTGATTTTCTTCTTGTGGCGGGCGCTGTTCATCGGTGGAATGTTTTAACCTTCGTTAAGAACTGTGTGCTACGATTGCTTTATCGTCGGGAAGCCGTGTGGTAGCGAGATATTCTCACGCGCCCGTTTCCCTGTATAATATCATCAGATAACGAACAATTAGAGGTACTGATAGATGATGAATACTCTGTGGCGTAGTCTACTCTTTCTTGCATTATTAATTGTGCCGGCAACAGCCGTCATGGCACAGGATGACGTGCAATCTCCATTGCCGCCGCTTTACATACTTGGGGGCTTCAATTACGAAGCGCAAATGTGGAATAACTGCGGCCCCGCCACCCTGACTATCGCGCTGAGTTACTTCGGCTATACTGATAATCAGGTGCGCGCGCAGAATTACTTAAAACCCAATATCGAAGATAAGAACGTCAGCCCGTGGCAGATGGTCTCTTATGTGAACACACAAGTGCCTGAAATACCGGTCTTCGCGCTTCAGCGTCATGGGGGCGATATTGACACGCTCCGCACCCTGATCGCCAATGATTTTCCGGTGATCATCGAAGAAGGCTATGATCCCCCGGAACTCGGTGAGGGTTGGATGGGACATTACCTGCTGATGAAAGGCTATGACGACAACCGTCAGATCTTCACCACGCATGATAGCTACGAAGGCGCCAACTACGAATACAGCTATGACCACATCGAAGAGTTCTGGCAACACTTCAACTATACCTATATTGTGCTGTATACCCTGGATCGTGAAGCTGAACTGATGACCTTGCTCGGTGATGATGCCGATGAACTCACCAACACCATGAACGCATTAATGATCGCCATCGAAGAAGCCGAAGCCGATAATCAAGATTCCTTCGCATGGTTCAACATTGGTACCAATTACGTGCATCTTGCCAATATCGAACGCGAGAACGGCAACGAAGATATCGCGCTCACGCATTATGATCGTGCCAAGCTCGCCTTTGACCGCGCGCGTGAGATCGGTATCCCGTGGCGCATGATGTGGTATCAGTTCGGTATCTATGAGACATACTATGAGATTGCACAGGCAAGCGCCGACGAAGCGCGTGCCAATGGCTTATACGCTGAGATCATTCGCCTCGCCCGCGAAACTATCCAAAATTGCCAGAACCCGAATGGCATCTGTTATGTTGAAGAAACATACTACTATGCCGGTCTGGCGCGGGCGGGCCTGGGCGAAACCTCCAATGCGCTGAGTAACTTCAACACGGCTTTGCAGGTCAACGCCAATTTCCAACCGGCAATCGAAGCCCGCGATAGCCTCCTCAGTAGTGCCAGTAACTGACCACAACTGTGAACCACTAAGCTACAAGTATCAGCAGGGGCGTACCGCATCATCGGTACGCCCGTTATAGGTATGGGCAATATGCTAGGATTGTTCGGGGGGCGGGGTATGTTGATTGAGCGCCTGTGACCGTGATAACACCACGGTATCATCGGTTTCATCCAGCAGTTCACGCGGGATAGCAATTTTCTTCTCAGTGAGATAATCCAC
>JBNPEE010000036.1:0-11595 GCA_051117475.1 Anaerolineae bacterium | reverse complement strand
CACTTGTCACATTTTTCAGTTTGCAACTCGCAGGCGATCCAACCTATCTCTACGTGAGTGATCGGGCTTCCGATGAAGAAATTGCCCGTACAAGAGCAAGTCTGGGCTTTGATCGTCCGATTACAGAACAGTATTTGAGTTTTGTGACAGGGATGTTGCGCGGTGATTTCGGCACCTCTTTACGCAGTCGTACACCGGCATTACCGCAAGTGCTTGAGCGCCTGCCTGCGACAATTGAGTTGACGCTTTTTGCCATGATTATCGCTATCACAATTGCGATTCCGATTGGCATCATCGCAGCGTTGCGTCGTGGTACACCGGTTGATGGTGGTGTGATGATTTTCGCGATTATTGGACAGAGTATGCCAAACTTCTGGTTAGGTATCATGCTGATTTTATTCGTCGGCTTACAATTACGCTGGTTGCCAATTTCTGGTCATGTTCCTGTTATCCAGCCGATTTTAGATGGTCAAACAGCACAGGCAATTGCTAATATCCCCGAGGCCTTGCGTCATTTGATTATGCCAGGTGTGACTATTGCGGTATTCTCTTTATCCCGCAATGCGCGTCTTGTGCGGTCAGCGATGTTAGAAGTGCTGGGACAAGATTATATCCGCACTGCCCGCGCCAAAGGATTGACACAACGTGTTGTGATCATTAAACATGCGTTCCGTAATGCACTTATCCCCGTGATTACAATGCTCGGTCTAGAATTTGGGTTTTTGTTGAGTGGGGTCGTCGTTGTAGAAACGGTCTTTTCGTGGCCCGGTCTGGGGCGTCTAGTGTTCAATGCAATTAATCAACGCGATATTCCACTTGTACAGACGGCAGTTGTCATTTTTTCCTTGCTCTTTGTTGGTCTAAATTTTGTAGTCGACATGCTTTACTTTGTTCTGAATCCACGTATACGGTTAAATTAACTATGGCAAGCTCACAACAATTTGTTACACCAAACGATAAAAAAATCGCTAGCTTACAAGATGTCCAATCCATCTGGAAACGTGCATTAACCAGTCTGGTTGATGCGCGCTGGCCGCTACTGGCGATCTTCATACTGGGATTCGCGATTTTCATCTCGTTTTTTGGCCCACAAATAGCCCCGAAAGACCCTAATCGTCAAAATTTGCTGGTGCGCTTGCAAGCTCCCGGAGAGCTTAATAGTGAGGGCAATGTGGAATTTTTATTAGGGACGGATGCGCTAGGTCGTGATGTGTTATCCCGTTTGATCTATGGAACACGTGTTTCAATTGCTGTCGGCTTTGTTGCGGTAGCAATCGGCGGGACAACAGGCACGGTACTCGGTTTAATTGCCGGTTATTTTGGGGGACGTGTCGATGATTTGATCATGCGTCTTGCTGATGTCCAATTGGCATTCCCATTTATTTTGCTGGCGATTATGGTGCTGGTGGTGCTGGGTCAGGGAGTTTTCAATCTAGTTATGGTATTGGGTATCGGGCAGTGGGTCACTTATGCGCGCATCTCGCGTGGTGAAACGATCTCTCAACGGGATAAAGAATATGTCGAAGCCGCCCGTGCTGTTGGTATGAGCCACACCCGCGTCATGTTTCGTTCGATTTTCCCTAATATTCTCGCACCTTTGATTGTGATTGCCTCTTTCAATGTAGCTAGTGTCATCTTAGCCGAAGCCTCACTATCATTTTTAGGTCTGGGTGTACCACAAACTGTCCCGACCTGGGGTGGTATGCTCGCTGAAAGCCGCGATCAATTGATCGGTGGTAAATGGTGGTTAGCTGTTTATCCGGGGGTTGCGATTATGTTCACAGTACTATCACTCAATATTCTGGGTGATTGGCTTCGCGATTTCCTCGATCCACGTTTGCGAGGCAGTTCATGATATGCTATTTGAAATTATCATGAGTTATTCTGAATATTAACATCAATTAGAAAAGGTTATTATGTCTGAAACATTCGTAGGTATTCAAATAGGCGCTATTAGTTTCATTGATGAAGGCGTTGAAGAAGTTCTCGATATTTTACAAGAAAAAGCAGGTGTGAACGCTTTATTGATCTCTGCTCTGACTTGGAGCATTGGCAATGCAGGGCGGGCAGCATTTGGTTTTCCCGATCATGGCGTACAAGAACCTGATAACTTACAGGGTGGCGGTATGTACGAGCCGGACCCCGCGTATTATACCAATACATTTATGAAAAACTTCAAAGCACCGGACTCTCTTTACAAGGGCTTTGATACGCTTGCTGATGTGATCCCGGCGGCGCGTAAACGGGGGATGAAAGTCTATACCTATTATTGTGAGACAGCCAGTTCTGCTATTCGTTCTATCTGGCAACCCGGATTTCAACACTTTTTAGATCGTGATCATCTGGGCCGTATGGCAACCCGCCCATCGTTACTCAACCCTGATTATAAAACATGGTGGCATTCTGTATTTGCTGATTGGCTCAACAACCACGATCTATCCGGTGTGTTATGGGGGGTAGAGCGGCAAAGCCCGCTCATGGACATTTTTCGCGCAGATAGCTCGACAGGGTTTGATCAGTATTATGTTGCAGAAGCCCGTGCACGGGGTATTGATGTTGAACGGGCAGTCACAGGCTACAAGACAATTGACCAATTCCTGAAGAGTGTACGGGCTGGCGAACGCCCCAAAGAAGGGGTGTTTGTGATGTTACTGCGTCATCTGTTGCATCACCCTGAAGTGCTGATGTGGGAAAAGATGTGGCTTGATTCACATCACGCATTCTATCGGGAACTATCCGGATTAGTCAAATTCTATGACCCTAGTTATGAGTTTGGCATGGGTATCTGGCAGGTGATTAATACCTATAACCCATATTTGCGTGCACAGTATGATCAGTCCGAGTATGCCCAATATGCGGATTGGTTCAAGCCGGTGTTGTACCATACACCAGCTGGTGCACGCTTTGAAGGCTTTGCGGAATCGTGGCAAAAAGGGGTGCTCGCAGATGCCTCACCGGATGGCGCTTACCATGCACTCGCAACCATTCTAGGCTTGAATGATTTCATTGCGCCGCGTGAAGAGAGCGCGTTAGCCGGTTTCAAACCTGAATACGTCAAAGAGTGGACAGCGAAACTAATTGAACAGACTGGACGCCCTGTCTATCCGGGTATCGGTGTAGGGGTTGGACATAATGGCGTCAGCAAAGCAATCACACCGCAGGAGATCAAAGAGGGTGTCCATGCGGGCTTTGATGGTGGTGGAACGGGGGTGATGATCTCACGTAATTATTCCGAAGCTGAGTTACGAAATTTACAAGCTGTCGGTGATGCACTCAAAGAACGTGGCTTAATTTAAAGGGGGATGTGATGACCATTCGAGTTGGAACGATTGGTGCAAGTTTTGCTAAAGCGGCTTATTTACCAGCCTTGTCGATCATTGATGATGTTGAACTTGTCGCAATTTCAAGTGCTAGGCTTAGCAGTGTACAGGCAACCGCGAATTTATTTAATATCCCACATGTGTATGACGATTGGGAAAAGATGCTCGGAGAGCGTGAGTTGGATCTGGTGTGTATTGCGACACCAACTATCTACCATGCTCCCATGGCAATCAAGGCGTTGAAAGCAGGCGCGAATGTCCTCTGTGAAAAACCGATGGCAATGAATCAGAATGAATCAGCAGAGATGCTGTCAACAGCCGAAGCATTCAATAAAGTTCATATCATCGGGCATGAATTACGCTTCAATCCGAACCGTAAGCGGATTAAAGAACTGATTGAGAATGGCACGATCGGTGACATCCGTCACGTTAATATTATCAATATCTCGTCAACATGGGGCGATGCAACCTCGCGCCCTGAAGGCGATTGGTGGTCACTAGCGGCGATGGGTGGCGGGCGATTGGGTGCCAATGGCTCACATCAAATTGACTTACTACGCTTCTGGCTTGGTGATATTGGTGCGATCAGTGGACAAGTTGCGACGATGGTTCCTGACCGTGTTGATCAATCAAGTGGTCAAACATGGACGGCAACGGCTGATGATCAAGCTAGTTTTCTCGCTGAAATGCAAAATGGCGCGCTATGCTCCGTTTTCATGAGTGGCGTAGCTCGCCATAATCTGGGAAATCACACACAGATTTTTGGTAGCGAAGGAACTATCTTATTATCTAATGATGACGAAAAACTGCGGGTGGCACGTGTCGGTGAGGATTATCAGGATATGAGTATCCATGATCCGAATGCTGATATCGAAGGGATCAACAGAGGAATCTGGAATGTCTCGTTTGTTGCTCTGATGCAAGAGCTGACTGCTGCGATACGTGACGATCGTAAATTATCATGGGGCGCAACTTTTGCCGATGGTCATCAATGCCAGATCGCCATGGATGCTGTCCGGCAGAGCAGCCAAGAGCGGCGCTGGATTGATCTGTCATAATCGTAATCGCTCATTACTAAATTGAATTATCACCTACCAGAAAGCTCTCGATTGAGTTTTCTATATTTGTATCTTGACTACTTTTAATACAGATGGAAATAAATCCGTATGAAATATGAAAATTATCTCTCAAAACGAGCGCATCGTCTGCTCGGATCACTGGGTAATCAAACATCGGTTCCCATCGAAGGGTTGATCAATCTAGGTAGCGGTACGCCGGATTTCTTGCCGCCGCACTACGTATTGGATGCGATGCACGAGGCATTAAATTCAGGGCGCATTCAATATACCAGTTGGACAGGTATCCCCGAGTTACGAAAGGCTATTGCGGGTAAGCTCAAAGAAGAAAACGGGATAGAGATTAATCCGGATAGCCAATTGATCGTCACTTCTGGTGCACAAGAAGCCTTGATGGTGACATTGATGACCCTGTTAGATGATGGTGATAATGTGATCACGCCTTCGCCACATTATGATGAGTACTCGCGTGATGCACGTATTCTAGGCGGAGAGTTGATTCCAGTCCAGACAACGCTTGAGACTAACTTCACGGTTAATGTCTCAGATTTAGAAGCAGCAATCACTGATCGAACCCGTGCAATTATCATCGTTTCACCGAATAACCCGACAGGAACAGTGCTCCCTGAAACTGTTTTGCGTGATGTGGCACAATTGGCAATCGAAAGAGATCTCCTAGTCGTCTCAGATGAGATCTATGAATATTACGTGTTTGATGATAATCGGCATGTTAGCTTTGCAACCTTGCCTGATATGGCAGAGCGAACTATCACGATCAATAGTTTTTCTAAATCCTTCGGGATGACGGGTTTACGTTTGGGATACATTGCCGCACCACCGGAAATCATCCATGCAATGTTGCCCTTCCATCATGCGATGATGGTCTGCGCAAACTCTGTGACACAGTGGGGTGGCGTTGCTGTATTATCTGAACCGCGCGATTGGTTTCAAGATCAGCTAGCTGAATATGACCGTAGGCGCAAACAGTGGATGCAAACACTCGATGAAATCGGATTGCCGTATAGTAAACCACAGGGCGCTTATTATGTTTTCATTGATATTCGCCCAACTGGCTTGACGAGCCAGGAATTTGTTAATCTAGCGCGCACAGAAGCCCGTCTCATCTTTCAACCTGGTACGATTGGTGGCGGGGCTGGCGAGGGATTCATTCGCGGGGCTTTGACCAAAGGGTCACCTGAATTTGAAGTAGGTCTTGAACGCTTCAAGTCATTCATCACTGGATTGTTATCATGAGTAATTTAGCCGGACAAGTTGCTATCGTCACAGGTGCGGCACAGGGTTTAGGGTATGCGATTGCAAAAGCTTATGCAGGCGCCCATATGAAAGTTATTCTGATTGATGTTCGGGCGGATATTTTGCGGGAGGTTGAGACAGAAATTAAAGATAATGGGGGCGAGTGCCGCATCATTGTGGCAGATTTATCAGACATTGATGCGACACAACGCGCATCTGCTGTGGCTTTTGAAACGTATGGCATACCACGTATACTGGTTCACAATGCGGCGGTATTGCGTCCACGTCCTTTTCATGATGTCTCACTTGAGGAATGGCTACTGACAGTTAACGTACAAACTCAAGCTGCATTCATTCTTGTCAAAACATTCTGGCAAGCGATGACTGATGTGGGTGGAGGCAGTGTTGTTTTTGTCTCATCGCAATCAGGGATCAAAGGATTTGCTGATGAAGTGCCTTATTGTACGGCAAAGCATGGTTTAGAAGGCATGATGAAATCCTTAGCGATTGAAGGTCAATCGCGTAATATTGCCGTCAATACCATAACCCCTGGAATGTATATGAAAACGCCCATGTCCGAGCAAAATTACCCGGATGAATTGAAAGATAAATGGGTTGATCCGATGTTGCTCACGCCGGCATTTTTGCAACTTGCCGCTATGGATGCCAGTCAGATCAGTGGTGAACGACTCGATGCATGGGCTATGTCGCAAGCAATCGATAACAAATAAAAGGGTGAAACGATATGACTGATATGCAAGATATATTCGATTATATTGATGCAAATGCAGAAGAGTATATTGCCGATTTACAAACACTCGTGCGCCAGCCAAGTATCTCGGCACAGGGGATTGGTTTGCGCGACTGTGCCGAGCTGGTGCTGACGATGATGCACCGTGATGGTCTAGATGCCCATATGCACGAATTAGATGGCGGCCCGCCGGTTATCACCGGACATATGACCACCTCACAATCAACCAAGACGATGCTGTGTTATTCTCATTATGACGTTCAACCACCGGAACCGCTTGAGGCGTGGACGCACGATGGCCCGTGGTCAGCAAAAATTGTTGATGGTTATATGTATGGACGGGGTTGTAGCGATAATAAAAGCGGGATTCTCGCATTCAACAAAGCCGCAAAAGCCTTCATGAAAGTACGTGGAGAATTGCCAGTCAATCTCAAATTTATCATTGAAGGTGAAGAAGAGATCGGCAGTGTTCATCTCGGCCCATGGGTTGAACAGCATACAGACTTGCTCGAAGCCGATGGTATGCATTGTCTCGATGGGCCTAATGACTCTAGTACAGATCTGCCGGACGTTGATCTTGGTTTGAAGTCAGTCTTATTTGCTGAATTCATTGCGAAGGGTGCTAATGCTGATATTCACTCGCTCAATTTTCCATTATTGCCATCACCTATCTGGGATCTTATCAAAGCCTTGAATACGCTTATTGACGATAATCGGCGTATTCTGATTGAGGGCTGGTATGATGGCTTATACGCCCTACAGGATGAAGATTATGAGATCTTAGCGGATAAACTTGACCGCGTTTATCTCGATGACATGCGTGCTGAATGGGGAATCGAAGAATTTGCACTCGGGCGCGATGGTATCGATGCACTGATTGCTCGCCATTATGAGCCAACAGCTAATATTGCAGGTATTGTCGGCGGTTACACTGGCGCAGGTTCCAAAACAATTGTACCTAACGAAGCGCGTGCCAAGATGGATTTTCGTCTCCCGCCTGATCTCAATCCACAAGTGGCGATGAAAAAGTTACGGACACATCTCGATCAGCATGGATTTGAACACATTGAAATCAAATTTGAAGCCTCAGCCGAACCGCCCTACAAAATCTCGGTCAAAGAACCGATGGCTCAGGCGATCATCAAAGCAGCCACACAAATATTTGGGCAACCACCGATTGTGAATGGTGTCAGTGCTGAAGGTACCATCCTCAAGCATGTTTGGATTCCGTGTGTTTTGACAGGTTTTGCGTCGCCCGGTGCAAACTTACATGCTCCCGATGAAAATATCAGCGTTGAACATTATATCCGTGGGATCAAATATGCTGCCCTCATCATGTCAGAATTTGGGGCTATAAGCTAATCTGAAACGACACTATTACTGCAATTGCTTAAACCCAATCAGAAGGGATATTTGTCGCTTGTGATGGTGGTGTAAAGCAAGCGGAGAAAGACCTGAAAACACAAAAACCGACAGAGATGTCAGTTTACATTTTAAGGCTAATTGTGCGGAGAGGACAGGATTCGAACCTGCGTAGGGTTTCCCCTACCCGCTTTCCAAGCGGGCGCGTTAGGCCACTCCGCCACCTCTCCAAAATACCCCGTGCATTATAGCAGATTAAAAGCGCAGTGCAACACTAAAAAGACGCATATCTGACGCGAGCGTGCTATGATAGCATATGGAAATCAGCAATTGAGGATACATGTATGACAAATTCAAAGTGGAATGTGACGCAAGAGTTTTCTCAAGCACATCAAGCTCAGGTGTTTTCTGGCGGTGCGTGTAATATTTTGGATGCACAGGGCCATTTATTGCGCAATGGTGAGCGAGATCTCATCAACGATTGGCTGACTGAGAAGGGATTATGGATCTTCGATCCGCAAATTCACCCCGAGACACATGGTGAAGAATATAATTTTGAGAAACACTCTAAGATTGAACTTGCGGCACGGACAGCAGCCAAACTCAATCTGTATGAGATTTCACCGCGCACTTTCGGTGGAATTACCAGTCTAGAGATTGCCATCGATCACTTCCAATGGCATGAACCAATGGTGCTCTATTTCTCAGATGGCAGCACGTTGGAAGATAAAATACCGGAACATGATCGTTACGGCTCACCGCAGTTCGTGCCGTATGGCATTCATGCCAATGAGACAGCGAATCTCGCTCATTATCGTGAGATGCGCAAGAATGCCAATAACATGCGTAAGTTCTTGGTGCGCATCGCCCGTGATATGAATAACTTGACTGTCAGCTTCTCGCGTAGTTCTGCGCAGAGCGATGTGTCAATCATGCCGGATCGGATGCACGCTGCTGACATCTTCGAAGCGCTGGTGCGGGCACTTAAGGGCGAGCGTATCTTCGTGCATTTTCCTGCTGATATCACCGAGCAGGATAGTAACGGCAACCCGATGTTCATGTGCCCTGAAGCGCCTGCTGAGTATGAACTACACGCCTGGCTCGATCAGTATGTCGATGCTGGCGATGCGCTCCGCACGCGCATCGCTGAACTGATTAACGTCAATGTGTTTGTGCGCGTGGTTTATACGCAAAAGTCAGCTATCCTCGCGCTGGAAGAATTATTAACTTTGCAGAAAATGTTGTCGACAAATCATGGGTAATTTTACCGTTAATTTAATCTTCGCCGCCATCTTTGGGGGCTTTGCGTGGAATAGTCTGCCCCGTGGTTGGCGTTTCTTCAAGACAGGTTGGTTGGTGTTTCGCGCTCATGCCGATCAAGACGATGTGCAAACCAATGTTGAGCGCCAGCGTACTTTGCAAGGGGGTTCAACTTTTTTGGTTGCCGGCTTAGCTTGGCTCATCGGTGGTGTTATCTCCGCGATTTTGGCGCTGGCGTTTACACTCTTTGCTTTTCTCGATATTGGGATTTTCAATTTTCTCGGGTAGGGTATATGATAAGATCTCCATGAGGGCGACATACTCTGTTGCTCTTATTGTTTGATGATACTCGACCAAACTGAACGAACATTCAGAAGACTTTATGACCTCATTCTTGACCCGTATCGCATTCATTAGCCTAATTATGAGCGTGCTGTCCGCTTGTGGTGGCAATGCCTCACCGGTGGCTGTTGTTACTATCCCGGCTACACAAATTGGAGCCGGTGCCCCTGTTTATACCGCCACACCTACGCTCACGCCGAGCCACACACCAACAGCTAGCCCGACACCGACAGCAACTGAAACGCCAACAATCACACCAACGGCAAGCCACACACCTACTAGTACCGCTACGCCCACTGACACGCCTACACAAACTCCGTCACCGTCACCCACGACTGGGTTACTGACACCGACACCTATCATATTAGATAGCGCCCCTTCAGCGACAAGTATTGCGCCGGCATCTTTCAGCGCGACACAGGGTTGGAGTTGTGGCGACTTTCCCTGTGAAGACGATATTGCAGGCTTTTTGCAACGCATACAAGTTCCGGCTGGCTTTGAATTGGCGCATGTCGGGCGTTTCGGCGGGCAAGTGGTGCAATTATTAGTTGTTGATGATGGACGTCTCTTCGCGACAGTGCTAGAGGATGGTACACGTTCAGGAGCAGTGTATATCATGTATCCAGATGCCCGTGTGGAGCGTTACAGCGAGACCATCATCTCACCGGCAGGGCTTGCTTTTCAACCGGGTACAGATGTGCTGTATGTATCAGGGCGTACCACACCGGATGAAGGCGGGGCACTCTATCGTGTGGACGTAGACGGACGTACGACTCGTATCGTTGATGATCTGCCATGTTGTTATCAGATGGTGTGGAACCAACCCAATGGCATGATCTTTGGCGCGGATGGCTGGCTCTACCTGGGCATTGGCGCGTTGACTGATCGTGCGGAGTCCTCACGCCCCGGGTCACAACCTTTCGCTGAGATTGTGCCGAACGAAGCGGGTATTCTGCGCATCAACCCCCACACAGGCATGGTTGAACCATACGTGCAGGGCTTACATAATCCAGTTGATCTGACTGTGACCAGCCGTGGGCAATTGTTCGCGACGGATATGGGACTGGTCACAGGGGAGGGGGATCGCATTGTTGAGATTCGCGACAGTGCGCACTACGGTTGGCCCTATTATCGCACAAGAGGTTGTGCTGAGTGTCCTCCGCGCCCTCCATCGTTGGAGATCACGCCGGATTTGCTGACACTAGCAAATTATTCGATTCCACAGGGTATTACGGCGTATACCGGTAATCAGTTTCCGTCAAATATGCAAGATACCTTGTTCATCGCCTTATGGAATGGTGTAGAATGGGGGCAACAGGTCATCTGGCTAGATCCGAACGATCCGCGTTTGGGCAGTGACGACTATCAACCTCAGCCTTTTGTAACAGGGTTAATCCGTCCCTCTGATGTAGTGGTTGCGTCTGATGGGTCGCTATTGGTGGCAGATTTCATCTACGGGCATGTGTGGCGTGTCTCGTATGGCGCAGGTACGGGCGGTCAGCCCGTGCCGACTGCGCCCTCACAATTTGTACTGCCAACAAACACCCCTCACAACTGAGTGATGAGCATCTGCGTCAGTAGGATGATGATCGACATGCCAAAACCGAGCACACTGCCGAGTACCAGAACGCGCACGAAATCCACACCTGTACGTGTGCTAGATGTAATCTGAAGGGCGCTTAAATCGCGCATCTGGGGTTGTGTCTCACCGATTAATTCATCGAGCATTGCTTGTGCTTGTGTATTATCGGGGTTAATAGCCAGAATATTACGCAAGCACACCTTACGATCTTCATCGTCATCAATCACCCACATTAACGCCGTCCAGACCTGCTCATTCGCAGGCTCTAACATTGCCGCCTGTTGCCAGTAATGGTGGGCAGCACGGTCATCACCCTGTGCGTGAGCAACTTGTCCAAGGCGCATCAGGCGTGAGAATGTCATAGGGTTGCGCGTATCGTTTTTTGTATGCGACATAATTGACGTTACATTTCAGTTTGTTACTCCTATTATACGGTAATATCAGCTGATGTATAGCACTTGATAGAATTTCCAACGAATTTCAAACCTGACTTTTGACATAAAACAAGTATGATGTAGGGGCGGTATGTGTCAAGGACTTTGAGACAACTTCGTGATGAAATTTACGGGAGATTTGCCGCCTCGGCAGGTGGATTAATCCACACGGCGGCGGGAGCGCCTTTGACCAGCGGCAGCCCCGCCGCAAAGC
>JBNPEE010000017.1:0-11835 GCA_051117475.1 Anaerolineae bacterium | reverse complement strand
TGGTGGCGTCAGAATAAAGGGCAACCCAACACAGATTCGATCAATGAAATGATTGATGAAGCGTCGAATCTAGTCGGGCCAGTCAATCCAGATTAAGGTGTGATGTAGCAAAATGCATGGTAAATCACATGCTTTTTAAAATTAACCGTGTAGTGCAGATTGTGTAATACATTTTCATAAAATATAGCAACGTACAGTGCTTTTTGGTCAGCTATTTTGAATAATCATTTTTTTGTATCTGTAGTACAGAATCTTAACTACAAATTTCATACAAAGGCTTTTTATGTCATCAAAAATTGAAATCAAACGCGAAGACGGTGCATATCACAGCTTCTGTGGGCTAGCCTGTGTGAGCTGGTTGTACCAGAAGATCAAAGATAGCTTCTTCTTGATTCTTGGCACGCATACATGTGCGCATTTCCTCCAATATTCATTGGGCGTGATGATCTTCGCCCGTCCGCGCTTCGCCGTTGCTCTCATCGAAGAAGCTGATCTCAGCAAACAACAACCAGAACTCGACAGTATCATTGATGAAATTCTCGCCGATCATAAGCCATCGGTGATTTTTTTGTTGTCATCCTGCACGCCAGAGGTGATGAAAGTCGAATTTGAGGGCTTGTGCAACGCTGTCACCCGGCCGGATTTGCCGGTGCTGTTCGTGCCAGCCAGTGGGCTAGATTACACCTTCAGTCAGGCGGAGGATTCGGTACTGTTATCGCTTTTGCCTCATTGCCCTGAAGCGCCTGCTGGACAAAAAGAAGTGGTGTTTCTCGGTTCGGTCAATGATGTGATCGCCGATGATTTTCAGCGTGAAGCCGAAAAACTCGGCATTCCTGTCGGCGGCTTTTTGCCTAGCAATCACTTCACGGATTTGCCGGCTATCGGTCCCGATACCATCCTCGCGCCGATTCAACCGTATCTCTCCAAGACAGCCACCCAGATTAAACGACAACGAGGAGCAACGGTCTTATCGACGCTCTTCCCCTTTGGTCCCGATGGCACGCGCCGTTTCTGGGAAGATCTCGCCGGTGAGTTCGGCATCACCGTTGATCTCAGACAGCGCGAAGCCGATGCGTGGGCAAAAGTCCAGAAAGATGTTGACCTGCTCAAGGGTAAGAAAGTCTTCTTCACAGCGGATAACTTATTGGAGTTGCCTTTAGCGCGCTTCTTGCGTTCGGCAGGGTGTGAGATTGTCGAATGTAGCACGACTTATGTCAACAAGCGTTTTCATCGCGCTGAACTAGAAGCGCTTGAGGGCGTTTCCATCGTCGAACAACCGAACTTTGACCGTCAGTTGCGTGATATTGAGGCAATCCAACCGGATCTGGTCATCAGTACGATGGCAACCACAAACCCGCTCTTAGGGCAGGGTGTGGTGGCGAAGTGGAGTACCGAATTTTCTTTCATGCCAATTCATGGCTGGGCAGGGGTTTCAACCTTGATCAGTATGTTCACTAAACCGATACGCCGTCATGAACGCCTTGGCGCATTCGATGATGCCATCTGGCAAGCGGGCGCGATGCCCGGCGTGATTCCTGTGCAAGCGATTGATTGAGAGAGGACACCCATGCGATTAGCCTATTGGATGTACGAAGGCACTGCTCATCACGGAGTAGGGCGCATTACCAACAGCTTAAACGGCGTTCACGCGGTCTTTCATGCGCCGCAGGGCGATGATTACGTCAATCCGATTTTCACCATGCTGGAACGTACCCCCGCCTTCCCACAGATGACTAGTAGTGTCGTCAGTGGGCGTGATCTGGCGATGGGGACGATTCGTCTGCCGGATACGCTCCGTCAAATTGAAGAGAAGCTCCATCCAGAATTGTTCATCGTGACGGCATCCTGTAGCACCGTGCTGTTACAAGAGAATTTAGAGATGGTCTGTGATAGCGCCGAAGTCGATGCAGATGTGATCGTCTTCGATGCAAACCCGTATTACATGCAAGAGACCGTCGCCGCTGAGAAATTGTTTACCTTATTGGTGAAGCGCTACGCTAGTGCACAGACACTGACTGAGCGTTCCAGTGTGAACATCATCGGGCCAGCTTCGTTGGGCTTTCATGTGCGCTCGGATGTGATCGCATTGCGGCGTATGATGGCGACGCTCGGCGTTGAGATCAACGTGATCGCGCCACTGGGGGCAAGCCTCGATGGCTTGCGCCAACTGCCGGCTGCGTGGGTCAATATCGCGCCGTATCGGGAGCTAGGGCTGGGCGCGGCACAGTATCTCGAATCCGAATTTGCGATGCCCACACTCTATGACATGCCGATGGGCGTGCAACCGACGCTCGACTGGCTACAGCAACTGGTGGCGATGCTCAATCAAGTGGCTGAACAACGCGGCGCAGAGCCGATCACGCTACCGCACCTGACGAAATTCTCGCTCGACGGTATGAGTGCGCCCAGCAGCGTGCCATGGTTTGCACGCACTGCTGATATGGAGAGCTTCAGCAGTAAGAAGGTGTTCGTCTTCGGCGATGCCACGCACACCGTCGGCATGGTCAAGTTCGTGCGCGATGAACTCGATATGCAGATTGCTGGCGTGGGCACTTACTTGAGTCAACATGCCGATTGGGTGCGCGAACAACTAAAAGATTATCTGACCGATGATCTGCTGGTGACCGAAGAATTTCAGGAAGTCGCCGCACAGATCGAAGCCTGTATGCCGGATTTAGTCTGTGGTACGCAGATGGAACGCCACAGCTGCCGTAAGTTCGACGTGCCGGAGATGGTCATCGCACCGCCGACACACATCGAAAATCACCTGCTGAGTTATACGCCCATCATCGGTTTCGCTGGCGCGGATTATCTGGCAGATAAGGTTTACACCAGCGCCAAACTCGGCTTAGAGAAGCATCTGATTGATATGTTCGGGGATGCTGGCCTGGAATACGAAGCCGACAACATGGGTCAGACAGAATCTGCCGCGATGCCTGTGCCAGAGGGCACGTTATCGTGGTCAAGCGAAGCCGAAAAAATGGTGAGTAAAATCCCGTTTTTCGTGCGGGGGCGCGTGCGACGCAATACCGAAAAATTCGCACAGGAGCAGGGTGAGGCGGTCATCACCGCAGATGTATTACAAGCCGCCCGTGAATCACTCGGTGGATGAGGGGCATCGCCGCGTGATTCGCGCAAGATCGTTTACGTATTGAATAATCAGCATTATCGAGGAGACAGCACTATGAGTAGAGTTATCGCAATTTATGGTAAGGGTGGTATTGGCAAGAGCACGACGAGCGCAAACCTATCGGCAGCGCTTGCTAAGAAAGGCGCAAAAGTCTTACAGATTGGGTGTGATCCCAAGCACGATAGTACCTTCCCCCTGACGGGCATGTTACAGAACACAGTGATTGATGTGCTGGACGACTTCGACTTTCATCACGAGGAGATCGAACCAGAAGATGTGATCGTCAAAGGCTATGCTGGCGTGGATACGCTGGAATCGGGCGGGCCGCCAGCAGGCAGTGGGTGCGGCGGGTACGTCGTCGGTGAGACGGTCAAGCTGTTGCAACAGTTCGGCTTATATGATAAGTACGATGTGATTATTTTCGACGTACTCGGCGATGTAGTCTGTGGTGGCTTCAGCGCCCCGCTGAATCATGCCGATTACGGCATCATCATCGCCACCAACGATTTTGACAGCATCTTTGCCGCTAACCGTCTGTGCCTTGCCATCTCGCAGAAAAGCCAACGGCAGAAGGTACGCTTGGCGGGCATCATCGCTAACCGTGTGGATCATGAGCATGGGGGTGGGGTCGCCTTACTGGAGAACTTCGCTGAGAATGTGAATACCAAGATCATCTCGCAGGTTCCTTATCATGATTTGATCCGACGCAGTCGCCTCGCGGGTAAGACGTTGTGGGAGATGGGCGGAGGTGCCGAGCAAGATGAGTGTGTGACACCCTTCGAGAATCTTGCTGAATATTTGCTCGGTGAACCGACATCTTCTGTGCCCAAGCCGTACCATGATCGTGACATCTTCGAAGCTATTGGCGGATGGAAATGATGGTGGATGAGACCAGCGCCCACAAGGCACATCTACAAGAGTATTTCGACACCCTCGGCTTCGAGCGCTGGTCAGCGATCTACGATGGTCACAGTGAACTCTCGTCTGTGCGTCAGAGCGTGCGCGAAGGCCACGCTGAGATGCTGTCACAGGCGCAAGTTTGGCTTCAGCAGACCTGCGAGCAAGGGGGGACTTTGCTGGATGTGGGTTGCGGAACCGGTCTGTTCAGTGTGGCGCAAGCACAACAGGGTTTTGACGTGACCGCCGTGGACATCGCACCGCGTATGGTCACGGCAACCGTACAATCGGCTGAATGTGCCGACGTTGCAGGACGGATAGAGGCACAGGTGGGTGACATAGAAAGTACACAGGGTCACTATGACGTGGTGGTCTGCTTCGATGTGCTGATTCACTATCCTCCGCAGGTGGTAGAAGTCTTCTGCCAGCACCTTGCCGAACGCACACAGCAGACACTCTTGTTGACGTATGCGCCGTACAACGCTTTGCTCGCTGGCTTGCACTGGATCGGGGGCATGTTCCCACGCAGTCAACGCCGTACTGAGATTCAGATGATACGTGATCATGACATCGACCGTATCTTATCACGCGCACAGATGCGCGTGGTACGCCGTCAACGGGTCAGTTGTGGCTTCTACCATGTGATGTTATTACAAGCCGTGCCAAATTGATTTTTTGTTGGTGCTGTAGTTCAGAATATAAACTACAAGCACCATATGAAAATTGCACACGGATAGTCATCTTTAGAGGGAAGGAACGACGCATATGATATACAGTTTGATCTTCGGTTTGGCTTGTGTGGTGGCGTTCGTGGTGTGGTATCGCTACGAAGTCATTCACGAAGCCGATGCCACAATCCATCTTCAGAGTGAACACGAACACTTTCATTTTCATGTGGAATTGCCAGATCACCTGACGATTCAGCCGGGTGATACCCTGCATATTCTGAGTGTGCCGGAGCATGAGTTAGATGCCGGACGCACCGACGGTGAAATTTCGTACCAGAGCCGGATTCGCCTGCACAAAGCCAGTTGGCTTCAACGCCACCTGACCAAGACCAGTAGCTTAATTGAAGTCAGCGAATTAGTCGATCACCCGTGAGAGATTCGCTCATGTAAGCCAATTAGCAACCGAAGGAGAGACAAGATCATGGAAATGCCTGAACTGAGCGGATCATCCCGCCACGGGAAAACAAAAGAAGCGATCTTAGACCCGCGCTTTTACACAACCGATTTTGACGAAGTGAACAGTTTAGATTACAGCGCTTTGCAAGAAGAAATCGAATGGTTGCGCGATGAGTTCGCACATGATTACAACAAAACACACTTCAAACGTACCGACGAATTCAGCGATGATTTCAGCGATATGCCGGCGCGAGATATGTTTATCGAATTTTTAGAGCGCAGTTGTACCGCCGAGTTCAGCGGATGCTTACTCTACGCGGAGATGGTGCGCAATCTGGATGATCCCACGCTCAAAAAGACCTTCCAGTACATGAGCCGTGATGAAGGACGACATGCTGGCTTCCTCAATAAGACCATGGGTGATCTCGGTGTGGCGATTGATCTCACTGTCTTGCAGACGCGCAAGAAGTACACGCACTTCAAGCCCAAGTTCATCTATTACGCCACTTATCTATCCGAGAAGGTCGGTTATGCGCGTTACATCACCATCTACAAACACCTACAAAAGAATCCCGAAGGCACGATCCACCCGATCTTCAAGTGGTTTAAAGAATGGTGCAATGATGAATACCGTCACGGCGAATTCTTCGCGGCGCTAATGCGCAGTCAACCCCATCTGCTGGAAGGGGGTAACCGCAATTGGATCCGCTTCTTCCAGCTGGCTGTCTACGCCACGATGTACCTCAACGATGCGCGCCGGCATGAATTTTACAGTGCCTTAGGCTTGGATTGGCGCGATTATGACCAGAAAGTGATCCGCCTTTGTAATGAGATCACCACACAGGTCTTTCCAGTGACGATGCCTGTGGATGATCCGCGTTTCTTCGGTCATCTCGATGCCTGTGTGGAACTGGACAAGGGTGTGCAGGCACTGGATGGGCAGAATAACCCGATGGCATGGGCGAAAAAGCTGGCACTACGCGCCCGCATCGCCTCACATCTAGTGCGCCTCTACTTGATGAAGCCAGTCCCCACCACCGAAGCCAATCGTTGGCAAGGATTAGAGGGTTTTCCCAACTATGGGGATGATATGAACTTTGCCGTTGGGGATTAGGTCGTTTTTCGGGCATGGGATCAACCTGTGCCCCGTCAACATCGAAGCCTCTCCACTTATTGACCTTGATCTATCCAGCAAAGTTTCTTAGCGGGATTTTGGGGTAGGTTCTTATTACGAAAGACGATACCTATGCATTTTGTATTTCTGACCATGGATGGTAATCATGCCTCGGCACTGCGCGAAGCGGCGCGTTTGATCGATTGTGAATATGGTGTGCAGGTGCAGTTACATCTCTATGATGCCACAGATCTCACCGATGAGGTGGCATGGCAACGCCTGACCCAACACGTGCAACAGGCGGATTTTATCTTCGGCTCGATGTTATTTGGTGAAGATTTTATCCGCCCCTTGCAAGCCTTATTAGCCGGCGCCACCGCGCCGACGTGCATCATCACTAGTAATCCCGCTTTGATCCGTTGTACAAACATCGGCAAGCTATCATTCGCGAGCAAAGATGCCGACAAAAGCCCCGGCTTATTCAAACGCTGGATGAATAAGTTTCGCCCTAAGAAGGGGCACAGTGAGAACAAACGTCAACTGGCGATGTTGCGCAATATCGGCAAAGTTCTGCGCTTCATACCCGGCAAAATGCAAGACTTACATACCTATATTGCGGTGCATGATTACTGGCTACACGCTTCGCCAGAGAACGTCAAACGTATGGTGACATTGCTTATCAGTCGTTATGTGGCAGGGCATGATCATCTCAACATTGAAGCGCCGATTCATTATCCCGATGCCGCTATCTATCATCCCGATACTGACCAGCTATTTGAAGATGTCACCGAATATCACAAATGGGCGCGTCAGTATCACAAGGGACGTGAGATCACTGGCACAGTCGGTTTGCTCTCTTTGCGAACGGTATTACTCAGTGGCAATACCGCTCACATTGACGCACTTATCCGCGAGTTAGAATGTCAGGGCTTGCATGTTATCACCGCCTATAGCGCTGGCTTAGATTTTCGTCCGGCAATCGATCAGTTCTTCATGGATGCTCAGGGCACGAGTACCATCGATGTTTTACTGAACGGAGCGGGTTTCTCGTTGGTGGGGGGCATGGTGGAGAGCCGGCCTGATGAAGCGCGAATCGCCCTTGAAGCCTTGGATGTAGGTTATATCGACATGATTCCGCTCTCGTTCCAGAAAGTAGAGACATGGCGAGGCGATGATGTCGGTCTGTTGCCGATGCAAATGGCGATGAATATAGCCATTCCAGAGCTAGATGGCGCAACTGATCCGCTGGTGTTCGGCGGGCCAACTGAAGGCAGTGATCAGTTTATCCCGATCCCGCAACAAATCACCCATGCCGTTAAACGCATCACGCGCCGCGTTCATCTGCACAGCAAAGCTAACGCTGATAAATCGCTGGCGGTGGTACTGTTCAACTTCCCGCCGAGCCTTGGCAATATAGGCACAGCCGCGTACCTCGATGTGTTCGTTAGCCTCTACCGTTTGCTGTGCGAGTTGGATCAGCAAGGCTATGATGTGGCACTCCCGCCCGATGTAGATATCTTGCGCCAACAGCTTATCACGGGTAATGCCATGCACTATGGCACACCGGGCAATGTTGGGGCGCGTCTATCGCTCGATGACTATCGACATTATTTTCCGGCTTATCATGAGATTGAAAATTTTTGGGGGCACGCCCCTGGTGAGCATCTCAATGATGGGCGTGAGTTTTATATTCTCGGCGCACAGTTTGGCAAGGTGTTCGTAGGTTTACAACCGGGCTTCGGTTATGAGCGTGACCCGATGCGCCTGCTGATGGCGAAAGATGCCGCGCCACATCATGGTTTTGCGGCGTTCTATACGTGGCTTGAGCATGTCTTCGGTGCGGACGCTGTGGTGCATTTCGGCACACACGGCGCACTCGAATTCATGCCGGGCAAACAAGCTGGCTTGAGTACAGATTGCTGGTCAACGCGCTTGCTCGGTAGTTTGCCCAATTTCTATTATTACAGTGTCAACAATCCTAGTGAAGGTACGATCGCCAAACGGCGCGGACTGGCAACCCTCATCAGTTATATGGTGCCCCCATTGCAACAGGCTGGCTTGTACAAGGGATTGCGCTTGCTCAAGCAGAGCATTGACCGCTACCATGTGCGCCCCTCGGCCGAGCTACTGGACGATATACGAGCGCAAGCGGGGCAAATTGGCATCGGCTTGGATGTGCCAGTCAACGCCAATGAAGGGGCGTTCATCGCGTCGATTACCCACGAGCTGATTGAGGTGGAGCATCGTATGATTCCTCTGGGTCTGCATGTGCTGGGGGAAATGCCCCAGATCGACGAGATCGGCGACATTCTAGCGCTGGTGGCGGCGTTTACCCGCCCTGAACATCGCCGCAAACAGCTCAATCCGCTTCCTCAGTTGATCGCACGGGGCAAAGGATGGGATCACGAGCAACTGCGCAAAACAATCAAGCACGATAGCACGGCGCAATCGCGCTGGCAAACGCTGGATGCCATCACCCGCGAGGCGATGCGTCTCTTGCTGGCTTCGCCAGATGATACCCGCGCACTCGATGCCTACCTGCACACCGAAGCACAGATCCCCCTCGGGCAGTTAGATGGCTTATGGGTGTATCTCACTGATCTCGTCGAGCGCATCACCACCGAGAACGAGGTCAATGGTTTGATCAAGGCTCTGGGTGGCGAGTACATCGCGCCGTCGCCGGGCAATGATGTGGTGCGCAATGGTGCAGTTGTCCCGACAGGACGCAACCTGCACGGCCTAGACCCGTTCCATGTGCCCACTGACGCGGCTCATGTTCAGGGCACACAACTGATCAATGATCTGCTGGAGCGCCTGCACGCTGAACAGGGTGGACTGCCGGAAACTATCGCCTTTGTGTTATGGGGTATTGATAACCTCAAGAGCGACTGCGAAGGCGTGGCACAGGTCTTATCGTTGATCGGCGCACGGGCAATCAGCGATGAACTGGGCAAGGTGAGCAATGTTGAACTGATCCCGCTTGAGCAGTTGTGCCGCCCCCGTGTGGATGTGGTGGTCACCGTGAGCGGTATCTTCCGCGATCTGTTGCATCACCAGATGGAACTGCTCGACAAAGCCTTCAAACTGGCGGCACATGCCGATGAACCTCCGACACATAATTTCATTCGTAAGCACACGCTCGCCCATGCCGCAAACTTGAACGTGAGCCTCGATATTGCCGCCTCGCGGGTATTCTCGAACGCGCCCGGCAATTATGGCGCAAACGTCAATCATCTGGTTGAGAGCAGTACCTGGGAAGGCGATAACGAACTGGGTGAAGCCTTCATGAATCGTAAATCATTCACCTTCGGCAAGCATGGCGAATGGCGCGATTCACGCGATGTGATGGAAGCGGCATTATCAACAGTTGGCGCGGCTTTCCAGAATATTGACAGCTTCGAGATCGGTATCAGCGATGTGGATCACTACTACGAATATCTGGGGGGGACAGCCAAAAGTGTCGAAATGCTGACAGGTAAGCGTCCGCCGGTGCTGGTTGCTGATGCGATCTCGCTCAACGGGCGTTTGTCCTCATTGGAGCAAATGGTACGCCTTGAATCGCGCAGTAAACTACTCAATCCCAAATGGTACGAAGCCATGCTCAAACATGGTTACGAAGGCGTGAGTGAGATTGAAACCCGCGTCAGCAATACCTATGGTTGGAGCGCCACCGCTAACGCGGTTGAGGGCTGGGTGTATCAGGATGTGACCGACACCTTCATGCTGGATGCTTCTGTGCGCGAGCGTATGAGTAAATCCAACCCACATGCTACCGCCGCCATTGCACGTCGCCTGTTAGAAGCTAATGCACGCGGCTTCTGGGATGCAGGCGAAGAAGTGATCGAGCAATTGCGCGATATTTACAACAACTTAGAAGATGTGATGGAAGGTGTGGTCACTGCTTAACGCGTAGCGCATTAGCTTATTGTCTGTTCGATATGTGCCAAAGAGAGGGTCTATCATGCAATTGTTCAACACGTTTCGTCTAGGTTTGCTGCATGTTGCTGTGGGTATCACCTTCGTAGCGATCAACGGCGTACTCAACCGTATCATGATTTATGAATTAGGAATCTTATCAACCATTGTCGCGTTGCTGGTGATCTTGCCTTATGTGCTGTCACCGGCGCAAATCTGGATCGGGCAATATTCGGATACACATCCCATAGCTGGCTACCGGCGCTCTCCTTATATCCTGCTGGGGATGCTCTTGTGTATTGGCGGGGCAACGCTCACACCCCGCGCCGCGCTCTTGATGGATACTGCCTTCTGGCAGGGGCTAGGCTTGGGCGTGATCGCGTTCTTCTTGTGGGGTGTGGGCTATAATCTGGCGGTGGTGTCGTATCTTTCGCTCGCCAGCGATCTCTCGCCATCGGATAAGCGTTCGCGCACAATTTCGGTGATGTGGTTCATGATGATCGCCAGTTTGATCGCTACCGCCATCATCATGGGACAGGCGCTGGAACCCTACAGCGAAGCACAACTGATTCAGGTCTTTGACTATGCTGGCATGATCGCTCTCGGAGTTGCCTTGCTAGGATTAGTGGGCTTAGAACCCCGTCATCAGGATGTAGCGCAACAATCGCGCACCAGTCAAACGCTGGCAATCAAGACAGTACTAGGCAATCCACAAGCCCGCCGTTTTTTCATCTACCTGACGCTCTTACTGGCGGCAATTCTCGGTCAGGATATTTTGCTGGAGCCGTTCGCTGCATCAACCTTTAACATGACTGTCGAGCAGACTACACAATTGACCGCGCTCTGGGGCAGTATGACTTTGCTCTCGCTCTTGTTGTATGGGTTTGTGTTCTCGCGCTTCTTGACCAAAAAGCAGGGCGCTTATCTGGGCGGAGTGATTGCCACGCTCGGCTTAATCATGATCGCGCTCAGTGGCACAGTCGGCTTAGCACTGTTATTTCAGCCGGGGATCGGGGTGCTGGGCTTCGGTACGGGGATCGCCACATCCAGCAATCTGGCGCTGATGCTGGATATGACCACGCCCGAACAGGTCGGCTTGTTCATCGGAGCCTGGGGTGTCGCGGATGCGCTCTCGCGGGGCTTAGGGATGTTGATGGGTGGCGTGGTGCGCGATGTCGTCACCGCCTTATCCAGCAGTGTGACCTATGGCTACATCACCGTGTTCGCCATTGAAGCGATGTTCCTCGTCGTGGCACTGACCTTGCTCGGTCAGATTGATACACAAGAATTTCATGGTGAACAACCGAGCCTTGTCGAACTCACTGCGCTGGTGGGCGATGCGTGAAACTGATGCGCCCCCGTCCATCATGGGCGAGGGCATAGCGGGTTTAAGGCACTTCCCAACCACCGGCGACGGGCATCAGATGACCGGTGACAAATGAGGCTTCATCGGAGAGCAACCACAGCACCGCGCCCGACACTTCCGGCGGTTCGCCGATGCGCCCGATGGGGTGGAAGCTCGCCATATAGGCGTATGGGGAGCGAAGTGTTACGACTGCCCTGAAAAAAGGTCTATGATTGCTTAGGCAAAATCAAAGAAAGTTGATGCAAATGTGGAAAGCAAAGCGTCAGGTGTCGCATCTACCGCCATTGCC
>JBNPEE010000050.1:0-87330 GCA_051117475.1 Anaerolineae bacterium | reverse complement strand
CACGCGCTCAAGCAGGTGACTGCCAATTCGATGCTTGCGATAAGGAGCAAGCACCGCTAGCTCTGTCAGTATCCAGGCGCGTTGTAAGGCATGATGTCTCCGCCCCACCTGACGCGCCACTTGATCGGGCCACCATTGCCCGGTCTGCGAAGCTACGCCGAACACTACGCCCACCACATCGGTTTCAACACGCGCCACATAACCAACGAAATCCGGCATTTGTGTATATTTTCTGAAGAAAACCGTGCTATCATCGGTGGCACGTTGCCAGACCGTGCAATACACGCGCACGGCATCATGAAACAGGGGTGAGCGAGCTGTGAACGGTATTAATTCAAATAACATCAGTCTCTTCCGATCATCCTCGGTTATTTCACTTGAACATCACGACATCCCTATTATACGCTGTTTGATAGAGGACACATCTTATGCCCGTCACAAGCCTTGAGCGTTTGATCTATAGCGCTATCCTGAGTACCTTCTTGCTGTTGGGGGCGCTCTTTGCGTGGCGTGTCCCTGATTGGCAAGCGCCCGACGAACCCGCGCATTATAACTATATCGCGCAAGTTGTCGCCGGTGATCCGTTGCCGATCATCGAAATGGGGGATTGGGATAATGCTTACTTGGAGACGCTCAAAGCCAATGACTTTGCACCTCAGTATCTCGATGATCTCGATCAGGTACAGTACGAAGATCACCAACCGCCACTTTATTATTGGCTTGCTAGCCCGATTTTTGGGTTAAGCGGGGGGGATCTATTCGCGGTGCGGATGGTATCGGTGGCACTCGGTGCGCTGATTATCGCGCTCAGTTACGCAATCACGCTGGCAATCGTCCCCGAACGCCGACATCTGGCGCTGGCTGTGATGGCGCTGGTTGCCTTCTTACCGCAGAACTTGCACATTCTCGCCAGCGTCAACAATGACGCGCTCGCTGGTGTGGTCATCGCGGTGTTGATCGGCTTGTGTGTGCGCTATCTACAGGGCACAAATGACTCACCAGTCTGGTTGGGAGTGGGGGTTGGTGTCGCCTTCCTGACTAAAACCACCATCTACTTCATGGCGGGGGTGGTGCTGATTGTGATCGCTATGCGCTGGTGGCGCACCACCGAGCGCGATCTACTGACGCTGGCATGGCACTATGTGCGCTTTGGCATACCGTCAGGTTTGATCGCCTTGTTTTATTGGGGGCGCAACCTGCTGACCTATGGTTTCCCGGATTTTCTCGGTTTGCAGGCGCATGATGCCGTTGTCGTCGGTCAGCCGCGCCGTGCCGATTTCATCGCTGAGAACGGTATCGTTATTTACTGGCGCGATGCTTTGCTGACCTCGTTTCATAGTTTTTGGGGGCAGTTCGGGTGGATGGAAGCGCGTCTTGCTGATGCCTTACCGGGGGTGTTCGCGTTGATTGTGGCGCTGGTGATTGTGGCGTTGGCGGGATTAGTGATGCGTGCAGTGCGCCCGCCGGGTGATCCGCTACCGTCACAGGTGCGCGTTTTGTTGGCGTTGGTGATCGCCTTCGCGCTGGCACAATACGTCTACTATAACCTGACCTTCGTTCAATTTCAGGGGCGTTATTTGTTCGTCGCGTTGATCCCTACCGCGCTCGGTCTGGTGCTGGGCTTGGATCAGTGGCGGGTGCTGTTGTTTGATAATGCGCGATGGGGGCGCTGGGCCTTGCTCGTGCCTTTCGGCGCTTTAGCTGTGCTGAACCTCTATTTAATCTGGCGCGTGTTACCCTGTGCGCTCGGTTGTTGAGGCAACAAAAAACGCAGTGATGCGTTCACTGCGTTTCTCTCGTCTGATTCGATTGACCCGACAACTCAGTATGTTTCGTCTTCGTTCTCGTCGTCTAATTCAGCTTTGAGTTCTTCTTCGCGTGCCTGAGCTTCTTCGCGTTTGCGGAACATCCAGGCTTGCTGTTCGTCGAGCGTCACATCATCAATGCTCAGTTCGATGTGTTGTTGCTCGGTATCGATGCCGACGATACGCACCAGCACATCATCACCTTCGCGGAACATATCACGCGGGGTTGATGCGCCGAGTGTTTCCATACGGCTGGTGTGTACCAGACCTTGCGCACCACCAGGGGCTGCCACGAACACGCCGAAATCAACAACGTTCGTAACCACGCCTTCCAGCAATTGACCGGCTTCGTAATTGCTCACGAATGATTTCCATGGATCCGGCAGAATTGCCTTGCGGTTGAGGGCGATACGTTCGCGTTCAATATCGACACTGTCGACACGCACTTCGACTTCTTCACCAACCGCTAACACGTCTGACGGGTGGTTAACGTGGCGATGATCGATGTTCGAGATATGAATCATGCCATCAACGCCTCCAATATCGACAAACGCGCCGAAATCAGTCAGGTTGACTACGCGCCCGATTAACACTTGTCCGGGTTCAATCTCTGCCAGGCGTTCACTACGTGCGGCACGGCGTGCGGCACGTTCGGATAAGATCAAGCGATTGCGCTTAGTCTCAACCTGAATCACCTTCAACGAGAGTGTTCTACCGATTAACTCAGATTTGATCTCGCGCATCCGCCCGGTAGAGGTTGCCGGAGGTACACTTTCAATGTGTGAATTGGGCACGAAACCGGTCAAGCGACCGAAGCGCACCAACAAACCACCCTTGTTGCTATCAATCACGCGAGCATCGGTTACTTCATCAGTGTCCATCAATTGGTTCGCAATGCTCCAATCTTCGAGCTCCAGCGCCTTATTAATTGACACAATGAGTTCGCCATCACCGCTGTATGGTTGCAGAACGTAAGTTTGAACTTCTTTTCCAGGTTGTAATGTTGCGATTACCTCTGCGCTCAAGCGTTCGAGGTCTTTACGTGTGACGACGGCATCCCGCTTCAGACCAACGTCTAAGATGATTTGATCTTGCTTGGCTTCTAAGATGATGCCTTCGAGAATTTGCCCTCTAGTTGGGGATTCATACATGTAGGAATCAAGTAGCTCCTCAAATGAGAGGCTTTCGTTCTCTAATTCCTGATTTGGGTTGACCATACGACTCCTTAAATGGGGTAAAACTATATCGGCTCCGAAAGTCCCCGCCGATTATTGGGGATAATGCAAAGGATTGACACACAGCACAGCGTGCTGCCCGTCAAAAACTATCTAAGAATAGTAGTTGTGCAGAGACTTAGAGATGAGGAGAGGATAGAATAATGTGTTGCTGAGTTGTGTGTTGTTGATGGGTATCTCAAATTGCCTCTCGTCGCTACGTTCCGCGTATTTATTGTGTATATTATCACAAGCGAATATTTGTTTCAACACCTGCCCACTCGTTCTCATGAAGCTCATATGATCTTGTGATAACTTTCATATACTCATGCGAGGGGACTTTTGCACTTTCGTCAGCACCTGTATATACTTTGGCTAGAATACCTGTGTGCTTATTATTTATTGATTGAGACAGGCAGGTTCACTAGTCGGTCTTATTCTGGAGCCATTCATGTCGGCAAGTTTGCAAATACAGGCGGTTTTAGATGCGCTCGGTCATGGTGTGCTGATCTTTGCTAGCGATGGTAAACTCATTCAGCACAACTTGATGGCGGCAACAATTCTCGGAACCGATCTTAATGTTATCAAGAACGAAGGCTGGTCAGTAGCGGCAGAATTATTTGATACGGGCTTGCAATCGGTGGATATTCGTCTCGATGCCGTCAAAGATCAAGCAGTGGTCTCTGATCGCCCGATTCGTTTTAAAATTTATCGCTCCGGTGCCTATATCCCTTGCTGGGCAGCCGCTTTACACGGCGAAAATGGTGAAGTCTATACCATGCTCACGCTGGATGTGCCCGATTGGGAATTGGTCTCAAATGTCATTGACCGTTTCCGTTCGGAAATGCACGAAGCGGTCGATAGCACCATCGGTCATATGCGCTTGATCGCCCGCGTGCTGGAAACCGACAAAGCTGAGAAGAGTTCAGAAGCCGCCCGCATCGCCCGCCGTATTGGTGGCTTTACCCGTCTAGTAGAAATTCACATGACCCGTGCCGGACGACTCATCAAAATGCTTGATCGCTTGCAGGATATTCGTACCGGGCAAATCCGCGAACACATTCGCAACACGCGCAAACAGGTTGATTTAGAGAACTTCATGGAAGATTTTATCGAATCATTGGATGAGATTGACTTGCTCGATCCGGAGTTCGAAAACCATGATTACCGCTCACGCATCCAGACCTCGATTCGTGAGGGCTTGACCCTCAACGCGAGCACGCCCTATCTCAACTCTGCCTTGCGAGAGATAGTGCGTAATGCTATCATGTACAGCCTAATCGGTACACCGATTACAATCGTTGCCCTGCCCAAAGGGAACAATGTTCAGATTGATATTGTGGATGAGGGCTACGGCATCCGACAGAAAGAAAATGAGCGCGTCTTCACACCCTTTGAACGCGCCCGTCAACCTCAGATTATTAGTGAATTCGGATACGGTCTTGCGATGTATCTGTGTAAAACAGAGTTAGAAGCCATGAATGGGCGGCTGTGGTTCACAAGCAAAGAAGGTGTTGGTACAACATTCAGCATTCAACTTCCTGCATGGAAAGACGTTGAAAGCTCTAGTTCTGCGCAAAGTGACGAATAACCACGCCCGAATTGGTCGAGGAGTGCCTTTTGCGCCTTGCCCCGAGATGGGCAGGGCGTTTTTTGTTGAGTGGGGATGCGCTCTCAAGAGCAATAATTATCAGTGAGGTGATGTGATGAGCTTGGATTTTTTAACGCCAGAATTATTTGATCTGCTGGTGATCGGCAATCTTGCCCTTGCCCTGATCTTGATGGCATGGCGCTTCTCTCAGGATGTGCGCGATCATGCCAGGCAAGCGCATAGTCAGCACCGATCTTCTGCTGATGATGCGCAATCACCAAACGACAAAGAATGATGAGAGAATAGGAGAAAATGTACCATGCTCGCGATTGAAGTGATCCGCGAAAAGCCCGAATGGGTCAAAGAACAAATCAAGAAATTACAGGACGAGAGCGCCTTGCCCCGCGTTGATGAGATTGTCAAACTCGATATTCAACGACGCGAACTGCGCACCGAGATAGAGACGATTCAGAGCAAGCGCAATAGCCTGAATAAGCTGAATGGACGCTTGCGCGGTAACAAACAACTCACCGCCGGTCAGAAGGCAACACTCGCCATCAGCGCCGCCGCTACCATCAAAGAGGGCGAATACGATAAAGCGATCACTATCCTCGAAGCACAGGATGAGATCGCCGAAAACCCCAACGCTAGCAAGGGCGCAAAAGATGAATTTGACTCATTGATTGCCGCCCTGCGCGAACTGGGTGACCGTATGGATGCCGGTTTCAATCAGATTAAAGAGGTGGAAACCACGCTCGAAGAACAGATGCTGTGGTTGCCCAACTTGCCCCATGAGAGCGTGCCTGTCGGCGAGAGCGATGAGGCCAATGTTCCGCACGAGCCACACGGCACACTGCCTGAGTTCGACTTTGAACCCAAGCCCCATTGGGATTTAGGCGTTGAGCTAGGTATGTTCGATTTTGAGCGCGGGGTTAAGCTATCGGGCACACGCTTCTATATCGGGGTGGATTGGGGCGCACGCTTACAACGTGCCCTGATTAACTTCTACCTTGATCAAGCACAGGCGAATGGTTTCACGCAATTGTACCTACCGCACATGGTGCATGAAGATGCGCTCTACGGTGCGGGGCAATTCCCGAAGTTCAAGGATGTGGTCTACAAAGATGAAGGCGAAGGGTACTACTTCTTGCCGACTGCTGAAGTCGCTATCACCAACATGCATCGCGATGAAATCATCGAAGAAGCCGATTTACCACTGTACTACGTCGCGCATACACCCTGTTACCGTCGCGAAAAAACCAGCGCAGGGCGCGATACACGGGGTATCAAGCGCGGGCATCAGTTTGAAAAAGTCGAGATGTTCAAGTTCTGCACGCCGGAAACCAGCTACGACGAACTCGAATCACTGACCCACGCCGCCGAAGCACTCTGTGAGGCGCTTGGCTTGCCCTATCGCCGCCTCGAGATTGTGACCGCTGATCTGGGTTTTAGCGCTACTAAAAAATACGATGTCGAAGTGTGGGCTGCCGGTTGTGGCGAGTGGTTAGAAGTTAGCTCGTGCAGTAACACAGAAGCCTTTCAGGCGCGTCGGGCGATGATCCGTTATCGTCGGCAGGATGGACAGGGCAATGACTATGTTCACACGCTCAACGGCAGTGGGCTGGCTGTGCCCCGCGTGCTGATCGCCATCTTAGAGAACAATCAACAGGTAGATGGTAGCGTCATTATTCCGCCTGTTTTGCGTCCCTATCTCGGCGGTGCAGAACGCATCCCCGCACCACAAGCCTAAACCAAAGCACTCACTCTGTCCGAAGCACATCGGGCAGGGTGAGTTCATCCACCGGCGCTCAAGAAACTGTAGGCGATAAAGGCGAAATACGCGCCCAGAAATAAGGCCGATTCCAATCGGGATAAGCTACGGTTGCGCGCAAAGGGCAACAACAAGAGCGTGAAGCCGATCATCACCACATATTCCACCGCCGATAAATCACTGGCTGTGATGTCAATCGCACGGATACTCGCCGTTGTTCCCAGCACCAATAATAAATTCGCCACATTGGAGCCGATCACATTGCCAATGGCAATATCGTCCTCTTTCTTGATGATTGCCGTGATGCTGGTGGCGAGTTCCGGTAACGAAGTGCCGAAGGCAACCACTGTAATACCAATTACCAGCTCACTAACACCCAGTGCCTGAGCAACCGCTGTCGCGCCGATCACCATCAAGCGAGATCCGATGACCAGCAGAGCAATCCCACTGACGATATACATCAGATCAACCGTAATGTGTGTATCCTCTGGCTCCAATTTGTCAGGGTCAGGTGCTTCAATCTTAACCTCAGTATCATGTTGCGCGAGATAATAAAAGTACACGTTGAATGCCACAAATCCCAGTAACAACAACGCCCCTTCCAGACGGCTGATTTCACCATCGAGTGTCGTCGCAATAGTGGCTAAGGTGATGACAATCAAGATCGGTATCTCACGCTTGACCAGACTGCGCTGAACACTCACTACACTGATCGCACCTGCAAGACCTAAGATCAAACCGATATTGGCGATGTTCGAACCGATCACGTTGCCTAGTGAGATGCCTTCTTGTCCGCCGAGCGCTGCTTGCACGCTGACAAATAACTCCGGTGCGGATGTGCCCACAGCCACCACCGTTAAGCCGATCACAATCGCTGGCACATTGAATCTTAACGCCATCCGTGATGCACCGGTGACCAGCCACTCTCCGCCGAAGTATAAGCCTGCTAAGCCCGCAATCACGAGCAAGATATTAAACCCCATTGTTGATGGTACTCCCTGTATATAGGTTTTATGTCTGTTGATCTATCACAAAAAGTATATTTTAAAAGAAATCGGGATCAACGTTAAGGCGGATTAACGCTTCGCGTGCGAGTGCGTGTGAATTGGGTTCCGCTAGCTGATTGACCAGTATCGGCACGGCCTCCGCACAGCCTGATAAGCCTAATGCCTCCACAGATGCTTTACGCACCCACACCTGCTCATGGGTCAGTAAACGTAGCAATGTCGCCAATACCGCACATCCGCCGATGTGCCCTAATGCCAGCGTCGCCGAGCGTACCACCGCCACGGATTCATCCTGTAAGGCTTGTTCGAGTACGGGTAACGCGCTCTCATCCCCCAGTGTCCCTAACGCCCGTGCCGACTGCATCCGTGCGCGGGTATCGCCTGTTTGCAAGCGCGTGATATGGTCAGACAAGGCGCTCATTGTGTATCAATCGCTTGCTGATACTGTGCCAGCATCGCCTGTGCTTGTTGTGCCAGCGTGAACAGTGCCCGCACCCGCTGATAAGCACGTTCTGCCATGCGCTGGCGCATGGCATCATCGCTCAGTACGCGCACTAATTTCTCAGCAAAGTCTGCCGTATCGAAGGGATTGATAATATAACCACTGACACCATCTTCGATTGCCTCGCGTGATCCACCATAACAGCTTGCCAGCACCACGCTTCGGCTTGCCATCGCCTCTAAATTCACAGTAGGGAAGGTGTCAAAGATGATGCTCGGCGTGACGGTCACATCGGCTAGATGGAACGCCGATGCTAGCTCATCGCCCGTCAACCATCCACCTGCAACGATGTGTTGATCACGCAGATGAGCGTAGCGCACATCACCGATTTGTTCGACAATCGGCACGGATGATAACACCAACAGGGTGATATTTTGCACCTGTTGAACAACCTGTATCAGTGCATCCAATAATTGCTGAGTGCCCTTCGCCTTGGTGAGTCTGCCCGCGAATAAGATCACGCGCCGATCGTGCAAACCAAGTCGCTCGCGTAGCGCGTCCACCTGTTCAGCCTCCACCGCGAAGGTATCGACATCAATGCCATTATGCACGGGGACGAAGGGCGGTAAGTCGTTGGCGCGATGCGCATCACACAACGCCTGACTCGGCGCAGTTCGCACCTGTGTGTGATCGCGCAGGATACGCCGAATGGTGAGATTGCGCAAGGGGTTATACCGAAAACGCATCTGACGCATGTTGAAAAAACGCGGTAAACGATAGGCATCTACAGGCACATCACAGCGCGTGCGATCGATGAAGTGACTCAGCTTGTGATAGGCAAAGGGCATCACATCATGCGACGAAAATACCGTTGGAATGCCCATCTGGTGTGCCAGTTGCAAACTATGATAGGTCAGATCAATGTGAATGTTATGCGCGTTGATGACATCCGGTTGAACCCGCTTGTAGAGTGCCTTTAGCGGGCTGTTGACCTGTGGATTGTAGAGCGAGAGCCATGCCCGCCAGCGATCCGGATAGCGCACGTGCAGGTGATATGTCGGGATGCCCTCGCGCACGGCTTCAAATGGTGCGTCGCCCGTGGCGCTGATCATGTGAACATCGTGCCCCATATTGTGTAGTTGGTACGCCAAACGCCAGGTGACAATGCCTGCCCCGCCCCGACTTTCCGGCGGAATCCGATCACTCAAGATGGCAATCCGCATCATTGCACTCCTGTATAGCGTTCCAGATGGGCTCGAATGTGATCCGCACGCGCTGACCACGTGTACTCAGCCAGCACACGCTGACGGGCGTTCTCGCCTAGTTTGGCGCGTAACGATGCATCCGACTGTAAGGCATGTATACCATCTCTGAGCGCTTGCACATCATCCGGTGGCACGATGTAAGCCGTCTCGCCATGTTGCACCACATCCACCACACTCGGCAGATCAGTCGCCAGAATTGCCTTGCCGGATGCCATATACTCGAACAACTTCAGGGGCGACATATAATGAGCATAATGGTCTGTCCATGGGAACGGCATCGCACACACATCAAACGCCGATAAATGCGGCGGAATCTCACGCGGTGCGACAGTGCCCACATTGAGAAAATGCGCGGGATCACCGCCTTGATCGCGCCAGCGTTGTGCCAGTTGCTCCGCCATATCATCTGGCCCCCCGACGAGCGCTAGTGTCACACCCTCTAATTGGGCTACCGCATCGACTAACAAACCCACGCCTTTATCCATGCCCATCGTGTGCAAGCGTCCCATATAGCCGACGATGAACGCCCCATGTGACCAACCCACCCGCGTCCGAGCCTCCGATTGATCGGGCATATCAGCAAAGCGTGCCTGACGAATACCATCGTGTGCCACCAGGATGCTCTGTGGGTCAAGTTCATAGTGCGCGATGCAATCTTGACGTAAGCGCGGGGTGATGGCGATGGTATGCCCCACACGGCGCATGACAATCCCCTGTGCTTGTTGCCCTTTGCGCGTCGGCGCGAACTGATGTACCTCAAAGGCGAGTTGCTCACGTGGGACGATCCAACTCAGCGCCAGCAGAGCATACGGATCACGCGAGTAATACACATCTGCGCGATCACGGCGTATTTGCACCAGCAACATCAGGCAATAGGTGATGACATGCACCCAGAACGCGAGATACTCAACCCGTGTGTTGCCTCGCGCCAGCGCATAACCATCGAGCGACGCAATGCGCCGAATTTCGAAGTTATGAGCGACACCATAATGGGCGTGTATATCGTCAATTGTGTCCATGTCAGGCGTGTTCTTACGCGCACTGACCCACAGTGTGACCGCATAACCGGCATCCGCGAGCGCCTCACAATTCTGGGCAATCTGCAAACCGTGTGCTTTCTCAGTCGGGAACCGCGCATAAGAGATGTAATGCAGTTTGGGCATGGTGATCCTGATGATTGTCGAGCAATGTGCAGAGCGCGATTATACTGCAAGACGGATACACATCACAGGGGGGTATGGCATCCGTCTTGTGAGCGCTTCAAGCACTACGGCTGGTGATCCAGATGAGCGGTTCATCCTCGGCATGACGCGGACTCACCAGCTTGAACAACCGATGTTTTTGCCGGCGTGCGCTGGTCTCATCTTGCCAGAAGCTGAGTGTGCGGGCTTTTTGCTCCGCCATATATTCGAGCGTGGCTAGCACGTGTGCGCACGCAATCCCGTTAAAATTCGCCCATGCACAGGTACAACGTGCCTGTACTGTGCGTCCATCATTATCAAAAGTCACGGTCACGGTGTGCAGCGCATTCGGTTGACTGCGACTCTCCACTACGTAAGTAAGCCGATCTACCCGCCGTACTTGCAAATCGCGGCTGGCATCTTGTAGGTCTTTGATATGTTTAGGGGCAACCATGACATACCTCCTCTAAAACCATATGATCTAGCTACATTATAACATATGTTCTATAGAAGAAGCGTAAGACCCCCATAGATTAGGGGCTGTTCATCTGGCGATGATCTCGGCAAAATGATACGCCACCGATGAAGCTGTTGCATAGCGTTCGGCAGGTTTTTTGGCAGTACAACGGTTAATCAGCGCGTTGATCGCTCGCAGTTGTTCAGGTGGTATGTCTAGGCTTTCAACGGGGGCGACCTCATAACGTAACACTTGCATCACCACTTGCATCTGTGTTTGCAGATGGTCATAAGGATGTGTGCCGGTCAGCGCCTCGTGGATAATCACACCTAGCACGTAAATATCAGCGCGGGTGCTGATTGTTTCGCCAGAAATTTGCTCCGGCGAGAGATAATTCGGGGAACCAATAATCACGCCTTGAGTGGTGATATTAGTGGCTTGATCACGTCGTTTTGCAAAACCGAAGTCGGTCAGATAGGCGTTGCCGTCACGGTCAAGTAGGATGTTCTCCGGTTTCAGGTCACGGTGGATGACCTGTGCCGCGTGTGCGGCATCAAGCGCACTGCATATCTGGTTGAGCACAGCGCTGAGTTCTGACGGGGATAATTTGCCACGCCGATTGAGCAATCCGCGCAAATCTCCGCCTTCTAACCAGGGCATCACTAGATAAACCCCATTATCATCTTGCCACCATGCCAGCAAACGTGCGATATGCGGATGACGTAAATCTTGCAGGATGCTAGCTTCTTGTCGTAAACGCTGGATCAGTGCGTCATCGTCATGGTGTTCCTCTAGCATAACCTTAATAGCAACCCATTGACCGCTCTGGCTATCCTGTGCTTTGTAGACTGTACCATGACCGCCGGCACCGATACGCTCATGTAAATCATATCCGTGTAACTGTTGTCCTGATAAATTTGACATGGATAGATCAACCTTCTACTTCACTTAACGTCATTTTATAATACCAATGGCACTCACGGCATCTTAACAATAGGCATGGTATGTGAGTATTGCTTGTCATAGAACACGCTTATCAGTATACTCGCACTATATTGGATTTGGGTTTGTGCATCAGCATCGCTTGATCTCTGACCCGTATATCACATAGATAAGATGAGGATAGCCCTTGGTAAACGCACAGGATACACACACAATCTTAGTCATAGACGACGATCCCGCTTTACAACGCCTTGTGATTGCTTTGCTCCAACGTGCCGGTTTAGAGACGCTTTCGGCAATAGATGCACATCAGGCAAAAGAACACCTTCAGCGTGATCCCTTACCCGATCTCATTCTGCTCGATTTGATGTTGCCGGAAATTAGTGGTATACAGTTTCTCAAGCAAATTCGTGCGGATGAACGCTACAACGACGTGCCGGTGATCATCTTATCCGCCTTAGCCGATCCTGAACAAATCCGTGAAGGTCTGGAATCTGGCGCGGATCGCTACCTGACCAAACCTTATCTGGCGAATAACTTGATTAAGACTGTGCGTGAGATCTTGCAACATGGTCGCCCTAAATTGTGAGGAATGATCATGACAGATGCCGAACTGACGATTCTCAGTTTGTTGGCGCAAGGCCCCCGTTACGGACATGAGATCCAGCAAATCATCGACGAGCGCGGTCTGCGCGATTGGCTCGCCGTGGGCTATGCGTCAGTCTATTATATCTTGAACAAGTTCGAACGTCAGAACATGGTCACCAGCGAATTACGTCCGAGCAGTGCCGGTACACCCCGTAAGCGGTATACCCTCACCGATGCCGGACAGGGCATCTTGCGTACTGCCATCGCCGAATTGTTGCGTATGCCTCGTTCGATTGGCACAGGTTTTGAACTCGGTCTAGCGAATTTAGAGGTATTAGCTCCTGCACAGGTTTATTTGATGCTCAACGATCACCGTGCCGATTTAGAAGCACAGTTGAAAGCGACGCGCCAACTATGGGCAGAGTTTCAGACAAGCCCTTCCGCGGATAATCGACATGATCTACGAGCCCTCTATACCCACAGCATCACGCGCATGGAAGCAGATCTCAACTGGTTGAATGCCTTTCTGAATGATTGGCTTGAACGTTTTCCGGGTGTTGAAAAAGCGTCACAGGTTAAATCGACATTTGTGGAAGATAGTCACAGTGCCACCACAGCACGTCAACTACGTACACCCCCTAATCCGCTTAAGATGCTCCAACGGTTACAACGTCCCATTGAACCTAAATCGTCCGACGAAGAACAGGACGATTAAGTTGGCGGAAGTAAGCGATACACCACAAAATTGTCAAATCTGCGATCGAGTGACAGGTCGAAACCGGCATCTGTGAGTGCCTGTAACCACAGGCTAAGATCAATCGTATTCGGTGCAACGACATACCGTGCTCCGCGCTCGTCCAGTGCCAGCGCACCCTGTACCAGTACGTCAGGTGTCGGATAATACACGCGCCGTTTATCTGTCCATTGCCCCATGTAATAATCGAGTTCCCAATCTAACCAGCGATCATAAATCACCGTCGCTACCGGTTTTTGATTGAGATACTCTGCCACCTGATCAATGCCGTCGTGCCGACCATCATCACCACCGAGCGCTAAGCGCCCGTGTGCGCTCTGCCACGCGCCGACCATCATCAGCGCCAGTAAGATGCTCAACAGCGCCTGTGCCCCTTTGCTACGCGGTAACTGCCAGCTTGCCAGTCCCGCCAGCACAGGCAGAATAATCAACTGATTGCGATCGAACAGATTGAGCGTCAACATCACATGCGCCCCGACGAACGCCAGCACCCACGCCCACAGCACCCACGCCTGACGCGCTTTCTCAGTGCGATATAAACGTACCACTGCCCATGCCAGCACCAGAGCAGTCAGCGCCCCATGACCGAAACTGTATTGTGCCGTCTGCCACCATAATAGCAGGCGCATCGGGTAGTCGGCTAAGGGGGTGAGGGTGGTCGGGGTATACCGCACCTGTCCCAACTGATAAAAGCTCTCTGCACCCTGTGATACACGCACGCTATCCCACGCCAACAGCATCCCGATCCCAATAACGATCGGTAGGGTGAAGCGCAACAGATAAGATGGCAAGCGCTTCAGATTTTGTTCGCTGTTGAACCATAATAAGCAGAGTAGTAAGGGTAAATAGAAGATGACTTGAGGTTTGGCACTGATGCCGATCATCAACCAGAGTGCTGAGGCGCTCCAGCGCCCGCGACATGCCATCCATAACGCCAGTGTACCGGCTAGCAACATCGGCATATCGGTGAAGGCCGTCGCAGAGAAAGCGATGCGCAGGGGCGATAGCGCCACAAAAACCGCTCCCAACAGCGCACTGAAGCGGTCACGGTTGATGCCATAAATTAGTGCGTAGCTCACTGCTACCAGTAGCACACTCATCAGCGTGGCGGGGATGCGCCCTGCAAATTCACCCCGATGCACATCCAGCTGAAGCACGCCGTTCTTATCTTGTTCGATGGCAAGTGTGACCAGTGCTAGGGCGTTGATATAGAAGGTCAACGGGGGCTTATCGAGCGGTTCCGCCAGCAACCACCAATCCCCATTGACCGCCGCATGACGCGCTGAAGTCATGTAGAAGGCTTCATCAGGATGCCAGCGACGCGCCTGATCCAATGCTATCATGCTGAAGGCGCTCGCTAGCAAGATCAGCACCAGTGATACAAGAAATGCACGGTGACGACGCATTAATCACTCAGGCGAAGCGTTTACGCAGATATTCTAGTGCAATGCGGTCAATATGATCGGGCTTGTGATCGAGGTTCCAACGTTCTTCAAGATTTTCGTTGCCTACCATCACCCAGAAGGCTTGTTGGGTGACTTCATCCCAATCCCCATTGACCTCACCACCCATATAGCCCTGATTGACCATGATATTCTGTAACTCGCGGGCGATACCCTCATCAATCGGGATTTGATCGACTTGTTTAGCCTCGCCGAAAAACAGATGATGCGCTTCCACCAGCTGGCGTAATTTCTTGACCGGTTGCGGATCGTCATCCACACGCAAATCAAGATAGCGATCCGTATCACCACCATAACCGCCGTTAGACTTTACCACTAATAATCCTGCCGATTGCTTGCCACGCTTATCCCCGCCTGCGCCATCTGCCGCACGCAACGCCGCAACTAACCGATCTGCTAATTCCCCTTTGGCATTCTGGAAGCTATCCGCCATCGCATCTAATACGTCGGCGCCGGTCAAGATATTGCCCTGAACGCTGAAATGCTCGCCAGCTTTATTGCCTGCCCAATCATGGCACTGATTGCCGGTATGCGCCGCAACGTTACCCTGTGTATCGACAATCCCCACCTGACGCTGTTCGCGGTTAGGGTCGCCTTCCAGTAAAATCGCCAGAGTCTCGCTCGCTGATTTACCTTCTGCCAGCAGGCGCAAACCCTCCGGCCCAAATCCCACTTTGGCATAAGATTGCGTCGCAATCGCACCGGCGCCGGCTTGTGCCCAGCTAACCAATGCACCAGCGGCGAGGAATTTGCTGGCAACTGCCACACCCCACGATTGTTCATCAGGGTCATAAGCGACAATAGAAAACGTGTTGAGTTGCATAGGCTCACCTCAATATTAGTCATTGCAAGCTACATTGTAACCCATAATGTTATTTTGAACATATGCTGGCTTTCTACACCAGAACATTCGCCATTTGTCCTGATTTATCCTGATATTTGACCTTTTTCACTCGGCAGACTTGCGCCGATACGCTATGATTAACTTGAGGCGTGTTGTTAATCAACAGGCTTCATGCATAGAGTATTCTTGCATGAATGCAGATTTATGAGTAAAGGAATAGTGAACTTGGCTACGGATGTGATTGTAATCGGGGCAGGATTATCGGGGTTGATAGCCGCGCAACAACTCAAGGAAGCAGGTAAGAGCTTCATCGTGCTGGATAAAGGGCGCAGCGTCGGTGGGCGCCTGGCAACGCGTCGCATCGGAGCGGGGCAAGCGGATCATGGCGCACAATTTTTTACGGCGCGCACGGATACCTTCCAACAACAGGTTGATGCATGGCTAGAAGCTGGCATTGTTGATGTCTGGGGATATGGTTGGAGTGATGGTAGTCTCAAACGTACCCAAAATGATGGACACCCCCGCTATATTACCAATGGTGGCATGAACCAGCTCGCACAGACCCTAGCCCAATCACTCGGCAATGCTATTCATGTCAACTCACATGTGCACTCGGTCTCATGGGATGATCAACAGTGGTTTGTCAGCGATGCGGAATCGCATATTTATGTCGGGCGCGTGCTGATTATGACCCCACCTGTGCCTCAATCGCTGGCGCTGTTGGACGGTGTACCTCTTGCCCCTGAAGAACGTGAGCAATTACAGCGCGTTCAATACGGGCCTTGCTTGTGTGGCTTATTTGTCGTTGAGGGAGAAATAGATTTGCCCGAGCCGGGCGCACTCCAGAATTTTGATAATACCGTGTATTGGCTTGCGGATAATCAGCAGAAGGGCATATCGCCCGATGAACGCATTATCACGGTACATATCAACGCACTTTACAGCCGTGCCCATTATGATGATTCTGATGAAGAGTTACTTGCCTTCATGCGCGAAGAACTCGAAAAGCACATGAGCGCTGATGCGCGTATCACAGAACAACAAATTAAACGCTGGCGCTATAGTGTGCCATTGGTGACGTATCCGCGAGATATTTTACAATCGGAACAACTGCCCGTTATCTTCGCTGGCGATGCCTTCGGTGGGCGCGGACGCGTTGAAGGCGCGTACATGTCCGGTTTGGCGGCGGGGCAAGCCGCGCTCGACTTGCTTTGAGTGCGCGTGTATCATCAGCGACTGAATAGTTGGCTGTGATACGCTGGAGAATCGCTATATGAATGAGGTTATCGTTGTCGATAGCGCTGATAACGCCCGACCGCGTCGGCGCTGGTGGTTGTGGGGTAGTTTGATCCTATTGCTGGTGATTGTAATCGTTGCCAGTGGCTTTGCCCTGTGGGCACTCAATCCTTTGGTACAAATTGATCCTGTGGCGCTCTCCGCTACCGAAAATGGCGATAATGTCACAGTCACTGATCGTGCCTGGTTGGCGTTCATCCCGCACGAACCACCGTCAACGGGTGTCATCTTTTATCCGGGGGGGCGTGTACCCGCCGAAGCTTTCGCCCCATTGGCGCGTTCGCTCGCAGAATCCGGCTATCTGACAGTGATTGTCTATCCGCCGCTCAATCTGGCGATCCTCAACCGTGACCTTGCCACGCCGGTGATGGCGCATTTCTCTGCAATTGATCACTGGGTCGTGGGCGGGCACTCATTAGGCGGAACGGTGGCTTCGTGGTATGCGGCCGCACATCCGGAGCGCGTCTCAGGCTTATTCATGCTCGGCACCTATGTCACCGGCGATCATCTTGCTGAGTCTGATTTACCGATCACGCTGGTTTATGGCACGCGCGACGGTCTCGCCACGGTTGAGGAGATTGAGAGCGCCCGCTCTAACCTGCCCCCCCAAACGACTTATGTTGCCATCGAAGGCGGTAACCATGCGCAGTTCGGCTATTATGGCGAGCAAGCCGGCGATCAATCGGCTACTATCGAGCGTGAGGCACAAATTGCACAGAGCGTAGAGGCAATCCTCGCCTTGCTCCAGCAGGTAGATTGAAAATAAAAAGAGCCACCGTCATGGTGACTCTTCTTGCGCTTATTTTAGCTCTGGCTGAGTGCCAGTTGTTGATCCCAGTAACTCTGATCTGTCCACAGCACAATGTTGCCACCGGTGGTTATGAACACCAAAATGCTGTCATCAATCAGGGTGTTGTTATCGTAGACGTTGATCTGGAACACGCCGACCTGTGCGTTGTTCGGATCAGGATGCAGGTAGTAAATGATTGCTGTCAATCCATTCTGACTGACCTCTCCTAGTGAGAAACCATAATCAGCTGGATTACTGACCGGTACAAATTCGCTATCGTCAGCGGTGGCGTTGGCTACATCGTCGCTGGTGTTGTCACCGCCACCCGTATCATCATTGACTGCATCATCCACACTGGTGTTGATGTTGATTGTCACCAGATTCAGGTTTATGAGTAGGACAATTGGCGTGTTCATCACCTCTTCGCATTCGTCGGTACAGTTGCCATAAATCTGAATGCTATCGGTGGCATAAATCACGAAGATTGTGATGTTGATCGTCGGATTATCGAAGCGTGTTTGCACACCTGTCGGGCAGGGGCCAAGCGTGTCGCCATGTCCAAGATGGGCTTCGACTGCGTTGGGTGAACCTACTGTGATCGTGTGGGCGGCGGCAGGGTTACCGGGCGGAATATGGCAGAGTGTGCCGTCGAAGGCTTCCGGTTGAGCGCCTTCACAGTCGAGGCTATACGTACCTGTGCCGAACATCACCGAAAGCTCAATTGTGATTGTGCCATCTTCTGGCATTGTGTAGCTGAAGGCTTCACCACTTGGCACATCATCGCGATACAGCGTGCCATCAACGGTAATATCGAATAAGCCACCATCCAAACTCGTGACCACGATGCTGATCGCTTCGCCTTCTTCAAAAGTCTCTGTGATGCTCGTATCTACTGTGCCACTCATACCCATAACGGCCGTACAACCGGCACTCGGTGCAGCTTGTGCCGATGTGACTATAACACTGAAGCCCAGCATCGCCACGAAAGTCAAGCCAATAATTAAAAGTCGTTTCATGAGGGTTTGCCCTTACATCAATGAACGTTACGCATTAAACAGGTGACGTTCACCCAATGTGACATTACAAGTTTCATATCACATTACAACAATTGCAAATTGTTTGCGTGAATCAAATATTTGTCGAAATGAAATCATTCATGCTACAATTAATCTAACACTTATTTAATTAGTTTTTTTACAGGAGCATTCCCGATGGTTGATACCATGCAAATGTCCGGTGTTGGCTTTGAGCTGACAGACGAGCAACAAATGTTACAGAAGATGGCACGTGATTTCACCGCAAAAGAGATCATCCCCGTCGCCGCCGAATACGATGAACACAGCACCTTCCCGCAAGATATCTTCGACAAAGCCCGTGAAATCGGTCTGGCGAATATGAACGTGCCGGAAGCCTATGGCGGTATGGGCGCGAGCTTGATGGAGGAGGTCATCGTTGCCGAAGAACTCGGTTATGGCTGTACCGGCATCAGCACGAGCATCAGCACCAATGGTCTGGGCGATTTGCCGATTATCATCGCCGGCAACGATGCGCAGAAATCACACTGGCTCGGCGAGCGCCTGATGGATAAGGGGGAGCTGGTCTCATATTGTATGACAGAACCCGCCGCAGGCTCGAATGTTGTCGGTATCCAAACCCGCGCTGAAAAGCAGGGTGCGAAGTATGTCCTCAACGGTAGCAAGACCTTCATCACCAATGCCAGCTATGCGAACTTCTTCACTGTTTTCGCCAAGACCAACCCGGAAGCCGGTCACCGTGGTATGTCTTGCTTCATCGTTGACCGCGATGCCCCTGGCGTGAGCATCAGCAAGAAGTTTGATAAGCTCGGTCAACGCGCTAGCGATACTGCCGAAGTGGTCTTCGAGAATGTGGAAGTACCAGAGGAGAACCTGCTCGGTCAGGAAGGGCAGGGCTTCATGATCGGCATGCAAGTCTTTGATTATAGCCGTCCGGGTGTGGGTGCTGCGGCTGTCGGCTTGTTGCGCCGCGCAATGGATGAGAGCATCAAGTACGCGCAAGAGCGCGAAACATTCGGGCAACCGATTTACGCCCATCAAGCCGTCGGTCATAAGATTGCTAACATGGCGATGGACTATGAAGCGGCACGTTTGCTAGTGTGGAAATCGGCATGGGTGGTGGAACAGGGCAGTTCTGATCCGCGCCTAAGCGCTATTGCCAAAACCTATGCCGCCGATGCCGCCATGAAAGCTACTGTCGAAGCCGTACAGGTCTTCGGTGGGTATGGTTATATGCGCGAATATCCCGTTGAAAAGTTAATGCGTGATTGTAAAGTCTTCCAGATTTACGAAGGTACGAGCGAGATTTTGCGTAACGTCGTCGTGCGCGAATTATTCCGCTAACCCACACTGAATCTATCATGCAGGGGATTTGACGCTCCTGCATGATACCCCGCAAACTGAATAGGACTATTTTCTAACAGTTATACCTCTTAATATTGTCGAATATCCCGTATAATAATTTAAAATCGTGAGATTCAGTCACGCTGATATTTGACGTGTGTCTGTCATGCAACTTGCAACCAGCATCTCAAAATCTCACAAGCAATAACACTATGTGACATTATTGTAATAGTAGAGTGGGTTCGTATGACTCAGGATAAGAAAAATCAAGATAGAAACTTTACCACCCGCCTTGATGGTGTGTTGGAAGACTTAGAACTTGCAGAGCAAACCGAGCGCAAGCGTAGCAACGCTGTCAATCAGTTGTTCGAGGTTTTTATCCCCTGGGTGATCGAATTCCGCGTGATTGGCACGCCGGAGATCATCCGTGCCCCACTTAGCGAGAGCCTCATCATTGGGCGCGATGATGCACGCAATGATTTTTACCCTGCGATCAACCTCTCGCCTTACAATGGACAGAATTTAGGGGTTTCGCGCAAGCATGCTCGCGTCTACATGCGTGATAATCGGATCACTGTTGAAGATCTATCCAGTGCTAACGGGACTTACGTCAATGGTAAACACATCGAGGCAAACAGCCCGGTGCGCTTACGCGATGGCGATCAAGTCAAACTCGGCAATCTATCTTTGCAAGTACATTTTGTGGTTCAGCCGCACACTGATGATGATACGATGCAAAATTTGGAAGGTGCGCTCGCCATCCCTAACATCGGGAATGGTGAACGTTTGCTGATACTCGATGATAATCAAGAAGTATGTGCTGTTCTGCGTATGATCGCGCTTCAGGCGGGCTTCAAAGTGAGCATCGCCCATGATCCTACTACTGCCTTAACCTATTGGGATTCTGGCGCGATTGATGGCATCATCGTTGAACTGATGCTTGAAGAGAGCAACGGCTTAGATCTGGTCGATTATGTGCGCCAACATGCAAACCGCCACGTACCGATCATCGCCACTGCTAGCATTGGCGGTGGTTATCGAGAGAATCAGGCGCGTTCTAAAGGCGTCGATGATCTGCTCGAAAAACCCTTAAGTGTTGACCGCATCATCAACGCTTTGAGCATATTTACTGATCAAGTTGTATCTTAGAGGAACTTTTCTCGGGTAAATCAGCTAAATCCCTTGACAAGCTCATAAATCGACTGATATGATGCATCGTGCTAGTACGGTAGATGTAATCCTCGCAAGAGGCGCTGGTCTACTGAATTGAGCAATAATGGCGAAAGTGCTTTGCGGAAATGTGAAGTCACTCGTCATGACTTAAGACAGATACGGGCGATCTATACCTTATAGATACGCCCGTTTGCACGCCTAGATAAACTAGGCTAAGAATTTTTTAAGACTGTCTGTAATGAAAGAGCGGAGTGTTTCATGCCAACCATTAACCAGTTGGTGCGCAAAGGTCGCAAAGCCAAAAAACGCAAGACGAAAGCGCCAGCGTTACAATATACGTTGAACGCCTACAGTCAGCGGCGTACTCGCCAATCCGGCGGGGCACCACAAAAACGTGGCGTGTGTACACGTGTGTACACCACAACGCCCAAGAAACCGAATTCAGCATTACGTAAGGTCGCCCGTGTGCGCTTGTCAAACGGGATGGAAGTCACAGCTTATATCGGCGGTGAAGGCCATCGTTTGCAAGAACACAGTGTCGTCCTTGTGCGTGGTGGTCGTGTGAAAGACCTTCCGGGTGTACGTTACCATATCGTGCGTGGCACCCTCGATGCAAACGGTGTTGAAGGTCGTCAGCAGGGTCGTAGTAAATACGGCACCAAACGTCCTAAATAAGACGTTTTGCTAAAAGAAGAAGGGATTTCCGATGCGTAGAAAGACACCTGAAAAACGCGAAGTACGTCCAGATGCGAAATACGGCAACAAGCATGTTACCATGTTCGTCAATCGCTTGATGATCGGTGGCAAAAAGAGTACCGCTTTTCGTATTATGTATGACGCATTCGACATGATCGAAGACCGTATGGGTCAGGATCCTTCTGAAGTGTTCGAGACCGCACTTAACAATGTGCGTCCCGCAATTGAGGTTAAACCTCGCCGTGTGGGTGGCTCGACCTATCAGGTCCCGACCGAAGTGAAGCCTAGCCGTGGCGTTGCTCTGGCGATGCGCTGGCTCATTCAGGCAACCCGTAGCCGTAGTGGGCGCAATATGTCCGCTAAGTTAGCAGGCGAGTTGATGGATGCGGCTCAAGGACAAGGTGCTGCCGTCCGACGTAAAGACGAAGTACATAAGATGGCGGAAGCAAACCGTGCTTTTGCACACTTCCGTTAAAGATTAGCACCACGGGCATTTGCCCAGCACAAAAGTGGGTCAAGTATATAGGTGTAAAAGGTCAATATGGCAAAAAAACAACAATTCGACCTCAGCAAGGTTCGTAATATTGGTATCATCGCACACATTGATGCGGGTAAAACCACCACCACTGAACGGGTTCTGTTCTACAGTGGCATGGTTCACAAAGTTGGTGAAACTCACGATGGCGCTTCAGTAACAGATTACATGGAGCAAGAGAAAGAGCGTGGTATTACCATCACCTCTGCGGCCGTGACCACCAGCTGGCTCGATCATCAAATTAACGTGATTGATACACCCGGACACGTCGACTTCACCGCTGAAGTACAACGCTCATTGCGAGTGCTGGATGGTGGTGTGGCAGTATTCGACGCGGTTTCCGGCGTGGAACCCCAATCCGAAACTGTCTGGCGTCAGGCAAACGAGTATAGCGTGCCACGTATGTGCTTCATTAATAAGATGGATCGCATCGGTGCGAATTTCGATAAGTGTGTGCAGAGCATCATTGATCGTCTTCACGGTAACCCTGTTCCGATCCAAATGCCTTATGGCAGTGGTGAAGACTTTGGCGGCATGATTGATCTGATGAAGATGGAGCTGGTTTTCTCATCCGGTGATCTGGGCGAAGTCATTGAACGTCACCCGATCCCTGAAAGCCACCGTGAAGAAGCGGAAACCCGCCGCCTCGAAATGATCGAACGTATTATCGAAAGTGACGACTTCCTGACAGAGAAGTATCTCATGGAAGAAGAAATCACCGACGAAGAGATCATCTCGGCACTGCGTGCTGCAACCATCGCCAATAAAATCCAACCCGTGCTGTGTGGGTCTGCATTGAGAAACAAAGGCGTTCAGCCCTTGCTTGATGCTGTTGTTGCCTACTTGCCCTCACCACTTGATATTCCTCCGATTGTCGGTACAAACCCCGATAATCCCGAAGAATCATTGGTGCGCAATGCAGATGATAGCGAACCGCTTTCAGCACTGGTCTTCAAGATTGTGTCGGATCGCTTCGGACGTTTGGCATTCACCCGCGTTTATTCGGGTGTGCTCAAGCAAGGGACGCGCGTCTACAATCCTGTCAAGGATAAAACAGAGCGTGTGGGCCGTCTGGTACGCATGTTCGCTGATGAACGCCAAGATGTGGATGAAGTGCGTGCAGGCGATATCGCCGCTGTCATCGGTATGAAGGACACCTTCACCGGTGATACCATCTGCGATGAAGCACACGCGATTGTGTTGGAGAACATCAAGTTCCCTGACCCAGTGATCGAAGTGGCGATTGAACCCGCTACTAAAGAAGATCAAGATAAGCTCGCTAAAGGTCTTTCCGGTTTGTCCGATGAAGACCCGACCTTCCAAGTTGAAGTCGGTTCTAATCTGGGGCAGACCAAGATCAAAGGCATGGGCGAGTTACATCTCGAAGTGCTGGTCGATCGCCTCCGCCGTGAATACGGTGTGGAAGCAACAGTCGGTCGCCCACGTGTGGCGTACCGTGAAGCGATCACCCGCTCACACGTCGTCGATACAACCTTCAAACGGCAATCTGGCGGTAGCGGTCAATTCGCGAAAGTGACGATCGAATACGGCCCGATGACCGATGAAGAAGCAGCCGAAACTAAGGAAAACCTGATCTTCGAAGATCAGATCCGTGGTGGTTCGATTACCAAAGAATTCATCCGTGCCACCGAGAAGGGCATCCGCGAAGCGATGGACGGCGGTATTATCGCCGGTTACCCCATCGTGCGCCTCAAAGCCAAACTGGTTGACGGTGGTATGCACGATGTCGATTCCAGCGAAATTGCTTTCAAGGTCGCAGGGTCAATGTCACTTCGTGAAGGTATTCAGGGCGGTTCACCCGTCATTCTAGAACCTTCAATGAAGGTCGAAGTCGTAGCACCGGATGAGTATACCGGTACATTGGTCGGTGACTTGAGTTCACGTCGTGGTACTGTTGAAGGTATGGATCCGCGTGGCGAAGGCATCACCTCTATTCGTGCACAGGTTCCGCTGTCTGAGATGTTCGGTTATGCAACCGAAATTCGCAATATGACACAGGGACGTGGCAACTTCACGATGGAGTTTGACCAGTACACGGTTGCGCCAACTTCCATCGCTGATGAAGTGATCGAAGGCAAGCGCTAAGCATTGAACGGCGTGTGCGTTCGTCAGCGCACGGCACGCACGCCGGCTCGGTTCGTTTGTTGTTGAGGCTTTGCCTCGTGTAGTAAATGTAAGTGATCATCTATATCAACAAAAGATAAAGGGATAAAACACAAATGGCAAAAGGTAAGTTTGAGCGTACTAAGCCACATGTCAACATCGGTACAATTGGTCATGTTGATCATGGTAAAACAACCCTGACGGCAGCAATCACCAAGGTTTTGGGCCTCAAAGGGCAAGCTGAGCTTCAGAACTATGAAGACATTGACAATGCTCCAGAAGAGCGCGAACGTGGTATCACCATTTCGATCCGTCACGTGGAATACGAAACGGACACCCGCCACTACGCACACGTGGACTGCCCGGGTCACCGTGATTACATCAAAAATATGATCACCGGTGCTGCGCAGATGGACGGCGCGATCCTTGTGGTGAGTGCGCCTGATGGCCCGATGCCACAGACCCGCGAACACGTTCTGCTCGCCCGTCAGGTGGAAGTACCCGCGATGGTGGTCTTCCTTAACAAAACTGATCAGATGGACGACGAAGAACTGATCGAACTGGTTGAGATGGAATTGTCTGAACTGCTGGAAAGCTACGAATTCGATCCCGAAACCCCAGTCATCAAGGGTTCCGCATTGAAAGTGATTGAATCCGACAGCACCGATCCCGATGCACCAGAATATGCACCGATCATCCAGCTGATGGAAGCTGTAGACAGCTGGATACCGGAACCAGAACGCGAAACCGATAAGCCATTCCTGATGCCTGTCGAAGATGTGTTCTCGATCAAAGGTCGCGGTACTGTTGTGACCGGTCGTGTTGAGCGTGGTACACTCGCTAAAGGTACTGAAATCGACATCGTTGGCTTGCGTGAAAGCATCCAGGTCACCACAGTCACCGGTATCGAGATGTTCCACAAAGAACTCGACCGCGCTGAAGCTGGCGACAACGCTGGTATTCTGCTGCGTGGTAAGACCCGTGATGAAGTTGAACGTGGTATGGTGCTTGCCGCTAAGGGCAGTATCAAGGCACACACCAAGTTCATGTCGGAAGTCTATATCCTCCGCAAGGACGAAGGTGGCCGTCACAAGGCATTCTTCAGTGGTTATCGCCCACAATTCTACATCCGTACTCTGGACGTGACCGGTGAAGTCACCCTGCCAGACGGTGTAGAAATGGTGATGCCCGGCGACAATGTGAACCTGATGGTTGAGCTGATCACACCAGTGGCGCTCGAAAAAGGTTCCAAGTTCGCCATCCGTGAAGGTGGTCTGACTGTTGGTGCGGGTATCATCACTGAAGTTCTCAACTAACGCTTGATCCGATTTTGACCCACTTGTATACCGGAGTACGGTGCTACTCCGGTATATTTTTCGGGAATTGCAAGTTAACAAACAGATAGTCTGTTTAATCAGACTTTAAAGGTTGCGATATGGCAGTGAAGAATAAAATACGCATCCGTCTCAAGGCATATGACCATCGGGTGCTCGATCAATCCGCACAACGGATTGTCGAGACTGCTGAACGCACAGGTGCACGAGTTGTTGGTCCTGTTCCATTGCCTACACGCTTGGAACGTTTCACCGTGATCCGCTCTAGCTTCGTCCACAAGACGAGCCAGGAACACTTCGAAATTCGGACTCACAAGCGTCTCATTGACGTGCTCGACCCCGATAGCAAGACTATCGACACCCTGATGCGTCTTAATTTGCCTGCAGGCGTGGATATTGAAATCAAAATCTAAGGAAACGGCGCATCATCACCGTTTCATCAATCCCGTTCGGATTTTCCGAACAGTGTAGATCAGTAAGTGAAGTACGTATGGGGAGGGGAACTAGCCTCGCGTTAGCGTCTAACCCCCCTCTGGAGGCTGAGTCATGAAGGGCATGATTGGCAAAAAAGTTGGGATGACCCAAATCTTCGACGAACAGGGAAACGTAATCCCTGTAACCGTGATTGAAGCTGGTCCGTGCTATGTCACACAAGTTCGTAACGACGAACGTGATGGCTACACGGCTGTACAACTCGGTTATGGCGAGACGAAACCTGCGCGTTTGACAAAAGGTCAACTCGGACATTTGCAGAAAAGTAACTTGCCCGCACTCAAATATTTGCGCGAATTTCGCGTGAAGGGTGACGGCGCAACAGCACTGGAAGAAGGTGCTGAAATCAAGGTCGATGTCTTCGAAAAAGGTGAACGAGTAGACGTCATCGGCATAAGCAAAGGGCGTGGTTTTGCAGGGACGATTAAACGCCATAACTTCAATCGTCAACCCAAAACCCACGGTCAATCCGACCGTGAACGTGCTCCAGGTTCGATTGGCATGTGTGCGGCACCCGGACGTACCCTCAAAGGGACGCGGATGGGCGGACGCATGGGCAATGATCGCGTTACGATGCAGAACCTTGAAGTCGTCGTCATTGATGCCGATAAAAATTTACTGGCGGTGCGAGGCTCTGTGCCTGGTTCCAAAGGTGGCATCGTTATGATCCGTCCGGCACGTAAAGCTTAAGGACGACTGCGAGGAGTATGAACATGCAAGTATCAATTGTGGATATGAAAGGTGCTGAAGTCAGTAAACTGGACGTACAGCCCTATATCTTTGAAGAAGAAGTGAATACCGGTTTGATGCATCAAGCTTATGTGCGGCAATTGGCTAACGCCCGTCAGGGCAACCACAAAGCACTACGACGCAGTGAAGTGCGTGGTAGTACTGCCAAGATCTACCGCCAAAAAGGCACAGGTCGTGCGCGTCACGGCGCTCGTACCGCCCCGATTTTCGTCGGTGGTGGTCGCGCTCACCCGCCGCGCCCGCGCAAGTACACCAAAGATATGCCCAAAAAGATGCGCCGAAAAGCCATCCGCTGTGCATTGAGTGGGTTACTGCGCGACGATCAACTGGTGTTCGTCGACAAATTGGCGTTTGATGCGCCAAAAACCAAACAAATGAAGCAAGTCCTGGAAGCCACCGCCGGCAGCGAAAAAGTGCTGGTGGTGATCGGTAGCAAAGATGAGAACGTGACGCGCAGTGTGCACAATCTGCCACAAGCTCATGTGATCCTTGCCAACTACCTCAACATTCGGGATCTGCTGACTTATGATAAGGTCGTTATCACCCTCGAAGCACTTGAGGTGATCAACAGTATCTGGGGACAGGAGGCGTAACGATGCCTGAACTGCATCCATACGATGTGATCCGTCGTCCGGTTATCACTGAAAAATCAACCGTGCTACAGGATGAGTTGAACCAATTTGTATTCGAAGTCGCACCTGGTGCGAACAAGTTTCAAATCAAAGAAGCAATTGAATTGGTCTTCGACATTGATCCCGACGACATCTTACAGGTGCGTACAATGGTTATGCCAGCGAAACGAGGGCGCCGTGGACGTAAAGTCTACATCCGCCATCGTCAATGGAAAAAAGCCGTTGTCACGCTCAACGATGGTGTCTCCATCGAAATATTTAACGTCTAAAGGAGCGAACGATGCCGATTAAAGTCTACAAACCCACCTCGGCGGGTCGCCGTGGTATGACGGGCTACACGTTTGAGGAAATCACCAAGAGTAAACCGGAACGCTCCTTGACCGAACCGCTTCGCCGTTCAGGCGGGCGCAACAACAAAGGGCGCATCACGGTGCGTCATCGCGGTGGTGGTCACAAACGGCGTTATCGTATTATTGACTTCAAACGCAATAAATTCGATTGTAAAGCCGAAGTAATTGCCATTGAGTACGATCCGAACCGCAGTGCACGGATCGCGCTAGTACAATACGAAGATGGTGAACGCCGTTACATCATTGCACCACTTGGCGTGCAGGTCGGTTCAACTATCGCCAATGGCGACCTAGCAGAACTGCGCCCCGGCCATGCGATGCAACTGAAAAATATACCGGTGGGTACTGTCATCCACAACATCGAACTGCGCCCCGGCAAAGGTGGACAACTCGTCCGTTCCGCCGGTACGTCCGCACAACTGGTCGCTAAAGAAGGCAACTATGCCACTGTGCGCCTGCCAAGCGGTGAAATGCGCAAGATCCTCGAAACCTGCGCGGCAACTATTGGTCAGGTTGGCAATGCTGAACATGGCAATGTCAAGATCGGTAAAGCAGGGCGTGCCCGCTGGCTCGGTTGGCGTCCGTCCGTGCGTGGTTCGGCACAGGATCCATCTAGCCATCCACATGGTGGTGGTGAAGGTCGTACCGGTATCGGTATGCCCGCACCGAAAACCCCGTGGGGTAAACCGGCACTGGGCGTTCGTACCCGCAAGAACAAACGCACCGATACCTTTATCGTGCGTCGTCGCGGCAAACGCCGTTAGTCATACATAGGAGGTCTATGTTATGGGTCGTTCATTAAAAAAGGGACCTTACGTATCACCCAAGCTTCTCAAAAAAGTCGAGAAGCTCAACGATAGTAAGAAGAAGGTCGTTATTAAGACCTGGAGTCGTGCAAGCACGATCTTCCCCCAGATGGTGGGTCACACCATCGCGATACATAATGGTCGTCAACATGTTCCGATCTATATTACTGAAAATATGGTCGGTCACAAACTTGGCGAGTTCGCGCCCACACGGACATTCCGTGGGCATCTTGCAGAGAAGAAACGATAAGCCCGAGAGAGGTTGACATGGAAGTAAAGGCAACGACAAAGTACTTGCCCATCTCCTCTCAGAAGCTGGCGCTTGTATGCGATCAAGTGCGTGGGATGGATGCTGAAGAAGCCCTGATTGTGTTGAAGTTTATGCCACAAAAGGGATCTGAGTTCGTCTATAAAACGGTGTTGAGTGCGTTATCAAATGCTCGTAATAACTTTGATCTAAATACATCAGAGATGATCATCAGCCAGATTTGGTCTGGCGAAGGTCCGAGATTGAAACGCTTCAAAGCCGGAGCCCGTGGTCGTTATAAACCGCGTGTGCGTCGCCAGTCGCATCTGTGGGTAGTGTTAGCAGAGCGAGAGGAATAATAATGGGTCGTAAAGTAAATCCAATTGGTGCGCGTCTCAAAATCAATCGTGATTGGGAGGCTCGCTGGTACGCAGAAGGCGAAGAATTCGTCGATCTGTTACAAGAAGATCGTGTGATCCGTGAATTTGTCAAGAAAGAAACAGCGCGTGCCGGTGTTTCCCGTATCGAAATCGAGCGCCAGCCCGGCGTGGTGAGCATCACCATCCATACCGTGCGCCCCGGTCTAATTATCGGGCGTAAAGGCGAAACCGTGAAGCAATTGCGGACAGATCTCGAAGAACTGACCGGTGGTAAAACCGTGCGTGTCGAAGTGTCAGAAGTTGAAAAACCAGATATCGACGCTAATCTTGTCGCTGAGAATATCTCTAGCCAGCTAGAACGTCGTATCGGGCATAGCCGCGCGATGAAACGTGCTATCACTCAGGCCATGCGCCAGGGTGCACAGGGGATCCGTATCGAAGTGAGCGGTCGCCTCGGTGGTGCTGATATGAGCCGTCGTGAATGGATGTCTGAAGGCCGCGTGCCTCGTAATACCTTACGCGCTTCTATCGACTATGGCACCTGCGAAGCCAAGACGACCTTCGGTAAAATTGGCATTAAAGTCTGGGTTTATCGGGGTGATGTACTCGCGCTTGAGACACCCGGCGAGAAGCCAGAAGCCAACAACGGCTAAGCGCTGTAGTGAACAAGGAGTATTGAACTATGTTGATGCCAAAGCGTACTAAATATCGCAAGCAGCATCGCGGTCGTATGAGGGGCAAAGCCTACAAAGGCTCCACCGTCGCTTTCGGCGATTATGGCTTACAGGCACTGGAACCCGTTTGGATGACCAGTCGCCAGATCGAAGCCGCACGCCGTGCCATCGTTCGTTTCATCCGCCGTCGTGGTAAGGTATGGATCCGTGTTTTCCCGGATAAACCTTATACCCAACGTGCCGCCGAAACCCGTATGGGTAAAGGTAAAGGCTCGGTGGAATACTATGTGGCAGTCGTCAAGCCCGGTCGCATCCTGATCGAAATGGCTGGCGTTCCTGAAGATCTGGCCCGCGAAGCCTTGCGCCTCGCTGCTGGCAAACTGCCTGTCAAAACCAAGTTCGTCAAGCGCACTGATCCGATCAGTGGGCAGGAGGTGAACTAATGGCTGATTTGAAAATTCGCGAATTACGTGCGAAAAATGACGGTGACTTGCTCGATATGTTCGATGATATCAAAGAAGAACTCTATGTTCTGCGCCTTAATAAATCAACAGGCGAACTCATCGACACCACCGAATTTAGAAAGACTAAGCGGACACTGGCTCGTATTCTCACCATCCTGCGTGAGCGTGAGCTTGCGGCCGCAATAGCTGAAGAGGAAGTTTAAGCCATGGCGAACAATCGTAAACGATTGATTGGGCGTGTGGTGAGCGACAAGATGGATAAGACCGTCACGGTTGCCATCGAAAGTCGTAGTATGCACCCACTCTACAAAAAAGTTGTGAACAAGACCAAAAAGGTCAAAGCGCACGACGAAACAAACCAAGTCCCACTCGGCGCTATGGTTCAGCTGGTTGAAAGCAAACCACTGAGCAAAGAGAAACGCTGGGTTGTGGAAAAAGTGCTTGAAGGCACTTCCGAAGCCGAACAGGCTGTTCTGGAAGCTGAACTCGGGACCGAATATGACGGTTATGAATCCGAAGATGGGGGTGAGGCATGATTCAAAATGAGTCTCGCCTAAAGATCACCGATAACAGCGGCGCTCAGGAAATCCTGGTCATCCGAGTTCTCGGTGGTAGTGTCCGCCGTTATGGGCATGTTGGCGATATTGTCGTCGGCACAGTCAAGAGCGCCGGTCGCCAGGGTAATATGAAAAAAGGTCAATTGGTGCGTGCGGTGATCGTGCGCGTTGCTAAAGAATATCGTCGCAGTGATGGCTCGTACATCAAGTTTGATGACAACGCCGCCGTCGTTTTAGCTGATGATATGGAAAACCCACGTGGTACACGTGTCTTTGGCCCCGTTGCCCGCGAATTGCGCGATAAAGGCTTCATGAAAATCGTGTCGCTGGCACCTGAGACCTTATAGGAGGCACGCAATGAAACGTATCAAAAAAGGTGATAGTGTCGAAGTCACCGCTGGCAAAGATCGTGGATTCCGCGGCAGTGTCGTCGCAGTCCTCACCAAAGATAATCGTGTGATCGTTAATGGCATCAACATCGCCAAACGCCACGAAAAAGCCAAGCAGGTTGGCAACCAACAAATTCCCGCACAAATCGCGGAGTTTGAAGCCCCCCTGCATCTGAGCAACGTGATGCTCGTTTGCCCTAGTTGCGACGAGAAAACCCGCGTGGGATATAAAATCCGTGAAGACGGCTACAAAACCCGCGTATGTAAAAAATGTAATGCAGATATAGACTAACCGGAGCGTGAGTGATGGCTGAACGTATCATTCCAGTACTAGAAACACGTTACCGGGAAGAAGTGATTCCGGCTCTGATGGAAGAGTTTAACTACGGCAATGTGATGGCAGTGCCTCGCATTAGCAAAGTAGTGATCAACATCGGCATGGGTGAAGCAAACGACGATCCCAAAACCATGGATTTTGCGGTCGATACCCTACGAACCATCACAGGGCAACAGCCCATTATTACCCGCGCTAAGAAAAGTGTGGCCGGGTTCAAGGTTCGTGAAGGTCGCCCGATTGGTTGTAAAGTCACATTGCGTGCAGCGCGTATGTGGGCTTTGCTCGATCGCCTGATGAATGTTGCTCTACCGCGTATCCGCGACTTTCGCGGTGTGCCCCCCAAACTGGACGGGCGCGGGAACTATACCATCGGTCTAACGGAACAGCTAATTTTCCCGGAAATCGATTTCGATAGTATCGATAAAGTACGTGGCATGGAAATTACCATTGTCACAACAGCAGAGACAGACGAAGAGGGTCGCCGTTTGCTAAAATTGCTCGGCATGCCTTTCCGTGAAAACTAGGAGAAACAGATAATGGCGAAAAAAAGCATGATTGCTCGCGAAAAGAATCGCAAATATGAAGTTCGCGTGCGCAACCGTTGTAAACGTTGCGGTCGCCCACGGGCTTATATTCGTCGCTTCGGATTATGTCGTATCTGCTTCCGAGAGATGGCGCTCAAGGGTGAAATCCCGGGCGTGGTGAAATCAAGCTGGTAGGAGAAGCGCTCAATGTCAAATGTGACAAATGATCCGATTGCGGATATGTTAACACGCATACGTAATGCCCTGTTGGCGCGGCATCGCACTGTCGACATCCCGCGGTCGAAAGTAAAAGTAGAAATCGCCCGTATTCTTCAAGAAGAGGGCTATATCAGTGGTTATATCGTCGGCGACCAAACACCGGTACCGATGATTACAATCACCCTGAAATATTACGGATCACGCCGTGAACGCCGTCCGGTTATCACCAAGCTACAACGGGTGAGCAAGCCGGGGCGTCGCGTGTATCGCAAGCGCAACGAACTGCCTATCGTCCTCAGCGGCACGGGTGTCGCGATCATCACTACCCCTAGTGGCGTGATGACCGCTCAAAAAGCCCGCCAGCAAGGTATCGGTGGCGAAGTTCTGTGCTACGTCTGGTAGTCACTAGTTAGGGAGAAATATCATGTCACGTATTGGTAAACAACCTATCGAACTACCAGCTAAGGTAGAAGTCAAGGTCAACAAGAATGAAGTGACAGTCAAAGGCCCCAAAGGGGAACTGAACCGTAGCTTCAACCCGGACATGACAATCAAGGTTGAGGATAATATCGTCACCATTGAACGTCCCAGCGACCTGCGTCACCATCGCGCACTGCACGGCTTAACCCGTGCCTTGCTCGCTAATATGGTGACGGGTGTGAGCGAAGGCTTTCGCAAGACGCTCATGATTGAAGGTGTGGGCTATCAAGCCAATTTGAGCGGTAATGCGCTCGAACTCAAAGTGGGTTTATCACACGAAGTGATTATCCCGCCGCCTGATGGCAACACAAGCTTCGATGTGCCCAAAGAATCGCGTGGACGTACCATCCATATTGACGGTATTGATAACGAAGTGGTCGGCCAAACTGCCGCAGAGATCCGTGGCTGGCGTCCACCCGAACCATACAAGGGTAAGGGCATCCGCTATGTGGATGAACAAATCCGACGTAAAGCCGGTAAATCCGGTAAGAAATAGAGGTGCTGAATGCCTGATCTTAAAGGTAAGAAAAAGTATCAAGCTCGTAAACGCCGTCAGCGCCGTGTGCGTGCTAAAGTGCACGGAACCGCAGACCGTCCGCGTTTGAGCATTTTCCGTAGTAACGAAAATATCTTCGCTCAAGTCATCAATGATGAATCCGGCCATACTGTGGCTTCGGCATCCACCATTGATTCTGAAATTGTGACCCAACTTCAGGATAAGACCAAGAGTGAAGCCGCGAAAATCGTCGGACAGGTTCTCGCTAACCGTGCCAAGGAAGCCGGTGTTGAAGTCGTACTCTTTGACCGCGGCGGCTTCCAGTACCGTGGGCGCGTGGCGGCATTAGCTGAAGGCGCTCGTGAAGCTGGATTGAAATTCTAAGGCGGAGTGATAACTGATGGCAAAAAATGATAACAGAAGAAAACGTAAACGTCGCGATGACGACCGCGAAGAATTAGATGAACGCGTAGTCGATATTCGCCGCGTTGCGAAAGTAATCAAAGGCGGACGCCGTTTCGCATTCCGTACCGTTGTCGTCGTTGGCGATAACAAAGGACGGATTGGTATCGGTGTTGGCAAAGCACGTGCGGTGCCTGATAGCATCCGCAAAGCAAACGAAAAGGCGCGTTCGAACTTGATAGAAGTCGCGCTTTCAAAAGATAACGCAGGTAATGTCACCATCCCCTACGAAGTGACTGGTACAGTCGCCGGGGCACGTGTTCTGCTCAAACCCGCCGCGCCAGGTACCGGTGTTATCGCCGGTGGTGGTGTGCGTGCGGTGCTCGAAGTTGTGGGTGTGCGCAATATCCTTTCTAAAAGTCAGGGCAGCGCCAACTTGCTCAATGTTGCGATGGCAACCATTGATGCGCTTGAACAACTCAAGAGTCCAAAATTGCTAGCAGATATGCGTAACAAACCCGTGCGCGAAACCACGCCCGTCTGGGCACGACGTGGCATGCCGAGAGGAGATGAGTAATCATGGCTGATGCTAAAAAAGTGCGCATCACACTGGTGAAAAGTCCAATTGGCTACAACAAGAAGCAAAAAGATACCGTCCGTGCGCTCGGCTTGCTCAAAGTCAATGCTAGCCGTGAAGTGACCCTCACACCCCATATGCAGGGGATGGTTGATAAAGTAAGCCACCTGCTACAGGTTGAGGACGCTGAGTAAGCGCTCCAGGGAGGATAGTAATCCATGAAACTCAATGATTTGAAGCCAGATAAAGGCTCTAAGAAAAGGCGCACACGCGTTGGTCGTGGTAAAGCTGCCGGTGGTGGTACTTACGCCGGTCGTGGTATCAAAGGTCAAGGCGCTCGTGGGCGACGCAAGAAGAAAGCTTACTTTGAAGGCGGTCAGTTGCCACTTGTGCGCCGTCTGCCATTCAAACGCGGCTTCACGAATTTGTTCCGTATCGAATATCAGGAAGTCAACATTAGCTCACTCGACGCACGCTTCGAAGATGGGGCTGAGGTTACTCCTGAAACGCTGGTTGCCGCAGGCTTACTGCGCGATGTCGACGAGCCGGTGGTCATCCTTGGTGTTGGCGAAACCGACAAGAAGCTGACTATCAAAGCACACCGCATCAGCAAGAGCGCACAAGAGAAGATCGAAAAAGCCGGTGGCTCGTTCGAAAAAGTCGAATTGCTCGTTACAGGTGCTTTCGCAACCACCAAAAAACTCAGCAAAGAAAAACTGGACGCTTTACGCCAACAAAGAGGCGAATAATCCAGATGCACTCAAAGGCAGTGAACAATCGGTTCATTGCCTTTTCTGAATGTGGTGAGACAAAATCTGTCCATGTTAACGTGGAATTTATACAAAAACCATATCGTAGTCTCATCGTAACCGCGCTATCATGCGCTCCATGTTAGGTCAACAGTAAAAGGTAAGCTCAATGATCCAGGCTCTACGTAATACATGGCGCTTACCGGATGTGCGAAACAAATTGCTGTTCACGCTATTCATCTTAGTCGTGTATCAATTTGCTGCCCACATTCCGGTTATTGGTGTCGATAGGCAAGCGTTAGACGCTGTTTTTTCCGGTGAAGGGGCGGGTTTCGCGAATGTATTGAACTTGCTCTCAGGGGGGGCTGTTGCACAATTTAGCATCCTCGCTAATGGTGTCTATCCTTACATTACCGCTTCTATTATTTTCCAACTTCTGATTCCGATTGTGCCACAACTCGAAGCCATCCAACGTGAACCGGGCGGACAAGAGAAAATCCAACGCTATACTTATTTTGCGACCATTCCGATGGCGGTTCTGCAATCGATCTCACAGATTGCCGTCTTTTCGTCTTTCGGTGGTGGTGCGATTATCCCTGGCTTCGGCTCGGATTTGTTGCTAACTGCAACGGTCATCGTCACTATGACAGCCGGCTGTATGTTCGCAATCTGGATGGGTGAGTTGATCACCGAACAGGGTATTGGTAACGGTATCTCGATCATCATCTTTGCGGGTATCGTCGCGCTCGTTCCTACCAATCTCTACCAGATGATTGTGGCGAACGAAGGTGTGCGTCTCGCTTATAACCTGATCCTGTTCATCTTGATCGTGGTGATCAGTGTGGTCGGTATCATTTACATTCAAGAGGGCGTGCGACGCATCCCCGTGCAATATGGCAAGCGCGTGCGCGGTAACAAACAGGTTCAAGGGCGTGGCAATTATGTCCCTCTGCGTGTGAACCCTGTTGGCATGATCCCGCTGATCTTCGCACAGGCGATTATCACCTTTCCGGCGATCATCATCGGGTTATTCAGCCCTGCACCCGGCTCGTTCTTTGGGCAGATGCAAGCCAACTTCGGTAATCAGCAAGGGTTCCTCTATTGGTTCACTTTCTTCCTGATGACCGTCGGCTTCACCTTCTTCTATGCGGATGTGATGGTGGGTAACTACCGCCTTGCTGAAACCCTCCAGCGACAAGGTGGGTTCATTCCGGGCATTCGTCCGGGGGCACGCACCGAAGATTACATCGTCAAAGTGACCCGACGGATCACCCTTGTGGGTGCGCTGTTCCTCGGCCTGATCGCCGTGGTTCCTGGTCTGGTACAGTTCATCAATGGCTTGATCTTCCGCTTTGAGACGGTCTCAGCCGCTAACCCTGCTACCAACCCTGCGGCTGTTTTGACCGGTGCCGGTCTGATCATTGTCGTGGGTGTGGTTGTCGATACGCTCCGCCAGCTAGAAGCACAACTGGTCATGCGTAACTACGAAGGGTTCATGCGCTAACGCGCTAGCATATCCCGAACATCTGATAGAGGTGGTGCTATGCGCCACCTCTATTGTGTTCACATATGGGGTGTGGGCGTTTCGCTGATCGCACACCTAGCCATCACCTCGCCACGCCCCCAATACCGTACTCATTTTTATGAAATCTTTGTTCGACGCATTGGAGTATGCACAATGGGACTTTATATTATTTTGATGGGCGTGCAGGGTGCAGGTAAAGGCGTTCAAGCCGCGTATATTAAAGAGGCTTACAACATCCCGCATGTATCGACAGGTGATATTTTCCGTGGATTGAAAGACCGCACCGACGAACTCGCGCAACGTGTGAAAGCCATTATGGATGCTGGTGATTTAGTCGATGACGATACCACCAATGAATTGGTCGCTGATCGCCTCAACAAAGCTGATGCCAGCAATGGTGTGATCCTCGACGGTTACCCCCGCAATCGCGTTCAAGCTGAATTTTTGATGCAATACCTTGCTGAGAAGGGCGAACGGGTTAATCCTGTATTGTTGCTCGATCTGGATCTGTACGTCGCATTCAAACGTGCATTCGGGCGTGTTACCGATAGTGACACGGGGGAGAGCTTCAATTACTATTACAAGCAAGGGGATGTTGAATTTAGTGTTCAACCTGACCCTGACGAAAACTATCCGCCGCGCCTGGTTGCCACCCGCAACGGTAAGATGCTTAAGCGCCGCACCGATGATGCTGATGCGATGGCAGTCATCAAACGTATTGAAACCTATCTTGATGAGACCATGCCAATCGTTTCCTACTACGAAGAAAAAGGCGTGGTCAATAAGATCAACGCTGATCAACCGATTGCTGCGGTCAGTGCTGAGATCAAAGAGGCAATCGACGCCACACAATCCTGAATCATCAATGGGGTGGGTGAGCCTGCCCCGAGCTAACCTATTCAAGCGTTTGAGGAGCGTTTCTCATGGCTTCTATCATTTACAAGACAGATGAAGAACTAACAATCATGCGTGAAGCTGGGCGTGTTGTTGCTCTGGCACACGCCGCTATGAAAGATGCACTGCGCCCTGGTATCAGCACTCAAGAACTCGATCGCATCGCTGAGACTGTGATCCGTGATCATGGCGCGATACCGGCTTTTCTGGACTATGCCCCCGGTGGTAAACCACCATTTCCGGCGACTATCACCGCTAGCATCAACGATGAATTGGTACATGGGATTCCTAGCACAGAGCGTATCTTACAAGATGGCGATATCATCAGCTTAGATACCGCATGTTTTCATCAGGGTTATGTGGGCGATGCCGCCTATACCCATGCTATCGGTGCCGTTAGCCCTGCGGTTGAGCGCCTGCTAGAAAAGTGCGAAGGCGCGCTCTATGCTGCCATTGACGCCTCAGTGGTGGGCAATCATGTCAGTGATGTGGCTCGCGCCACGCAGAAGTTCGCTTCTAAACATGGTTACAGCGTCGCTCGCGAATATACCGGACATGGGGTCGGGCAGAAGATGCACGAACCGCCTCAGGTTCCGAACTGGTGGTATCGTAAACGCCCACGCCTTGGTCAACCCTATTGGCAGGATTACACGCTCAAGCCCGGTATGACTTACGCTATCGAACCGATGTTAATCGCCGGACGCAATGATCTCTTTGAGTTGGATGATGAGTGGACGGTGGCGACCCGCGATGGATCGCTCTGCGCGCACTTTGAACACACTATCGCCATCACCGAGTCCGGCCCACAAATCTTGACCTTACCCTGAGCTCCTTCAAGGATCTTTCTCATTGAACTCTCATAATTGTTCATTATACTAACTATGTTACGGCTTATGGCACAGGTGTACTACAAACACTGGCGGTTGATCCCATGTTTTAAAGCAGATGGTGCAGGGCATCATACTGCCTATTAGGTTGTGCTGTCATAATTTACAGTAGACACGCACATATAGCCTTGCTATAATCTTTAATTCGTTAGAGATGCCAATCATAGCAAAGGCTAAAACGCACATGAAGGTATCTACATCAGTCAAACGGCTCTGTCCAGCTTGCCGCATCATTAAGCGCAACGGGCGAGTCATGGTTATCTGTTCGAAAAACCCGAAACACAAACAAAAGCAGGGCTAATCCCGGCTGTGTTTTGGGCTAAGCAATGAGGAGTAGGGTGCAGTATGGCTCGTATTGAAGGTGTCGATCTGCCCCGTGACAAACGTGTTGAAGTGGCGCTCACCTATATCTACGGAATTGGCTTGACGACCAGTCAAGATATTCTAGCAGAAACCGGTGTAAGCCCCGATACACGTGTGCGTGATCTCTCTGAAGATGAACTCTCGCGGTTGCGTGCAGTGATCTCCGGTATTACTACCGAAGGTGACCTGCGCCGTCAGGTGAACATGAATATCAAACGCCTGATTGAAATCAACAGCTACCGCGGTTTGCGCCATCGCCGTAATTTGCCGGTGAATGGTCAACGCACACGTACCAATGCACGTACCCGCAAAGGGCCGAAGAAAACGGTTCCTGGACGTGGTCGTCGTCGCGGCGCAACCAAGAAGTAAGTCAGTTAAGCGCTAACCAGCGTGCAACTGATTGACCTATCCGCCGCCCTGTCTGCTACAGGGCGATGTTCGCGTATGAACACAAGTCTGTGGAGAAGTATGCATGGCAAAAGGAAGACGTGCCAATCGCCGTCCGGCGAAAAAGGTAATGAAGAATATCCCTTATGGTCAAGCGCACATCTACGCCACGTTCAATAACTCGATCGTCACAATGACCGATCAGAGTGGCAACGTGATCGCGTGGGCTAGCGCTGGAACCAGTGGCTTTAAGGGAAGCCGCAAGAGTACGCCATATGCTGCTCGTCTAGCTGCCGATAGTGCCGCTGAACAAGCCCAGCAACATGGCATGAAAGAAGTCGATGTTTTTGTCAAAGGCCCGGGTCCCGGTCGTGAATCCGCCATCCGTGCGATTCAAGCGAGTGGTCTCAAAGTTCGTTCCATCACCGATGTGACCCCTGTACCACACAACGGGGTTCGCCCACCTAAAAAACGTCGCGTCTAAGTTTTACAGGAGACCCAATTTTTATGGTGTATCCAACAACACCCTCATCCAGTGTGCCACAACCTGTTCCATCACCAAGTAGCAGTGATGTCAATAACATCACACAGAACATGTTGTTGCCACACAAGGTTGAAAGCCAAAACGTGACCCGTAACTACGGGCGCTTTGTCGTTAGTCCGCTGGAAAGTGGGTATGGTTTAACACTCGGGAATGCACTCCGACGTGTTTTGCTCTCATCCCTGCCCGGTGCCGCTGTTACCAGCGTCCGTGTCAGTGATGTTCACCACGAGTTTTCCGCCATCCCTGATGTGCGTGAAGACATGACCCAGCTCATCCTGCAAGTGAAGCAACTGCGTTTCATCCTGCATGATGTCGAAAGTGCACGACTGCGCCTCGAACATCGAGGCGAAGGGACAGTGACTGCCGCTGATATCTGGTGTCCGCCAGAAGTCGAGATCATCAACCCTGAACTGTACCTGTTCACAGTTGATTCTTCCGACGCGCACATCGAGATGGAATTCGAAGTTCGCAGTGGGCGTGGTTATAGTCCGGCAGAAGAACGCGGGCGTTTGCCTATCGGCGAATTACCTGTCGATGCGATCTTCAGCCCCATCCGTCGCGCCAACTACGACGTGCAACGTGCCCGTGTTGGTCAACGGACAAATTACGACAAACTTATCTTAGAAGTTTGGACAGATGGTAGTGTCCGTCCGGAAGAATCAGTCAGCCAGGCCGCACAAATCCTGATGCGTCATCTGATTCCAATCGCCGGTGTTGCGCTCGATGATATCGATATCGCACCACCCCCGCAAATTGAGCAACCATCACCGATCAAACCGCTGTATGATAAGCCGATTGAAGAGCTTGATCTCAGTGTCCGCGTGTTTAACTCACTCAAACGCACCGGTATCACCAGTGTGGGCGATGTGATCGATATGTTACAACGTGGCTCAGATGCTATGCTCGCTATCCGCAATTTTGGGGAGAAATCCCTCGATGAACTCATCGAAAAATTGTCGGAGAAAAACTATTGGCCCATCGAAGGTGACGACGAGTAGTAAAGAAAGTTCCAACGGAGAACGCGAGTTATGCGTCATAGAATGAAGGGTAAAAAGCTCAACCGTGATAGCGGACACCGCAAGGCGCTACGTATGAACCTTGCCACCCAACTCTTTGAGAATGGGCGGATCAAGACCACACGTGCCAAAGCGGATTATGCACGCGGTTTTGCTGAACGCTTAATCACCTTAGCTAAGCGTGGTTTAGCAAAAGCACAAGAGACAGGCAACGCAGCGGCAGCACTTCATGCGCGCCGTGTGGTTGCAAGCCGTTTGAACAACAACCGTGTCCTCGTGACCAAGTTGTTCGATGAAATCGCTCCTAATTATGCTGATCGTCCCGGTGGATACACCCGTATCTACAAGCTCGGCCCGCGTAAAGGCGATAATGCTGAAATGGTACTGCTCGAACTCGTCGACGCAAGCAACAACGACGAGGACTAATGTTCGGCTGATGACACGCTTTCGTGCGACACTCGCTTACAATGGCTCGGCTTATTTCGGCTACCAAATCCAGCCAGATTTGCCTACCGTTCAAGGTACGTTGGAAGATGCGCTCATGCAAATCTTCAAACAGCCAACGCGGGTTGATGCCGCCGGACGTACTGACACCGGCGTTCACGCAAGCGGGCAGGTCATTGCCTTCGATGCGGAATGGAAACACGGAACCCGTGCCTTGTTGCGCGCAATCAACGCAAAGCTGCCAGATGACATTGCATTGCAAGATATTACGCAACAGGACAAATTCCATCCACGTTTTGATGCGCTGTCGCGTACCTACCGTTACCACGTAGCGGTCGTTGAGGTGCGTCAGCCCTTGCTACATCAGCGGGCATGGCAGGTGCAGCATAAGTTGGATATTTCAGTCATGCAGCGAGCGGCTGGTTGCGTCATCGGTGAACAAGATTTTGCCGCCTTTGGCAAACCGCCGCAAGGAAGTAACACCGTCCGGGCACTGTTTCGCTCCGTATGGCATACCGAACAACACGCGCACGGCGAGCAGTTCATTTACGAAGTAGAAGCAACAGCGTTTTTACACCATATGGTGCGGCGCTTGGTCGGCTTACAAGTCGCTCTTGGCGCTGGTTGGATTACGTTTGACGAATTTCAGATGATCTTCGCCAGTTGTGATCTCAGCCAGAATCATCACATCGCACCGCCCTATGGTTTAACGCTCACACAGGTTCGTTATCCACCAATCGGCGTATCACGAGCCAACTATCAAAGAACACAAGGGCAAGCTATCTGATGGGTTTTAACCCATCACAAGTGAGGTTAAGTAATGCGAGTACAAATCCAAAAAACACACTTCACAACGCCCGACGAAATCGAACGGAAGTGGTATGTGGTTGATTTACAGGGACAAACGTTGGGGCGTGCTGCCTCAAAAATTGCCCGGATCCTCCGCGGTAAACATAAACCCTCTTTCGTGCCTAATCTTGATGTGGGTGATTTCGTGGTGGTGGTCAATTGTGAAAAAGTTCATGTCACTGGTCGTCGTCTTGACCAGAAGATCTATTACCGTTATAGCGGTTATCCCAGTGGTTTATACCGCCGGACGCTGCGCGAGATGTTGCAAAAACATCCCGATCGTGTGATTCGTTTCGCCGTGAAAGGAATGTTGCCGAAGGGGCCTCTTGGTCGCGAGATGTTGCGTAAGCTCAAGGTCTACGCTGGTCCAGAGCATCCGCACGAAGCACAACAACCAGAAGTCCTAGAACTGTAAGACAGGGAGTCTATCAATGTCTGCACAATACTATGAAGGAATTGGTCGTCGTAAACGGGCAACTGCACGTGTTCGCCTCTTTCCAGGTGGCACAGGTAATTTCACCGTTAACGATAAATCACTAGAAGAATACATGCCACGTATGGGCGATATGGAAGTGCTTTTGCAACCCTTCGCCGCAGTTGGACAAGAGCTGAGCTATGATATCAGCGTTCATGTCAATGGTGGTGGTATTTCCGGTCAACGCGACGCGATCAAACTCGGTATCGCCCGCGCTTTACTCAAAATCGATCCCGATATGCGCAGTGCGCTCAAAGCACGTGGCTTGCTCACGCGCGATTCTCGTATCAAGGAACGCAAGAAACCAGGTCTGAAACGCGCCCGTAAAGCCCCAACCTTTACCAAGCGTTAAACACCCAGTTTTGGATCTAATAGGCAATCTCTAACGACAGAAGGCGAGTTCACACTCGCCTTTTTGCGTTCTTCGGCGCATCAATATGAATCAAATCAACAACCCTATTACATTATTGTCATCAATTATCGCTATTTTTTGCATTTTGTATTATCATTTTATGTAAAATGCGGAATATCTATTTCAAGTTAGCATTTCTTCTCACATTAGCCTCAATACTTTCTACCGATCAGCAAGGCAGAAAGATCTTAGGCTGACACGTCCTCAGCGCATCAAACGTGCTAATGGTGCTGTGGTGTGGGTAGACATAATACGGTTTTTCACGTCGAGCGATGACGGAATTGTATGAACGCGGTGAATGAGCGATTAAATCGACATATGTTCAAAGGTTGTTATGATAAGAATTCGGCAGATTGAGGTGAACGCCTTAATCTTTAACCAATACGATAATGGTATCAGCGAAATTATTTATCAAGAATCCTCCGAACGAGCGGTGGAGGGCTTCTTTTACTTCATTGACATGGTCATCAAAGAAGCACATGCCCAGCAAACCATTTATTGGCTCAATGACCTCAGCCGAACCGAGCAACTGCCTTTAGCCGATTATTACGCCAAAATAGTGAAGCTAAATACTAAGTATCCTCTTGGCCAGCGTCCTCCGATACGCTTCGCTGATATCCATGCGGAGCTTACTGAACAACGGCGCATGGTGCTTGCCTATATGCGCCTGCTCAAGTTGCCGGGGCTTAAACTTAATATGTTCTCCAGTGACCAGCGGCAAGAGGCGATCAGTTGGCTATTGCGCGGACGACCCTAAAAAAACCTCTCACCGAATGGCAGGGCATTTGTTATCATAGGGCAACATATCGGTTTAGCATCTCATAGGACACGCCATGACGCTCACAATCATTGGACTAGGCCCTGATAGCATTGATCACCTCTCGCTCAAAGCTTGGCGCACGCTAGAAACTGCGGGCATAGTCTATTTGCGCACCACAGATCATCCCGCCGTGTCGGATTTGCCAACTACGCCAACCTATTACAATTTTGATCATCTTGACCAGATCGCTACCCCATCCTCTGAGAGTCATACTGAAATGACACAGATACTCATCGAACAGGCAAAACGGGCTGATGTGGTCTACTGTGTGCCCGGTGATCCGATTATCGATGAACCATTGACCACGCACTTGCAACAGGTGGCCCATGATGCACAAATACAGGTCAATGTCATTCATGGCATCAGTACCATTCAACCGATTCTTAACACATTGGGTGTGCAGGCGTTTCAGGGATTGCAGATGTTCACCGTGTCCGACCTAATCGGTTGGCATCATCCGCCAATTAACCCAGCTTATCCGGCGCTCATCATGCAAATCAGTACCCCTGAGCAAGTACGTACCTTGCAAATCATTCTCAGTAATCAATATCCAGAGACCTTCACAGTGTCCCTTGTACAATCTGTTGGCATTGATGCGCAAACAGTCGCTAGAGCGTCTCTGCTTGAGCTTGCAGAGGATCTGACCTTATCATACCCTTGTGCGCTCTACGTGCCAATTTTAGGTGAATACACTAGTTTTGAGATGTTTCAGGAGATCATCGCACATCTGCGTGCGCCGGAAGGATGCCCATGGGATCGCAAACAGACCCATCAATCTCTGCGTCCGTATCTGATTGAAGAAGCCTATGAAGTGCTGGAAACTATCGACAATCAAGAATGGGATCAGCTGGCAGGTGAATTGGGAGACTTGCTCTTGCAGATTGTTCTGCACACCCAGATTGCCACTGAACAAGGCGAATTCTACATGGCAGATGTCCTCGATCACGTCAACCGCAAGATGATCCGTCGTCATCCTCATGTGTGGGGAGATGTCAGCGTAGATGGCGACGCACAACAGGTTGTCGATAACTGGCAAGCTATCAAACAACGCGAACATGAACAAAATGGCCATGTGCGCGAATCGATACTCGATGGCGTGCCCAAAGGCGCACCCGCGCTGATGGTGGCTCATGCGTATCAAGCCAAAGCCGCCACTGTCGGCTTCGATTGGGATGATGTAGAGGGCGTGTATGATAAAGTGCGCGAAGAACTCGCCGAAATCATCGCCGAGAATGACCCGACTATACAAGCACAAGAGATCGCTGACTTGATATTTGTGCTGGTCAACTGGTTGCGCTGGTTAGGCGTAGATGATCCTGAAAGCCAGATACGTGCCGTCAACGCCAAGTTTTATCGCCGTTTTCGCTATGTCGAACAACACGCTCAAAAACCATTGCCCATGATGACACTCGCAGCGATGGATGTGCTGTGGGAAGAAGCCAAATCGAAAGGGTTATGAAGCGCTATGGTGATCATCCGCCCCATGCATGCTGAAGATTGGCATGCAGTCAGCACGATTTACGCACAGGGTATCGCTGGACGCAATGCTACCTTTGAAACGACTGTGCCCGATTGGCAAACGTGGGATGATAAGCATTTGCAAGTTGGGCGGTTTGTCGCCGAGCTAGAAGGGCGCGTCGTCGGGTGGGTGGCACTCGGTGCAGTCTCACATCGAGCAGTCTATCGGGGTGTGGTAGAAGATACGATCTACATCGCCGATGAGGTACAGGGGCAGGGCGTAGGCTCCGCGCTGATTCAAGCCCTCATCACGATTACCGAAGCATCTGGTATCTGGTCAATTATCGCCGTGACCTTCGTCGAGAACGAAGCGAGTATTGCCCTGCATCGCAAATTTGGGTTTCGTATGGTCGGTTATCGTGAGCGCATTGCCCAACTGGATGGCGTGTGGCGCAATACCGTCTTGATGGAGCGTCGTAGTTCGGTTGTCGGTTGTGATTGACACTCTGTAACCACATCCGATCAGATTACTCAGAGATCATCAAGAAATCTGGTGGCGAATTGTCGCATTACGCACTACACTTATGCTATTCAGTGAATTGAACTGCACAATCTGGAGCAGGTGAATATGGTCGAAACAATCTGGAATTTACCACGTATTGAATTACGTGAATTAAGCACCATCAATGAGACACGTCCGGCAGCCGTCCTGACCGGCAAACGCTCATGGGATGCGGTCGGATCACTCCTCAACTTACCGATTGTCGTACAAGCTGAGCCATACACAGCACGTCACGATGTCCTGGAAGATCTCGGGAACAATCTGCCCGAACAGGTGCAGGTGGTCTATGGCGTGGGCGGTGGCTTGGTGTCCGATGTGGCTAAATATGTGGCATGGCGCAATGGCTTACCCTGTGTGATCGTACCAACTTCTTTGAGTGTGGATGGTTTCTTCACCTCTCTGGTGGCTGTGCGCAAAGATAACTCAGTCTATTATGAGAATACTGGCCCTGCTGAAAAAGTGATTGTCGATATTGAAGTAGTGGCGAATGCTCCGCGAAACATTCGCGGTACTGGTATCGTGGAAATTCTCAGTATGACAACGGGCTTACTCGATTGGAAGTACGCTGCCGAACAGAAGAAAAATTCTTATCTGGAGCGCTTCCAACCGTGGGCGGCGGGCATTGCAGCGGGTATCGCCCAGCAAGCTTATAAGATCGCCAAGGGGGTAGGGGAAGGGCGCACAGATTCCCTGCGTAATCTGCTCGATTTGATCTGTATGGAAGTGCAATTGACCAACCAGCTCGGGCATAATCGCCCACAAGAGGGCAGTGAGCAATATTTCGCCTATGCTATTGAACCACGTGCGGCGCGTGGTACAGGTATTCCCTATTCGGATTTAGTGGGGCCTGGCATCTTAATCGCCGCCGCGCTACATAAGCAAAATATTAACCCGATACGGGATACCCTGCTCGATGCCGGCGTGCGCCTCGGTCAGCTCAAACGCGATGATATTATCGAGACACTCAATATCCTGCCGGACTATGTGCGTGAACATCAATTGCCCTATAGCATCGTCCATGACATGGATCTTAGCAGTCAGGAAGTGCGCGATTTGATCAACACCACCGGACTGGATTTGAGCGACGAACGCCCGCTCTGATTACGTGCTCGCACACATTGTGCCTGCTCGGGCGTGTGTGGGTTGGATTTTGTCGCGGTGTACATCGCGCAAAATCCGCCACGCCGCCACACCTGCCTCGCTTCGTATCTGCTAACGACCATCTTGCTATGATTTGTATCTTGAAACCAAAGTCTAACGGGATGGGACTATCTGATACTGTTTCTTTTTTGTGACATCGCGTATATATAGAAGAACGTGGCGGAGGAGCGAGTGAACGTGATGAGTGACGATATCCGTGTTCTGCTGGCGGAAGATAGCCCAACTGCCCGACGCTATTTAGCTGAATTAATCGGCATAGCGTCTGATATGATAGTTGTCGGTGAAGCGCAGAACGGTCTCGCGGCGGTGCAAATGGTCGCTGATTTGCGCCCGGATGTTGTGTCAATGGATATCAACATGCCGGAGCTGGATGGTCTAGAAGCGACACGGCGTATCATGATGCAAACGCCCACACCGATTGTTGTGGTCAGCGAATTGCTGGAAATGGATGTTCAACTCTCTTTGCGGGCGATTGAAGCGGGTGCGTTAGCGGTTGTCGGTAAGCCGGTACATCGTGATAATCCCGCCTTTGAAGCCCAACATCACCGTTTGCTGACAACATTACGCGCGATGGCACAGGTCAAGGTGATCTCTCGCCGTAGCCCGCGTCAAGTTTATCCAATGGGTGATGACGATCCCTGGCCGGAGGTTTCGTCACAGGCGCCATCGCGTGCATTGCAACCGGAGTTAATTGTGATTGGCGCAAGTACCGGCGGGCCCAGTGCGCTCTTGTATTTGTTGCAAGAACTACCCGAGACTTTGACTGTGCCGATTGTGATTGCTCAGCATATGCCAAACGAATTCATCAACGGCTTGATGCAGTGGCTCAATAACGTGACGCACTTCAACGTGATGATTGCCAACGATCAAATGTGGCTGGAGAAGGGCATGGTCGTACTTGTACCCGGCAATGCCAACCTGACAGTTACCCGCAATCATCAGGGCAATCTGCTGACGCGTTTGCAAACAGATGGCGATACACCTGCTCACTATTTGCCGTCGATTGATACGCTGTTTGAATCCGTCGCTGAGGTGGTGGGGCCACGCGCCGTTGGCATCATCCTAACCGGCATGGGCAACGATGGCGCACGCGGTCTGTTAGCGATTCGTCAAGCAGGGGGCTATACGCTTGTGCAGGATGAGAGCAGTTCAACAGTTTTCGGGATGCCACGTGCCGCAATTGCCCTCGGTGCCGCTGATCAGGTGATACCATTAGCAAATCTGGCATCGAAAATCAAGAAAATGTTATAGAATGTTATCATGGTTATAGTGCGTATATGATAACGTGTTCACTAATCATGTTTGCAAACAACCCAACAGCAATTAACACACGAAACCTTACTCGCTGGTTCCGGTGAGGAAGTTAAGAGGATAACATGACGCTTGAAGTGCTATTAGTCGAAGACAGCAAAACACAAGCCGCACAGATCAAAGAGACGCTCGAGAGCGTCGGCTTGGTGGTGCGTTTGGCATATGATGGGCCGGAGGGCTTGCGCGAAGCAGTTGAAAACCCACCCGCGTTGATTATTCTCGATGTGCAATTGCCGACAATGGATGGCTTTCAGGTATGCCGACGCTTGAAACGCAATCCTAAAACCGAGAATATTCCAGTTATCATGTTGACCGAGAAAGCTGGTCCCAAGGCGACGATGTCTGGTTTGCGTGCCGGCGCAGACGATTATATCCCTAAAGATATTTTTGCATCCGAACACTTGATTGATACCTTGCACGAGTTAGGTTTATTAGACGATTGACACCGGCTCGGATTCGAAAGGGCATAAATGTGCCAAAATAGTGTAGTTTTTATGGCAAACCCCTATCTTAGTGTAAACTAGAATCCGATACATGGGAGGAGAGGTAGGTCAAAATGGCAGAGACCAAAAGCCCTTATAAAATGCGCCCGCCAGTACTCAGCGTACACGTGGAGGATAGCATGGATATTATGATTGTACGGGATACCACGCGCCGTGCCGGTGGTTTGCTCGGCTTTTCGCCTGCCTATCGGGCACAACTTGCCAGTGCCGCCGCTACTCTAGCAGATCTCGTCCTCAAAACCGGCGAAGCACACACGATTCATCTCAATGGTGTGGTAGATCGTACACAAATTGGATTGCAGATCAGTTCGGAAACACCGTGGTTAGAAGGCGTATCGGCGAACAATGTCTTGATCGCTCTCAAGAGCAAAATGGGTGAGCTGGTGGATGAAATCTTGCTAGAAGAAAATCCGGCGACAATCTTAATGGTGATGTGGCTCAATGACCAACGCAAATGATACCGATCAACTCGCTATCCTGACTTTTCGCGTCGGTCAACAATACTATGCCTTACCGATCATGAACGTCCTGGAAGTCGCCGCAATGATGACACTGACCCAAGTTCCTAATGCCCCGGCGGCAATGTTAGGAATTGCTAACCGACACGGGCGTGCATTATCCATGTTGGATTTGCGAATTGCGTTTAAAATGAAAATACACACAATTGATGAAACGACCTTATTCATCGTAGCGCAGGCTGATGAACGGGTAGTGGGGTTGGTAGTGGATGATATTTATCCGGTGATTTATATCGCGCCGGAGAACCGTCAAACAATAGTTGGTACAAGCCGCTATCTGACACATGCGATCAGCACCCATCAACAACTCTATCAGCAGATTGATTTACCTGCCCTGTGTGATGATCATCTGGCACCTGTTCAGCCGTAAGACAAAGTTGAGGGCAACAACACGTTATGAAGCACGGACAAAAAGAACGTATCCTAATTGTAGCAAAAGACGAACAACTGCGGCATGATCTGGCGGAGACACTGGAATCGGCTGGTGGATACGGCACGGTTGAAGCGAACACGTTTGAAGAAGCCCTCAGCGAGATCTTACTGACTAATTTTGACTTGATTATCACCGAGGCAGAACTGCCCGACCTCAGCGGCATGGATCTGCTGGCAGTTGTCGGGGGCTTACGCCCCGGTGCCCGCGTGATTGTGATTGATGATGACCTATCCGCTAAGAGTGCGGTAGCGGTCTTTCGCCTCGGTGCAGTTGATTACCTCTACAAGCCGATTAACCTCACGTTCTTCTTGATGCAGGTTGAGCGCCAATTAGAGATACAACGGCAAGAAGCACAGGTCACCCCAATCGAGGAAAAACCACAGAAGCAAGCCAATGCTCCGCGTGATCGCTCTAAACGTTTGGATCCACGCACGCGCTCGGCAGCTCTGCAATTGGGACGGGCGCAGTTCAAACGTATTGATGCTGAACTTAATCGTTTGCTGGGGCATGTTAAAGCGGGCTTCGTCGGCTTGATCGACACTGATGGCAACATGATCGGTGCAGCGGGCACGCTCGATGACTACGATTTGCAAGTCCTGACGCGTGCACTCAGTATCGATCATAACGCACAAAAATCGCTGGCAAATCTGTTAGATGAGAACAAATTCCATTCGACCTATTTTGAGGGCGAACACAATGATGTGTATATCATCGAATTCGGGACTGATATTATCGTCTCGCTAGCGCTGATTTCCGGACGGCATGTGAAGTCCGGCATGGTGTGGCTTTATACCAAGCGCACTGCCGCCATCATTGGTGACATCCTAAAGACCGTACCCAAACCCAAATCACTGCCTCGCTTGCAATGATGACCCCGACGGCACGCTGATCGCAATACATGGTGCTCAATAGTCGCTATAATTTGTGATGTTTAGCACAAATGTAGCGTGTTGTTTATCCTACACCAACGCATAAATCACATCTTTTACGCATAAAAACAGTACAATAGAAATAATTAGGGGGATTCCCTTATTGAAGCGTCGCTTAATGGAAGAGCAAACAGATTTATCGAATTCACGAATTTGTTTTTGTCTGTCCATTAGCAGAACGTTTTGTTGGAAGTAGGAGGTCTTGAAATGGCACATTATAGTAAACATCGCAAAGGGCAACCCAAAGACGAATCATACACCCATTGTATCGCATTCATGACGAGTGTCTGTCATACAAGTCAGGATGCCATCATCATCTGTGATACCAACCTGCATATGAAAGGTGTGAACAAAAAAGCCGAAGCAATGTTCGGCTATGACGAATGTGAGTTGACCGAACAACCGCTCAACCAGTTGATCCCCGGTATCGAAGCTGTCTCGGATGAGAATACGTATCTGACGCTGATGACTACTGGCAATCAGATACAGGGTCGTACCTTCCCGATTGAGGTGGTCTTATCAGCGTTCGAAATGGATGATGAGATTCATTATATGACTATCATTCGCGATATGACCGCCATGCAGAATGGCATAGACAATGATCTCTCGCCCCGCCAGCGTCAGGTGTTGAAGTTGGTCGTACAGGGCTATACCAGTCGCGAAATTGCTGATCAACTGACGATCAGCATCAAAACTGTTGAGACACACCGCGCCAACATCATGAACAAGCTCAATGTGCGCAACGTCAGCAGTCTAGTGCGCTACGCTGTCGAGCAAGAGATTATCTGAGCATCGTCATCGTTGCGCCAGCGTTCGTTGATAAGCGTCCAGCGTGTCGCGGGCAGTCTTACGCCAGTTATATTGGGTAATTTGAGCTAGCCCCTGATTGATCATCGTATCGCGCAGGGGCTTTTGTAATAGCAACGAGATGATCGCGGCGCCCAGTTCACGGGCGGTCTCTACGAAATAGGCGGCATCGTCGTAGATTTCATCTGCAACTACGCTGTTCCAGACTACAGTCGGCGTACCACACGCCATTGCCTCCAACGGAGGTAAGCCGAAACCTTCATACTCACTCGGAAAGGCGAACACGCTCGCCAGCCGATAGAGCGACGGCATATCTTCTTGTTCCACATGCCCGATCCATTGCACGTAATCCTCTAACTGTAAACGCCGAATGTACTCCGGCAAATCAGGGAAAAGCGGATTTGTCCAATCCGGTTGTTTGCCGGCTAGCACTAGAGGCGTATTCTTGCCTTCAGAGGGGGCAATGTAGGTATACGCGAGCAATAATTCATTGACCTGCTTACGCGCATCGAAACCCAGACCACCTAGCACAAACTGTTCCGGCAGATTGTATTTCTCGCGCACCGCCTCATCGCGCTCGCGCCCCAGTTGTGGGTGATAGACATCGTCTGTGGCGAGATAAGTTACCGTGATGCGTTCTTTCGGCACACCGATTAAAGTCTCAATGTCAACCTGACTGGTATAACTGATGGTCAGGATATGATTGGCATTGAGGGCGCTTTGCGTCACCATCTCGACATACAAGCGTTGGAAGAACCCGCCCGCATAGAGCGGATAGAGCAGGGGTATCACATCCAACACTGAGACTATCTGCGGAATATTAATGCTCAGAGGCCCGCCCCAGTACGGAATATGTGCCAGATCAGCGCCCAGCTTCTCCGCCATTTTTGGGAAGGTGCGTTGCTCAAACCAAACCTTGCCCAGCTTACTCGATCGTGACCGCGATCCTGTCGGGATGATCTCGATGCGTTCGGACATGTCTTGTGGATGCGGGTTATGTGGGGGCATTACCATCGATATTTTGAGCGCAGGATCAGTCTGCGGTAGATAGTGCATTAAGCGCCGGAGATATTGCCCGCTTCCTGAGTTGGGAATATCCCAGAACCAGCCATTAACTGCTACGTGCATAAGGTGTCCTTCGGGAATTGTTTCGATCAATCAATGCGGCATGTCACTCGGTCACTGCACAATCCTGACATAGCGCGTAGAATTCCAGCAGGTGACCGATGATCTCCAGATTGAACTGTTTTTCTAAACGATGCGTTAAATCCGACAAACCACAATCTTCAAACTCGAGTATCTGATTGCAACTGGTGCAGATGATGTGATGGTGATGTCCATCGGGCATCATCACATATTGCGGGGTCATGCTTGTATCGACGTATGTCGGGCGGATGATATTTAGCTGTGTCAGCAAATCCAACGTGCGAAAGACACTCGCCCGCCCGACGCTCTCATCCACCTGTGCAACAGCATCTAGCACCTCTGCCGAGGTACAATGACCGCCCAAATTTTGAATGACATCGAGTACCGTCAGGCGGGCATGAGTCAGCTTGTAGCCGGCTTTGCGCAGGCGCTCTTTGTGATGTTCGAAGGTCTCATGGTTTGACATAATGTGTTAGGCTCATCTATACGTCTGTGATTGATTTCCATTATGGCAGAAAGTCCGCAAAATGTCGGTAGCGATTTGTGTCAGATCCGGCTAAGTGGGCTATAATGAACAGGTCATGTTGGATCGAGCAAACGAGAATAAGGATACTCTCCATTATGAGAACGGATACTTCCAATCGGAGTACCAGCATTTGGACGTGGCTCATTGGTGTGATGCTAGTGATTATACTCACAACACTCACCTATTTCACTATTTATAATTATCTCAAGATTGATGCTGCACTAAATGCCTTAGCTATTGACCCTAATGCTTTCGCCCTTGATGGTGAAGATACGCCATCGAATGAGGATATTTTGCTGGCACGTGTACAATTGGCACTGGCAGAAGCTGAACAGGCGGTTGATCTAGCATTCAATCTGCTCGCACTATTCGAGGCGCTCAGCTTAATTGTCACTGTCGGCGGTGTGGTGCTAACTGCCTTTGGTTTGACGCGCTTCACCACAGCCCGCAATGAATTAGAGGAGACGCGCAAGCTGGTTGAGCAAGAATTTGAAGAAGCCCGTGACCGCTTTGAGACTGCGATCACAGAAAGTGAACGCGATATTGCAACCCTGCGTGGTGAATTAGAAATCTCTGCACAGCATGATCGCCAGCGCACCGAAGATGCACTCTTAGCTAACTCACTGATCCCGCTGGCAGAACGCCAATATCGCACCTCGGATTATCGCGGGGCGCTGGCTACCTATAACCGGGCACTGGAACTAGATCCTTATAGTCCAGTGATTAATCAGCGTTTGGGCTATGTCTATACGCAGGCAGGCGAGCTAGATCAAGCACGTGCTTGCTATGAACGCGCCATCGAACGCGAACATAATTTCGCTCCGGCACTGGCTGGGTTGGGCTTCGTACAACGCCGCCGCGGTGAAACCGTCTCCAAACAAATCACACCTGAGATGGGGCAAGAAGAACGTGAACGCCTCACTATCGAGAGTGACCAACTGCTCAACGAATCTGAACGCTTGTTATTGCAGGCGCTCAAACTTTCGCCGATGCTCGTCGATGATGACGGTGAATCTTACTGGGGCATCTTAGGTGGCTTGTACAAGCGCCGTGGACAAATCGATCAGGCGATACAGGCATACAAGCGTGTGACGGAAGTCACGCCGGAATCATCTTACGGTTATGGCAACCTCGCTTTGCTCTATCAGAAGAAGAACAACCGCGAAGAAGCGTTGGCAACCTATGTGATCGTCGAGCAGATCGCCAGTCGTGAAGCCGAATATGAAGCTGGGAACTTCTGGGGCTATTCGGATCTGGTCTCATCAAGTTTCGCCATTGGCAAGTCCGAACAGGCACTGGAGAAATTGCCCTTGGCGATCTCCATCGCACCTATTGATTCACCCTATATGTTGCAGGGCTTACGCGATACCTTGCTCGATTTGATCGACTTCCTCGAAGATGAGAAACTGCCACCGATACATAAGGCAGTTAACATTTTGAATGCTGAAATCAAACGACGCGAACAAGAGAACGCATGAGCTGACACCTACAGTCAACTATTGACATCTGACAACGAAAAATAGACACTACTTATTCTCAAGGTGTAGTAAGGTTGACCACAATATGACCACAAAACTGACATTTTCCGAACGCCTGACACAAGACAAGCCAATTTTGAGCGATGGTGCTGTCGGGACGTTGCTTGTTCAGCGCGGTAGCCTGTCGTTAAACAAATGTTTTGATCAACTCAATCTGACGCAACCTGCATTGGTTGAGGGCACACATGCGGATTATATCGAAGCTGGTGCCGAACTGATCGAGACCAACACCTTCGGCGCAAATCGCTTTAAACTCAGCGAGTATGGCTTGACCGATAGTGTTGTTGAGATCAACCGTGCCGGTGTGCGGTTGGCACAGCAAGCCGTTGAGAAATCTGCGCAGGTGGTCTATGTCGCTGGTGCAATTGGCCCGCTCGGCGTGAGCTTACAACCCTATGGGCGTGTGAGCCGTGACGAAGGTCAGAGCGCCTTCCGCGAGCAGATCGAAGCCTTATTAGTTGAAGATGTCGATGTGCTATTGTTCGAGACGTTCAACAATCACGATGAGCTGATGCTGGCAGTCGAGACTGCCCGCGCCCTTGATGCTGGGATACCGATCATCGCACAGGCGACATTCTCTACTGATGACATCACTTCAACCGGTCATAATCCGGCACGGGTCGCCAGTGATCTACATCAGACCGGTGCGACGGTGATTGGCGTCAATTGTGGCACAGGCCCTTCACAAATATCACAAATCTTACAGACGATGCACAGCGCCGTGCCAGAAGCACGCTTCAGCGCACTTCCCAACGCCGGCTTCCCGTTGACAGTTGGTGGACGAGCCATGTATCCAGCCACCGCCGAATACTTCGGCGATTATGCGCTCACCTTGCGCGAGATTGGTGCGCAGATCATCGGCGGGTGCTGTGGCACGACACCGCAACACATTGCCGCGATGCGTCAGGCGCTGGATGATCCCACCCGCGCGATACCAGAGCTACAAATCGTCAATCACGATGAAAACGAGCGTGCGCCCCAACACACCCATCCCACTGATCTGGCGCGTCGCTTACAAGAAGGTAAATTCACCGTCACCGTCGAGATGACCCCGCCGCGTGGTTACGATACCGAGACCATGTTGCGTGAGGCGCGTCTACTGCGCGATGCCGGTGCCTTCGCCATCGATGTCGCTGATACCCCCGCCGCCAAGATGAAGATGAGTGCCTGGGCGGTCAGCCATCTCTTGCAAGATCGTGTGGGCATTGAGACGGTGTTGCACTTCCCCACACGCGGACGCAATATCCTGCGCGTGCAGGGTGATCTGTTGGCGGCGCATGCGCTCGGCTTGCGGAACTTGTTTGTCACTATGGGGGATCCGACGCGCATCGGTGATTATCCTGAAGCGATGGATTCTTATGACATCGTGCCCAGTAACTTGATCTCAGTCATCAAACAAGATCTCAATAACGGGCGTGATATGGCCGGTAACAGTATCGGTGTACCGACCAATTTCACGGTTGGCTGTGCGCTCAACATGGCGGCAGATAACCTTGATCGGGAGATCAAAGTTTTGCTCAAGAAGCTCGAAGGTGGCGCAGATTTCGCACTTGGTCAAGCAGTCTTTGATCCCCCGCGCATAGAAGCCTTTATCAAACGCTACCGCGAGATCACTGATGAAGATTTCAAGCTACCGGTCATCATGGGCTTGATCCCCCTGCATAGCCTGAAATATGCGCGTTTCTTGCATAACGAAGTGCCGGGTATCATCATCCCCGATGCGATTTTCGCCCGTTTAGAAGATGCCGGCGATGCGGTTGCTGAAGTTGGCGCCCAGATTGCTATCGAAATCCTGCGCGATATGCGCGATTACGTGCAGGGTGCGTATGTGATCCCGAGTGGACGCTATAAGATGGCAGCTGAAGTGGTTGATGCGATCGTTCATACACCGGTCCGCGCCTGATCTGTAAGCCATTTGCTAGCGACGAAGGCATAACGACTCCGTCGCTAGCTCATCCCCTTATCTATACGCGCATTCGCTGTAGTAGGTGATGCGTGAGCCACCGCGCTCTGAGTCTTCGCTGATCTGAAAATTCGTGGTGGCAATCCCCGATGCGGGCGCATTCGGGTTCTCTGAAAAGAGTCCCTGCGTGATCTCTATGCGATAATCTCGGTACCAGTTGCGCACGGTCAAGGTATCATCCGATGTGTGATAGATTTGTTGTGTGATCCCTGAAGCGCGTGGACGAAAGAAACCGTTCTCTTGTGTCTCAACCAGTTCCGCATCGGGATAAATCGGCATCCAGTGGTTAATATCCGCACGACAGTAAAAGTCAATCGCACCGATGGATGTGGCGGTGCAGAAGATAATGCCGATGATGATGAAAAATGTGCCCATAAAAGTACGGCCGATAGAGCCTCTGTTACGCCGATGTTCCATATACAAATACCCTCATGTGATCGTTTGAACAAGATGCTCACAGCATAGCAAACAACTATGAGATTCACATCAAGATGAGCGAGCCTGTTGATAGAGTGCCTGATATTGTTGCGCGACACCTTGCCAGCTATAGTGTTTTTCGATGATGGCGCGAGCATGGGTGGCGAGGGTGCGCTGTTGTCTTTCATCACGTAGGAGTGCGACAATTGCCTCAGCCATCTTCTCTACAGGGGTAACTAGCACATCGCGCCCATCTTCAGCGTCGATGCCTTCCATGCTCAGGGGGGTTGCCACTAACGGAATGCCCATTGCCATCGCCTCTAACACCTTATTCTTGATCCCTGCTCCCACACGCAAAGGCGAGACAAAGACGGTCGCGCTTGCCAGATAATCTTGCACGCGGGGCACCCGTCCGGTGATCGTGATGTGATCTGAGGCATAAGCCTGTAAATCTGGCGGGGGCGCATTGCCGACTAATTGCAGGTGGGCATCGGGAATCTGCTGGCGCACCTGCGGGAAAATATCGTGGGCAAGCAGTAAACCGGCATCGTGATTGGGCGGGTAGTCGTAATTACCGACGAATAGCAGGGTGTTCGGCTGGCGCGGTGCTGTCGGCATTGTGAACTCATCAAGGGCGATGCCGTTCGGGATCACATGCACGTCCAGCGCGGGGTTGAGTTGCAATAAAGCCGACTGATCCTGTTCGGTCAAGACCACCACATGCTGATACGTCGCAAACATCCAGCGTTCGTATTGTTGCGCTATCTGCCAGTTGAACCAGAGCATCACCTGAGGCTTCTGCGTGAGGGCGCGTTGTAAATATAAACTATACGATTCATAGGGCGTGATCACCGTCGGCAGATGCTGAACTAGATGGGCGAACTCATACACATGTACCCCGCCGAACAGGTGTATCACGTCGAAATGCTGGCGTGCCAGTTGGGCTTCAATCGCCCGCCATAAATCACCCTGCCACGCTTGCTCAGCGCGTTGTGGGTGATGTTGCCCCAACAGACGTCTGAGGTACATCATCGGTGTGCGCGGACGTTCGGAGAATAGCTCAACTCCCTCGAAGAAGCCCTCATATGCCTTGATCTGTTCGGTATCTTCCGGGTATTGGGTTAGTGCTAGCAAGGTTAAGCGATGTCCCTGTTGCGATAGTTCCCGCGCCAGATGCCAGATAATTAGCCGATCCCCCAGATGCAATGGATAGGGCGGACAACGTGAAATCAAGAGGATATTCATATTCACAGCGAGAGTTTATGAGCCGTCTTGAGAGGGAACTATATCATAACAATCGGGATGTCCGACATAGACCCAGGCGCGTTGACCGCTCTCAAGTGTGATCTCAATCCGCTGATAACACTCCCCTTCATACTGATCGAGACGACGCAATTCATCGTGCTTGATGGTCAACACCTGACCGATGATATAATGTCCCTCTGCCGGTATTGCTACTGGATACGGAGGCAATAACATATAGTTCATCACATAATCGGCGAGACGGTCAGGCGTGCCTTCGATTGTACGCCCTAGTAACGCTCGCTGTACGCTTATGTCCAACAATGTGCCATAAACAAATAGTGGTATCTGTTTCATATCGTTTATTTTAGAGCAGAGTCTCCAATAATGATAGGAGATCCCGGCGAATAACAGGTTTCTTGATGAAGCCTGCTGCACCCATCATCAACGACTGCATTTCACGGTCAAGGATAGAACAGACGATGACTGGCACATCAGCCGTCAGTGGGTCATCTTTAAGTATCTGTAACAGCTCCAAGCCTTTGATGTTGGGCATCATCAAGTCTGCGATGATGAGCTGGGGCGGGACTTCTGTCGCGATTTCGAAAATTTCACTCACTTTGCGGGTGGTGATAACCTGATACTGCTCAGGGCTAAGATACTCCGACATCAATTGGAGCGTCATCTCATCTTCATCGACCATCAGAATGAGTGGGCGCTCGTCATCTGGGTCCAGCGCATAGCGCGAGTGTTGTAACGTCTGGGCACTCGGGAGCAAAATGTGAAAGGTACTGCCTCGTCCTAGCGTGCTATCGAGCCAGATATGCCCGTCATGCATTTTGATCAGACGTTGTGTGATCGCTAGACCGAGACCGGTTCCCTCATATTCACGGATAGTCGAGCCATCAGCCTGTGTGAATGCGTCGAAGATCAATTGTTGATCTTTCTCGGCAATGCCAATTCCCGTATCAGTGATGCTGAGATACAACCACTGATTGTCTTTTACCATCATGTGAGCGGGTAAATCTGGAAAATCGGGTTGGTTGAGTGTTACACCTTTGATAACCACACCGACTTCGCCTTCTTTGGTGAACTTGACTGCATTGCTCAGCAAGTTAATCAATACTTGCCGGATACGCTGAACATCAATATAAACCGGAGGGAGTGCGTCAGCAATATGGACAACAACCGACAAATTTTTATGATCAGCTTGTGGTTGGATTGTATTGATCGCCTCTAAAATTAACGGATTAATGGGCTGTTCTTGTAATGATAATTCCATGCGTCCCGATTCAATCTTGGATAGATCAAGGATGTCGTTGATGATGGTCAAGAGTTGTCGTCCACTACGGAAAACACGTTCGAGGCGATCTTCCTGTCGCTCATCAAGTTCGCCATATGTGCCACCGAGCAACAACTCACTGTAGCCGATGATCGCGTTGAGAGGTGTCCGTAATTCATGGCTGACGTTTGCGAGGAATTCACTCTTGAGGCGGTTGGCTTCTAACGCATCCTGAAAGAGTTCCGCGTTGCGGATAGCAAGCGCAATCTGTGCGCTGATCGTCATGAAGGTCTCAAAATTTTCATCGTCAAACGCCGTGTGCAGATTGTCGAGTTCCAACAAGATATAACCGAGTGTGTTTTCATGGGCGAGCAGTGGTGCAATGATATAGCCATTGTTAAAGCGTGTCAGATAAGGCATTTCAGGCGGTATATTATCTGGATAGATACGACTAGCAATCCTACGCTCTGTCCATTGCTTCAAGTGCTGGTCAACCGATGACCCTTTATGCGTCACAGTTTGTCCAAACCACTCCGTGCGCGGATATTCGGCGACTAAATAGCCATGTCCATCGGTCTCATTGATACGAATGACTGATGCATATTTCGTCTTGAACAGATCGATGAGCAGTCGCGTGGCATAATCTAAGATTGCCGATTGGGAGAGCGACGAGCTGACATAATTCGCCAGATGATGCATCGTCGCTAGCCGTTCGGTGCGTAACTGTAATGAGACGACATGCTTTTCTAATTCTGTGTGCAAGCGAGCGTTCTCAATAGCAATTGAGGCTTGCCGTGCTAGTGCGAAGATAGGCGTGGCATCTTCTTGCTGATAAGCGATCTCGTCGGCAGTATCGAACGATAATACTCCGATTACCCGCGACTGAATCACCAAAGGCACCCCCATCCACGATTGCACAGTACCCGCTGTGAGCATCGCCGGTTGTCGCTGCCATTCACCGACCGCCTGAATGTTGGGTAATGTCAGCGGTTCCTGTGATTGAATGACTTGTGCCAACGGGCTGGTGTCATCAATGGCAATCTGTTGCCAGATATAACGGGGATCGAAACCCTCGACAGCGTGAACGGTCATCCAGTTCAACTGATCTGGCTTGGAAGGAATTAAGATTGTAGCGCGATCATAAGTGAGCAAGCGAGCAGTTTGTTCGAGAATGCGCGTCAGCACATCATCAATATTCAAGGTGGATGTGACGACACGCCCCATGTCGATCAAACTGTTGGCAACCTCACGACGCTTCTGCTCGGCATTCAGCAGAAAAACGTTAGCCAGTGCCAGCGAAGTCTGTGCCGCGACCATATGCAATAAAGATAGATCACGGTCAGAGAATGTCTCCGCGTGATCGCTCTGTAGAGCAATTACGCCGATGCTCTCGTTCTCACGGTTTTTCAAAGGAGCACCCATCCAGGAGCGCACCGCGACGGTATCAAGATCGAACGGATCAATACCGAGATGGTTCAGGCGCTCATCGGCTTGTGTGAGGTCTGGGAAATCGAGTGTGATACCGTGTTCAACTACGACCCGTGCCAGCAATTCCGGCGGAGGTAATAAGATGGTACTGCGCTGAATTGTCTGTGGTACGTGTAACAGATCAAAACGCTGATCATAGAGCGCAACCGTCACCACACCATGCGGGAATAATTCTTCGAGTTCAGTCAGTAGTTGATCCCACATGTCACTCATGCCGAAGGTCTCGGAGAGCGTGTGGCTGATGCTATTGATGATTTCCATCTCATGCACGCGCTGGCGAGTATCGTCAATCAGTTGCATATTCTCAAGTGCAAAGGCGACGCTATTCGATAAATTGAGCATGAATTGTAAATCATTCTCATCGAACGTCGTATTCAGTTCACTTTGCGTGATAATCCCGCCCAATATCTCATCTTTGGCGATGATCGGCAAACCGAGCAATGAGGAGGGCAAATCAGCCAATGAGATTCCGAAATACCGTGCGGTAGCGGCGCGTTCATCCGGGTTACGCCAGAAGATGGGGGCGGCTTGAATAATCATCTGTGAGATCAGATCATGATCGCCAAGTGGACGGGTTTCTTGCTTTAATTGACCGTTTTGATAGCTGTTGATGTTGAGGCTTTGCGTGCGTGCATGATACGTCACAAAAGTGAAATCGCCATCAGGATGCACCCGTCGCATTGCCTCATAAATGCGCCGGATCAACCCATCTAAGTCGAAAGCGGCTTGCACCAATAAAGTCACTTCACCCATTGCGCTCATATCTGCGAGGCGCTCGCGCAATTGTGTGAATAGGCTGGCGTTGTAAATCGCAATTGCCAGTTGATCGGCAATGCTCTGTAATACGTCGGCATCATCGGAGGCAAAGGCATCCCGTTGTTTGCTCTGCACGACCAGCAAACCAACGATCTGATCCGGTTTTTGTAATAAGATCACCAGTTCGGAGCTTACTTCGGGTAAGGTCGGATGTTGCTGATGGCGCGGGTCACGATCAGTATCTGTGATGTGTAACTGACGCTTGTTGGTAATCACCCATTGGAACGCACTACCCGCGTCGATACTGCGTGTTTGCCCGATGACCGTCGGCATGATCTCACCGTTCGCATCACAAGCCATCTCACAGGTGAAGCTTGATCGTTCAGGGTTAATCATCCAGATTTGCGCGAAGTCATAATCGAATTGAATACAGATCAAACTCAGCACATTCTCGGATAATGTTTTCACATCTGCTGTGGTGATGATCGCCTGTGATACGCTAGCGGCAGTAGCAAGGCGCATCGTTTGCGCCTGTAAGGCATCCATCACATGGTGCAAATCCGTCATATCATTGGTGATAGTGCTGTAACCGACAATGTCACCGTCTGCATCGCGCAAAGCAACAATTGAGACATGCGCATCAAATAGTGAATTATCTTTGCGTTGTAGCGTGATAAAGTTTGTCCACCCCTGACTGCGCGCCGCAGTCGGGTAGATCAGGTCTTGTGGCATATTGTGATCTTTGCTCAACAGGCGATCAGTGAAGGTCGGGTCATCCTGTTCCTGCGATAAAAAGATACGATCCCACGCGGCATTACGGTAGACTACCGTACCCTCGAGGGTATGAATATCAATGGCAATATGAGCGTTATCGATTAACTGATACAGGAGCGATTCGGCAGATAAGCCGATGTCAATTGCGGTAGTGAGGCGTTGCTGTGCGCGTCCGATCCCATCAGCGATTAGCCGCAATACCTGACGCTCACAATCGAGCAATTGACGCTTCGTTGTGTTCTCTGCCAGCTCAATGACCAGCGCACCCTCTACTTGCCCCTCGTGTTCGATGAGGATCAGCACATGCTGACTGTCTTCTGTTGGTATCAGCAAGAGGTGTTCAGCGCGTAGATGTTGCCAGTTTGGCTCGACGACAGATCTTGCCAGTGAATCAGTGTGGGGGGGATGATGCGCGATGACCTGTGCGTTATCAGCACGCACGATTGTCACAGCAACTGCTGTCATCAAATCGGCGATATCCACAACAAGTTGTTCAAGTAATCCATCCAGTTGATGGGCTTGCGCACAATCGGCGAGCAGTGCATGTCCTCGCTCGAATAAATCTGTCACAAACGTTAGATCAAAGCGCATCGCCAGCACATCCACCACACTGACCAATACCAGCGCATCGGAATCTACACTCTCGGTGATCAACATCCCCTGCACGCGCCCACCATAAATGATGGGGATCAGCAGTGCTTCATCAGTTTGTTGGGGTGTTGTGATGTCCTGCCAATGATTGGGCTCTTGCAACCATCTCGTATAGGGATTGTTCTCATCGTCGTTTGTTGATCTGAAAAAATCATCGGATATGATGAGGTATGCATCACCGTATCTCTGCGCGGTCCAATCTAGCAAGAGATCGATAGCTTCTGTGATCTGTGGCGTTTGTCTCAGGCGTTGTGTGATAGTGAGCCATGTTTCTGTTACCATAGTGTCACACTGTATACAGTTGATTGAATTGATTGATACGCATGTTACCCCTGATATGAAATACCAAATGCACCACAGCCGATTATAAAAAATTATCGGATAAGGTGCAGGCATAAATTGAACGTTTCATTTTCTATTATACTCAGATTACGCCTTGCCTACGCCTAACGCCGTGCCTAGACTTTCGAAAATCACGGCGCTATAGTGAGAGAGTAAGCCGTCATCCTGCATGAACCTGTGGGGCAATGGCTCGCACAGACAAACTAGTGTGCAAAAGGTAGCGATGAAACCTATGAGATTATCAATCCGCCTCATGCTGAGTGTGATGATGTTCACCATGCTGACTGCCTGCGATGCTCTGCCAGCCTTGAGCAGTGCCAGCTCAACGAACGACAACGAGCAACCGCTCGCTCAGGCAGGGTTAACCCCACAGGAAACTGTCGAAAACTTCCTCGAAGCGTGGCAAACAGAAGCCTTCGACACTATGCATGGTCTATTGCACCCGCGCTCTGTCGAAGTCTATGACCTCGATGAGTTCCGCGAGCAATACGATGATACACATGATGATATAGGCTTCAACAGCATTCGCTATACCATCAATGAGGTACAGGTGCAGGGAACATCCGCGTCTGTAGACTATGATGTCACACTGGAAACCGAAACTTTTGGTGAGATCGAAGACATTGGACGCACGATGCGTCTGGTGCAAGATAACGGGCGCTGGTCAGTTGCCTGGTCACCGATGGATATTATCAACGGCATGACGGCTAACGTGCGCCTTGACCCCAACCGGCAATTCGCGCCACGCGGGAATATCTATGACACCAACGGACAATTGCTGGTCAATCAGACCGGCACCACCTACGGTTTAATCATGGTACTCTCGCAGATGAATGACGAGGAAGCCTGTACGTCACTGCTCTCACGCATCACCTTACGTCCGATCTCATACTTTGAATCGCTTTATGTCGACTACCGCGCCGCTGATTCTGCCTTCTTCGTCGGTGAGATTGATGGCGAGACCTATAACCGCTATCGAGCAGATTTAGAGCAACTCTGCCGTACCGATCTTGAAGTTGAGTTCATCGGTTCCAAAGTACAAGCCCGCACCGGACGCACCTACTTCGGACATGGCGCAGCGGCACACATCACCGGCTATATTGGGTCAGTACCCTTGGAGGGCGCGTTGAATGTCGATTACTGGCGCGAGCGTGGCTACAGTGATCGCGATCTTGTCGGTTTATCTGGCGTGGAATTCACGTATCAGGATGTGTTAGCCGGTGTGCCCTCACAATCCCTGCGCTTGATTGATTCTAGCGGGGTGATCTTGCGCGAGTTAGGGTCAACCACAGGTAGCGAATCGACTTCGGTGACGCTGACGATTGACCGTCAGCTACAATGGGATACTGCTCAGGCATTTATCGATGCGTGGAATTTCGCCGGTAACAACTGGGCGACACGTGCCACCGGTGGCGCCGCCGTAGTGATGGATGTCAACAATGGCGCAATCCTCTCGATGTTCAGCTTCCCGACGTATGATCCGCGTATCTTCCTGCCGGAGAGCGCCTATTACAGCACCAATACCACCAATGCTGCCGCACCGGCACAGATTAGCAATGCCTTCAGTAATGGGCGCTTTTTGCCCGTAGGGCCCGCTATCACTAACCGCGCCTACTCCGAGCAATACGCGCCCGGATCGGTATTCAAAGTGATGTCCGCGCTTGCCGCCGCCGATGCCGGTATCTGGGATGAAGAGCGAATTTTCTCCTGTGAATTGACGTGGGATGGTTCCCAATATGGGGATACGGGCGGCATCCGCGAAGATTGGCGCGTGGTCAGCGAGCGTGACCCTGCCGGCGATATTACAATGACCACCGCACTCACCACCTCCTGTAACCCCTTCTTCTGGGAAGTAGGGGCGCTGATGTACCAGCAACGCTCTAACCTGCTGGCAGATTACCTCACCGGATGGGGTTTCGGTCAGCGCACGCGCATCATCGGTCTGGATAACATTGCAGTTAATGCAGAAGCACGCGGTGTGATCCCACAACCCAACAACATCACCACCGCCATCAACGACGTGATCGGTCAGGGAGATACACAGGTGACTGCTATCCAGATGGTGCGTCTGGTTGCCGCCGTCGCCAATGGTGGCACGCTCTATCAACCGTATATTGTCGAGCAGGTAGGTGGTACAGATGGTGATCCCCTGATTGAGCGCATCGAACCGACTATCTTCGATGAATTGGGTGTCAGCGAGATGGCATTGCGCGTGGTGCGTGAGGGCATGTGTGATGTGCCTGTCGATGACGAATTCGGCACGTCCATCTCTAGCTTCGCCCAAAATCGCACTCCACCGAGTTACACCTCTTGTGGTAAAACCGGCACCGCACAGACTGCCGGTGCGCCCAATTCTTGGTATGTCGCTTTTGCACCTGCCGATAATCCACAAATTGCGGTGGTGGTCGTCGTGCCCAACTCCCGCGAAGGTTCGGAGGTCAGCACGCCGATTGCCCGCCGTATCCTCGATAACTATTTCGATGGGGCAGTCGCAGACTATCCAGGCTGGTGGCAAGAAGACTACGTGCCGGTTGAACTGCCAAGCGGGATTGATCGCTCATCTTGATGTGTGAAAAGTAAATTATATGCAGGATGATGTAATGTTTTAATTGTCCTGCATGATGAATTGATGAAATAGAATTTGAACAGCATGTCCTCAAAAGGATGTGTTATTATTGATTAAACCAAAGTGAATACTAGAGATCAATCCATGCCACGAATTTTCATATCTTATCGTCGAAATGATAATGCACATTTTGCAGATCGGTTAAAAGATGTTCTTTCTCAGAAGTATGGTGAAGAACAAATTTTTATTGACATAGGGAAAATCCCTCTTGGATTTGACTTTCGTGAGTATATTCGTGATGAAATTCTCAAAAGTGATGTGGTTCTTGTTTTAATTGGTACAAAGTGGTTAGAAATATTACAGGATCGAATTGATCAAGAAAATGATTACCTGCGAATTGAAATAGAACAAGCTTTAGCAAATGATGTTCTAACTATTCCCGTGTTGTTTGATGATGCAAAGATACCTGATGAGGGGGAGTTGCCTGAATCTACAAGGCAATTACATTTTTTACAAGCTATTGAGATTAGACGAAATGAGTTTGACAAAGGTGTAGAAACTCTAATAAATGGAGTGGAAGAATCAATAGACATTTACAACACTGGCAAGGAAACTATTTCATTACTTACTGTATATGAAGCATGGAATGAATTGAAAATTCTCAATGAAGATAAATATCGAGATGCTTATAGTGCTGGAAAGCTTCATGGAATGGCGCAGAAAATGGATAGTTGCCAGATATATCATGTTGAAGAAAATAAAGACAATATAGTAATTTTTGTGTATGTAAACACTTCCCAAGATCTCACATTTTTGAAAGACCGTATTCGGCATGAATGGATTAATCGAGAGATGTCACGATCTTTAGGCAAAAAAGTTATCGTTGATCTTATGATTGCATTCTAGTAAGTGTATATACACCCAACAAAAAAAACTCTGCCGTATGACAGAGGCTTTTTACTAGTCGGGGCGGCGGGATTTGAACCCACGACCTCACCGACCCGAACGGTGCGCGCTAGCCGGGCTGCGCCACGCCCCGAATAGACCTGTATTATACAAAAACCGCCTCACACTTCATAGGATTATTTTCCACAAATGGCTACCTTCTCTTGAGTGTTTGCCCATTGTCATGTACAACTATGACGATCACTCATCAAGTAGCGGAGAAAAATCGCGTGCGGCAATCCCCAACTGATACTGAAAAACGCACCCTGTCCGATATGGCGCGGGCATGGACAGACGGTTTGACCGGTTCACTCGGTGCCGCCTTACACGGTGTGGGCATTCATCCCGATGCCATCACGTTTTTTGGTTGGGTACTAGTTTTCGTCGCGTCGGTGTTCATCGCACAGGGGCAGATGCGCATGGGCGTGCTGTGGTTGGTGCTAGCCTTACCCATGGATGCGCTCGATGGAGCCGTGGCGCGTGCCATGCAACGTCAGAATCGGTTCGGGGCAATGCTCGATTCCACTTTAGATCGTTATGCTGACGGTTTTATTTTTGCCGCTTTGAGTTATCATTTTGCAGTGATTGACCGCTTTGATATGTTCTTGCTGGCACAAGCCGCGTTAATCGGGGCAATGCTGGTCAGTTATACCCGCGCCCGTGCCGAGGGCTTGGGGCTGGATTGTAAAGTGGGGTGGTTCACCCGCATGGAACGTATTGCTGTCATCTTTATCATGTTGCTTTTCCCCATTTTGCTTGATTTTGGGGTGCTATTGCTGGCTGTCGGCACAAACCTGACAGCAATACAGCGTATATGGTATGTCTATCAGTCTTTTCAAAACAGAGGCGAATAAAAAATGGAATTTCAAGCCGAATATATTCTTCTAAATTTTGGTAATCAGGAAGTACAGATCCGTTATTACGGCATCATCATCGTCAGTGCGATGTTGATCGCCGCCTATATTGCATCGCGCCTTGCCGAACGCGCTGGACGCGATTCCGATCACATCTGGGGGGCGCTCACCTGGGCAATCTTCCCCGGTATCGTCTTTGCTCGTCTGTGGTTCGTGCTATTCCCACCAGTCTCATTGACTGCCGGTTGTAGTCCCGATGCCATCGTTGGCCCCTCAACCGTCTGCTATGATACCGCGTGGTTCTTCCAGAATTTCTTCAATCTGGAAAATGGCGCGATTGCCGTCTGGAGCGGTGGCTTGCACATCTTCGGCGCGGTGATCGGTGGCTTGCTCGGTGTGTGGTTATACTTTGGCCCCTTGCATAACCGCGTCGCACTCTTTTTCCACTATATTTTCTTGCCAGTGGCGATTATCTTCGAAGCTGTTGCGTGGGTCTTTGTTGCGCTGTTCCAGAAGATTGGCGGGCGCGACGTCACACCGTTCCAGATCCCACGTTTCGAGACCACCTTCCCATCAGAAGGCATGAAGGTCAGCCCATGGCTTGATTTCGCTGGCATCGTCTTACCATTGGCGCAGGGTATCGGACGCTGGGCGAACTACATCAATCAGGAATTATACGGCACACCCACTGATCTGCCGTGGGGCATCGCCATCGATCCGGGCAAGCGTGTACCCCCTTATACCGCCGCCCAATACGATGGCAATTTCCATCCCCTGTTCCTGTACGAATCGCTCTGGAACTTGATCGCCTTCGTGGTGCTGTTTAACCTCTATAACCGCTTCCGTGATCGCTTCCGTGCGGGGGATTTCTTCCTGCTCTATCTGGCGCAATATGCGTTTATCCGCTTCTTCTTAGAGTTCTTGCGTATTGAAATTGCGTATTTCCCCGGCACTGAGATCAACAGCGCACAGGTGATTTCGGCGGTGGTCTTTGTGCTGGCGGTCGTTGCGTTCTTTGTGCGCCGCAATAACAACCCCTACGACACCTACGAAGCCTCCACGGGTGAAACTAGCCCTGAAGCCGCTTAAAAAGACCGGCTATCTAATAAAAAACGACCTATCGCGTGTGTGGATAGGTCGTTTTAATTGGTGCTGAATCTGTTCGTGCTCAGTCAGCCTTTGTGACCGTTGACTGTGGCATATCCTTCTTGCTCGCGCATCAGGTCAATTTTGCGTTGCAAATAGGGTGAAAAATAACCGTCGTATTTGTCCCACAATTCAGGGCGCTTCCAATCATCGCCGGTGACGTGCTGACGGCATTCAATCGCACCACAACGGCACTCGAACTCATCATAAGGCGCGGAATCGCACATCGCATAATCGAAGGTGATCTCCTCGCCAACATCAATGGCGTGCATCGCCACCAACCCAATCTGACCATCCATGCCAACGTTCGGCTGGCAAGAATGATTGAAGTGATCGCCCGGCCCGACAATCGTTGACACGAGAAACAGATCATCCTCAACCTGAATACTCAGCTGTTGCAAATTCTCCGGAAATGACACCAGTTGATCGTAATTGACCACTGTGCCTCCAAACATCGCTACAAGCTCGCCTTTGGGGATAGCTTGCGTAGCAAAAACACCATGTCCACCTTTTTGCAAGAAGACACGGCTTTCCAGTTTTGGCGACAGCCAAGAACAGGGCAAATTATTCAATTGACAATCCTCTTTCTGAAAAACAAGATCGCGATATGTGGGATACCTTAGTAGGCTTATTCATTTTACAGAATTTAACAGGGTTTGTCGATAAGTTTGCTGAATATCTTACACGTTGCTTAGTGGCGATTTTGAACTGCCTTAGCCAGACGTGCCAACCCTTCTTCGATGAGACGACGCGGAGCGGCGATGTTCATGCGCGCATAGCCTGCTCCTTCACGCCCAAACCAATGCCCTGCATTCAGCGCCAGACCGGCTTCTTGTGCGAGGAAGGTTGCGAGGTCGCTGGGGTCTATCTCTAATGCCGTGAAATCCAGCCATATGAGATACGTCCCTTCAGGCTCAACCAGTTTCACTTGCGGGATGTTCTGCGCCAGATAATCACGAATGAAGGCGATATTGTCCTGTAAATATGCCAGCACATCGTCTAGCCAAGCACCACCCTCACGATATGCTGCCAGCATCGCTGCCGATGTGAATACGTTAGTCTTGTTGATCTGAAAGCGATGCGCGAAGTCATGGAAGCGCTCGCGGTAGGTATCGTTAGCGATGATGGCGAAAGCATCCACTATACCCGCCAAATTGAATGTTTTAGCAGGTGTGACCAGTGTCACCGTCCTTTGTGCAATCTCGTCCGAAATGGACGCAAGCGGGGTATACGTATGTGGTGCATAAACAATGTCGCCGTGAATCTCGTCAGATACCAGCAAAACATCATGACGCATACAAATCTCTGCCATCTGCGCCAATTCCTCCCGCGTCCACACACGCCCCACAGGATTATGTGGGTTGCAAACAATCATCATCTTGTTACGGGATTGCGAGGCGTGTTCTTTTAAATCATCGAAGTCGATTTCATAACGCCCGTCAACTAACTTGAGAGGATTCTTCACACGTTGGCGCTGATTGGCTTTAATGACCATGTTGAACTCGAAGAAGACAGGTGGTTGAATGATGATGCCATCGTTTTTGTCGGTCTGCTGGTCAATGAGTATGGTAATAGCATTCAGGATGCTCGGTGTTTGCTCGATGTGGATAGGGTTAATATGCCACTGGTGGCGCTCATGATACCACGCAAGGAAGGCATCTATGAGCGTATCGGGGCGGAACTCATAACCATAGATGCCGTGTTCAGCACGTGCGATTAGACTTTTTATCACCGCATCAGGTGCGAGCATATCCATATCCGCCACCCAGAAAGGCAAGGCATCGGAGTTCCCAAACGTATCAGCGATCCGTTCTCGATTCCATTTAATAGTGGGATAGATATTGCGGTCGAGCCTCTGGTCAAAGGGTGATATCATAGCATTTAGCTCCTTAAAGCGACATAGATTTCTCATTGTCAACATGCTGGACGCACCTTTGATCAGCAGACAAATACTCGCAACAATTTGCTTAATTAATTCGATATTCGAGAACGTTGGTAGTTGCTTTTGAAATGGTGATTAATTCTCTGCTCGTGTACGTCACTCTATGTATTATGGCTTGAGAAGGGCTTTCCTACAAGGAAATAGATGATGGTTTGAATACAAGATAAGATTCATCAAAGCGATACAAGAAAGCCTGATGTCACCACAACTCATCGAATCCTCACCGCCTCTCGCTATGATGCTTGTGCCGTCTATGTCATAATGGTGCTTAGCAACTGCAAAGGCAAAGACAAACGATGATCGAAACCTATCAACTCACCAAACATTATGATGATTTTAAGGCAGTGCAAGGCGTGACACTCAAGGTTGAGCCGGGCGAAGTGCTGGCGATGCTGGGCCCCAATGGTGCGGGTAAAACCACCACCGTTCGCATGATGACCAGCATCCTGCCACCCACATCCGGTTGGGCGAAAGTCGCCGGCTATGATGTGAACACCCATCCCGAACAAGTACGCGCTCAAGTGGGCGTGCTGACCGAACAACACGGCTTGTATCAGCGCATGAAGAGCATCGAATACCTGAGCTTTTTCGCTGAAATTTATCATATCCCTAAAGCACAACGCTATCAACGCGCTTATGATCTGATGGCGCGTTTTGGCTTGGATGATGCGCTCGATAAACGTTTGGGCGAATATAGCAAGGGCATGAAGCAAAAATTGGCGCTGGTGCGGGCGATGCTCCATAACCCGCCGGTGCTTTTGCTGGATGAACCCACTTCGGCGATGGATCCGCAGAGTGCACGACAGGTGCGCGAAGCCATCCTCGAACTACAGCGCGACGAGCGTACCTTCCTCATCACCACCCACAACCTGACCGAAGCACAAATGCTCGCCAACCGCATCGCCATCATCCGTCACGGGCGCATCATCGCGCAAGGCACGATTGACGAACTGGCATCGCAATTTGTTGGTACACCCATCATGGAACTGCGCGTCAACGGGGTGCTCAATGGTTTAGAACGCGATCTTGCGCCACTCATCACAGTCGAGAATTACGGCATAGACTGGTTACAATATCGCGCACCACAACCAGCACAACTCAACCCGCAGGTGATTGCTCGATGTGTTGAATTGGGCGTTGAGATCGTGACACTCTCACAGGTCACGCGCACGCTCGAAGATATTTATCTGCAAGTGGTTGAAGAAGACGAAAAAGGGCAAACACAGGAGCAAATATGATGACTACCATACCGCAACCGATCCCGCGCCGTTCTTGGACGCAGACCTTCGCCAATGCGCTGATCATCACACGGCGCGAAGTGCGCGATAGCCTGCGCGATTGGCGCATCATCGCACCGATTATCATCCTAACCTTCTTCTTCCCGTTTTTAGCACAATCCGCCGCCAATTGGATTGCCGGCTTTCTCACACGCTACGGCGCTGAATTCATCGGCGGGCAATTCATCCCACTCTTTCTGATGATCGTCGGCTTCTTCCCGATCTCGATTTCGCTGGTGATCGCGCTTGAAACCTTTGTGGGCGAAAAAGAGCGCCTCAGCTTAGAGCCCCTGCTCAGTACCCCCCTCACCAATACCGAACTGTATATTGGTAAGATGCTCGCCGCCATGATCCCGCCTATGATCGCCAGTTTCGGCGGCATGAGCTTCTATATATTTTTGTTGGTGCAGGTAGGCGAGAACTCGCTACCGCCGACGATGGTCATCGTGCAGATGTACATCTTAACCTTTGTGCAGGCGCTGGTGATGGTGGCAGGTTCGGTGGTGGTTTCCAGTCAGGCGACGACGACGCGCTCGGCGAACTTGCTGGCGAGTTTCATCATTATCCCCATGACGCTCGTCGTCAACGGCGAAGCCATCGTGATCTTTCTTGCGCCTGATGCACGCTCGCCTTTTGGTATCCTCGCTCTATGGATGATCGCCTTTGGTATGCTGGTGGTCATGATCTTGCTCTTGCGTGTGGGCAACAGCATTTTCAACCGTGAGGAATTGCTGGGGCGCATGATCGACAACCTCAACCTGCTGACGATCTTCACGAAGCTAGGGCGCTATATCCTCGCTTATGATGATGACGGCACGATGGCGCGTAACCCGCTTGAATGGTACACGCGCTCTATCCCGTATTCCTTCGACAAGATAGGCCCCGCATTGTTGATCACTGTCGGGGTATTCGTAGTGTACTATCTAGTGGGGTGGTGGTTCGGCACGTTGCCACAATATCAACTACCGTTACAGAATACCATCGCGCTCGAAACTGTCTCGACAACAAATCTACAGGCAGGAACCGAACAACTCAGCTTCTGGTGGATACTTGGTAATAATGCCCGCGTGCTTGCAATTGGTTTCGTGCTGGCAATCATCACGTTCGGCGTTGCTGGCTATGTTGTCGTGCCGATTGTGTTCATCTTATTAGGGTATATCGGTGTGCAAATGGTCAGTGCGGGTTATGCTAGCCTCTATCTGATTGGCGTTTTACCACATGGCATCGTAGAAATACCGATCATTGTCATTGCTACTGCCGCCATGTTTTATGTAGGGGCAAGCATCACCAAACCGCCACGCAATCAGACCGTTGGCCATGCGTGGTTGACCGCCCTCGGTGGGGCAGTCAAGCTGTGGTTAGGGGTGATCTTGCCGGGTCTGGCGTTGGCGGCTTTCCTCGAAAGCACACTGACGATTGCGCTGGTGCAATCGGTGTTGACTGCAGGCGCTTAGAGCGCAAAAACGGGCTTTTAGTTCATGCCTTGCCGATGATATCGAGATTGGCGCGGTTCATCTGTAACCATTGCAAGCCAAGAATGGTCTTGGCATCGGTGAAGGCACGTTGCTCCAGTCGCGTCAGTGCCTCATCAACAGTCATATAGGTGGTGGTGATGTGTTCATCCTCGTGTACCACACCACCGCCCGCGCCGATCTTGTCACTGGCTTTGATGCGTCCGTAGAATAAGAAGATGCGCTCTGAAGAACCGCCGGGACTCAAGAAGAAAGTATACAGGTGATGCAACGTATCGACTGCATAACCGGTTTCTTCTTCCATCTCACGGCGCATCGCATCAACCGGAAGCTCGTCTTTGTCGATGATGCCGGCGGGTACTTCTGTTAGCCAACCATCCTGCGTTTTATGATAAGTCGGATAACGAAATTGGGTAGTGAATAAGAGCGTATCATCCACCGGATTATGAATGATTGCCGCGACAGCATCGCCCCGTTCAAAGCTCAAACGGGTGAGGGTATCGGTCATCGAGCCATCAGGGGCTTCGTGCTGCAATTGAGCTTCCACAATTTCGAAAATTGCTCGTTTGTAATCCTGTTTTTCTGAGTGGATGACTACTTTTTTGGTCATGAACGAGTCTCACTATCCTGATATAAACTAGCGTCATTATAGCATATTGTGCGGTATGTGCCTGTTGGTCTTGCCACCTCAGCAGGTTGAGTTGGGATTTTCTAATCACATCATACGATGTGGCGTGTATACTGTAAGGCGATGCTGTCCATATCATAATGGTGATGGGTAATAACCATGTCCGATACGCAGATGCCAACTGACCTACAGGCGCTCCGCGATGAACTCGCACAACCAGAAACAGTGCGTCGTGAACGTATCCGTCAACAACAGTTTGACGAGCGTGCCCGCCAATATGCCGAGATGCCACAGGGTGATGAAGATACCTATACCGATGAACAGATCTATCGGGTGCTGGTCTTTCGAGCTGGTGATGAGCGCTATGGCATTGAGGTTGAGGTGGTTACAGGCGTGCGTGCTGTGGAACGTATCACCCGTGTGCCGGGCATCCCTGATTTTTATCGTGGTGTCATCAATATGCGTGGTAAAATTATCAGTGTCTTAGATTTGCGCCGTTTTCTGGGCTTACCAGTCAGTGATGATGCCTATACCGAGATTGTGATGGTGCAATCAGGGTCGCTCACGCTGGCGTTGCTTGCCGAGCGTGTCGAAGATGTGGCACGTATTCCTCGCCAGACCGTTGAAGCCGTGGATATGCGCTATGCACGGGGTGTCACCGCACGCCGTCTGGTGATATTAGATACCGCCTATTTGTTTGCTGATGAACGTTTAATCGTCGGTGGAAAGAGTTAAAATGATGACAAAAGTGATGGAACGCACACCGATTTCACCCTCAGTGCGCTTGATACGTGCCTTACAGAACCGTGTGGTCTGGCTTGTTGCCGGGGCGGTAACCTTACCCAGTCTGCTTGCCATCTTTTTCTTGAATGATCAAGCCGGTTTACCTCCACCGAATTTGTGGTTAATCCCTCTGCTGGCATTCCTGTTCGGCATCGCCTGTGGGGTCTATGTTTATGTGGCTAATCGCACGCGTGTTGAGCACGTGCTACTCAGCTATACCGAAGCGCTCAATCAGGTGGCATCTGGAGATTTACGCGCTCGCTTGACTTTGCCCACTCCTGATCAATCGCGAGAATCTGAAATTTTGCGTCACCTTGGGCAATCCACTAACCGCACCCTCGATACGGTGCAGGGCGTAGTTAGAGACTTTAGCGAGGCGCTCAGCCAGTTGGATGTTGGCACGCTGGAAATCCTCAACGCTACCGGACGACAGATCACCATGGGGAGCGAACAGGATGCCGTCGTCACCGAGACCACTGCTACCGTTAATGAAGTGCGTGCCACCGTCACCGAGACCGCCGAACGCGCACAATCCGTTGCCGAAACCGCACAACTCTCCGTTGATATTTCGCGCAATGGGATCAATTCGGTGCAAGAGACTATCGAAGCGATGGAGACTATTCGCCGACGGGTAGAAGATATTGCCGATAACATTCTCGAATTATCCGAGCATACCCAACAAATCGGTGAGATCATCGCTACCGTGAACAACCTTGCTGATCAATCGCGCATGTTAGCGCTCAACGCTAGCGTTGAAGCCGCCCGTGCCGGTGAAGAAGGCAAAGGCTTCGCAGTCGTGGCGATGGAAGTGCGTAATCTTGCTGATCAGAACCGTGATGCAACTGTGCAAGTGCGCGAGATTCTCGGTGAAATCCAACGCGCCACCAACAGTGCTGTGATGGTTACCGAAGAGGGTAGTAAGGGTGTGGATGCCGGACAGACCAAAGTCAACAATGCCGGCGAAGCCATCCGTGAATTGTCGAAAGCGATTGAAGATGCGGCGATGGCGGCGATGCAAATTGCAGCCAGCACACGCCAGCAGACTATCGGTATGGATCAATTGACCGATGCCATGCGCACCATCAAGCACGCCACCACCGAAACAGTCAGCAGTACTATGCAAGTTGAAGCTAGTGTCAACCGCCTCAAAGAGACGGCTAAGCGCGTGAACGATGTGCTTGATGGCTTGCAATACGACTGATGCTAACTGTCCGCATGACACTCAAGATGAGATAGACTGATGAGCGATGAATTACTGGATATTTTTAAGGAAGAAGTGGGTGAGGGGATTGCGAACCTCAATAACGGCTTACTGCAATTAGAAATGAGCAAGGGTGCAGACCGTTATGCTACACTCAAAGAAATGCGCCGTGTTGCCCACAGCATCAAGGGCGCGTCGCGTTCGGTAGGGAACACGCTCATTGAAACAATCAGCCACGCGCTAGAGCAGATCTTCGATCAAGCCCTAAAGCAAGAATTAACGCTCACACCCGGCATGGGAGATTCGCTCTATGATGGGATTGATCTCATTGAGCATGTGATCGAAAAAAACACCGTAGATCAGGCGATCACCGATGAAATTATTGCCAATTTGCACGCTATCGTGCGCGGAGAACGCTCGGTCACGGATAGCGACTTGCTTCAGACTGATTCGACTGAAATTCACGCGGTCACCGATGAACTCACCGCCGTGACGGATGCTAACAAGACACAAACTACCCCTGCACACGGTATCCGTGATACCATCTCGGACGAATTACTCAGCATCTTCTGGGAAGAAGTTGATGATCATCTCAGCACCCTCAATAACGGCTTGCTCAAAGTGGAGATGACACACGGTGAAGAACGCGAGCAACTCTTGCGTGAGATGAACCGCGTCGCCCATAGTATGAAAGGTGCAGGGCGTGCTGTGGGCTATAACACCGTCGAGATTATCAGCCATCACATCGAAGATATTCTCGATCTTGCCTTGCATCATAATCTGGAAATCACGCCACATGTTGCTGATATGCTCTACGATGGCTTGGATTTGATTAAAGAGGCAGTTAGTGGTAATCCGCTCTCCGATGAGATCATCGAAGCGGTGTTGATGCAGATGCTCCGCATTATACAGGCGGCGGATAAACAGATGCCTGATTTTATATTACCCGATACATTGCAAGAGATGCAGGCTGTATTACCGGATGATGATCTGGCGGAAATGCCTTCTGCGCGTGCCCTGATGACCAGCACAATTGAATCACCCGGAGCTTCTACCATGCTCTTGCGCCCCGCCGAAGATTCGATCCGCGTCTCGGTCAATAAGCTCGATCAAATGATGGCAGATACCAGCGAATTGCTCACGGCGCGTTTGCAGGGCGATAATCGTCACCGTATGTTGAGCCAACTGCGCCATGATGTGATCAGATGGCAACGGGAATGGCGTTCAGCGCGGGCTTCTTATATCCGGTTAGCACGGCGCTTGCAAGAACAGCCCGACGTCATGTCTGCTGAACTCAATGCACTTTTTCACTTTTTGGAGTTCAACGAAGATTATCTCACACGCACTACCCGCGAGCTAACACGCCTCGATCAAGTGCTGTCGCAGGATAACATGCACCTCGCTACCCTTGCCGATCAACTCCAGAGCAACGTTTCTAGCTTGCGTATGATGCCCTTTGAAACCATCGTGGGTGGGTTTCAACGGCTTGCCCGCGATGTCGCCCGCGATATTGGTAAGCAATTGCATCTCGAAATCCAAGGGGTAGCCGTTGAGATTGATAAGACTGTCCTCGATGCACTCAAAGACCCCCTGATGCACTTGCTGCGTAACGCCATCGATCATGGTTTAGAAGATCCCGCAACGCGCCGTCAACATGGCAAATCGGCGGTGGGGCGCGTCACGCTCTCCGTCAAACAGCGCGGTAGTGAGATCACCATCAGCGTACAGGACGACGGACGCGGGTTCGATGTCTCCCGTATTCGGCGCAAGGCATTGGAGCGCAACCTCATTACCACGCAAGAGTCAAAGGCGCTCACTGATGATGACATTCGTATGCTGGTCTTTCACTCTGGCTTGACTACTAGCGAACGGGTGACTGCGCTCAGTGGACGTGGTTTAGGTATGGATATTGTTCGTACCCGTGTCGAGAGCCTGCGCGGACGGGTGAGCATTGATAGCGTACCCAATCAAGGCACCACTATCACCCTATATGTACCGGTTTCACTCACGCGCCTGAGCGTGGTCACTTTGCGCCTCGGTACAGAATATTATGCGGTTCCTTCAGCTATGGTGGAGCGCATGGAAACCATCACACCCGATGACATCTTCACTGCTGAAGGCTACGAGATGATTACACTCAACGAGCGCCCAATGCCCTTAGTCTCGCTGGGTAAATTGCTCGATGTTCCCACTCTTGATCGACGTGAAGATGATATTAAAGTGTTAGCACTCAAGACTACCGAACGTGCTGTCGCCTTTGAAGTTGATGAATTGTTCAATGAAGTGGAGTTGGTACTCAAGCCTCTTGGTGATGAATTACTTCATGCACCATTTGTGGCAGGAGCCGCTATTCTTGGTTCTGGAGAGGTGATTATCGTGCTGGATACCAATGATCTGGTGCGACGCGCTACTGGCTATGATCGGCACGGTGTGAGTAGTTCGCCTGCGTCGATCAATCCAGCGCCCATCAACCGACCCCCGCGCATTTTAGTTGTTGATGACTCGATCACCACGCGCACGCTGGAGAAAAATATTCTCGAAGCCGTTGGTTTTGAGGTACACGTTGCGATTGACGGGACAGAAGCATGGGCGCGGGTGGCTGATATTGCGCCGGATATTATCGTCAGCGATGTGGAGATGCCGCGTATGAATGGTCTGGAACTGACGCGCCTGCTCAAGCGCACGTCCGACACGCGCCACATTCCGGTCATTTTGTTGACCTCACTTGCCAAGCCCCAACAGCGTGAGGATGGTCTGGCAGCCGGGGCAGACGCTTACCTGATCAAGAGCCGTTTCGATCAAGATGAACTGCTCGCCACTATCAAGAGCATGGTGGCAGATCTATACTGAATGAGCCTCTATTCCATTAATAGTGGTTCATCCGCGTCGGGTTCGTCTAATTCTTCTTCACTCAGGCGGCTCAGGAACAAACGAATAAAATGCAGATTCTGAATGAATAAATTGCGTTGTTTGGGGCTAGCCTCCTTATAGGTATCGATGAAGGGGGCGAGTTCTGGCGGCACACCGACATCATAGCCGGCAGCTATCAGCATCTCCAGCATACTCCAATCGAGGATGTCAGCGAGGATGCGTGCCTGTTCAGGATCGTTCATTAGGGAGATTGGTTTGTCGTTCGTCCAACCGGTGATGGTTGCCCGCACGCGCTTGATCCCTTTTTCTTCCAGTGCTGCTTGTAAATCCTGATGGGTATAGCCTAACTCTTTTAAACGTTGTTGTAACCAGCTCATCGTCTATCGCTTCAAACATCCGTGTATGGGCTATTATTATAGCGTACTCCGCACGTTCCCTGACAGACGAACAATAGTGCTACTTTATTTCAGTTTGTTGGCAAATTATCGAGATTTTATGCTCATTGCTTTTACTCGAGTTGCGTTCCGACAGTGCTTCACTACCCTATCGCACAATATAATTCGAAGAACTCTTGAGGTTGATAGCGCAAATTTGCCTCAAAAGGGCCTATAAGGACGAACGACGCGCGTAATGTCGCCAGAGTTTCAGAATCATGATGTTCAATGAAAAAAGCATGAGTCACATCAGTTCATAGCACGTCGATATACACGTCATGAATCTCGTGCGGGGTACGCGTCCACACACTAAACCCTTCGCGGAAATAAGCAATCATACTGCGCGCATCCGTCTCTCCGATAGGAGCGTTGTGTATGATATGAATGTGTTGTTGCACGTCGTTAAAATGCCTCGAAGAACCGGTATGTCGTGTTGTGATTTGTACTACTCTTTATGCAATTTAAACAAGTTTAAACCCCACTAAATTTCATTTACTGTAAGATTGAATGAAAGAGAGTATAGTGATCTTATCGCAAATGTTAGAGTTGACGTTGGTCTATTCGTATCAATTTCAATCAAATTATAGAAGGGATTGAAGATGTCTCCTAAACGTATCCCCTTGCTGATATTACTTGTGAGTATAGCAACGAGTGTTGTCGCACAAAACGCTTGCCCGTTAGTTGTTTCAACAGTTCTGGAAGCTGTTTCTGAAAACTGCGACGATTTAGGGCGTAACGAAATTTGTTATGGCAATAACATGTTGACCGCACTTAATTTTGATAATGAGCCTGTGGATAGCTTGGAAGATGTTGGGGATACCACTGATATATTCGAGATCGCTTCGATAGTGACGTCGCCATATGATTCTAATGATGAAATATGGGGGATTGCAATTCTCTCATTACAGGCAGATTTACCGGATACCATCGCTGGACAGAATGTGACCTTTGTCGTTTTTGGCGAAACTGAACTTACCAGTCGCGTTATACCGGAAGATCGTCTTATAGAAAGTTTATCGGCAATTAGCACAGGTACCATTAACATCCGCAGTGGTGCAGGGACGAATTTTTCTCGAGTTGGTGCTCTCGTACCCGGTCAAGACATCATGCTAACGGGACGTAATATCGCTGGCGACTGGGTACAGATCGAAATAGATGATGGAATAGGGTGGGTCTTTGCAGAATTACTCGATATTGATGGGGATGTATCCCTGCTAGGTATTGTTGATAACGACATGAACCATGATTATGTTGCACCCATGCAAGCTTTTGGATTTCAAACAGGAATAGGCAATTCTGGATGTCTTGATGTTCCACCGGATGGCGTTTTGATACAGACACCGACGAATACCACAGTAAATTTTCTGATTAATGGTATCGAAGTAGAAATTGGGAGTACCGTTTTTATCCAATATATCAGTGGTCGATTAGTGGTTACGACATTAGATGGTAGGGTCACCGTTACATCGGCAGGTGTGAGCCAGATTATCGAACCAGGATACACGGTCTATGTGTCTGTTGCTGGCGAGCCAGGTTCACCCATAGAATTTCAGTATGATGATTTCAGGTCATTGCCGTTACTCTTGTTGCCCGAACCTGTAGGCATTCCGGTGTTAGTCCGCTCTAATAACACGTGGCGGGATACAGGTATTCCAGTTGATGCAGGCGATACTTTTACCTTACGTACCGGAGGCTTAATCAACTTCTGGGATAATTGTGAAACAGAAAAAGTTGCCAGTGGTCAGCCTGATATTGATTGCTCAAGCCTGATATTTGATCCGGCGGGTGGTGATCCGGTCACAACGAGTGGGGCAGTGCTCGGCAGTGATATGAGCTTGTTCCCTGTACCATCCGCGCCACCACATTCGTTAGTGATGCGGATCGGCACAAGCACAACCTTTGTCGGACTCGGTGGGGATTTCACCGCACCCGAAAGCGGTACGCTTGAATTCCGCGTCAATGATGTTGATTTGAATAATCTTGGTGCATTTTTTGTGAGTGTAATTACACCGTAGACCGATAAAATAAGGCTCTGTGACGGCAGGTCACAGAGGCCAGGTGATATTAAAGGTGTTTTCTCGGAAATAGACTCGATTTCCGAGGAAGCATCGATTGCTACAGAGCACAAATGTTAATCCCCATAAAACTTTAATGAGTCTTTTCTTCGTTATGTCTCAGCGGTCTACCATAAAACTCATGATAGAATACATCCTAGTCACACAAGTTTATTGTATGTAATCCACATGATTAGGACTTCGACCGTGCAGTTACCCTCATCACAATCCCGCTTTGATCAACTTGTATATCATAATCTTGAGTCCTTTGCAGAAGCTTTTCAGATTGATCACATCCCTTACATTCAACCGCTTGTTCATCGTTTTTTCATGACACATGCACAGCAGATCACACACACCATCCTCGGATACGATCAACATATTGATACCTATGGGATGGCAGATGGATCACGCTGGTTACTCGAGCGTTTTTCAACCTCGTTAGAGGTGTTCAATCAAGATCAAATCCCGCAAACCGGCCCCTTGTTAATTGTGAGTAATCATCCCGGCATGACAGATGCCATGACCATCTTCGCCACCCTCACACGGACAGATATACATGTCGTCGCCCAAAAAAACCCGTTCATCAGCCTGTTACACAACATTCAAAAGTATATCATCTTCGTCAATGAGGCTAGTTTGACTAATGTGCGGGCTGTGCGACGTATCTTAGCTGTGTTGAGAGCGGGGCATACGGTGATCTTATTCCCTGCGGGCGAGATTGAACCGGATCCAGCCATGCATATTTCAGCACAGGAGAAGCTCTCAACCTGGTCATCTAGTATGTCGTTGTTCATGAAGCACATACCAGAATTACATATTTTGCCCGTTGCAATCGGTGGCGTGATCTCTCAGAAAGCGACAGCACATCCGCTTGTTCGTCTTTATCAGACCCAATCACGCCGCGATTGGGTAGCGGCAACCTTGATGGTTATGTATGAGCAATATCGCGAAGTGACTGTCACTGTACGCTATGGCACGCCGATACAGGCTACACAGTCAACAGTGATGGCGCTTATCGAGTCTGACATGCGCCATCTCATCGCAGAAACATGGCAAAAAGCTCAAAGATTGAATAGAATATGACCGTTAATCGCCCATATAAATGTGTGGAAATACTCGTGTTGAATTTTAGAACCCGTATTGTTATTGTGATCACACTCTTTCTCTTAGTCGTTAGCGCTCACTCTCAAGATGATACAGTCGTCATTACCCTGTCATACAACGCCTTCTTGCAAAACTCATTTGGTGAAGGGCCTCCACCGCTTGAGGTCATCCAAACTGAGGTAACAAACCGGTATCCTAACTATCAAATTGAACTGAGTATTGCACCGGATTCTATTGAAGCCTGGCGCGACCAATTATCGATTGCGTTCACTGCACAAGACGGCACAATTGATATTTACGGCATGGATACACCCTGGGTGCTTGAGTTTGGGCAAGCCGGTTGGGCTGTTCCTCTTGATCAAGCGATAGAGGGCTGGACAGATAATTATGTGCCGAGTGGACTTGATATTTTTTCGTATGATCAACAGGTACTTGCTATCCCGTTCTGGGGCAGTGTCGGCGGATTATTCTATCGTACTGATATTTTAGATGCATATGGCTATGATGCGCCAACCACGTATGATGAGTTATTCGAGATAGCAAGGGATATCACCACGCAGGATGAGACCTTAACCGGTTTTGTCTGGGCAGGTGCTCGCGAAGAAGGACTCATTCAGGTCTGGGCAGAATTTTTTATCGGCTTCGGCGGTGAATATTTTGATGAAGCGGGTAATTGTGCGATCAATTCACAGGCTGGCATCGATGCCGTCACTTATATGACGAATCTCATCGAGAGTGGTGTATCACCCCGCCAAGTGGTGACATGGGATGCGGCAGCCTCACGGGTGCGCTTTGTCGAAGGTCAAGCCATCTTTCTCCGTCATAATGCGGATATTGTGACCTTTCTCGATGATGAAGAACGGACAGCGATCAGTGGCTTATGGGACATCACTAGCAATCCAGCACAGGAAAACGGACGATCTGCTAATGCCACAGGGGGATTTGGTTTTGCCATGAACCCGTTCAGTGATACTTACGAAGAGACCCTAAATGTCATGGAAATTATCGCAGGCATCAACGTGCAAGAGGGTTTTGCCCGTGCCTGGGGGCCGGTACAATATTATGATGGGCTGTACGAACTGGAGTCCATCACGGATGCTTTCCCTAATGCCGATGCGATTACCCGTCTGCTACCCGATGCGATCACCCGCCCCGAAAGCACACGTTACTCGCAACTCTCGCAGATCATACAGGACAATATTCACGGCATTCTGACAGGTGTCTTATCTGTTGAAGAGGGTCTTGACGCGGCATGTATAGCCATTGATGCGTTGTAAGTGCAATGCGCTGGCAAGAATCTGCATTAGCGATTTTGTTTGTATTACCCGCTCTGTTGATGGTCTGCCTGTTTCTTTACTATCCAATCGGGCAGACCTTGATCTTTAGCTTGTATGATTTGCGGTTTACTACAGAATTAACGTCGGAGCGTTTCATCGGTCTGGGGAATTATCAGGCGGTATGGGATAATAGCGCATTCTGGCGTTCTTTGCGCTTCACGCTCTACTTTGTCGCTATGTCTATCTCACTAGAATTTGTCATTGGCATGGCAATGGCAATGGCGACCTTCTTTGTGGCGAAACCCTTGCGCGCTTTATTGCGGGTCATCATCATCATCCCATGGGCCATCCCGCCCATCATCCATGCGGCGCTTTTCCGCTGGTTGTTCAATAGCGATGTCGGCTTATTTGGACAGATTCTTGTCAATTTGGGCATCGTGTCCGAACCGCCACTCTTTCTTTTTGAACCGGTGTTAGCTGCCAACAGTGTCGTCTTTGCGTATGTCTGGAAATCCTCAGCGATTACCAGCATTTTTTTCATGTCAGGGTTAGCGATCATTCCAGATAGCTTACATGAGGCGGCACAGGTTGATGGCGCTCGCTCATGGATGCGCTTCCGATATATCACACTCCCCTTATTAGTGCCCACCATCATCACCACCTTATTGTTTCGAACGATTGATGCATTTCGTGCCTTTGATATTGTCTATGGTCTGACACAGGGCACGGGTGGAACCGAAGTGTTGAGCTATTTTGCTTATCAATTTTACTTTCGCTTCAATCAGTTTGGTGCTGGCTCTGCTTATGCGCTGGTGACCTTTGTGCTGGTGATGACCTTGAGCTTTTTCTACATACGGCGCGTGATGACCTATCTCCAGCTTCGTGGTCACACCCCATGAAAGGTTGGCAACATGGGCTGGTATCGGTGGGCATTGTTATTGTCGTGGCAATCTGGTCACTGTTACCTTTTTATTGGTTAGTGGTCACCTCATTCAAGCCAGTCGGAACAGAATTTCGTTTGCCGATAGCGTATCTGCCTGACACCGTCACCCTCGATAATTACGCCACTGTCACAGAAGCGCCGTTCACCATCCAAAATAGCATCATGAATAGCCTGTTTGTATCGACTACAGTGACCATTATTACTGTGTTTTTGGCGTCTTTATCAGCTTACGCCATCGCACGTTTGCGCTTTCGTTACAAAGTCCAATCGTTGATCCTATTGCAAATTGGTGGGATGGTGCCACCTGTCGTCGTCATCTACCCAACTTTCATATTGATGCGCGAGTTTGGTTTGCTTGGTACGGTCTATAGCCTCATCTTGCCTAATATTGCCTATAACATTCCGCTCAGCACATGGTTACTCACGGCCTATTTCAGTGGGTTACCGTATGAACTGGAAGATGCCGCTATGACAGATGGTTTCTCACCTTTCTCGATCTATTGGCGTGTGATGTTACCGCTGGCAACCCCTGCGCTCTTCTCAGCAGGGATCATCGCTTTTCTGGGATCATGGGGAGAGTTCATCCTCGCGCTGACGCTGTTACTCGGCAAGCGTGAAGCACAGACCGTGCCAGCTGCTATCATGAGCTTGAGCCAGCAATTTGAACTGCAATGGGCGTGGGTTGCGGCAGCCATTGTGCTATCCCTATTGCCTATTATCGCCATTACATTGGTGTTTCAGCGCTGGGTCGTGCGGGGTTTAACCACAGGAACTGTAAAATATTGATGAGAAGTCGCGGGTATTATGTCATCACTTAACATCGAAGACCTGAGTAAAAGATTTGGATCTGTTGTGGCCGTACACCCTACCACACACCGCTTTCAATCGGGTGATTTAACTGTCCTTGTGGGGCCATCAGGCTGTGGTAAAACGACACTCCTCCGTATGATCGCCGGACTCGAAACACCGACCAGCGGCATGATCCATCTTAATCAGCAACAGATAGAGAAACGTCCGGCATGGGATCGTGATATTGCAATGGTCTTCCAGAATTATGCACTTTACCCTCATATGACCGTCGCACAAAATATTGAGTTTCCACTCATCGCTCAAAAGATACCACGCCCAGACCGACGCAAACGCACAATCACGATTGCCCAACAATTACAAATAGACCATCTGTTAGAGCGTAAACCGCGTCAATTATCAGGAGGGCAACAACAACGGGTTGCGCTGGGGCGTGCCCTTGTTCGTGAACCACAAGTGTTCTTGATGGATGAGCCACTCTCGAATTTAGACGCTGCCTTACGCACTGAAACACGTACAGAAATCAAACATTTACAACACCAGCTCGGCATCACCACCATCTATGTCACCCACGATCAAGTCGAGGCGATGACACTGGCAGATAGCCTGGTGGTCATGCAAGATGGGAAAATACAACAAGTCGGCACACCTGAAACAATATACAGACACCCTGCTAATGCCTTCGTGGCAGGTTTTATGGGCGATCCGCCGATGAATATTTTACCTTATCACAAAGCCAGAACGCTCATGTCGATGAAAGGCACCCTGTTCGAAGGGTATAGCGATGATGAGCTGGGTTATATTGGCATTCGCCCGGAATCCATACAGCTCTCTGCTACGATGCCCATTATGCTGAACGGCGAGATCTACACTGTGGAGACATTAGGCAGAGAGACGATCGTCACGCTACGGGTGAATCAGGATACCCTCATACGGGCTATCATCCCCGCTGATCGATCACTTGAAATGCTCAAACGTGTGCCCTTTGGTTTTACTATGGATGCTATTCACTTATTTGATTCGCACGGTCAGCGTATCATGAGGTAGTCCCGATTCAGCGCTCATCCCATACAGACCACTCACATTCATTGGCTCCATATGACAAATACCTTGTATCCTAACGGAATGCACTCATTATGATAATCATTATTATCGCAGGAGACAAATTCTGTATCCATTATACGGGGTATAGTCCAAAACGTGATGAGGCTCGTCTTCGGACTGGGGCGTGACACAGAGATCATCGAGCCGGAAATCTAAGCCAAGTTATCCGCGAGCGTTGCGATACTATGCTGTCGGATTGTCAAGTCCCCAATTTATGAAGACAGTCGTCTGAGTCAATTTTCATCGCATAAATGGCTGGTGGCATCTTGAGTACCGTGTGGATGCGGTCATGGTTGTAGTAATGGATATGTCCATAGACTT
>JBNPEE010000060.1:0-88160 GCA_051117475.1 Anaerolineae bacterium | reverse complement strand
GGAAAGCGAAGAGATGCTGGTGGGGCCGGGTTTCCTCAACCTACCCCAACGCGCCGAAGACCGCGTTGAAGATCAAGTAGCTGAGCGTTACCTGTATAACTCCATCACACACCCGAATGAGTACGTCGTCGAGGGATTCACGGCAGGCGTGATGCCTCAAACTTATGTTGACACTTATAGCGAAGAAGAGCTGCTAGATATTGTCGCCTATTTGATGACGTTGGGTGAGTATCCAGAGCGTGAGCCGGTCTTTGTGGAAGTCCCAGTCGAAACATCAACTGAGGATGAGAGCGCTGAAGACGCACCAACGACTGAAGACGTATCCACCGAAGAACCTGACGACGAAGCATCCACATCAGAAGATGATGCACCCGCTGAAACTACCGAAGAAGGCGACGTGGTCTATATCGTGGTGACGGCAACACCCGCCCCCGCGATGGCAGACGATGACGCATCCGCCACAAGCGAGGATGAGGATAGCGAGGAGGCTGAAGAACCGACTACAGACGAACCGACTGTTATTGGTTTACCGAGCGAAGCGAACTTTGATATTGACTTGAGCGGTGTGCCGGGCACGATTGATATTCTGGCGCAACGGGGTTCAGTCAGACAGGGGGAAGTGTTGTTCAACGAAGGGCTCGTCAACAGCGTGAGTTGTGCCATGTGCCATTCAGTAGACGGCAACCCATCTGCGAACCAGACCGATGTGAGTTATATAGCCACAGTGGAGAACGCGCCGGCATATGTGTGGGCGACGATCTTCGATGACGGCTTACATCCGGGCTTAGCCAGCGAATACGAACGGGTGCTATCCGGTGCTGATACCGCGCATCTCGTTGCCTATTTGATATCACGGAGCGAATCATCAGATGAATAATACATGCTTGTGTGGGGTATCACACACTCCTGATGCTCCGCACACGCATCGACAAACATGATATAGAGGAAAACGATGGAACAACAAATCCCTATGGATGAAACCACACAAATCGAAGTAGAAGCACAGGCAAACGAAACGGATACCGATGATGAAGATATCGATTATGGGCCACCGCGAGGCACGATTGCGTTTCTTGCGCTAATGCTGATCGGCTACATCATTTACTACGTCATTCATTACATTGAAATCTTTGTGTTACGTGGAGCTTGATGAGATGCATATTGATAAGTATGAAAAGTATTGGATTATAGCGGTTTCAGCGACATTAGGCGTGTTCATGGCGGCACTGATTGTCGGGGCGATTGTCTTTGGTGTGCGCGTATCGGATACCGAAGGCTTCGTCAACCCGAACCGCCTTGATGATACGATCTTCGCGAATCCGGGCGTGCGCGATATGGGTAACAATGTCTATGAAGTGACGATGGTCGCGCAGATGTGGAGCTTCAACCCGGCACAGATCACCGTGCCAGTCGGCGCACAGGTAGATTTCATGATTACCAGCCGTGACGTGACACATGGCTTCATCATCGAACACCACAACGTGAACTTCGAGCTGGTGCCGGGGCAAATCTCACGCGGTCAGGTGACCTTCCGCCAGCCGGGTGAATATCGCTTCATCTGCCACGAATACTGCGGACAATTGCATCACATCATGCACGGCGTGATTATCGTTGAAGAAGAAACTGTCGCTCAAGGGGGGCAATAAACGATGGCTGTACAATCATTGGATACAAACGATGAACAAGGGATGCGTGTCAGCTTCCCTGAAATGACGCTGGCCAAGAGTGAACGCTGGTTGGTGGGTGCGCATATCGGCATCGCCTTCGTAGCGTTGCTGATCGGCATTTTGCTGGGGCCGGCACAGACCTTTCGCCGTTCGCCGGGCTTTCAAGAAGTGTGGGAGACAATCACCGGCAGTGAATACGCGATTCCAGTTTTTTCCTATTATTACCAATCACTGACTTTACACGGCGTGTTGAATGCTCTGGTCTTCACGACATTCTTCATCATGGGTGTCAGCATGTTCGTGGTGCAACGCTCGCTCAACCGCCCGCTGAAGCACATGCAATTGGCGTGGGCATCGTTCTGGTTGATGCTAGTGGGTCTGGTTGCCGCAGGGACTGCGATCATCGCTGGCGAAGCCAATGTGTTGTACACCGCCTATCTGCCGATGAGCGCACATCCGGCGTTCTACATCGGTCTGGTGCTGGTGGTGATCGGGTCATGGGTAGGCGCCCTGAACGCCATGCTGACTTATCTCGACTGGCGCAAAGAACATACCGGCGAGCCGGTTCCGTTAGCGGTTTATGGTGTGCTATGTAACTTCTTGATGTGGTTCACGGCGACACTCGGCGTGGCAGTTGAAATCTTATTCATGTCCTTGCCCTTATCATTAGGGATCATCAGCACCACCGATGTGCAAGTATCTCGCGTGTTGTTCTGGTTCTTCGGGCATCCACTGGTGTATTTCTGGCTGATTCCAGCTTATGTGTCATGGTATACCATGCTCCCCAAACAACTGGGCGTGAAGCTGTTCAGCGATACGCTGGGGCGCGTGGCATTCCTGATGATTGCGGTTTTCTCGATCCCGATTGGCGTGCATCATCTGTTCGTTGATCCGGGCGTGAGTGAGTCAGCGAAGCTGATGCACGCTATGCTGACCTTCGTGGTGGCTGTACCGAGCTTCATGACGGCCTTCAACATCGCCGCGACGATTGAACGTGCCGGACGCAAACGGGGCGCAACCGGTCTATTTGACTGGATGTGGAAACAACCGTATAACGATCCCGTGGTGGCATCGCAGTATTTCGGGATGTTTTTGTTCATCTTCGGCGGTATCACCGGCATCATGAACGCCTCGTTCAATATGAACGTCGCGCTACACAACACGACATGGGTTGTCGGGCATTTCCATGTGACACTCGGCGGGGCGGTCTTCATGACTTACGTCGGCATCCTGTACTGGATTCTGCCGGCGATCCGTGGCAAAAAACTATGGGGCAAGTCCATCGCGCTATTACAAGCGTACACGTGGTTCTTCGGGATGCTAGGGTTTGCGGGATTCATGGGGCGTGCCGGCTTAGAAGGTGCGGTGCGACGCTCTGATCTGGGTGCGGCTGGTGCATATATTAGCGAAGCGGTTGCACCGTGGCTGAACGCGACGGCTATCGCAGGCGTATTACTGTTGATTAGCTCGATTGCGCTCTATGCGGTGATCCTGGGCACGATCTTCTTGAGCAAGGAAGATCGCGATCCTGCCAAGATGCCAATCAGCAAACGTAGCCCGAAAGACGAGCCAGTTCCTGCGATTCTGGAGAACTGGCGTTTTTGGATTGCCGTGATTGTGGCATCAAACGTCATCATGTGGGTTCCGGTATTGCTGAACGCAATCAGCATTAGCAGTGGCTACTTCAGCCCGGCATTTGATATGAGCATCAACTGATAGCACGCACAGGGGCATGGACGGCAGTTCTTGCCCCCGCTTGCTTGTGATGAAGGAGCAAATAGACTATGGAGACAGTCCCCTCTAACGATACGTATAACACGCTTGAAGAACGGCGTTTCTATCTGCTGGTAGCGATGGTCTTTTTCTTGATGATCGGCGTGCTGATGCTGGTCTTCGCAATGACCTTCATCCATGACCTGCAAACATTGCGCTCTGTTCCGGATGCGCTATGGAATTTCTTGTGTGGCACACCCACTAATAATGAATTTGCATTGCCACTCTTGCTGACTATCGGCATTGTGAGTTTTGGTATCGGCGGGGTGTTATCAATATGGCGTGCCCGTTTAGGACGCAAAGCGAAGCCCTGAACTCAACTCTGTCTTTCAAACACCTGTTGGTATTGTCATGAGGTTATATTGTGATAAACGATGAGAAAGAAAAACGATCAGGAAGCCCCTCAACACGCACGATTATCATGGTTTTTGCGGGTAGTGCGTTATTCGCAGGTGCGATCCTATTCCCCGTCCTGTACTTTTTACTGAAGCCTGAACCTGCAATCCCCTACTATCTACAGGGCAATCCCGAAGGTGTGCGCGAATTATCGCAACCCCGCGCTGTGAGTGATTTCACCTTACCCGCTACCACCGGCGATGATCTCAGCTTGAGTGAGTTGCGCGGTCAGCACCTGTTGGTGTTTTTCGGTTATACACACTGCCCTGATATTTGTATGCTGACGCTGGCAGAAGTGCGACGGGTGCATGAATTGTTGGGCGACACTGCGCGTGACCTGCAAGTGGTATTCATCAGTGTTGATCCAGCACGCGATGATCCTGAGCGTTTGCGCGAATTTTTCGTGCCGTTTGGGGTGCAAGATTACACCATCGGCATGACAGGTGATGATGTCACCCTGCAACGCATCACGCCGGATTATAGCCTGTACTACCAACGCCACGAAGATGAAGGTGACAATTACAGCGTTGATCACACAGCGAGCCTGTACTACATCACGCCCACCGGTGAACTGGATACGATCTTCTCGTATGGCACACGCCCTGAGATTATCGCTGATCACTTGCAAGAGCAATTAGGATAAATCAGCAAACAGGGTGTATCTTCCATGCTACAATGATAGCTAGATCAAGCTAAGATGGAGGATACACCATGACCATTCCAACACGCCATTTTGGGCGCACAGGTCACCCCAGCACGCGCACCATTTTTGGTGCCGCCGCATTCAGCAATGTCTCACAGGATGAAGCCGATAAGACCATGGAACTGCTGTTATCATACGGCATCAACCACATTGATACAGCCGCGAGCTATGGCGATTCTGAATTACGCCTCGCTCCGTGGATGACAACACACCGCGATCAATTCTTCCTCGCCACCAAAACCGGTGAACGCACTTATGACAAAGCCAAAGCTGAATTTGAGCGCTCACTCAAGCGCCTACAAGTTGAATCAGTCGATCTGATTCAACTACATTATCTCGTTGGCGAAGATGAGTGGGAGATTGCCATGACAAAAGGTGGCGTGCTTGAATATCTCGAAGAAGCGCGCCAACAGGGCTTAGTCAACCACATCGGGGTGACGGGGCATGATGTCGCGATTGCAAAGATGCACCGCAAAAGCCTCGAACGCTTCGATTTCGACTCGATATTATTGCCGTATAACTACCCGATGATGCAAAACGAAATCTATGCAGAAGGCTTTGCTGAGGTGTTGCGCTTATCCCGTGAGCGTAACGTGGCTGTACAAACGATCAAAGCGATCACACGGCGCCCTTACCCTGCCGACCAACGCTCCCACGCCACATGGTATGAACCGCTCACCGATCAAGCCAGCATTGACCTTGCCGTTCACTGGGTATTGGGTCAAGAGGACGTATTCTTGAACACTCCCGGTGATATTCATCTATTGCCGAAGGTATTGGATGCCGCAAGCCGTTTTGAAACACGCCCATCCGATGCCACGATGCAAAATCTTGTTGAAGAAAAAGGCATGCAACCCTTATTTGTCTGATACGCAAACCGCTCGCAACACCAGATTTAGTGGCAAATTTTAAGAAAAATAGAGAAATTCTCGAGAAATATTTTGCTGATTTAGAATCTCTCGGTACAATCTAGCGCGAGCGACAAGATTAAAAGATTGTCGCGATATGTTTAAAGATGTTCATTTCAATGAGGAGTATCATGTTAATGAAACGGTTTTTGCTTATTCTAGCATTGCTGTCCTCGGCATTCATCCTCGCGATCCCAACTGTGGTCGCACAGGAAGAATGTGAAGACGAGATCGGGTGTGTCGAGATTGGCCCCGATGATCCGATTGTAATTGGCTCTATGTTGACAATTTCAGGTTCAACTGCATTTCTCGGTGAAGATTCACAGGGTGGTATTGAACTGGCAGTTATGGGCTTCGACGGCGAATTACTCGGTCGTGAGATCGAAGTTGTCGAAGAAGATGCTCTGTGTTCCGCTGAAGGTGGCCAAGCCGCTGCACAACGTATTGTATCCGATGCCAGCCTTCTCGGTATTGTTGGCACCAACTGCTCCGGTGCTGCCGCCGCTGCACTGCCGATCATCAGCGAAGCAGGCTTACTGATGATTTCACCCTCCAACACCTCACCAGCGTTGACTGATCCTGACATCGAAGCCGGTGGTCTGTATCAAGCTGGCTACTTCCGTACTGCACACAACGATCTGTTCCAGGGTCGTCTGGCGGCACAATACGCACTGAGCGTACTCGGCGCTGAAACAGTCGCCACTATCCATGATGGTGACCCCTACACCGAAGGCTTGCAAGCCGCTATGGCTGATGCCTTCGCTGAACTGGGCGGCGAAGTAGTCTTCCAGGGTGCCATCACCAAGGGCGATACCGACATGACCGCTGTTTTGACCGAAGTTGCATCTGTTTCACCGGATGTGTTGTACTTCCCGGTCTTTGAACCCGAATCCAACTTCCTCGCCTCACAAGCACGCCAGACCCCTGGTCTGGAAGATACCGTGCTGATGACCGCTGACGGTTCCTTCGTGGCGAGCTTTGTCGAGAATACCGGTGGCGATGCCGCTCTGGGTATCTTCCAATCCGGCCCATTTGTTTCGGGTGAGACATATGATGCTTTCCTCGAGCTGTGGGACGAAGAAATTGGTGGCGTGCCACCGAGTGGTTTCCACGCACACGCTTATGATGCAACCAACATCCTGCTGAATGCGATTGAAGAAGTCGCTATTGAGCTGGAAGACGGTACACTGCTCGTGGGTCGTCAAGCATTGCGTGATGCTGTCGCAGCAACCGATGGTTACGAAGGTTTGACCGGTACACTCACCTGCCAGACCGAAGCACCATTCATCGGTGACTGCGCGACGGGTGAGGGTCTCGCGATCTTCGAAATCACAGAAGAAGAGGTTGACGGCAACTGGCCACCACCTGTTGTCTGGACACCTGCTGATGCCGCAGCTGACGAAGAAATGGAAGAAGAAGAATAATCGTTCGTATCAGTCGATGAAATCGGCATGATATGGAACGCATGACCATAATGAGCCAGTTCAAGCTGGCTCATTATGCATATAACCCACAACAAGCTATCCAAAGTTCATTTTGTTCGGGCACGTCGGTTTAGATGGGCAACGGGCAGGTTCAAAGAAATGAGTGATTCGATGAAACTAAGAATCTTCGGCGATAATTTTTCTTTAGTCGATTTTATCATTAACGTGTTGCGCGTGGTCATCATTGTGTTGGTTATCGTCGGGGTATCGAATACAATCATGTCCGGGCGTTTCACGGTAGCACAATACATTAACTTATTTGTGGCGGGGTTAGCACAGGGTAGCATCTACGCGCTGATTGCGTTGGGCTATACGCTGGTGTATGGTATCTTGCTGATGATTAACTTCGCCCATGGTGAAGTGTTCATGGCGGGGGCGTTCACGGCAGTCTTCCTCGCACAGGCGATGGATCGTAGCGGGTTCTTAGATAGTGCGCCGATCATTGCCATTCCTCTATTGATCTTATTTGCCGGGGTGATCTCGGCGACTGTAGCCGTTTTATTGGAGCGCATCGCGTATCGTCCTTTACGCGATAGCCCGCGATTGGTGCCACTCATCACAGCGATTGGGGCATCGTTCTTCTTGCAATACACCTTCCGCGGCTTTTACGGATCAGGCTTCAAATCATATCCGACAGTCGATGCCTTACAGGGGAATTTCACCTTTGGTGAGATCAACATACCGATTGTGCAGGTGTTTGTATTCGGCATCGCTCTGGTGCTGATGGCGGGGTTATATTTGCTCGTCGAGAAGACCAAGATTGGCAAAGCGATGCGTGCGGTATCAGAGGATAAAGAAGTCGCCCGCCTGATGGGCATCAATGTTGATTTCATCATCCTCGTGACGTTTGCAATTGGCGGGTTCCTCGCGGGGGCGGCAGGGGTAGTCAATGGTTTGTTCCGTCCACAGGGTGTGAACTTCTTCATGGGGTTCATTCCGGGCATCAAGGCATTTACGGCGGCGGTGCTAGGGGGTATCGGCAACGTGCCGGGCGCGATGCTAGGGGGCTTGTTCCTCGGTGTCATTGAAGCGTTAGGGCCTAATCTGGTGCTGGCAGGTCTCGGTGTGCCGGGGGCTAATCAACTCAAGGATGTGATTGCTTTCACGATGCTGGTGTTGGTCTTGATCTTCCGCCCGCAGGGTATCCTCGGTGAACGCCTGAGTGAGACGAAAGCGTAAGGTACAAAACTATGAAAAACAAAAATCAAAGCCTGATGCAACCGCTACAGGATTTTTATCAACAGTATCAGCTGGAATTTAAGTATGGTCTGATCGCTGGCATCATGGTGTTATTCGTCGGTGTGATTGGTATGCTGGAGAGCTTCCAAAATCGGGAAGTGATCCGTGATTTTATGACGCTGGCACAAATCCTGTTACTGGGGCCGGCATTCGTCACGGGCGTGTTGATTGTGCGCCGTAAGAGCGAAAACAACGACGCGCTGATTTCCAAACTGACCAGTGCACTGGTGATCGGTTTACTGACTGCCCTGCCGACCTTAATCCTCGTGTTCCTCAACGCGCAGGTATTTGAGGATTTACGCTCGATCTTCGTCAACGTCAACCGCAATTGGGTAGAAGTCGTGACCTTTGACAACGACAGCCTATTAATCGGCAGTGGATTGGTGGCGCTGGCGATGGCTGGCTTGAGCCTCAGCGGGGGGATAATCGCCAGTTTGCCCCGCAAAATCAGTCGGGCTATTTTGATGGCACTCACGTTTACGATCACCATAGGCGTTTTCGGTCAGACTGTCGGCTTAATCCTGAACCAACTATTACCAGAAGATGTACTGGATGCGATCTTCCGGCGCGATGTATTGCTTCAGGAACCCGCGATGATCTTATTCGGGTTGAGTTTGGTGGGCGCGTTCATCTGGAGCTACGGCAGTGAGCCGATCAACCAACAGTATCAGGCCATGCCCAAACAGAATCAGAGCATCGTGCGCTTGATCGGGCTTGGGCTTTTCAGTGCGCTCTTGCTGGCGTTGCCGTTCATTGTCGGGCGGGCGTTGAGCGATACCGCCGTGACCATCGGCTTGTTTGTATTGATGGGCTTGGGCTTGAATATCGCGATTGGTTTAGCGGGTTTGCTGGATCTCGGCTATGTGACCAATTATGCTGTTGGTGCTTACCTGATGGCAGCGCTGACTTCACGCGGACCGCTCGGCCTGAGCAGTGAGATTACCGCATGGCTCAACAGCTTCATGCCAATCACCTTCGGTGAGCAATTTATCAATTTCTGGCTGGTATTGCCGATTGCGATACTGGCGGCGATGCTGACCGGTTTCTTGTTCGCATTGCCTGTCCTCAAGATGCGCGGTGATTATCTGGCGATTGCGACATTAGGCTTCGGCGAGATCATCGGCAAGCTAGTGATTTCCGACTGGTTCTCACCGGTGATTGGTGGCGCACAGGGGATTCAGTTCATCCCCAAGCCGGAATTTTTCGGCACAACGCTCTCCAATCCAGAGCAGTTGTATTATGTGGTACTGGCGGCATGTATACTGACACTGTATGTCTCAGTGCGCTTGAATAACTCCCGTACAGGGCGGCAGTGGATGGCAGTACGCGAAGATGAAGACGTAGCGGCGGCGATGGGCATCGACGTGCCCCGCGCCAAGTTACTGGCCTTCACCCTGAGTGCGGCTACCGGTGGTTTAGCCGGTGCAATCTTTGCCGCGAAAGTCGGTTCGGTCTTCCCGAACAGCTTCACGGTGTTCGTCTCAATCAACGTGCTGAGTTTGATTATCGTCGGCGGGATTGGTAGTAACCCCGGCGTATTCATCGGAGCGCTGGTATTGATCGGTATGCCGGAGCTGTTGCGCGAGTTCTCCGATTATCGCTTCTTGATTTATGGCGCGTTGTTGATCTTCATGATGGTCAACCGTCCGGAAGGCTTGTGGCCCTCGAAAATACGCCAGCGCGAGATACGAACCGATCTTGAAACAGATCCGACACTGAAAGCGAAGCAATCAACCAGCGCATGATACAGTGTGATGCGCATCACACTACGGAGTAGGAGAAAAGGCTATGCAACAAGCACAACAACAAAGCGATCATATCCTGACTGCCAACGGCATGACCAAACGCTTCGGCGGGTTAGTGGCGGTGGATGCGCTTGATTTTTTCATTCCGCGTGGTTCGATTTCGAGTATCATCGGGCCCAATGGTGCGGGAAAGACGACGTTTTTCAACTGCATCACAGGGTTTTATTCGATTGATGAGGGTGAGATCATCTTCGACGGTAAGCGGATGAACGGCAAAACACCGGATCAAATCACCCGTTCCGGCATTGCGCGTACCTTTCAGAATATTCGCCTGTTCAACAATATGACAGCGATTGAGAATGTTATGGTCGGTCAAGAACCGCACCTCAAATCGTCGTGGTTGGGTACGATCTTAGGCTTGCCCGGCACCGTCAAAGAAGATCGGCAATCAGAAGAACGCGCCCTCGAACTGATGGAATTCGTCGGTTTGCAAGGTAAAGGCGATATGCTCGCCAAGAACCTACCCTATGGCGATCAGCGCCGCCTGGAGATTGCGCGGGCACTGGGCAGTCAACCGCAATTGATCTTGCTCGATGAGCCAACTGCCGGCATGAACCCCGCCGAAACCGCGCAGACCACCAAGTTTATTAGTAAGTTGCGCGATGAGCTAGGCATCACGGTGGTATTGATTGAACATGATATGCGCGTGGTGATGGGTATCTCGGAGCATATCATGGTGTTGGATTACGGGCGCAAGATCGCTGAGGGTTTGCCCTCTGATATTCAGAACAATCCAGTGGTGATCGAAGCCTATCTCGGCAAAGGCGCAGCATCCAGTTCAACGGTCAATATCAGCGAATGAGTAGAAACGAGTAAATCACAATGACGATGTTAAGTGTGAACGATGTGCATTCGTTCTATGGCAATATTCATGCGCTGAAAGGCATCTCTTTCACAGTCGAAGAAGGCGAGATCGTCTCGCTGATCGGCTCCAACGGGGCGGGCAAATCTACTACCCTACGTACAGTGACAGGCTTGATGAATCCGCGAGAGGGCACAGTACACTTTCAGGGCGAGTCAATCCATGGGATGCGTGCTGATCTGATTGTGGAACGGGGTGTCGCCATGGTTCCTGAAGGTCGCGGGGTCTTCGCCAAATTATCGGTGGAAGAAAATCTCGAACTCGGCGCATTTCTGCGCACCGATAAGCGCGAGATCAAGCAAGACCTTGCATATATGTACGAGTTGTTCCCGCGCCTCGGTGAACGACGCACCCAATACGCGGGCACGATGTCCGGCGGGGAACAGCAAATGCTGGTGATGGCACGGGCGATGATGGCACGTCCGCGTTTGCTCTTGCTCGATGAACCCTCGATGGGGCTTGCACCGATCTTGGTCGATAGCGTCTTTGAGACCATCCAACAGATCAATCAGCAAGGTACAACGATTCTTCTAGTGGAGCAAAACGCACACATGGCGCTTCAGATTGCTGATCGTGGCTATGTGTTGCAATCGGGGCAAATTGTGATTGCAGATAGTGCCAAAAACCTGCAACGTAATCCCGACGTGCAAAAGACTTATCTGGGCATTAACTAAGATTTTGCAAATCTTAAACCAATCACTTTAAATTGCACCTAGTGACAGCCCACAAGGTATTTTAAAATAAGGTCTCAACAGACATTTGTTATCAGCGTGCGACGAACCCGACCGATGATCAATTCTGATACAGATGTAACCCGAACGAACATTTATCAGGTGCTTCTGAGATAGAAGCGCCTTTTGCGTTCACTCTGAGGATGGTAACCGCAAATCGGCTCATCATACCCCAATCCAACAAGCTACAGATAGAAGATAGAGCACAGCGATATGAATATCAATCCAACATATCTTGAACTGTCTTTTGACAAAGCCGGAATCCGCAACTCACAAAAGCGTCTCAAGGAACTGATACGTGATGTTGCGATAGAACCGTTAAAAGAATATCAGAATGATTTACAGCATAAGCTGGGGCTGGTTGAAGAGATTGTCAGTCGGCGTGTAGCCAAGACAATCACTTACTGGTTGTTACACAAATCGGATCCGGTCAAGCCGGAGAGCAGTGATCTGATGAGTACGATCACCAACGCTAGCAAAAATGATAGCACGCTCAATGAGTTTTATCTGACGGAAGTCAAGAACGCGATTTACTCATTAGCGCCAATCTTCGCGCTTGAAATTCCTGACCCGTATGTCTTTGAAACGGAAGAACTAGAATACGCGCTGATCGAACTGGAAGATAAATTCGAAGCACTACCAGAGACAACCGACGCCCCTACTCTAAATCCCATAGAGACGGCGGATCATAGGAGACGCGATAGCGATATGGCTCGCAAACTGAATAGACAGGCAACAGCACCCACTCATGAGACACTCGACGAGTTTGTATCTATCGAAGAACGCGCCGAAGTCGTCGATGATCAGGCGATTGTCGTCGCGCAGGAACAGCGCGTTGAACGCAATCCGGAACCCGCAATTGATATTAATGTCCTGAACATGAGCGCTGATCAGGCGTGGCGCTTAACCTACGATCTGATCGGGTTCAACACCGAGTATATTCAGGGGCAAATGATACCGCGCTGGGTCAACAATCCGGAGACATTCGAGAAAGACCGGCGTTTCTTGTACCAGACCTTCATCGATACCATCCGCAACGCTGTCGGTGTGCAGATTGTAGCGGGTAATCACCGTTTCGCTGACCGCCCGATGACCATTGATGCGATGTGGAATTATTACTACACCGATCTATCGCGGCATGTGGGGCCTTTGCTCTCGGCGGCGAAATTAGATGCGGCAGTCAATGACCCGTGGTATCGCAAGTGGTGGAAATACCTGCGCACTGAAGGGCGGAAAATATCGCCAGTGTGGTTGTTAGTCTTAGCTGTCGCCTTAATCTTCGACGGGCTGACAACTTTTGTCTCGCTCGATCAAACGCCGATGGAAGGCTTCATGGTGTGGGTGTTCACAATACTAATTACCATCTTGTTTCAGATTGCAGATGTGCTGGTGATTGACTATCGCAGACGCGAATTTGAAGCCGATGCGATGGTTGCTAAGTACAAGGCACAATTCGAGAAGATCACCACTACCCTTTCCAGTCTCGATACCACCAGCGATTCTTATGTGCAATTGAGCATGAGAAAATCGCAATCCGTTGCTGATTGGAAAGCCTCGGAAGATAACCGACGCATGGCACGACGCGGACGTTTCTGGTCAGCACGCATCGCTGATATTAACGTGATCGTGACGGCCTATGGCTTCGCTTATATGTTCCTCAATGCCGAAGAACCGATGTACGCCCTCTATCAGCAGATCGAGGTGATCCGCGCTGGCATCTGGGATAGCCTGAATTTGTGGGTATTCTTGATGATCGGGCTGGCAGTGACGGTCTCGTTCGTGATTAATACCGCGCAACGCACCGAAATTCTCGGTTGGTCAATGCGCCGTTTGAAGAACGCGGTCTAACGCAACATCCCCCGCCCTATACAATAGGCACGGGGGATGTTTTTTTGTTAGTTCAGTATGGCATACACGCCGAGGATCAAGAAGCGCACAAGGGCAATGGTCACAAGATTAGGATACGATTCAGAACTCAAAAGATCGTCTTATGCTATAATTAAAGTTGTATGTTCTGTCTGCTATTACAGACAACTAGTTGCGCTATAGATGACCTTATTTCTCGGTGAACAAAGGCTTATCTGAATGCTTGTGGATAAAAGGATAAAAGTATGGCTACCCACTTGATCTTTTCAGAAGATGATAGAAATGATTCGCGTAGTATTCCTGAGATTGTGATTAGTCGTTTGGGAGGCGTTTTAAGAGGTAAAGAATATTCGAACCGAACAGAGTATGTTATTGCTGATTGGGTTCATCATGTTAGTGGTTCAAAGCATAAAGATATCACTAAAGCATGGAAGAAACTCAAAGAACAAATGGAAGAACGTCACCAGATTGATGGGGTACTTCTCATAAATCAATCCTCTATCAAATTACGTGATGGTTCATCACATGTTGTTGATACAACCAATGAACAAGGGTTGTTCTATATATTCCAATGTATGTACTTTGGTGGTCAAACGAATGATGTGGTTAAGTCTGTGCGAAAGTATTTAGCGGATGCTGGCGCTTTTGTTGACCACGCACGACAAAACCCTGAGGCAGCGATAGATTTTGCTATTAGTAGTTATGAGAAACTCGGTAAAACTCACGACTGGATCCAAACACGTTTACAGGGAATGATCAGTCGCAAAACGTTTACTGATGCACTGAAATATGCAATTCAAGATATTCAAGGCTGGGCTTATGGTAAAACTACCAACACAGTCTATTTCGGCTTGTGGGGTAGAACAACTGATGTATTAAAAGGTCATCTAAATCTTACAAAAAATGATAACCTTCGAGATAATTTATCACGAATTGCTCTGAACTATTTGGCAATTGCTGAAGAATTAAGTGCTTCCAAATTGAAAAGATACAATGAGACACTAACATTCGATCAAGCAGATCAACACATCAGAGAAATTGCTGAGTTTATAGGACAACAGGTAAAACAAGTTGAAGAATTTGAGGGTAAAGACATGGTGACAGGTTATCCTAAACTTACAGCTAACGACGATCTACAGCAGATGCTTGATAGTGGACTATACGAGTAACAGGGCTTTCTAAAGGTAAATATTTGCTCGCATCCCACCGCGCAACGCACCGAAATTCTCGGTTGGTCAATGCGCCGTTTGAAGAACGCGGTCTAACGCAACATCCCCCGCCCTACATCATAGGAACGGGGGATGTTGTTTTTGTCGATTTCAGGCATTCAATGTGATGTGTGTATCTTATTTCAGTATGGCGTAGATGATCGCGCCAACAATCAAGAACGGTGCGGCGGCAATCGCCAGACCGAGCACGCCGGCTAGCAAACCCACACCGAGACCGATCACGCCAGCGAATAAACCGACACCCAGACCGATCATACCGACGACTAGCCCCACGACCAAGCCGACAATACCGAGAATGATCTCAATGATTGTCGGCAAAATGCCGGTTGCTATCAGCATGACGAATACGATCAGCCCAAGAATCAATTGGTTGGTGTTGATTGAACGATTACTTAGTGCGAAGTCATTTTTGCGTTTCATGTGTGTCATCCCTCATGGTCATTTCTTTAAACGAATCTACTCTCTTATACGCGAGCGATGCGCCTAGAGTTGCATGAGGGATGCCTCGATGTTGTAATTTTTACACTTATTTACTTTTGTGAATCACAACCTGAAAGTCATTGCCGGGATTAGGCAGAGGCAGGGTGTGAATTTTCACATCGTAGTCCGGTGCAGTCAGGTCAAAATCTGTATAGTGCAAGAGTGCTGCCATCGTAATCAGCATCTGAACTTCTGCCAGACCTGCGCCGAGGCAGGTATGCGCTCCCACGGTGAACGGCGTGTAAATATTCGCCATACGACCTTTGTTGTCCCCCATGAAGCGCGTCACATCAAAGGTATAGGGGTTTTCATAATGTTCAGGCAGGAAATGCGTCAGCGTCTGCGCGAACATCAACTCGGTGCCAACAGGGAAATAATAGCCGTCAAAGTCGAAGGCTTTACCAACAACACGTGGCGTGAAGGGTGTGGCAGGATAGAGCCGTAATGTTTCGAGTGCGGCAGCGTGCAGGGTTTCCATCTTACGGAAATCGGATAAATCGACTGTTTCACCAGCAAAGAGCGCGGCAGTCTCAGCTTTGCAAGCCGCCATCACATCGGGGTATTTCGCCATGGTATAGACGAAGAAAGCCAGCGTGCTAGCGAGCGTATCCATACCTGCCACATAGGGGCCGACTGTCATATTGAACAGATCTCCCTTGCTGAAGGGTTGTCCATCCGGCGCAGTGCTATCCATCACATCATCAATCAAATCACGATGGCGATTGTCACCGGGCGGGTTATCACGATGCCACGCGAGTAATTCTTCGGAAAGCCCTTCTAAGCGTTGCAATGCCCGACGAAAACGCGGGAACTGGCGCACAAAATCCGGATAGGTCTTGAGGACTTCGGTATTGAGCATGGTATTATTGTAATGCAGGATGTCATCGAAATAATCTGTGGGACGGTAATTGGTGGTGATGATCCCCAGTTGATCGACAACGATACGACGCATCATCTCCAATACAGGAATCGACGCGCCATCATCCCAGCTATCGACATATTCGCGCACGATGTCAATCATAGTATTGACGTGAGGCATGGCCGCCGAACGCGAGAAACCCTGACGCATCATGCGTCGCATGTGCTTATGCGGTTCGCCATCAATGGCAGTCAGCATGTATTCTGCGCCGATGAACTCGGCAAAATCACCAAACAGGGTATGGCTCTCCAGCAGAACGCCATCTTCACGGGCTAAGAGTTTATTGGCATCTTCGCCTGCTAGCACCACATATTTCTTGAAGCCCGCCTGGACGTGGAAGACACTTCCTAGTTTGTGATAGGTCTCAGTCAGGAAACGCGCCGGATCATAGAGCATATCGAAGGTGTTGCCCACCAGCGGAAACCCTGTCGCACGGGGGGCTTCAGCCACAGGTTGGGCGGTCATTGTCTCTGTCATAGAAGTAGCATCCTCATCATTATTATCCTGACAATAAGGATAACAAAAGCACGTTATACATCACAGTGTACATTAAATGAGAATTCAGTCTGGGAGGGATTGTGCAAAGAGACCGAACCCACCGCCACAAATGCGTGACGTGGGTTTCGGGGTATCGGATGTTTAAGTCTTGCTGAAGGTGACAGTCTGCCCTTTGACACTGCCACTGCGAGCACGCAGAACGGCATCAACATGTTGTTCGGGCACATCAACATAGGTCGAATGGGTGTTGATGGTGATTGCACCGATGGCTTTGCCCGGTATATTGGCACTACTAGCAATCGCATAGACCACATCACCCGGACGCAGGTTATTCTTGCGTCCCGCATCAATTGAGAGGCGCACCATGCCTGATTCGTGACTGCGCGTACTGCGTTTACGTTCCGGACGAGCTTTCTTGGGAGTACGACTACGCTCGCGCACTTCGCTCAATTCTTTGACCGGCGCAGTGAACTCACGCTCAGCAAGCATATCAATCAGCGCGGTGGCAATCTGTTCAGCAGGGTAACCCATACGCATCAGTTGATCAAGCGCGACGTTAGGTTCTTCTGTGGCTTGAATGCGCTTAACCAACATTCCCATGAATGCATCCTCGCGCTTGTTGAGAATATCTTGCGCGGTAGGTAACTCACCCTTGCTAATACGATGATTGATAAAATCTTCGATACGGCGCAGGTTATTCTTCTGGCGACTGGTGATGAAAGTGATTGCCTCACCACTGCGTCCAGCACGTCCGGTGCGCCCGATACGGTGCACGTATTCAATAGGCATCTGTGGCATGTCATAGTTGATGACGTGCGACACATCAGAGATATCTACGCCACGCCCGACAACATCGGTCGCTACCAAGATATTCAGTTGCCCATTGCGGAAACGGTTGAGGATGCGCTCGCGTTCGTTCTGTGCCAGATCACCATGAATGGCAATCGCAGGGAAACCGCGTTGTGCCAGTGTTTCGGCTAATTCTGCTGAGCCGACACGGGTGCGTGTGAAGATCAGCGTGTTAGCGCGGTCTTCGTATTCCAGCAGGCGAGCCAACGCCTCGATTTTATCGTGATGGTTGACCATGTAGTAACGTTGTTTGATGTCCGTATTGGTCATCTCCGACGTTTCAATGGTGATCTCTTGTGGATCGTTCATGTAGGTCTTCGCCAGCTTACGAATGGGGCTGGAGAAGGTCGCAGAGAACAGCAAAGTTTGGCGACGATCTTTGTCGGTGGCGCTCAAGATCGCTTCGACATCGTCGATGAAGCCCATTTTGAGCATCTCATCAGCTTCGTCGAGAATCATGAAACGGATTTTATCGAGCTTGAGTGTGCCTTTGCGAATCAGGTCCAGCGTGCGCCCGGGTGTGCCGACGACGACGTTCACGCCTTTGGCTAAGCGTCGTTCTTGTCGATCATAGGATTGCCCGCCATAGATCGGCAAGACTTTGATGCCCAGCTTTGTGCCGTAGCGATGCACCGCCTGACTGACCTGTATCGCCAGTTCGCGGGTAGGTGTCAGCACGAGCATTTCTAGATCGCGCCCATTGAGTTGTTGCACCGTCGGCAACGTGAACGCCGCCGTCTTCCCCGTTCCAGTCTGGGCTTGCCCCATGACATCGTAGCCATCCAGTAAAAGCGGTATCGCAGCCGCCTGAATGGGTGTTGGTTCGTCATAACCGATGTCTTGCAGGGTTTCCAGAATGAGAGGGGCTAAGCCCAGTGTTTGGAAGGTTTGTGTCATTGTTGCTCCATAGGGGGTCATACACAGAAAACCCCGCCTAACAAACATGGTGGCAGGGTGAGGTTGACCATACTTAACTTGTTGGTTTATTCACTATAGGTCTAAACTCGTAAGAAATCAATATGAGAAGTGAGGAAAGGTGGCATTTCAATTTGGTACAAACGATCAATTCAATTGTGAAACAGGGTTTGAGTGCTGGTTTTTGTAGTGGCGTATCCTGTGTGATCGCCCATTGAACGGATTCGGGAGCGCACCCTACAATCTTTGCACTAAAGTGACATGCGCCCTGCCGTACCGATTCTTTTTTCTACGGATGGCAAAATTGTGTTAGAGTGAAACTAACATGTAGATGGGGACATCAACACCCAATATAGGACTGTATCGGTGACACAAACACACGCCAAAATTGATTTCAAAGCAGAAGCGGAAGCGTATCGTCAGCAGTTGGTTGCCTGGCGGCGCGATTTTCACCAACATCCGGAATTAGCCTATGAAGAAGTGCGTACTGCACAAGTTATTGCGACTATCCTGACTGATCTGGGGTTGGCAGTGCAAACTGGTCTGGCGCAGACCGGCATCGTCGCTATCCTCGAAGGCGCACAAGATGGGCCGACGGTGTTATACCGCGCTGATATGGATGCCTTGCCCATTCAGGAGCAAACTGACCACCCGTTCATCTCAGTCAATGCGGGTAAAATGCACGCCTGCGGTCATGACGGGCATATGGCGGTTGCGCTGGCAACAGCGAGCATCATGGCACAGCACCGCGATCAACTCAAAGGGCGCATCAAGTTCATCTTTCAACCGGGTGAAGAAGGCGCGGGCGGTGCGCTTGCGATGATCAAAGACGGCATCCTCGATGATGACCCTATCCCTGATTACAGCTTTGGCATTCATCTATGGCAACCCCTAGAACTCGGCAAAATCGGCGTGGCAAAAGGCGCGGTGATGTCCGGTTCGTCGACATTTCACATCACGGTACAGGGTAAAGGCGGTCACGCCGCCATGCCTCACACCACCGTTGATCCGGTAGCGTGTACCGGTCAGTTGGTGTCAGCACTGCATACTATCGTCGGGCGGCGCATGAACGCGATGGATGGCGCAGTGGTACTCTCGGTGACAGGTTTACGCACCAGCACGATGAAGCACAACATCATCCCTGAAACAGTTGAGATCATGGGGACATTCCGCACTTTTAACGCGTATACATCAGAATTGCTAGAGCAACACATCCGCGATGTGAGCCAATCCGTGTGTGAGTCAGTCGGGTGTACGGCAGATGTCAAGGTGAAGCATTTGACTATCCCATTAATTAACGATCCGGACATCGTCAACCGTATGCGTGGAGCGCTACTGCGGGTGGTCACTATGGAACAACTGGCGAAGAACGAACGCACGATGGCTTCTGAAGATATGTCTTACGTGCTGGAAGATGTGCCGGGCATGTTCTTCTTGATTGGATGCCGTGACCCGCACAATCCCGCGCATCAGTACGGACATCATCACTCGAAGTTCGATTATGATGAGGAAGCGCTCTTACTGGCGACAGCGATTGTCACCAATGCGCTCGCCGATTTCCTGATCTATGATGAGGAAGCCGACAGCCGTGAACTGCCGGTCTCCCTGTTAATTGACGAGTAACAGCACTCAGGGGCGCGGTGGAATCGTCGGTTGGTAGAGCCAGCTATCGAAAAAAGCACTCAAGTCTTGCTCGCTGATTTCTTCCGCCACCGCGATAAAATCAGCGATGCTGGCGTTGCTGTGCGCATACCGTTGCTGATAAGTCCGCAAAATGCTGAAGAACGTCTCATCGCCGACGCGCTCGCGCAGGGCGTATACAGTCCATGCGCCTCTGAAGTAGACGCTGATGCTGAACAGGTTGTTCGCACCTGGATCGCCGATAATCACCTGACTATCGCGTACTGCGTTATACCAGTTATTCATCACCGTCTGAGCGACATCGGCTCCATAAGCCTCCTCCATCCACATGACTGACGCATAAGTAGCGAAACCTTCATTAAGCCAAATATCGCGCCATGTCGCCGGACTGACATGATTGCCAAACCACGAGTGCGCCAGCTCATGGGCAATGGTCACCTGTCCACCGATGTTCTGATTTAAGCCATTGCGTCCAAAGAGCGAGAGCGTCTGCGTCTCCAGTGCAAAAGGCAGGTTGGTATCAGCGACAACTGCCCCGTAGGCTTCAAACGGATAGGGGGTGAACCACTGGTTAAAATCGATCATCATATCAGCGGTCTGGGCGAAGACATCATCACCGAGCGCTTGCAGTGCCTCCGGAAAATAGTTGCGAATCGGTACACCAGCTACCGCCCCGTCATCAGAGCGAGCAAACTGCGCGATATTGACCGTCACTAAATAGCTGGCAGTGGGATGCTGGTTCTCCCATGTATACGTGCGCTGACCCGCTTCAGCATGAACATCGGTCAGCGTACCGTTAGCGGCAACAATATAAGGTTCCGGCACGGTCATGATGATGGTGTAGGTGGCTTTATCGCTGGGATGATCGTTGACTGGATACCACAAGGACGCGCCGTCCGGCTCACTGGCGACGTATACCCCGCCATCGTAGAATGTCCACCCACGCGAGAATGGTAGTTCCGGCAGATCAACATCGCGCCCCGGCACACCCTGATAGGTCACCGCAACCTCAAACTCGTCGTGTTCATCAATCGATTGTTGTGGGGTGATGATTAACTCCCGTCCTTCGCGGGTGAAGGTCGCAGGACGTTGATCGACAGTGATCGCTTCAATCATGAAACCGGCAAAATCGAGATTGAAGCGCGACAGATCCTGTGTAGCGCGTGCGTGCATGGTCACGGTTCCACCGAGTATGAGTGTGTCGAAATCTAACGCGAGATCGAGCGTGTAGTGTTGGGCATCATAGCCACCATTGCCCAGATGAGGGAAGTAGGGATCACCGACGCCGGACGCGCCCGCCGTCGCTTGAGAAGTCAGTTCCAATGTAGATAAAGTACTTGCAAATATCAAGAAAACAGCGAGGGCTATCAGAATCTGATATTTTTGCATGAATAATCTCCTGTACAATATATACCGCTATCATAACAGAGAAATGTGATTACTCGATGAAAATTGAACGGTATCAACCCCGCTCAGGCACGCGCTCATTCTGGCGTTTGACGTGTGGTTGTTTGAGTGTAGGTGCGCTGGGCATCGTGCTGACGGCGCTGGCTGTGATGACTTTCTTGCCAACAATCTCCGACGTGATCTTATCCAATATTGGGCTGGAGGTTGTCGGCGAAACCGACGACATCTTCAACCAACCCGCCCCCACAGTGCCCGTGCTGGAAAACCCGCGCATTGTCGAGACACTGACCCTGCGCGGTAGCACCTATGCGCAAACACTAACAGGGGAAGGCATCGGCTACACGGTCACACTCGGTGAAAGTGAGGGTACATCTCAGATACAGATCGAATATAGTGAGGACGGTTTGCTGGCACAGTGTCGTTCGCTCACGCCTTTCTGCACGTCCACCAACGACGAGATCATCCGCAACGCCAACTTTGACTTACGTCCGAGCGGAGCAGTCATCAACGGTGAGTTCGAGCTTAGCAATGGCATCTGGCAACCGGCAGGGCTGGTGATGCAAGTCAGCGCTAGCAATCAGATGCAGATCATCGGCGTTGAAATTGGCAACCGCGTCTACGCGCCGACAGATACTGATCTGAGTGCTTTAGTCGATCAAGTCGAAGCCAACACCAACGCCATCCTGCGCGATTTCAGCGTGCAAACAGGCCCGGATACGTTCTTACTGCGTGAGGTGCTGATTGATAATGGCATACTGACGCTGATCTTACGCTGAGGTGATCTTATGACACGCATCATCTTGATCCGACATGCTCCAACGCAGATTGACCCACAACGAGCGCCTGCTGAATGGGCTTTGCACCCTGAGAGCACCGTACTCTGTCAGCAGATGAGCGTGCAACTGCGTCCGTATGGCATCCGTGCAATCTACGCCAGCACCGAGCCAAAGGCACACGCTACCGGACGTGTCCTTGGCGATCAGTTGGACGTGCCCTGTGCGCCCTACCCTGACCTACACGAAACGGGGGGAGCGCCTTTCTATCCTGATCATGAGCGTTTTAAGCAGGTGGTACGGCGTGCGATGGCAGAACCGGAGCGGTTGATCTTCGGCACGGAAACCTTCGCCGATGCCCGCCGACGCTTCGCTGATGCGCTCGTCCGCCTTACTGATCAGCATAGGGATCAGACTATTGCGGTAATCTCGCATGGGCGTGTGTTAGCGACTTATCTGGGTGAGTTGATGAGTGAGTCATCAGAGCGCATCTGGGACCGCTTGCACATGCCGGCTTACGCTGTGCTAAACTGGCACACACAGCGCATCAGTACGATTGTATACCGCATTGTACTCGAGGAGGCATCCGACGAATGAACACCATCGATATTTATGACGCAGACGCGCAAGACATCCCCGAATTGCAGGCGCTGGTGCAGGCGGTCTTCGCCACGCGCCATGATGCCGATCACATCACACGCTTGATGCACACGCTGTACAGCGAACAGAGTTTTCAGCAGGTGCTTACGAGCACTAATCGGCATCTGATTGTGGCAATTGTCGATGAGGCGCTGGTGGGGTATTGTCAGTACGGCGTGCCGATCATGGATGATTGCGATTGCGAAGATCTGCGTGAGATTCAGGCGCTGTTTGTGCATCCCAATGCCGAGCATGATGCGGTTGCATCCGCATTGATCTACGATGTGGAGGAGACGATCAACGCACAGGCAGGCGTTCAGCGCATGTCGGTCTTTGTCGATGAAGGGGCACAGACGATCGTTCGTTTCTATGCTAGTCTGGGCTTCTATCACGATCAGGTTGAAGATCGTGATGGGGCGTGGTATATGGAAAAAGACCTATGAAGTACGGCATGACCGCCGATGAATGGGCACAAGCCAAAGCCGAAGTACGGGCGATTCTGATTGGCGTGGCGCAATTGGAGACCACAATCACGTATGGTGAACTCGCCGCGCAGATGACCACCATGAGTCCGCATCCGGGCGCATATGCCTTTCATGCGTTGTTGCGTGACGTATGTTATGACGAACATCAAGCCGGACGGGGGATGTTATGCGCGGTTGTGGTCTCGAAGGCAAGCAGTATGCCCGGTCAAGGGTTTTTCAAGGCACTGATGAAGCGTGGAATCGATTGTCAGGATCAACGCGCCTGCTGGCAGGATGCCATTGCGCGTCTATACGCAATATGGTCATGATGATATACTCGCCGATAGAAATCAAAGAAAGAGGAGAGTGAGCGATGCGCATATTGGTCACGGGGGCTAAGGGGCAAGTCGGCGCTCAATTGGTCACAGTATTATCAACACAGGGGCACGAGGTCATCGGCTATGATGTGGATGACTTAGACATCACCCAATTTGCCTTAGTGGAGCGCGTGATCGGTGAGTTAAAACCGCATCTGGTGATTAATCCCGCGGCGTGGACAGATGTCGATGGGTGTGCCCATCATCCGGAGAAGGCATTGCAAGTCAATGGTTATGGTGCACAGAACCTCGCAGTTGCTAGTTATCGGCACAATGCCGCCATCATGCAAATCAGCAGTAACGAAGTGTTCGATGGGCAAGCCAAACGCCCCTATTATGAATACGACACACCACGAGCGATCAATCCTTATGGGTATAGCAAGCTAGTCGGTGAGCAAGCCGTGATGCGTACTAATCCGCGCCATTATATTGTGCGGATGAGTTGGTTGTTCGCGCATGGGGGACATAACTTCATCCATGCCATCCTGAACGCCGTCCGCGATGGTCATCAACAATTGCGTGTGGTCGTGGATGAGATCGCCAACCCCACTTATAACGATGATCTGGTACAGGCGATCACCCGATTGATTGAGAGCGGGCGCTATGGCATTTATCATCTGTGCAATGCGGGCAGTACCTCGCGCTATGATTTTGCCCGTTATTTTCTGGATCAGGCAGGGTTCAGCGATGTGACGATGGAGCGCATCAGTCATCATCAGTGGGCGCGTCCCTCGACACCGCCGGTTTATACCAGCTTAGCCAATGTCTCCGCGAAGATGCTAGGGATTGAACTACGCGATTGGCGCGAAGCTGTCGATGAATTTCTCGAACGCGAGAATCTATTATCACAGACGGTTTCAGGTTAACAATTGCAATCTAGCGCCTTTTTGCGACAATAGCGCCCACATATAACAGCGAGAGTGATGAGCGGGTTATGTTAACAACACCCTTAGTCAGTGTGGTTATCCCGCACTGGAACGGGAAGCAATTCCTGCAAACGTGCCTCGATGCCCTCCAACGTCAGACTTATCCGTCGGTAGAGATTATCATCGTGGATAATGCCTCAGAAGATGGTTCACAGGCTTATATCAAGGCACACTATCCCGACGTTCAGCTGATCGAACTACAGGAAAATCAGGGGTTTACAGGAGCATGTAACGCAGGGATGCAAGCATCACAGGGCGAGATTATCGTGCTGTTGAATAACGATACCGAAGTGGATGAAGGCTGGGTGGAAGCGATTGTCAATGCTTTTTCCCGCCATGATGAGGTGGGCATCGTGGCGAGCAAGATGCTGTTGTTCGATCAGCGAGATACCTTACACACCGCCGGTGATGGCTTCACCACTGATGGACGCGCCTTCAATCGCGGGGTATGGCAGAAAGACAACGGACAATTCGACGATGAAGCCTATGTATTCAGCGCGTGCGGGGGTTCATCGGCGTATCGGCGAGCTGTGTTGGATGAAATCGGCTATCTGGACGATGATTATTTCTTCTTGCTGGAGGATGTCGATATTGCATGGCGCGCTCAGCTAGCGGGTTGGCGTACACTTTACACCCCTGATGCAATCGTTTATCATCACTTGTCTGCCACCGGTGGCGGGGTGACCGCCAGTTTTTATGATGGACGCAATGCGATCCATTTACTGGTGAAGAACCTACCCCGCGAACTATGGCACAAGTACGGTTGGCAGATTGCCAAGCGTCAGGCGGGGCTGGCCATTAATGCGTTAAAAGCATGGCGGGGCAACGCTGCACGCGCCCGATTGCGCGGGATGATGCGAGGATTACTCGATTTGCCCGCTATCTTGAAGAAGCGCAAAGCGACGCAAGCACGGCGCACTGTATCGATTGATTATCTGGAGTCGATACTCTCGCCACCACAGAGTTAATCAGAATCTATTGGAGTTTCCCTTTGACAGTAGATAGCCCGTTTTTATCTATCGTGATCCCTGCCTTGAATGAGGAGCATCGCCTGCCACCCACACTGGCGAGGATTGATGCCTACCTCAGCACACAGGATTACACCTATGAAGTGATTGTGGTCGATAATGGCAGTACGGATGACACACGGGGCGCAGTGAAAGCATTCGCACAGACACACCCGTATGTTCGTCTTATCCAATTGGATGAACGTGGCAAAGGACGTGCTGTCAAAGCCGGGATGCTGGATGCAGACGGAGATTATCGTTTCATCTGTGATGCCGATTTATCGATGCCTATTGAGGAAATCGCTAAATTCCTGCCCCCGAACGGCGAAGGCGTAGATGTGCTAATTGGTAGTCGTGAGGGTGAGGGGGCACAACGTATCGGCGAACCAGAATACCGCCACCTCATCGGGCGCGTGCTGAACGCCATCGTCAAGCTGACGGCTGTCAGCGAATTTGAAGATACTCAATGCGGTTTTAAGATGTTCACCCGCGAAGTTGCCGATGATTTATTTGCAGTACAGCAGATGAACGGCATCGGCTTCGATGTGGAGTTGATCTTCATCGCCCTACGGCGCGGGTATCAGATCGCCGATGTACCGATCACATGGTATTATGATGGCGATAGCCGGATGCGCCTGTTTCAAGATTCGCTCCACATTCTGATTGAAATCTGGGAAATCCGGCAGAATTGGCGCAGGGGTGTTTATGAGCGAAAATCTAAGGCGCAAGGACACGACCACAAATCCTATGCGTGAGCGAGTTTATCAAGAACGCAGGCTGAAGCATGTCTTCGGACTAGACGAAGCCGGACGGGGGCCAATGGCAGGGCCATTGGTAGCGGCGGCAGTCTGTTTGCCGCTGGATGATCTCGACGCGCTGACTGTAGCACTCAAAGGGGTGAAAGACAGCAAAAAAATGACCGCCCGCCAACGCGAAGCCGCCTATGAGGCGATTCAGCAAACCGCGCTAGCATGGGGCATCGGCGCTGTACAAGCCCATGAGATGGTTAGCATTGGCAATATGACCCGCGTCACTCATCTGGCGATGCAACGCGCCCTCGATAGCGCCTTCAACGAAACAGTTACACAAGCTGAAGCCCTGCTGGTTGACTATCTCCATCTGCCGGGCTATGACGACATTCCGCAAGAATCGCTGACACGAGGAGAGAGCCTATCACTGAGCATTGCGGCGGCGAGCGTGCTGGCGAAAGTGTATCGTGATCGTGTGATGATCGCCTATGCCGAGCAATACCCGCAATACGGTTTCGATCAACACAAAGGGTATATCACCGCGAGCCACAAAGCCGCCTTGCGCGAATACGGCGCCTGTCCGATTCATCGGTTGAATTATGCGCCGGTGCAACAGGTGAAACAGGGCACGTTTCTTGAGCGCGATTGAGCCTATTCAACAAATCGAGAGGAATAAGCCATGTCAGAGACACATCCCTATAGTAACCCGCAACAACTCAAAGACCAGCAGTATCACACCTCAGATAACCTTGCCGCCCGTATCCGCTTACATCAGCAGTACAGCACCAATCCGCAATCGCTGACCGGTTGGGTATTCGATCACATGCTGGCGATATTGGCAGGCGATGCCCATATATTAGAGCTAGGAAGCGGGCGCGGTGATCTGTGGGGCGATAACGCACAACGTATCCCTGCGGGGTGGAAGATGACGCTGACCGATTTATCGGACGGGATGCTTGCCGATCAACGTAAATTTCTGGGCACGTTAGCGGAGCGTATGCGCTACCAAACCGTGAACGCCGTCGAAATCCCCTTCGCCAATGATCACTTCGACCTGGTAGTTGCCAATCACATGCTGTATCACGTGCCTGATCGAGCGCGGGCGCTGGCTGAGGTTCGGCGGGTGCTGAAACCGAAGGGGGTGCTGTTTGCCGCCACCAACGGCGACAATCACATGCGGACGCTGTCCACACTGGCGCAATCGCTCAAGCTACCCTTGCCCGATAGCAGTACAAAGTTTGTCAGTGAGACTTTCAGCTTACAAAATGGCACCGCGCAACTGATCCCGCACTTTAGCGAGGTTCATCTGCACCTGTTTGACAGTCACTTATGGGTGACGGACGCGCAAGCCCTGATCGATTATGTCGTGTCGATGTCAGCGGTGACTGTCGATGCGATCTTGCGCGAGCATGGCCCGGCGATCCGCAATATGCTAGATCAGCGCATCGCTGACGAGGGCGGCATCTTCATCGAAAAAGAGATTGGCTTGTTCATCGCACGCGGCCAACGTGATACCAGCCATCGGACAAACGCTTAAAGGAGTCTTTGTGCAACTAGCTCTTGTCCATGATTGGTTGAATCAAATCGGTGGCGCGGAGGATGTGCTGGCGACACTGGTTGAGCGCTACCCTGATAGCCCGATCTATACCAGCATCTACGCGCCTGAGATCATGCCAGATTATTATCAGGAGTGGGATATTCGCACGCTCTGGATGGATCGCTTGCCAGCGATTCATCAGCATCACCAACCTTATCTGCCCCTGTATCCTTTAGCGTGGCAGGGCTTAGACCTGAGCGCCTATGATGTGATCCTCAGCAACAAGAGCGGGTTCTGTCATGGATTGAGCTTTGATCAGACCAGCACTGTGCATATCTGTTATTGCCTCGCGCCGACGCGCTACGTGTGGCAGTTGGATGCTTACATCAAGCGCGAGGGTCTGGGCAGGATAGCGGAGATGGGCTTACGCCCGCTCATCAGCCTGATGAAACGCTGGGATTATCAAGCGGCACAGACGGTCAGCCATTTCATCGCCATCAGCACGGAAATTCAGGCGCGTATCCAAGCCTACTATGATCGTGACAGCGCGATCATTTATCCGCCGGTGGAAACAGCGCGTTTTCAACCGGTTGCCCCGCACGAAGTCGATGATTATTTCCTGATTGTGTCGCGCTTAATCCCCTATAAGCGAATTGATCTGGCGGTGCAGGCGGCCACACGTCTCGACATACCGCTCAAGATCGGGGGGACAGGGCGCGACTTAGAACGCTTGCAAGCGATGGCAGGCGAGACAGTCGAATTTTTGGGCTATGTGCCGGATGATAATCTGCCGGGCTTGATGGCGCGGGCGCGGGCCTTCCTCTTTCCGGGGTTGGAAGATTTCGGCATCACCCCTGTCCAGGCGGAAGCAGCGGGTCGTCCGGTGATCGCTTATAAAGGTGGGGGCGCACTGGATACGGTCATCGACGGCGTGACGGGCACCTTCTTCGAGGAGCAGACTGTTGAGAGCCTGATGGCAGTCATGGCACAATTCAATGCCGATCACTATGATCCAATTGCGATTCGTCGGCACGCGCTCAAATTTGATACCGGCGTGTTCAATCAACAGATAGCCAGCTATATCGAAGGAGCGTGGGAAGCACATCAGCGCAGGCAACCCTTCACGTGGTCGGCACCGATGTGACAACCTTCCCTACCGACAAGCGCGGTAGTTCGGTATGCTTGTGAGCGAATGACAAGGAGTATAAAAAATAATGGAATGGATTGTGATTTTGCGCGTACTGAGACGGCGCTGGTGGTTGCTCGTCTTACCTGTCCTGACTGCTGCCGCCTTAATTGCGCCTGATTTGCTCGCCAACGAAGCACCTGCCGCCGGCGGTTATCAGACACAATTCAGCTATAGCGCCGCACAGACCCGCAGTAATTTAGAAGTGCGTGACGGGGATTATCAGGATGTGTGGCTGGCATCGGAGTTTGTGGTGAATGCCTTCACCGAATGGGTGACCGGCAGTGCCTTCCGCACTGAACTCGCTGATGTCAGCGGGGACGCTAGCTTGCTGAATGGCTTGAACATCGTCGCCGATAACAACCGCAGTATCGGCGTGATCTATATGAGCCATCCCGACGCAGACGCACTCAGTCAGCTTGAGCAGAGCGCCATCACCGTGCTACAGACGCGCAATCAAGCCTATTTTCCACATCTAGGCGATACACCCGCCGAGGTCACACTCATCAATCGGGCGGGGATACAACCGGCTCCCGCACCGGTCACCGATCGCTTTGCGCCGATCTTACAGCTAGGGGTAGCGTTCTTCACGGGTATCGTGCTGATTGGTTTGGCAGAGTATCTTGACCCTAGCCTGCGCTACCGCGATGAGGTTGAAGCATTAGGCTTGCCCGTGCTAGCGAGCATCCCAAAACACAAATGAGCGAGATCAACTGAGGAGAAGCCATGCGACAATCATTTTTCTGGATTATCAGCGCGTTATTATGCATCACTATCAGCGCGAACGCGCAGGAACGCTTCACCGATTATAGCTGGACGTTCAGCGAAGTCGCATTCCGCTATCCGGCATCGTGGGAAGAACCCTTACAACGCTTTGAGACCGAAAACGGGCGCGTGAATTTATCATTAGCACAAACCTCAGTCGATGCACCGGAGACGCGCCCACCTGCCATCCCCTTCGTGACATTGTCGATCTTGCGCGAAAACCTCGACGAGATCACCCCCTATCAGGCGCTTGCTGATAGCTTACGTGCAGTGAATATCAACCCGATTGGGGCGTTGCCCGGCACCTTACTCGATGAACAGAGCATCGCTACGCGGGGCACATCGAGCGATGGGCAACTGTTCGGCATGGGACAGGCGCTGAACTTGCCGGATGGGCGCGGGCTTCTGCTAATTTATGGACGTGCATCCAGCGCACAACGCGATAACTTCGTCGGTATCTTCAATGCCATCAGCAACAGCGTGACCTTACGCGCTAGCAGTGATACGCCTCAGTATGGCGTGCTATGGCATCAGACCAGTACGCGACTTGATGCAGATAGCAGTTATCTCGATCTCGTCGATATTGAATTTAACGGCACGCTCTACGCACTTGATCAGCAACAGGGTATATTACAGCTCGATCCAGATAGTGGGCAAATCTTGCAAGTGTGGAACCTCAACAACCGCTTGATTGATGCGGTTGATCTGGCGGTTGCGCCGGATGGCACGCTGTATATCGCGGATGTTGGGTGCGGATGTGTGCAGGTGATTATAGATGGCACAGTGGTGGATACCCTCTCCGGTTTTGGGCTTGAGGCTCCGCAAGCGATCACGGTGACTGACGACGGCACGCTCTACGCTACTGATCAGGACGATACCGGTAATGTGCTGATCTACGCTTATGCGGATATTACACGCTCAGAGTTACCGTTGGATTTCCCCCCACTCACACAACCGTTGCTCGCTGTGAATGCGCTCGGTGAGTTAGTGGGCTTAGTGGATACCGCGCTTATCTATCAAATTAACGAGGACGGCGTGTTCAGCGAGCAATATCAGCTGACACGCAACATTTTCCCCACAGATTTTATCGTAGATGGGAATAATCAGTTGATCGTGACCACTGATGGTGACGGTGTGCTAATCTTCGATGCGCTGGGCAATGAGATCAACCGTGTAGGCACATTGACCGACGGTGAACCACAAGCCGGTGAGTTGAATTTACCTCAAGGGATTGCTAGCCGTTTGGATGGGACGCTGTACGTGGCAGATAGTGATGGCAGTTATGGTAACATCACCGCGCTGAGTTTGAACGTAGAAACGGGGCGCTTCGGCACGAGTAACTTACGCGCTGGTGTGCCAGTTGAGGGACTTCTCGATGAGACGATTCGCAGTCAGGTATGGACGTTTGACGGGCAACGCGGCGAGATCATCACGCTGACCGCCCTGGCGGATTTCTCCAGCGTGGATTTAGATTTGAGCTTGCGCTTACTCGCGCCTGATGGGGATGAGATCGCCTATGTCGATGATCCGGAAACATCCGATTTACTCAACCCGCTTGATCCGCAAATTGATGCGCTGACTTTAGCCGACGATGGGCAATATATCGTGATTGTCGAGAGTCGTTTCAGCAGTGGGCGTTATGCGCTGGGTTTGAGCCAGAGCCAGACACTCGACATCAGCGCAGGCGGTCAAACAATCAACGGCGTGATTAGCGATGTGGTGCCCCTGCAACGCTGGCTTATCGACGGGCGCAGTGGTCAAAGGCTAACGGTGACAATGATCGCTACCGGACAATCACTCGATCCTTATCTGCGCGTGCTGAACGAACGCGGTGAAGTACTGGACGAGAACGACGACGCCTTCGATGTAGCGCTGGGCTTCAACGCACAAATCGAGGCGCTGGCTTTGCCCGGTAGCGGACAATATATTATCGAGGCAGGGCGCTTCGACGGTATCGGCAGTTATCAGTTAGAGATCGACATTGAATAATTGTACAATGACCACACAATGAGATTAGACATCAGGAGCATTTAACTATGACATGGCGCAAACTCTTGTTCGGTGGGCTTGCAGGTTTTGGCATCTGGCAATATGCCCGTCAGCGACAGTATAACAACCGCGTCTCGCTCAAAAATAAGGTGGTGCTGATTACCGGTGCATCATCGGGCATCGGGCGTTCAGCAGCGCGGATCTTCGCGGCACAGGGATCACATCTGGTACTGGTTGCTCGCCGTGCGAACGTGCTCGCTGAGGTGCAAAACGCGCTTCTGGCTGAGTTCGACGTGCGTGTGCTGACCGTCGCCGGTGATATCACACAGGGCGATGACGTACAACAGATCGTCAAGGCGGTGATGGATCAATTCGGGCATCTTGATGTGCTGGTAAACAATGCCGGTATCCTCAACGGCGGGTATCTCGACGATCACCCCTTTGATGAATGGGAACGTATCTTGACCACCAATTTAAACGGCACGATACGCCTGACACACGCTTTCTTGCCCCTGTTCAAAGCACAGCGCAGTGGCTATATCGTCAATGTCAGCAGTGTGAGTGCGTTCATTGGCAAGCCGGGACAAGCTGTCTATGTCGCATCCAAGCTTGGTTTAAACGGTTTTAGCGAGACCTTACGTCATGAGTTGTTCGATTATGGCGTGCAGGTCTCGGTGGTGATGCCGACTTTAACCGCTACACCGATGATTGATAGTCAGCAAGAGGCAGTGCCTCAGGATGCACTCTCTCAGTTATTTTTAACAGTCGAAAGCCCCGACTATGTGGCTAGCCATATAGTCGCAACCGTGCGTTATAACAAGAAAACCGTGATCCTTGGCGGTATCGTCTTACGCGCAATCAACTGGTTGTATCGCCTCGCGCCGGATGTGATGGATCTGATTTATCACAAGATACTCAATACGCATGATCTAGTGACGGGAAGCCGACACACTTGAGTGTTATCACGATAAGGGGCGCAAGATTGCCCGCACCGGCGAACCACATGCACCATCAAGCTTGAGCGGTAAGGCGATCAGTTCATAATCACCATCGGGCACAGTACGTAATTGCAAATGCTCCAAATTGACCATGCCATGATGATAAAGCGCGTGATGGCATGGCAGGTCTCTACTCTCATAGTGATCGACTGACGGCGCATCCAAGCCGATCAGCTTATAGCCCAAGCCAGCAAGATGGGCGATCAACTCCACACTCAAATAAGGGATGGTCGCGGGCCATTGGTCATCAGCCAGATCACTGACATGACTATGCACCAGCAAGCGCTCTCCCCCCATCAAATCAACATGTGCAAAATCCGCCAGCGTCAGCGCCCCATCACGGCGCGTGACCGTCACCACACGCGCCCGTCCGATGTAGGCATCGAGTGGCATCTGTGCGGGATGTGCGCCCGCTGCTTCATAGTGAAAGTAAGCGTCAGCGTGCGTGCCGATATGGCAGGTGGTGGTCATGGTCAGCAGGTTGACCGATGCGCCCTGTGCGATTTCCATCACAGCTTGCAAACTGTAGGGTGTATCACCGGGCCAGGGGTGGGTGGTAGGTGTAATGGTGCGAGTGATGTCATAGATCATCAGTTTTCAACTCCTCATGAGGTATCCAATCGATATTGCACTAAGTCTAGCGGATCACCCAAAAACTTGAGAGCGTTTGCATAGACTTCTCACTAGCAAAATTGATAGTCGTTGCTACTATTGACACTGTGCGCTCATCGCACATTAATAAAATTAAGATCGTTTTTTGAGGAGTGTTGTTTCAATGAGAAAATCTCCGAACCGTTTTTTAATCCGTATTGTTATTGTACTACTAGGGACATTGGGCGTGATCCATGTCACCGCGCAAGAGAACCCCGATGGCTTTCCGGAGCCGGAATTGGTGGTTGTGGCGGGTAGTTTTCAGGGCGAATTAGGTTGCTCTGACGACTGGCAACCCGATTGTGAGGAGACCGCGCTCAGCTTGAACGCGGATGGTCTGTGGGAAGGCACATTCGCCATCCCTACCGGCAATTATGAGTATAAAGCCGCGCTTGATGGCAGTTGGGATCGCAATTATGGCGCAAATGGCGAAGCCGGCGGTGGTAATATCCCGCTGATACTCGATGCCGATACCGATGTGACCTTCGTCTATGATCACAGCACGGGAATCATCATCGATAGTGTGAGTGGCGATGCCGTCGCGGAACCCGTTGAACCTGTCGTGCTGGATGTGCCGGAGATTGTCAACGTGCCGGGCACGATTCAGCCTGAACTGGGTTGTGCTGGCGAATGGGCGCCGGATTGCGAAGCGACATTCCTCGATTATTATGATGCCTCTGATGTGTGGGGGCGCACCTTCGAGCTGTTACCGGCTGGCGCTTATGAGTATAAAGTTGCCATCAACGGCTCATGGGATGAGAATTACGGCGCGTTTGCTGATCCCGGTGGGCCGAACATTGTGCTGACTGTGCCGGACGATACGCCGATCACCTTTTTGTACGATCACAAGACCAACTGGATAATGGACGATGTGCGCTATGACATCGTGACCGCAGCGGGCAGTTTTCAAGATGAGATCGGTTGTGAAGCCGATTGGGCACCGGAGTGCTTAATCAGCTGGTTGCAAGATGTCGATGGCGATGGCATCTACACCTATCAGACCAGCGACATCCCCGCCGGTGATTATGAAGTGAAAGCCGCCATCGGGCGCTCATGGGATGAAAACTATGGCGCGAATGGCGAAGCCGACGGCGCGAACATTACGTTCAGCATTGCCGAAGATGGCGAAACTGTATCGTTCACCTATGATGCCAATGTCACTACGTTGGTGGTCACAGTAGGAGGCTCGTCCGTGTCCGGGGCGAATTTACGGAGCCGTAACGCCCATTGGGTGACGGCCAACACGATTGCATGGAACGTCGAAGCCAACGACAGCCTCGATTACCGCCTGCTATACAGCGCCGATGCTAGTATGCAGGTGAACGTGTTCGGCTTAGAGGGCAATTTTGAGAGCTTCGATCTCAGCGTCAATGAGGAGGGGCTCGCCGAGGATGTGCTGGCGAAGTTCCCCCATTTAGACGGTTACACGCCTTTCACACTGAGCGATGAGGCTCTGGAGCGCGTGCCGGACATTCTGACCGGTCAGTTTGCGATTGCTGCTTATCGCGGTGAGAACATCGCCGAACTATCCGGTTTGCAAATTCCGGGCGTGGTGGATGAGCTGTACACGTATGAGGGCGATCTTGGGGCGCATTTCGAAGCGGAGGGTGTGCCGACGATCACGGTCTGGGCACCAACAGCGCAAAATGTCTCACTCAATCTATATGCCGATGCCCAACCGAACACCGAACCGACGGTCTACGAGATGACCCGCGATGATGCCAGTGGCACATGGTCAGTGACCGGTGAGGCAGATTGGTATCTGCAATACTACACCTTCAACGTGAGCGTTTATGCCCCCACTGAGATGGCACTGGTGGAGAACGAAGTCACTGATCCGTACAGTGTCGCGCTCTCACAGAACAGCGTGCGCACGCTGTTACTGGATCTGAACGATACGGCGTTCATCCCCGAAGGCTGGGACACACTCGAAAAACCGGATTATGGTGATAGCTTTGAGGATATCACCGTATACGAACTGCACCTGCGAGATTTCAGCATCTTCGATGAGACTGTGCCGGAAGACCTACGTGGAACTTATCTAGCGTTCACTGTAGCCGATAGTGACGGCGTGCAACATCTCAGCGATCTGGCCGAGGCGGGTTTAACCCATCTACACCTGTTGCCAACGTTCGACATCGCCACCATCAACGAGAACCGTCCGCGCCACTTCGCGCCGGATTACGACGATTTCGTCGGCTTAGCGCCGGATAGCGACGTGCCACAGTCAAGCATCAACCAGATTCGTGACTTAGATGGCTTTAACTGGGGTTATGATCCATTCCACTTCATGGCGCAGGAAGGCAGTTATGCCACCGAAGCCGACTCCCCCGCACGGGTAATTGAGTACCGTCAGATGGTGCAGGCGGTCAACGAGATGGGCTTGCGCTTCGTACAGGATGTGGTGTTCAACCACACCAACGCGAGCGGTCAGAACTTACGTAGTGTGCTGGATCGCGTGGTGCCGGGCTACTATCACCGCCTCGATGCGACGGGTAACGTCACCACCTCAACCTGTTGCCAGAACACCGCCACCGAACACAACATGATGCGCCGTCTGATGATTGATACGCTGATCTTGAATGCAGTTCACTATAAAGTTGATGGCTTCCGCTTCGATCTGATGGGGCATCACATGCTGACGGATATGCTCGAAGTGCGCGAGGCACTCGATAACCTAACGCTCGACGAACACGGTGTCGATGGTGCGTCAATTTACGTCTATGGCGAAGGCTGGAACTTCGGCGAAGTAGAGAACGGCGCACGCGGTGTTAACGCCACACAGTTCAACACAGCCGGAACGGGCATCGGCACTTTCAATGATCGCCTGCGCGATGCCGTGCGCGGGGGTAGCCCTTTCGGCGGGCGCGATGAACAGGGCATAGGCAACGGCGCATACGTTCTGCCCAACGGCATCAACGCAATCAACGAGAACTTAGCGCGTGCCCTGCAACTGGCTGATCTGACACGCATCGGGCTGGCAGGCAACTTACAAACCTATACCTTCACCGATAGCACCGATAACGAAGCCACCGGTCTGGATATTGACTATAACGGCAGTCCCGCAGGCTATACGCTCGATCCACAAGAGAATGTGATCTACGTCAGCAAGCACGATAACGAAACCCTGTTCGATAACATTATCTATCGCTTGCCAGAGAACCTGACCGCGAGCGATGTGGTACGGTTACAAAACCTCAGCCTCAGCTATGTGATGTACGCACAGGGCGTGCCCTTCTTCCATGCTGGCAGTGATCTGCTCCGCAGTAAATCGCTGGATCGCGATAGCTACAACAGCGGGGACTGGTTCAACCGGATTGACTGGACGTATCAGAGCAACAACTTCGGCGTGGGGATGCCTCCTGAAGGCGTGAACAGCGCCCAATGGCCTATAATCCGCCCCATCCTGAACAATGAGGCGCTCGTGCCCACACCGGATGACATCCAACTGAACCGCAACGTATTTCAGGAGATGTTGCAGATTCGCTATAGTTCACCGTTGTTCCGGCTCGAAAGTGCCGAAGCGGTGCAAGATCGGCTGGCATTCCACAACACCGGCGCGGAGCAAATGCCCGGCGTAATTGTGATGAGCCTCTCCGATACGGTAGACGAAGATCTCGATCCGAATCATGATCTGGTGGTGGTGGTCTTCAACGCCACACCGGACGCAATCAACTACAGCGTTGAAGCGCTGATTGATGCGGGGTTGATCTTGCACCCGATTCAGCAAGCGAGCTTCGACATGGTGGTACAGGACGCGAGCTTCGATGCAGAAACCGGTACGCTGAGCGTGCCGGCATGGACAACAGCCGTCTTCGTCGCACCACAGTCGTAAAACTGTGACGCACAGCACCGAATAACACATGCCCCCGTTGACCTTGTGTGAGCGGGGGTGTTTGTGTGATAGGGGCAGTTCGCTAGGCAGAAAAGCAGGGCGAGAGTACAATAAACGCATCATTCGTTCAATCAAGAGGAGCTTCAAGCGATGGCAAAAGAGATCAAGATTGTGACCTTCATCAATGACCGCGAAGGGCGTGAGCAAGGCGAAGTTGAGCTGGCGCGCCTCGTCAATGAAGGGTGGGAGATCAAGACCAGTGGTGGTGGTCAGGGTGCAGAGATGGTCTGGGGTTTTGTGATCCTACAACGCGAAAAAGACGCGAAGTGACCCTGTGACTTTGCTGAACAGTGAAAAGACAGGTCTGCCCTGTCTTTTTTGTTATAATCACAGCGCATGATTTAAACCATTTAACGAAAGATTATTAGGATGACAAAAACACTAGATTTAACCGGTAAGGTCGCAATTGTGACCGGCGCATCGCGAGGGATTGGTCAGAGTATTGCGGAATGGTACGCGGAAGCCGGCGCGAAGGTGGTGCTAGCCAGCCGCAAGCAAGATTCACTGGATGAAGTCGCGCAAATCATACGGCAAGCCGGCGGAGAAGCTTTAGCCATCGCCGCCCACACCGGACAAAAAGAGACGCTGACCGCACTGGTTCAGCAGACTGTTGCCACCTATGGCAAGGTGGATATTCTGGTGAACAACGCCGCTACCAATCCGCATTTTGGGCCGGTGCTAGAAGCTGAAGATGGCCTGTGGATGAAGACCATCGAAGTTAACCTGATGGGCAATGTGTGGTTGTGTCAACAGGTGGTACCAATCATGCGCGAAAATGGCGGTGGCAGTATTGTCAACATCGCCTCGGTAAACGGCATCCGTCCGGGCACGATGCAGGGCATCTACAGCATGACGAAGGCGGCGGTCATCAGCTTAACGCAAACGCTGGCGATGGAATTGGGGCAAGATGGCATTCGCGTCAATGCGATTGCGCCGGGCTTGATCCAGACTAAATTCGCGCAGGTGTTGTGGGAAAATGACGCACTATTGAATCAGGTGACACAGCGCACGCCCATGCGCCGTATCGGGCAACCGGAAGACATCGCCTCGCTGGCGTTGTGGTTGGCTTCGGATCACTCCACCTTTGCCACTGGCGAAACCTTCGTTGTGGATGGTGGCTTGACGATACCCGCATTGTAGGTATCATTCCCCTACTTTAACGTCATGCCGAGGAGAACCTATGCCCAACACACGCTATATCGTCGAAGGTGGTCGCAGACTCGAAGGAACGATCGCTATTCAGAGTGCTAAGAATGCGATCAGCAAGCAATTGGTAGCATCTGTGCTGACCAATGAACCGTGCATCTTAGAGAATGTCCCCCGCATCACCGAAGTGGATGGGGTGCTAGCGATGCTCGGTGAACTGGGTACCGCCTATGATTGGTTGGATGATAGCACGCTGATGGTACAAACGCCGGATATCGAAGGCGAAACTGTGCCCCTCGAATATTCCGGTTTTAACCGCATCCCGATCTTGATGCTGGGGCCTCTTGTGCATCGCTCCGGCAGTGTGACTGTGCCGGTAGTCGGTGGGGATGACATCGGCGCACGTCCGGTGAACTTTCATATTGGCGCATTGCGGGATATGGGCGTGGAGATCATCAATGATGGCTCCAGCTATACCGCCCGTTCGGCACAGATCAACGGCACGATGATCGAACTGCCTTATCCGAGTGTGGGCGCAACCGAAAACGTGATCCTGACTGCCACGCTGGCAAAAGGTACAACGGTCATCAAGAATGCCGCCATTGAACCGGAGATCATCGATACCATCTTGTTCTTGCAGAAGATGGGGGCACAAATCCGCGTGGATGTTGACCGTAAGATCATCATCGAAGGAGTGGAGAAACTGCATGGCGCACGCCATCGCCCGATTGCTGACCGCATCGAAGCGGCATCATATGCGGCACTGGCACTGGCAACCGATGGCAATATCACCATCCGCAACGCGCAACAGCAACACATGATCACCTTCCTCAATGCACTGCGTAAAGTGGGCGGCGGGTTCAAGGTCACGGATGAGGGCATTGCCTTCTTCCGCGAAAAAGATCAGCTCACACCGATTCACATTGAAACGGACGTGCATCCGGGCTACATGACCGACTGGCAACAGCCTTTCGTGGTGATGCTGACACAGGTTGAGGGCGTATCGATTATCCATGAGACAGTTTATGAAAATCGCTTCGGCTATACCGAAGCCTTATGCCAGATGGGCGCAACCATTGACCTGACATCAGCCTGTCTGGGGAGCAAAGCCTGCCGTTACAAAGACCGTGACCACCTGCACAGCGCGATCATACGCGGTAAAACGCCCTTGCATGGCACAGAAGTCGAAATACCAGATTTGCGTGCGGGCTTCGCCTATTTGATCGCAGGGTTGGTGGCTGAAGGCGAGACGATCCTGCACAACACGCATTATATGGAACGCGGCTATGCCAACTTACCAGAGAAGATGGTGAATATTGGTGCTCAGGTGCGAGTAGTGACCGACTGAGGGACTGAGTATCAGAGTTGTCACGAGAGACGCTTGCCTCTACAATCAAGGCAGATCACACCCATTAACAGTCAGATTGCAGGGGCAGGCGGGCACGCCATGAAAAACATTCGCGAACTAGCAGGTTTGCAAATCGATGAATACAAACTGGTGAGCATCATCGGGCAAGGGGGTATGAGCGCGGTTTATCGTGCTTATCAGGAAGAACTTGACCGCGATGTAGCGATTAAAATTTTATCGGGTGAACTGGCACAAGACCCGTCTTATATCGCACGCTTCAAAGATGAGGCAAAGATGTCGGCGCGTCTGGAGCATCCGCACATCGTGCCGGTCTATGATTTCGGGGTGCAGGATGCGCTCAGTTATGTGGCGATGCGCCTGCTGACCTCCACCCTCACGGATAAGATGTACGCCTCACACCCGATGAGCATGAACGATGTGCTGGTGATGCTGGAGCAAGTCGCCCGTGCGCTGGATTACGCGCACAGTCGGGGGATTGTGCATCGTGATGTGAAGCCCAGCAACATCATGTTCGATGATAATCAGACCGCGTATATCGTTGATTTTGGGATTGCCAAGGCGCTTCAGCAGGCCGATACCGGCTTGACTGCTGAGCATATGGTACTCGGCACACCGTCCTATATGCCACCGGAGCTATGGCGCGGGGATGCCCCGCTGGGTGCGTCGGATCAGTATGCGCTGGCGATTGTGGTCTTTCAGATTTTGACGGGTCAATTGCCCTTCAAAGCCGATAGTCCCTCAGCAGTGATGTACAAGCATCTCAATGAAGCTGTCCCTTCTGCCAGACAGTTAAATCCCAATCTATCACAGGCAGTATCGGATGTGATCCAGCGGGCGATGCATAAAGACCCGCGCCAGCGTTATCCGTTGGTGGGAAATTTTGTCAATGCACTGACCCATGCGATCACCCTGCCACCGAATGCCGCCGCCACCCAGGAGCATGTTGCTGTCAGTGAGTATGATGTGCCGATCTCAGCACGGGAACTGGCAGACGAACCGACCATGCAACAGGCTGTGCCGGTGCAAGCTGTCCCCCGCCCCACATGGCCGAATGTGCGTCCGGCACTGCGCCCAGCCTCACGCCCCTTACCACGCCTCAAACGCCCCCGCAAAAAACGCCAACCGAACACAGTCATGATGCAGATGGCGAGTGGAGGGATTATCGGACTGGGGATCATTCTCGTGCTGATGATTATCGGCATTCTCGTGGTGCTGTACCTGTTCGGCTCATGATGTGGTATTCAACGTAAGACGACACGACTGCCAGATGCTGTTTTTTCCACAATGACATGCACCGGGAAGGCATCGCGCAGTTCGTCGATATGTGTGATGACGATGATCAGGTCAAACTCGCTCTGAATGGCGGTGATTGCCTCAACCAGCTTATTGCGTCCGTCATCGTCCTGCGTGCCGAAACCCTCATCAATGAACAGCGTGCGCAGATGTGCCCCTGCACGCCGTGCCAGCATTTTACTGAGTGCCACACGAATCGCAAAATTGACGCGGAAGGCTTCCCCGCCACTGTACATCTCATAAGGGCGCGTGCCGAGTTCATCGGCAATATCAATATCGAGCGTTTCAATCGTGCCGGAACCACTGACTTTAGCGCGTTGTGTGTTGAACGCCAGATGCATCCGTCCGTTGGTCATGCGTCCGAGTAGCTCATTAGCGGCAGTTTCTAGTTCGGGGATAGCGGCTTCGATGATCATCGCGGGGATGCCGTTCTTGCCAAATGCGAGTTGTAACTCGCGGTAAAGCACCTCTTGCTGGCGCGATTGCTCACGGCGGTCTTCGTATTCTTGCTGACGCTTGCGCTGATTATCCAGTGATTTCAGCTGTTGCTCGGCGATGATCACATCCTGACGCTTCTGCTGTTCTCGCGTGCGGGCATCGGCGAGTTCTTGATTACGCTTCTCGTATTCGGCTTTCATCAGGGTGAGGTGTTCGATCTCATCCTGAAGCGCCTGTAAAGCGGTTTGCTCATCACCGAGGTTTACCTGAATGCGTTGCTGGCGCTCAAGTGCCCCATCCCGCGCTTCGATCTCGTTGGGTAAGGTCTGGCGCACAAATTCAAGCTGGCGATATTGCGCTTCGTACTGCTGGAACTGTGCGAGGCGGTTCTGCGCTTCGTCGTGCGCGTCGCTATCATAGCCAATCGCCATGCGCTCGGCTTCAACATTGGCGAGTTGCTGGCGGATCTCATGAGCGTAGTCGGCACTTTCCAGAGTCGTATTGACGCTATCGAACTGAATTTGTGCCTGTGCCATGCGTTCACGCGCTTCGTTCATGCTGGCAACCTGCTGATCCAGTGCGCCGGCACGCTGACGTAAGCGGGGCAATTCGGCGAGTTGCACGCCCTGTTGTTCGATGCGAGCAGTGGTGGTCTTGATCTCGTCATCGATGGCGCTGATGCGCTCGTTGGATTCGCGGTAGGTTTCGCGGTGCTGATCGCGCTCGGTGGTGAGTTCATCGAGGATACGGGCGCGGTGATCATCATCGAGGGGTTGCCCACAAAGCGGACACTGTGCACCTTCTGCTTCTGAGAGCGTGTCGATGCGCTCGTTCATCTCTTGCCCTTCGGCGGTGAGGGTCTTTTTGCGGGCGAGTAAGCCGGAACGCTCCTCACGCAAAGTTGCCAGTTCACGCTGATCTTGCTCACGCTCACTTTCAAGCTGTTCGAGCGTGCTGATCTCGACATTGACTTCCGCGAGGGCTGCGGTGGCGTCTTGTTGAAGCAACTTCTGCATCTCCTCAATGGTAGTGGCGTACCCGCGCCGTTCTTGCTCCAGTTCGGCACGGGCCTGATTGAGTTGGGTGGTCAGTTGATTGAAACGCTCATCCAATCCGCTCTTATCGCGCAATTTTTCGCCCAATTGAGTGTGTGTCAGACGCGCATCTTCGAGCGTTTGATAGCCGGCTAGAATTTGCGTTTCCTGTTCAATGACTGCCTGATAATCGGTGATGGTTTTGTGGCGCTTGTCGATGTCATCTTGCACCAGTTGCAGATCCTGTTGCAAGCCCGTGATGCGCCGTTGAATATCAGCTTGCTGTTGTTGCTTGTTGCGCAAATCCGAGGGCACATCTTTGACTTCATCAAGACGAGTTTCAGCAGATTCACGGGCTTCGACGGCAATACTCAGTGCCTCAGTCGCGCTCTCATGATCGCGCCGATATTGTGGTTCCTTCGCCAGTTCTTCTTTGATCGCGTTCAGCACACCATCGATGGATGCAATCGCATTCTTGAGTTCGTTGAGTTTCTCTTTAGCGCGTTCTTCGTAGACGCTCCACTGCTCCAACCCGAGAATATCGCTGAGGATGCGCTTGCGTTCGGCAGGGGTTTTGGTGGTGAAGGCATCTGCATTACCCTGTTGCAAGAAAGCGCTGTTGACGAAGGTCTCGTAATCGAGGCGCAGAATATCGTTGATGGTGCGCTGTGTATCGCGCATCGAAGGCTCGGTGATGGTACGCAGGCTATTATCGTCATTGAGGATGAACAGTTCGAGTTGTCCGAGACCCCGCCTGCCTGTCTTGCGCTTGCGAATAACGCGATAGGTTGTGCCTTCTTGCTCAAAATCAAGCTGAACGTACATCTCTGTTTGTCCAAGATGTACCAGATCATCGTCACGGCGGGCGCGGGCTTTGCCCCATAGCACCCACGTCACGGCATCGAGTAAAGACGATTTGCCCGCGCCATTTTGCCCGACTAATGCCGCCAGATGAATCCCCTCAAAATAGATCGGATCAGGGGTGCGGTACGGCAAGAAATTATGCAATTCAAGGCGAATTGGAATCATCAGACACTCACAGTCATTCGATGGTCAGTAGAACAGATGTTAGTCTAACGATTGTATATACGATGTGCAAGAGTGACACGCCCCAATGAACAGCATCTTATGAATCAGATTTCAGGCGTTTGGGTGCTTGCCCGAAGCGAAACTCAAAATCTGCCAATGGTAAATTACCCGCTTGCCGAATGCCGCGCAATTTATGCAACCAGTCATCGCCACCGGGCAGGGTAAAATCCGTGTCTGAGATGAACATCAGAATATCGGGGATACCCATTGGCTCGAAGGTTTGTCGCAAGACTTGCACCGGTTCACCTATCCCCTGCACCTGACGCTCCATCACCAGTGCCTCCGCCACATTCCAGCGCAATTCACCATAGGCGATGGGCGTGCGTAGCAGTGTCATCCGCGTATCATCCAGCAAGCCTTCCAGCAGGGGGATGACCTCAGGGCGGTGACTGGGATCATCGGCGATACGGCTCAACCATGTCGCCAGTTGCATCGCATCATCAGTTTCTAGCGCCGCAGTGAATGTAGCGAAGGTCTCTTGATCCCACACAGTGCAGTCCTTTCTCTAAGGGTTATGCTTGCAGAAAACGTTCGGTCAGGGGTGAGCGTGGGCGGTTGCTGGCATCCACAATACCATAGCCATTGTGCATCCCCTGTGCCCATGCATACCAGATCAGCGCGGCAATTTGCCCCGGATAACGGGCTTTGAGATAGTTAATCATATTGATGGCATAGTTAGAAATATCTGTCGGGCTATCATTAGGACGATCCAACACGCCCCATTCCGTGATCCAGAGCGGTTTTGTCGGGAACACTTTGCTGTACTCGCGGATAGACTCATCAATATGACCGAATTGCGCGTAGGGGGAATCGAGCTTGACATCGCGCCCGTAAGGATGAAAAGCGACACCATCGAGCTTTTGTCCGTGTGGTGTGCTGTTGATGGCAGTGCGGATATAGCCGGGCCCTAAACCGGGGCCAGAGGTCAAACCACCGGTGACGATATACACTTCTGGATCGGCAGATTTGATAGCAGGCAACACGCGGTCAATCATGCGTCCGTAGTTCTGTGGGGACATGGGCACAGATGCCACCGCACCTATCGGGGCATCTTGCTCATTCCAGATTTGCCAGCAATGCACCAGACCTTTACCTGCCCACTGACGGGCAATCTGCGCCATCATCCCGGCAAAGTTATCGATTAGAACACGCCAGTTATCATCTTGTAGTTGGGGCCAGGGCGGGAAGCCTTTCGCCTCGCCGTAAGTCTGATGACTGGTGGTCAAGCACACTTTGTAACCCGCGCGGACGTAGGCTTCTGCTAGGGGTGCATAGCGATTGTAAGCAGCAACCAGATCTTCTGAACCCACATCATTGCTGACATTATAGCCGAAGCGCACCCAACCGAGCTTGCCGAGTTGGCTCGGGCTGGGCTTACCAAGCGGGTGACGCGCATCAAGGTTGACGCCGACGGGGTTCACATCCAGCGCGAACTTCTGAAATTCAGTGGCTTCAAGGAACCACGCCGCCGCGAAGCCGTTGCGCCCATCCGGCATACGGATGTTGATCCAAGTGCCTTCTTTGCCGGTTTTCGCCAGCACATGACCATGTTGCTCACGCGGGACGACAAAATCAAAGGGTTGAATCATGCCGAGTATACCGCTATCTTCACGCGGAATTTTACGCACGCGCAGACCACTACCGGTCGGGCGAACGCGCAAGCCGTCAATGTAAATCAGTGGGTTCGGATCGACGATATTGGGCAGGCGATAACCTGTTCTGCCACCACTAGCCTGAACAATCACCAGAAATTTATCGCTGTTGACTTCGGCGATCTTCTGCCCAATTTCAACCGTCGTGCGTAAGGGAACGTTGACATTGCTCACACCGGCATAGGTGACGGTGTACGTTTTGCCTCCATGGCGCGTCTCGATTTGTACGTATTTACCGAGGCGCAAGCCATCAGATTGATCACCCATCCATTGTTTGGTGACGCGCCCGCTCGCTCCTGCCAGCACATCGGCACCAGGGCGAGTTTCGATCTCTAAGCCCAGCACATCGGATGCTGAGCCTGTCGGGTTGGTGGAGAAGGGTTGTAATAAATTATAAGGGCGGTGATTGGTCGGCCACGCCAGCACGAAGCGTTCGTCCAAATGCCCATCGTTGACATTGCGCCCGTAACGGTCATTCGTGGCGATACGTCGTTCTAACACGTTTGCCAATTGTTGAGGCGTGCTGACACTGATACGGTCAACCAGCACCACCGACGGGAAAATGCGCCGAATGTGGCGCGTGGCATCATTTTGTAACCACATATTCGGCAGGTTGACCGCGCTCACGTTGCGATACGGGTTGAGGTCATTGCCGGATGATCCGCGCACTATCGCCACCCGATCAAACTTTTTGAGATACGGTTGTACGATGTTATACCATTGAAAAAACGCATCACCACCGGGCAAAACAAATGCATGGGAAGCAGGATTATCGCTCATAAGCCATCCACAGCTGGTTATTGTGTGTAAATCATCTGTTTTAGTGTAGCGCAAATTGTATGTTTTAGTGAGGAAATGATCGGGGTATCTTCGGATTTCGCTGATAATCAGAGATGTATTGTGAGAGGGACACTATGTCTATCCCTCTCTATAATAGTGCGCCTGTGGGCCTTCAGTGGTTGTTGAGCCAGTCAATAATCGCCACGATAACAGTCTCTTGTTCGCGTTCGATCAAATCCATGCCGTGTGCATTGCCTTCATAGCTGAGTGGCACGAAGGTCTCCGGCGCAATCTCGATCATCCGGGGTACACCAAGCGCAGGCCAACGATCATTGAGCGCGTAAATGCCCAGCACAGCACGTTCCGTAATGCTATCGTCAACGCGCACGCGATAATAATCCCAACCAGGTGAAATGGCAACTGCGCTACGACAGAGTTCATCGTTGGCACAACTGACAATCGCCAGCGAACTGCCCATGCTACTACCTATGGTATGAATGGCTTCTGGATTAACCTGTGCCTCATCACGCAACCAAGCTAACCAGACTGCGACATCATCCAGCGCTTTGAACCAGTTGATCGCACCGCGTGTCTCGCCCCAACCGCGAATATCGGGGGCAAGCACGTTATATCCATTGGCAATCAAGGGTAATAGTAAGGGATCCCAGCTGGTACGGTTGGTATACATCTGATGTAAGAGTAGCACCGTTGGGCGGGCGGGATCGATCAGGTAAAAATCGGCTTCTAAGTCGAGACCATCCAGCGCATCGACGGTCACCACCTGCGGTTCTGGCAGAGGGGATGGCTCCGGCGTGATCTCCGGTAGCGCGTCTTGTGCGTGTACGGGTATCAGCAAGATGAACAAACTGAGTAAAAGCGCGATAGATTTGGCGTGCATCAGATCTATTCCTTCTTCAAAAACGTGCTATACACGGGTTAATCGACAAAGCGATATTTGAACAGTGTCCAGAGCGCAATCGGCGCGTCTGTCCACTTGATCTTCTTGCCTTCATGCCATTCACGTCCATTATAGCTGATGGGCACTTCGTAAATGCGGATGCCCTGCTTCAGCACTTTAGCCGTAAATTCAGGCTCAAATTCGAAGCCCCGCGCATCAATCTTCATATCAGAGACCACCTCGCGACGAAACACCTTATAGCAAGTTTCCATATCGCTGAGGATGGCATTGTACAGGACATTGGTGGTGAGCGTTAAGCCCTTATTAGCGATCATATTCCAGAAGTTCATCGCTTTGCGGGGCCCACCTAAGAAACGCGACCCGTACACGACCGGCGAAATACCTTCTTCAATCGGTTGCAACAGGCGCGGATACTCACGCGGGTCATATTCGAAATCCGCATCTTGAATCAGCAGGACATCGCCCGTTGCCGCTTTGAAGCCGGTCACCAGCGCCGCCCCTTTGCCCTGATTATGAGTGTGATAGAGGATACGCACATGCGCATGGTTTTCCGATTCGATCTGCTTGAGAATTTCGCGTGAGCCATCGGTAGAACCATCGTCAACAATGATGATCTCATCAGCTAGATTGACCGCTTCAACTTTTGCCAGCACTTTTTCAATATTGTTGACTTCGTTATAACACGGAATGACAACAGTCAACGACAGTGTTTTGGTATAGTCGCTGAGCGTGATTGGCCGATACTCATTGGACATGCGCGCTTTTCCTAATCTAAGATTTATCTGGTAAACGCTCGAATTTTAGCACAGGAAGGCGTTAGGTACAGTCTGAATTCAATCCTGACGGGCTGGCGCAACGCCCCACACATTAACCTTATTATCCCCTGCACCGGAAACGAGCAATGACCCTGTCGGGTTGAAGCTCAGCGCCAGCACCGGTTTTTCGTGCCCTTCGAGCATGCCGAGCTGTTCGCCCGTGTTAACATCCCAGAGCTTAATCAGATGGTCGCGTCCACCTGTAGCAAGCAAATGCCCCTGCGGATGAAAAGCCACCACATCCGCACCGGCAACATGCGCTTGTAAGATGAACTCTTGCTCCGCATCGATTAAATCCCACAACCGCACTGTCATATCTTTGCTAGCAGATGCCAATATACTCCCGCCCGGACTAACCGCTAGCCCACGTAACCAATCATCATGACACCCCAGCACCGTACCCTGTGTCTCGCCGTGTGCATCCCAGAGGCGGATAGTATTATCCCAACTGCCAGAGACGATAATTTGACCATCCAGCGCAAAATTTACCGCAGAAATCAATTGTTCGTGCCCCTGTAACATATCCTTCAAGGCGCCATTCGCCACGTCCCAGAGGCGAATCGTGCGATCTGCACTACACGAGACCAGTACATCCCCACGCGGGTTAAACGCGAGATCTTCGACTGCGTCTTCATGCCCTTCTAACAACTGAGATATCCGCGCAGTACCGGCTTCATAATCCAACGCCCAGAGGCGAATGGTGGTATCGGCACTGCCAGTTGCCATCCAATGCCCATCCTGACTAAAACATACACACTTGACCGGCCCCGCGTGATCCGTCAGGGTATGTGCCGGTGTACCGCCAATCCCCCCCACGTAGACCACTACACCAGACGCATCTGCAATGGCGAGTGCCTGACCCGTCGGCGCCCATGCAATCTCACTGATCCAACCGCGTCGAATACTGTTTAATATGCTCAGTTCGGATATATTCTGCAAACTGATCGGTGTGTAATGTACCATCACAAATCCTATCGCCAATTTTAAAATAACAGTTGATACGCTCACTATACCACTGCTTGCCGGTTTTAGCCTTTATGATTGGTGGGAGTGCGTCGACGGGTGAGCGCATTCAAAGCAGGCGCGAGCAACCAGCGCCCTCCATGCACTATCCCGCCTAAGCCCCGCGCTAACCATCCGGGTGCTTGTGGATAAAGAACGGGATACGGTGCACGGTTGTTCGCCATCAACACAGCATTCGCCGAGGCAATGCCGGTGGTGGTAGCGCGTTCCATCCACAAGGACGAGGTATCGTGCCCCACCCAATCCCCGCAGGCGTGTAGATGATCCCAGGGCGTGCTAACGTGCAAGCTATCGGTGGTGGGCACACGAAAGCGCGTATGTACCTTGCTGTTCCGTCGCACGCTAGCATGGACAAAGCCTTCTTTCAATTCAGGGAAAGCGCGTTGGACTTCAGTCACGGATTGCACAATCAGATTGCGATCCGGTTGATCGAGCAGGTGATCGTCATAATAATGCAATTCGATGACACTGCCCCCGATCTCATCATACCAGCGAGCATAATCATCATAGAGGCGGTGTAACCAGAAGAAGTTATCAGGCGCAAAGTCTCCGGTGAACATCCCGCCCTGTGTGCTGATGGTCGGGGCGCGGTCAAACCACAGGCGTACGACGCCATTACGCAAACCCGATGGAAACGGCATGGTGCTGGCTATATCAGCCGTATCAGGGCTGGCAGTCAGTAGGCGTTGGGTTGCGGGTGCATTGAGCGCGAGAATCACATGGTCGGCGTACAGACGGCGCAAGCCCTGTTTGTGGCTATCTTCAACGAGGATTGACCACCCTTCGCCAACACGCTCTAAGCGTTTGGCTGTCAGCCCCCCCTGAACCGAACCTCCCGCATCGGTGATGTGATCGATCAGAGGTTGGATGAGGCTGGTGTGTGAATCTGCCGGCAGATAATACATGTCCCAGCTATCATTGCGGAGCATAGTATAAAAGCGCAAGCCCGCGATAAAGCCCGTCAGCGAAATATCATCCGCCGACGATGCCAGCAGGTTCACGCCTAGACCGGTGAAGATAGCACGGAGGTTGGGTGTCCATCCGAGGAAGTAATCGCGCAGGGTTAAGCCCTCCCATTCTAGCTTTTCGCGGATGGGATCAACGCCCACAGTTAGCAGGATGCTGGTCAGCACGCCGGGCAAAGAGAGAAAATCCCAGGGTTGGATCGTCGCCCAGATTTGGGGATGAAAGAGCAATTGCAGATAATGCAAAGGGGCAGGAATCCATTGACTACGCACCGCGTTACCCGCTTCCATACGGCGCACATCACGCCCCCAGCGGTTAATCCATTCCTCACCGACAGAAGCGTGCAGTTGCGTATCCGTGAAGCGCTCCAACAGCGCACGCATGTTGACGTACCCGCCCCAGATAGCATGTACGCCGTGATCGGGCTTGAATTGCCAGCACTGCCCCTGATGATGGACGATTTCCGGTTCCCCGCCGGATAATCGCCCGCCTGCCCAGAGCGCATCGGCATCAATCACCAACGGGGCAAGATCTCGTCCGGCGAGGTGTGCTCCTGCTGATAAGCCCGCTAACCCTGCACCGATCACCACTACAGGAAAACTCGTCTGTTCTGACATACCGCGTTCTCATTTCTAAGTTTGCTGTCTATGGATTGCTATCATCTGTCTATCATTCGCTCCATTATATAAGCGCAAAACACAAAATGATGTTAAGCTCTGATCATGATAGAATCAGCGTAGGGATCATAGCGGATGTTAGAAATTCACCAATCGACTGTTGGCAAGGTTATCATCTTAGATATCAAGGGGCGCATCGACGCGATCAACAGTCATATCTTGCAGAGCGCGATTGATCGTGCCAGTGGCGACGCGCACGAACGCCCTCTACTCTTAGGCATGGCTGATGTTAATTATTTGAGCGCATCTGGTCTGCGGGTGTTACGCATATTGAAAGAACAAAGTGGCACTGTCCGCATCTTTGAACCCAGTAACCGCGTGATCGACGTGATGCACATCACTGGACTGGATGCCGTCTATGAATTGTACCTCACACGCACCGAAGCGTTACAACAAGCAACTGACGACGATACGCTCTGAGCAAGTAGAGAGGATCACATCACACGATGTCGAAACAAGTATTCATCAGCCACCGCAATAACGATCATAGCAATGAAGCCGGTGAGCAGGTTGGCACACACCTTCAAGAACAAGGACACACAATCTTCTTCGACAAATTCAACCTTGAAGGGGGTATGGATTGGGATCAGACTATCATCGATAACTTGCTGACCAGCGATGTGGTGATTGTGATCTTAGATAAAGAAACGGTTGAATCGGATTGGGTACAACGCGAGATTGATATGGCACGCGCAAACCACATCTCGCTCTTACCCGTGACCTTGCACGATGCGTTTGAGGAAATCGCCCCAGCGCTCGAACGCTTTGACCTTGAGAAGAAGCAATTCATCCATTTTCCACGCACCACCAGCATCCAGAAGATCACCGATGTGATCACCAATATCGGTAACCAGATCGAACGCTTGAGCGATGAGACCCTTGAGCGTCAGAAGGTCGCTTATAAAGCGTGGCAAGAGCGACACAAGATCACGCCTCGCATCCGGCAACATTCAGCTTATGCGAGCTACCACCTATCACGGCATTCAGATCGCTGTGAGTTCGTGCTAGCCAGTGGCGATGCCACACAAATCAGCGGGTTTGATGTGCTGATCAACACCGAGAACGATTATCTGCAGATGGCGCGATTCTTCGAGATGAACACGCTCTCGGCGCTGATTCGCTGGCGAGGAGCAGAATTTAGCCCCGGCAAATCGCTCAAGCGCGATACAGTTCAAGAGCAGATCAACGCACAATTGAGGCAGATGGGCATCCATGAACTGCCGGTGGGTGAGGGCTTCGTCCTGCCGACATTCGCCGGCAACGAGGGCAGTCAACTGCGTCAGGTCGGTTTTACCTATATCTTTCATGCAGCAACGGTCAAGATCAACCGCACCAGTCGCCAGATTAACTCGCTCAATGTGAAAGCGAATCCCGAGATTGTGCAGAACTGTCTCGATCTAGCGCAAGAGGTGTATGATCGTGATGGCGCGATCTTGTACGAAAACGGGCAAGTTATGGCGAGTGCTTCCGACAAAAAAGATATCGAGAGCGTGTTGTTTCCGGTGTTCGGGGCAGGTAACGGTGGCAATCCTCTGGTAGAAGCAACACAGAAGATCATCGAAGGCTTCCGCAATTATTATGAACGCCACGCCGATCACCCGATCAAGCGTGTAGGCTTGTGCATCTATAACTTCAACGACATGGAGCAGGTACAAACATTATTCGAGCAAGCTGGCTTCAAGCAAGTGACCTGAGTGTGACAGTGGACGCATTGCGACATCGGAGCAAGGTGAGTATCATCATCTCAAATTGTAAGCAGACCAAGAAGTGAGCGCGATGACTGATTTTGTCCCGATAAGCCTGCTCTATCCCGATACGGTACCAGAACCCGTTTCACGTGATGATACGCTCTATACCGATCTTAATCTGACACGTCTAGTGCGGTCACTGGCGCTCAGTCCGCAGTATGAAAATTATGTGGCGGGTATTTTACTGGGTTTCACCACCGATACTGAGGTAATCCGCTATCGGCAGGCAATTCTCAACGATCTGCTCAATAACCCGGCACTGGTGACACAGTTACACGTGCTCTTAGAGGAAATCATCACGCTGGAGGGGTATCTGACCAGCCCGCAGTGGAAAGAGAACGTGTTGCGTCAGGTGGCGTGGCGTTTGAGTGAACTGCAACGCTACGTTGAGACTGTCACGCAATTACATGATATTCTCATGCAGGCGAGCGATGCGCTTCAATCAGCAGGTTTGCAAACCCTGCGCGAGCAAATCACACAGACAATACAGGGCGAGACGTTCCAGCAGTTACGTGCTGAATTACCCGATTTGTTGCCCAAAATCCGCGATATTCGCAGTATCACAATTGGCATCAACTTAGATTTAGACCTGCGCCCGATCTCGGCAACGTTGCTGGAGACACATAATGAAGCTTTCGTCACGCAGGCGCTATTATCGCGCTTGTTAGGTGTAAGTAAGAGTGAGGGTATCGTCACCGAACAACCGCTGCATGATGCGCGTAGCATCAAAGGCTTGCAAGCCTATCAGGTGGAACTGAATGACCGCAACAGTCCGTTCATGCCTCAGCTCTTTCGTGATTTATCAGAGTTGATGGATAATACCAGTCGTCCAGTGGTGCGTGCCATCAAGAAATACACGCAAATCAACAGTCAGATGCTGGTGGCGCTCAAGTTGGATATTGCCTTCTATCTCGGGGTGGTACGTGCCATCGAAACAGTGCGCGACGCCGGTCTGCCGATGACACAACCGGAGATCATCCCGATGACCACACGCACGCTACACGCACAAGACTTATACAACATCAATTTGTTTTTTCAGCAATTGAATAAAACGGTTGAACGCACCGAGATCATCGGTAACGATGTCAGCTTCGATAACGAGGGGCGCATCTTCATCCTGACGGGCCCCAATCAAGGTGGAAAGACCACCTACACCACAGCAATCGGGTTATTGCAAATTTTAGGGCAAGCGGGATTGCATGTGCCCGCCCGTTCGGCGCGTATCAGCCCGGTAGATCAAATCTATAGCCACTTTGCCAAGGAAGAGCGTCCGAATTTAGAGGCGGGGCGTTTGGGTGAGGAAGCCCGCCGGCTCAATCAGATTTTTGAACGTGCCACGCGCCATAGTTTGGTCTTGCTCAACGAGTCACTCGCCAGCACCAGCGCCAGCGAGAGCTTGTATCTGGCGCGGGATGTGGTGCGAGCGATTCGGTTGTTGGGGGCGCGGGCAATCTTCGCCACCCATCTGCACGATCTTGCCAGTGCCTGTGAACAGATGAACGCCGAGACTGAGGGGGATAGTCGGATTATCAGCGTGGTCTCTCAGGTACATATTCAGGAAGATGCTGACACCGTTCGGCGCACTTATAAGATTGTGCCTGCCCCACCCAACAGCAAGAGTTATGCGATAGAATTGGCGGCACGCTTTGGCATTAGCTTCGAGCAACTCAAGCGCACTATCCAAGGCCGATGAGCGTGGCAGTCAGTCATCAATCCAGACCGGCAAATGACCGAGTGCGATAATATCATGCCACTGAGCACGGTCACCTTCGGTGAGGATAGCACACTCAGCAACGACTTGCGCTTCGGCTTTTTGCATGATGATGCGCATCCCCTGCAAGGTGCTACCGGTTGAGATCACATCATCGAGAATGACCACGCGCTTACCCTTGATGAGCTGGCGGTCTTTTTCATCGAGGAATAATTTTTGGGGTTTGCCGGTGGTGATGCTCAGTGTCTCGGATTGTAAGGCATCGCCCATGTAGGGCTTATGTGATTTGCGTAGCACCACATACGGCAAGTTATCCATCTGTGTGCTGAGGGCATGTGCCAGAGGGATCGATTTGGCTTCTGCTGTGACGAGCACCTGTGGCGCATGTTTCGCTAAGGGTTCAGTCAGCGCCGTCGCCGCCGCGTTGACCAGTTCGGTATCGCCTAAGATATTGAGAATTGCGATCCTCACGCCGGGCTTGATCTCAAATTTGCGTAATTCGCGCTTGACGCCGGCAATCTCAATCGAATGCGTTTCGTAATCTGGCATAGTTCACCTCATCTTATGTTGGATGCTATCGAGAAAATAGGTTGACATCATCAGGGCATTCCCCGCGTAGAGCTTGCTAGATTAAACTTTATCCTGATGAAATACAAGTTTCTCATCGCACAGGTAAATGACATCGCCCACACTGAGTTCATAAGCTGTAGTAATCGGTTTGTCATCGACGGTACTGCCGTTGGTACTGCCGAGGTCTTCAAACAATACGCGCCCGTCTTCGACACGGATTTGCCCATGAAAGCGTGACACGCCTTTGACATCGAGGACGATTTCGTTGTGTGATGAACGCCCGATGCGAATGACCGGTTTATCGAGCGGATAAAAGGTGCCTTTATAGGCGAGGAAAGTAGGGGGTACACCATCTTGTTTTTCGAGCGCCTCACCTGTTTGTGTGGGTGATTTGGTATCGTAGACCGAAGTCACACGATTCTCTTTACCTTGCTTACGTGAACTCTCCCGTTTACGAAGCATCATCGTATCATCATGACGATCTGTCATGGTGTAGAAAGATTGTGTGGACATGGTCTTGCGACTGTAATCATCGTAGGCTTTGGCACCCTGATCCATCTGTTCAGCTTGTTCGAGCAAGGCGCTCTGTTCTTCGCGCAGTTCTTCGTTAAGGACTTGTGATTCTTCAATGATGCGGGCGGCATCACGTAAGACTGACGACGCGCCTTTATAATCACCGCGATCTGCGGCCTGTACTGCATCACGGCGTGCATTCGCCGCCTGCAAGAGCAAGACAGATTGTGCGACACTTTGATTGGGCAAGGCTTGATCTGCATCCGCACGCACGTTGACCTTCACCGGATATTCTAAGGTGTGATGCTGGGTGCTATCACCGGTGATCTCGTCATAGTCGAAGCGCAAAGTGGCAATCTGTGCTTCACCGATGGTCTCAAGCGCCGGAATCGCCAGCTCCAGCACCAGCGTCTTGACCTCATGCGCAAAAATATCGCCGAGCCGGAAACTCGTTTGCCGCCCGTTGACTTCGACAGGGTAAGCATTCAACTGGCGCAGTGCAGTCACATCCCCATCAGTGACCAGCGTGATCATCAAGTTTTGCCCGATCACACTCAGCAAGCCTGTTAATTCTTCGTTGAAGATTTCCGGCGCGACTTCCGGACTTTCTATGAAATAGAACGCACCCCCACCCGCGTGCGCCATCTCCATCATCAGATCTTCGTTGAATTCCTTGCCTAAGCCCATCGTGGTGGTGGCGATGCCTTCGTTGTATTTCTTTTTCGCCATCGTGATGAGCATGTTTTGGTCAGTCACGCCACGATTAGCCAGTCCATCACTCATCAAGATAACACGGTTGAGCGTGGTGGTGGCGATATGATTGGCAACGTGCATACAGCCTTCTAACCAGCCTCCGCTGAGATTGGTCGTGCCTCGCACGCGAATGCGTTCAATTAATTGGGCAATTGCATCTTTGTTGCTGACACGTTCCGGTGCGAGCAAGGTCTCAACTTGATCGTTATATAGCACAATCGAGAACGTATCCTGCGGGCCAAGGTGTTGTACGAGGAACTGTGCTGCCTGCCTCGTGTAGTCGATCTTATCACCCGCCATCGACCCACTGCGATCAATCACTAAACTGATATTGAGGGGGCGACGAAGCGCGTCGTTAGAACCGGCGCCAGCTTCAAAACGCGCCATCAGATAGACCTTCTGCGGGTGTTCGACTGTCAACACGTCGTAATCTAATGAGAAGTCAGCTTGCATCGGTTCGTCCCCTGAATGTCATCTTAAACTGGCTTCATTTTAACATAGGCTGAGAAAATGCAAGCCAAGTGAGCGTTTGATTTTAGGAACGCTCAGTTAGCGAATTGAATCGCTGCGGTTGCCATCTCATCCACAGGGCGATCATCGACGATTAAACCATCTTTGAGCACCAGCACGCGGTCCGTGCGGTGTGCGAGTTTGAGATCATGCGTCACAATGACGACCGTTGTTTTCATGTTGGTCTGTACGTCATCCAGGGCCTGCAAGACTGTCGCGCTCGATTCAGAATCGAGGTTACCCGTTGGCTCATCGGCAAGCAAGAGTGGCGGTTCATTGGCAAGCGCCCGTGCAATCGCCACCCGTTGCTGTTGCCCGCCCGATAATTGTGACGGTAAATGGTGCATCCGATCCCCCAGACCGAGCATCCGCAACAATTCTTTCGCGCGTCGGGTAGGGTTGAAGTGCGTCTTCTGCGCAAATTGGATCGGCAAAGCGACATTTTCAACAGCGGTCAGAGTTGGGATCAGGTTGAAGAATTGGAAGATAAAGCCGATTTTCTCATTACGAATTTCGGTGAGTTTATCTTCACTCATACGTGAGATGTCCACGCCATCGATCAACACACGCCCCTTGGTGGGGATATCCAAACCACCGATAATGCCGAGCAAAGTGCTCTTGCCACTGCCGGAAGGGCCAACAATACCCACCATCTCGCCGGCGTTGATGGTCATATTGATGCCCCTCAGGGCGTGTACAGTGTGCTGACCAAGTTTAAGTTCTTTGGTCACCTGTTGAACGTCAATCACAGGATGGGTCATAGGGTTATCATTTCCATTGGTCTAATTATCATGATCTATCTACCCTGTACGCGAAACGACCAGGCAGGTTGTAACTTTATGATGCGGGGGATTATCAGAGAAGGCAATAGGTGATTAGGAAACGCTCATCAAACGCAGAGTAGCCATTAAACATCAAAAAACACAGCACAAGCTTATGCTGTGTTCAAGTGCAAGCAGATGAGATATTCATGATGACACGGTTTTTCCGTTCGTTGATAAAGGCACAGACATTTCCGGCACTTTGTTGACCAGTTGTTCATAATGACGATGCACGTTCATGAATGCCACTAACAAATCAGAGCGCGTGACAATTCCGACAAGTGTTTCAGCACGCATGACGGGCAAACATCCGATGCGATGATTGAGCATCAAGCGGGCGATCTCCTCCGCAGAGGTGTCTGGCTCAACCACGATTGGCGCAGGGGTCATCACATTGCGGACTTGCACGCGATTGGTGAGCGTCTCATCTTGCCAACGCTCGCGCATGATGAAGGGCGAGTTAAGGGCGTGACGGCAATCACGGTCACTCAGAACGCCAATCAAATGCCCTTCACGGCTCATCACCGGTAAGTGCTTAACACGATGCTCATCCATCAATTGGAGCGCTTCGCGTAGGGATTGATCGGCTTTGACCGTTATTGGGGTTTCTGTCATGATGTCAACTACATTCATACAGTGGTAGAGTGGTCTTTGCGCCACTCTCTCTCCTTTCTAACGCCGATCTAACTGATCGACAAAACTTCAAGATTCTTTGCTACCAACACGCGAGCGCACCAACATGCGGAAGATATCGCTTTCAGTGATGACACCCTGCACTTCGTTCTTCTCATCGACGACGGGCAAACCGCTCACTTTATGTTCGAGCATCAGTTCTGCCGCATCTAAGATGAGCGTGTCGGGGGTGACGGTCAATACATTGCGCGTCATAACCTTTTCGACAACCAACTGCGCCCATAGGTAATTCAGCTCCCAGATACTGAGTGTGGTAGCATCTGAAGGGCTAGCCTCACGCACATCGCCAATCGTGACGATTCCAACCAACTTATTGTTATCCACCACCGGCAAACGACGTATATTGTTCTCGCGCATCACCTGATGTGCACTGCTGATTGACGTGTTGCGTCGTGTGGTTACAACATCACTCGTCATCCACTCGCTAACCTTGACATCATCAAACATGCTAGCCTCCCATAATAGATTGATAGCGTTTGATTATTATCGTATGCGCTTTTTACAAAACAAAGGTACCCAACCACCTATGACATCTATCACTCAAATCAATCAGTAGCCGTCATACGGTAAGGTTTGGGTGGCATATATTGGACTGATGGTATTCGGTATCTTTTATCAGTGAATACACTGACAGGTAACCTTGATTACTATACACTAAAATAGGTTACAATATATATTTACAAACGATGAGCAGGCTATTAAAGACTCATCAGTAACAATTATAGGGGCAGAGACACTACGTCATCCTTACAAAAACAACCGAATACACCGATTGTAGGGAATAATTATTGCATTGAACTGGAGCCAGAGTTCAGGGTTTCGGACGGCTTATACATACATGTTGACGGGTATCACTCTTTATCTGCTGGAATATATGGAATGAGACCTTTTTCGTAAGCTATTTCCTGTATCTCACGCGAGACACGCCTGGCATCAACGATAAACCCATTAACCTGGATCATCCATGCTGTGATATTTTCATCCATGCGTGAAGGCAATGTCCAATCCGGATCCATCATGCGAATGTTGAGCAAATCACGAATCGTTTTCGCTTTATTACCTGCTGTACTGCTTGCCACCCCGAATGCTTCGGCTAGGTCAGATGCAGGAATATAAGGTGTTTGGCTTTGATCAAAGAGAAAGTTGACCTGCCCAACAGCATAAACAATTCCCGCCGCCCAACTGGTAACTTGACCTCGAACAAGCGGAGAGGGGCGTTTTCGAGCGAGTTTCGCTGTCATTTCACGGCAAACTTGAGCATATTCTTCGTTGAGATATTCCACGCAAAAAGGCTCAATCTCTGCCATGATGTCATCAAATTTAGCTTGCATCTTTTTAGGAACATTGGCGTTCATAGCTATCACCTAAGACTTTGTTGACTGTAGATGTATGCACAATGAAATCGGCATTCTTTAAACACTATTCGACTGAAATATGAACATGATTATGACTCATTTTCTTTCAAAAATCTATCTAGCACAAGAGACTACAAAAGACCTGTCATTGAACACGAATGATTTTTATAGATTGAGACGCGACAATTTTTTCACCAAAAAGGTCACGAAAAACACAAAAAAGAGAGTCTGTCTTTGCCCTTCTTAGTGGGCTTGGAGCACTTCATGGTGATGCTTTTTACCCACATGATTTCCCATTCTGACAACTTGTTCGCAGACCCCTAGCACAACAATATCGCCTCAGAGTGTCTGTCAAGTTCGCGCAACGTTTGCTTGCAGTCCCCATCCCGGAGAAAACGACTGTGACGACCTGAATGTCGCCCCGGGCAGGCGGACAGAGACACCACGCTGTCTCTGAGCGAGCTCACAACCTTTAGACCATGTCAGCGGTGGCATGATTGCACGCCGAATCTAAACTTGTTACAGTCAGAGTATGATTGACTAAACAATACAAGGAGCTATAGACATGGACTATCGTTATCTGGGGCGGACAGGTTTGAAAGTCAGTGAGTTGTGCTTAGGCGCGATGACCTTCGGACGCGAGACTGAAGAAGGCGACAGCTTCGCTATGATGGATGCCTTCGCTGAGGCAGGCGGGAATTTCATCGATACGGCGAACGTCTACACACGCGGAACGAGCGAAAGCATCGTCGGTAAATGGCTTACTAATCAACGGCGCGAAGATTACATCGTGGCAACTAAAGTGCGCTTCACGATGGGGGATGGCCCCAATGATCTCGGCTTGAGTCGACAGCACATCCTGCGCGAAGTCGAAGCGAGCCTGCAACGTTTGAACGTCGATTACATTGATCTGTATCAGGTGCATTGTTATGATCCGGGCACGCCACTCAAGGAGACGCTCAGCACCCTCAACACGCTGGTTGAACAGGGCAAAGTGCGCTATATCGGTGTGAGCAACTACAAGAGCTATCAAATACAGAAAGCGCTTGATGTCAGTAAAGCGCTGGGTTGGGAAGGCTTCGTCAGCTTGCAACCGCTCTATAATTTGCTGGATCGCTCGTTGGAGTGGGAAATTGTCGAGCTATGCCAGCAAGAAGGCCTGGGCATCATCCCATGGAGTCCGTTACGCGGGGGTTGGCTGACCGGCAAGTATCGGCGGGGTATGGATAAAGCGCCGGACGGGACGCGCATCGCTAAAGCCGAAAAAGAAGGCTGGCGCGAGAAATGGTCAGCGTATGACAACGAACGCACCTGGAGCGTGATCGATCAATTGCTGGCAACAGCCGAGTCACTGGACAAAACGCCGGCACAGGTGGCGCTCAACTGGGTGAAAGATCAACCCGGGGTGACTGCGCCGATCATCGGCGCGCGTACCATGCAACAACTGACCGACAATCTCGGCAGTGTGGGCTGGTCATTGAGCGCCGAAGAACGCGAGGCACTGAGTGCGGTCAGCGCAATGCCGGGACCCTATCCCTATGATTTCATTGGTGATGCCATTAGCAACCGCTAACCCAAGACAAAACCGGATGCTCAAGTGTGAGCATCCGGCCTAATTTTTGGGCGTATTGTCGATTACTGCTCAGAAGATCTGTGGCGCGTTACCTTGCGGATAAAACATCCAGCCACTGCCCCAGCGCGTGACGATGAACTGCGGATGATCGCTATCCGGTTCGATCTTCTTGCGCAAACGCGAGATGATATTATTGACGCGATTGCCATCCGCCACCGGATCATAAACCTCATGTAAGACTTTATCCACAATATCTTCGCGGGTGACCACCGTTTCGGCATGATCCATGAAATAGTTGAGGATGCGATACTCGCGATCAGTCAGGGCGATCTCTGTATTATCGATGCTGGCAACCCGCGTGTTGAGATCAAGCGTGAAACGCTCACTACTGCGCGGATGCAGGGCATAATTGCTGTATGCTTCTTTATAGTTGGGATTGATCGGCACTTGTCCGTTAGCGTGGATGGCTTCTAAGGTGAGGTTGAGGACTTTGCTGATGGTGGTCATGATGGGCGCGATGCCTTCTTCTTTGCGGATGAACTCACAGGCTGGTGCGGGGCCGTCGATGCGCGGGGCAAGTGCTTGACGCACCATCTGAAACGAAGGTTGGCGGGCTGTCATCACCACACGGGTATAACTGGATAGGTTGACGGCTAGTTCCACCCCACTCAGATCACCTTGATCGTGCGTGTTGAGCAAGCTCACGTTGACCAGCGCCAGATGCACGCGCATTTGTTTGATCAATGCCTGTGCGCCGTAGGCATCCTGCACGATATGTACCGAGAATTGACGCGCTTCTAAATGAGGAGCAAGCATGTCAATGAATGACGCATCGGAATCAACAATGAGAACGTTCTTCGTAGTCAACATAAGGCAATCTCCCAAAAATTTTATATGTGCCACAGTAGGCACCCGATAATCGACACCCCTAACATAATGCAACCGTTGCGGGATATGTCATTATGGTAAGCTGGGTAAGCCTCTCGTAAGATGTCACGATTTGCTGTCAGGTATGTGAGCATTCTGCAAGCGATTGTACGCGATATTGTGAGCAGTAAGAGTGATCGGTGATCGGCCCTACGTAGACGAGTTAGTCACGGGGGCCGATCAGATCAATGAACTGGCAACAATAGTTTGAAGGTGGGGTGTTCAGTTTGAGGGAGATACTGAATATCGCCCTGATAAGCGCGTAAGATGATGCCACTCATGAATAAGCCAATGCCACGTCCGCCCCCCTCTTTACGCAGATGACGCGGGATCACACGATGGGTTAGCAAAGAGCGCAAGGCGAGCGGAGCGTGTTTGCCGGGGTTAGCAATGGTCAGTACCACCTGCCCGCTCTGCTCATCGAAGCTCGCTTGCATCTGTATGAGGCGCTCTGGCTTGTTGATATCGTACCCGCTCTGTTTGAGTGAACGACGGGCATTATCCAGCACAATTTTCAGCACTTCGCGCAACCAATACCGTGGGATGGGGCAACGGTGTGCGTCACTCAGTGAGGGATCAAGCTGAAGATAGACGTTTTTTTCTTTGTGATATTGCCACAACCACTCACGTAGAAGAAAACGCTCTTGCTCGCCCAATTCGGGCACATGTGTTTCATGATCAATCAGCGAATGATAGGCTTCATCCAGATTACGGATGTTTTCCTGCACAGCGTCCATTGCCTCTGCGATCTCATCGAAGACTTGGGAATCGTTGATGGATTTCAGGATGTCTTCTTCGCGCTTAAGGAAGGTGCTGACGTGTGTCTGTAATTGCGAGAACTCAAAATTATAGATCATGCGGAAGTTGTTGAGATCGTGCGAGGCGATCACCTGATGCATGGCGGCATGTGTCAGTTCAAATAAGGATTCGCGCTGGCGGTTTTGCGCATCAATCTCGCGGGCGCGGCGAATAGCAACCGCGGCAAACTTAGCAAAGAGCATCATAATATCGCGATCATCCTTATCGAAGCTATTCGCCTGACGATGCCCTAAGCTAATTACGCCCACTGCCGGACGATCCTCAGTAAGGTTAGGGATGGGCAGGGATAAGATCGACAGGGGCGGGTAGGTATCCGCTTCGACTTGAAACGCCTGTTTAGCGGTGCGGGTATCCAGCACCAACTGTGGTTGGTTAGTGGTCAGGGCGATGCCACTCACACCAATTAGGTCACCCCGTAAATCGATGCGATCCAGGCCCACGGCACGAATACGGGCGATCGTATGCTGTGGATAACCGGCATGGAACACCAGTGCATACTGATCTTCTTCGCGCAAGCCCACATAGGCATCGTGATCGGTTGCCTCGCGTTTGATGCGTAGGACTTTGTGCGCGTGTTCGGCGATTGCCTGTAGCACTGCCGACAAATCACGCCCTTCCGTGATCGCTTGACTGGCTTCGAGCAGAGCTTCACGCATTTGTTGCTGTTTGTGGTTGCGTAACACTTGCCCGACGAAGCTGGCAAGCCATTCCAGAGTGGCTTGATCGTACCACTCAAAGCTATTCGGCAGGCGATGCTCTACGCTGACCACGCCGAAGACCTCGTCACCAATATAGATGGGCACGGACAGTTGCGAGCCGGCGTGTGCATCGTGCAAGAGCGGACGAAAACGCGGGTCTTGTGCTACATCGTTGACCAGCACCGTGCGCTGATCCTGCACCGCCGATAAGACCAGACTGGTTTCATCATCGAGAGTGAGCGTGGCATCCGGCGCGAGGGCGTTTTGCAGGAGCCTATAAGTCGCAGGATCGTTATGCTCAGGCTTAAAGATCAGTGCGTTGTTATGGATCACCGCGAGATGACTGCGACAGGCATCGTTGACCGCCCGACTGCTGACAATCTGCCGTGCCAGGTGCATAGTGCGTTGTAGGATAGTATCAGTCTCGGTGGCTTCGTGGATACTCTGATGGGCGCTACTCATCACCTTGAGCGCGTGCTGTAAACGCTCTTGCTCGATGTCATACATCTTAGTCAGAAAGGCAATATTGGCGAAGGATTGCAAGGCGGATAATTGTGTCTCGTTGACCCGTTGCGGGTGCTTAAAGCTCAACCACATCACGCCGATTGTCGTCTCGCCGGAGGTCAAAGGTAAGCCAATCCGTGCCTTCCAGTAATTACGTAAGTGCGGGTTAATCTGAATCCCGCCGTATTCGGATGGATCATATTGATCGACATCCGCGATAATGACCGGATTATTGGTCTCAACGATGTACTGGCTATGCCCCCCTTCGCGGATTTCCCAGTCGTCAGGGTTATTGGAACTTTGTGGATACACCGCCAAAGCCCTTACACCATCGTCCCTAATCAGACGAATGGTGATGCGATCAGCGCCGGCGGCACGGGCTGTACTGCGGGCAATGGTATCAAGGATGGCGTCACGGTCTTGATTGCTGAGGTTACGCTCGATATCGATCACCTTCACCAAATTTTGAAGTTGTTCGCCCTGCTCGCGGATTTGTTCGAGCAGTTCGCTGTTCTCTTGTGTGGTCTTGCGCCGTTCTTCGTCGAGGCAGGCATTGAGTACAGGCACTGCGATCTGCTCGGCAAGGCGTTCAATGGCGGCGCGTTCATCGTGCAAGAAATGTCGCGGTTGTCGATAATTGAGAAACACCACGCCGACGCGCTTATGGGCACGGCGCAGGGGCATCACCACCAGCGATTGTACGCCTTCCCGATGCAAAAACGCGGTACGGGCGAAGCGTGCATCCGCCGGCGCATTCTCAAGGATGAGCGGAACCGACAGATCGAGCATGGCATACACTATCGAATCCGACGCAACCACGCCCTCCTGATGGATCGCCTGTCGGTGCTGTGCGCCCTGCTGATAAGGTACACCCACAGTCTGGCTATCTGCGTCATAGACGTAAAGCGTGACAACATCACAATCAAGCGACTCATGAATCCCATCAGTGATATGCTGAAGCGTGCTGGTCAGCGATAAGCTATAGTCAAAATGGGTGAAGATACGCTCTGAGGCTTTCTGCCACTGATCAACCAATTTTTTCTGCACACCATATTGGTACGCGAGCGCAACATGATTGGCGTATACCTGCATATGATGCGCTTCAGCATCGCTGAAGGTACGCACTTGATGATACAGCACCCACACCACCCCGAAAGGCACGCCATCATCTGCCAGTAACGGAAAGACCATCCCCGCTTCGAACCCTGCTTTTAGCGTCAGGGGATTGATCTGTAAGTGATCTTGCTCAAAGTGCGCCATATCACTGATGATGAGCGGTTCGGCGGTCTTCATGATATGGAGCGTCAATCCGTTGGGGCGGATGATATGGCGGGCGATGTCCTCTTGTGTCATCCCTGCCGAGCCAAGCAACTCCACGCGGAAATCATCCGTTTCATCAATAGCAACGCTGATGAATGCCACCCAATCCGCACCGAGCGTATCACGGACAGTGGTCGCAACGCTCTCGATCAACAGTGACGGCGTGCGTGCGTGCCGCACGAAGGCGCGAGTGAGCTGGGTATAGGATTCGTGTGGTTGTTGTTCAGGAGATTGTGTGGCCTGTTGCGAATGCAGTGCCTGGCGCACAGTTTCCACACCAAACGCAGTGAGTGGGCGTTGGAGCAGAGGCACATCAAATTGAAAGAACACGGTACCGTATTCTGCTAATTGTTCGGCATCAACCCATGCAAAGCAACAGGTGGCACATCGCGCAAGAATATGTTGACAATCCGCCACGCTGAGTGTGCGACAATCGAGCACCCATATGTCTTCACGTGTCGGGAACTCATCGGTGAGATAAATGGCGCTATCCGGTAAATAAGCTTGCCATTCTTGTTGCACATTGGCATCTGTTGAAAAAATTGTCAGTGAGGTCATGATCTATACCGCTCGTTCAGATTACTAATAGGCGATTGAGTGTATTTGCTGATTACCCCCCTTCCAATATAGACTACAGTGAGCGTGCTCAGCAATGTTGTAAGCACAGGGACAAATCTGTAAGCGACTGACCGCGCTGGACGGCTCATTTTGTTCTATTATGGGGATAGGGAACCGCCTGTGTTCACATCTAGTATTTTTCAGGATTGGGATGATGCAACCTGTACAATCGTTTGACTGGCAACAGACCTTCACAAATGACCGTTTTCGCATTTTGTTCGTTGACGACAACTTATTCGCACTCAAGAGCATCAGAAGCATCCTTGAACGTGCCGGCTATGTGGTGTACACCGCCACAAATCGTGAGGAGGCACTCGACATGCTCGCCTGCCAGCACATTCATCTGGGCATCTTTGACCTGAATCTCGCCCGTGAGAGCGATTCATTGGATGAGATTGAGCCAGAGAATTTTGACGGTTTAGAGCTGGCATCGAACCCGCACTTTCCGTTATTGCGTATGGTGTATACCGGCAAAGATGATCGGCAAATCATCGTGGATACCATGAACCACCCGCAGGCGGTCAATTACATTGTCAAAGGTGAGGATAGCGAAGAAGAACTGGTGAACAAGGTAGATCAAGCCTTGAGCGAGCGCCTGCCGATCAATCAGGAGTTAGAGATTACATGGGAAGATAGCACCTTACAATATGTGGTTCAGGCGATTTACCCGACACTGACGCTCCAGCAGCAGTTTGAACACCTCATTGAACTGGATGATCTGTGGCGGATGCAATTCCTCGGCGTGGGTCAGGATACCATCACACAAGTTCGTATCAACCGTATCAATGCGGGGTGGTCGGAGCGCGTGTGGTTGCGCGTCAGTGCCTATAGCAAGCGCGGACGGCGTTACGATCAGCTGGTGTTATGCGCTTCACGCGAAGGGATCTTACATCAGGCGGGACAGTTTGATGCCCACTCACCCCTCTCGAACCAGATGCGACTTACACCAACACAAACCGTACATTATGGTTTACAGGTCTATGAGTTGTTCGACGGGGCGCTCCATGCGATTGATACACTGGCATATGTCGTTCAAATAGGACAGACTGCACAGGTGTTGACGTGGCTCAACGCGGTGTACGATCAACGTTTCGTCCGACGGGCATCCCCTGCCCCACGCAACACAATCGGCACACTCTATCAGCTCGCATTGGGCAACGAAGATGCGCTTGTGTGGGAGACTTCTGAGCGATTATTCAAAGTGGTCAATCGTTTGATCGCTGAGTGGCAACAGACGATACCACAGGTACAACTAAGCGTCGATCAAAATCAGCTGGTTTATGGCACACCTGATGCCTTACAAAATTACCCGCACCCGATCTTGCATGTGGAGACGCTCGGCAATGTGAAGGTATCACGCCCTGTAGCACAGATACATGGTGACTTGCGATTGGACACAATCTTGATTGACACACTCCATCAGGCACTATACCTGATGGACTACAGCGCGACACATTCGGCTTCTAGCTTGCGCGATTATGTCACATTGGAGCGTTCGGTACATCTCATCTTGCTGACAGAATCGACCCACATCGACTATGCTGAATTAGCTCAGGCACTCAACGATGTGACGACCGACATCAGTACGCTACCATTCTCTCAACAATCGGCGGTGACACTCATACGGCAAATTCGGCAGATGGCACAGAATGCCTGCGGAACCGATCATTTGGCATATTTACAGGATCTGTACATTGACTTTGTGATGCACCTGCTGACCTATCCCCCGCATGAATACGCGGGGTATCAAGCAGTGCGCGAGTACGGACATTGCTTAATGATGGCATCGCAATTGTGCATGAATTTACAAGATTTGATGCAGGTGAACTTCGATCATATGCCTCATTCGGATGGCTTAGTGCTGGATCGCAATCACAACCGCTTACGCAAACTTGATCAATACATTGACCTGACCGATCAGCAGTTCGATATCTTCGAGGTTTTGTATCACAATTTCGATCAAGAATGTACCTTTGCCGAGATCATCACAAAAGGTTTGCATGAGGACTTCAACGAAGCGAACTTACATATGGAAAAACCACGCATCCAAACTGCGATAAGTCGGCTACGGAATGAGGTCAAACAACTCGGTTTGAAGATTGTTCCGTGGCGCAACGGTTATCGGTTGCGCCACAGCGATCCAAACGATGCCGATTGAACGCATCAGGTGGTGAGTGCAGGTTGTTTCCAGACCGCCCACGCCAGAGGCGCAACCGCCCATAGCAGACCAATCATAGTCAGGGCAGAAGTCAAGCACCACATGCAACTCGCGCCAATCACGAAGGGTTCGAGGAAAGTGAGATAAATCGAAAACAGCACACCGAACGCAACCAGCACAAACAATAGCATGTAAGCGCGTTGTTCGCGTTCACCAATCAACCATAATGCCAGCAAAATCATATATGCTACCAGACCAATCGCGCCAATTGGCACGCCGAAAATTTGCGCGTAAGGACTCTGTTGTACCGTATTGCAATCTCCCAGTGTCCCGCAGATGGCTTCGCTCGCAGTGGTTTCGACATAGGTCATGTAAGCGGCGACAAGCAAGCCGACGACGATCAGCAGGGGCATTATCTGACGCGCTACAGTCAACCACGAATGACTTGAGGTCAGCACATAGAGACTTGCTAATAATGCCAGCAACATCAAGAGGATGATGCCAGAGATCAACCAATCCGTGCTACCGAGCAAGAGCGATAGCGTCAAGCCCACGCCGACGAGTGCAGTCAGCACCAGCACACCCAGACCAACACGTTCCGAGATCAATCCACGCAAACGCGGGTTGATCGTTGCGCCCCCTACCAGCACTAAACTGAGACTTAACGCGCCGAGCATCGCCAGCGCCAGCCAGTTAGCCGGATCATCGGAGAAGGTAGGAGCACTCGCTAATTGTGACACGTCATTAACCACGTAGGCATCACCCAGCGCCTCTATGAAGAGCGCTTCTATATCAGGTACAGGGGGCACAGCAATCCCACCATCAGCGATCCCCTGCCGAATCACCAAGGGGGCACGCTGGGGAATATCGAGCGATCCGACCAAGACCTCATCACCGATGACCAGCATTGGTACGCCGCGTGATTCGATGCTCATCGCCGCGCGTGTGGCTTCCATGATCGCGCTACCGTCTGGCATTTGTACGTTGATGAACAACACGCGCAACTGTTCGCCGAATTCCTCTTGAATGGTGCCCCAGTGGTCATTGATCACAGTATGGCAATGCGTGCATGAAGGTGAATAGAAGAACAAGCCATACACGACCGGATCGTGAGATGATTGCGCGTGTACGCTCACCGGCATGATCCACAACAACATTAGAAACCCGATTAAACGCAGACATTTTGACATATCTTGTACTCGTCTCACACTTGTTTGTCACATGATACTTCTAGTGTGATCGCATAGGGGCAAATGCTGTAGTGACAAAGGCTGATATTTAATCATGACAAAGCGCGTAACTCGCAGGAATCACAAATACATGCTAGCCCCTAAACAGAGATGTGCAATTCATGTTACACTGAGGCTATATCATAGGCACTCTGCAATAAGAATAAGATAGATATTGACGGCATCCATAGGAGTGAATCCCTATGTGGCTGGTTTGTAGTACTATTAGTGTAGTGAGGATAGAGTTGTGATGGTAAGTGTTTTCGCCGGCTGGACGCGTGAAGATGTGACTCATCTTGCGCTGGAGCTTGCCATAGCACAAGAAGGGCAACGGCTGGCACAGTTGGGTAATACGCACTGGCATACACTCGCCAGCGACGACACGCTCATCTGGGCGATTTTCCAGCACCCGCGTACCCGTCCACAGCGAATGGTGATCGATCTGGAGCAGTTACGTGCTGGCGCATGTGTGGCGCACTGCACCTGCGAACGCACACTCGCACTGTGCCAGCATGTGTTGGCTATGCTCTATATCATCGTTGAACAACCGCAACGCATCACCTCACACGATATCCCACCGGACTGGACACAACGCCCCTTCACTCCAGCACAACAAACAGTCATTAGCGCCACGGCGGAGCAGATGGCACATTATCAGACCCGTTTACGCAAACGCACCGCAACCATTCAAAATGGCATCAGTGAGTTGGAACAGTGGCTGATCAATATGATACGGCGCGGTTTGGCTGATCCTCAAATCCGTAGCTATGATTTCTGGGATAGTCGCGCCGCACGCATGGTCGATGCGCAAGCGCCCGGCATTGCATCATGGTTGTATCATATGGGGAGTATACCGGCACAGGGGCAAGATTGGTTGGATCCCCTACTCAACCAGTTAGGGCGTTTATACCTGTTGATTGAGAGCTTCAAGCGCTTTGATACGTTATCGCCAGAGCTTCAAGCTGATCTGCGAATGGTGGTCGGGTGGTATCTCAAGCGCGATGAGATGATCCACTACGATACTCTGATGCAGAAAGACGATTGGGTGGTGATGGGACGTTTTACGGGCGAGATGAACGATCACCGTAACGCTCAGAATCCCAATCAGCGCCGCTTGCGAACACAACGCATCTGGTTGCGTGGCGTGCAATCCGGCAAAGACGCCTTGATTCTCGAATTTGCCTTCGGCGCAAGCCGCTTCGACACGCGCCTGATAGTGGGGCAAGCTGTACAGGCGAACTTATGCTATTATCCCTCCCGTTATCCCCTACGCGCCTTCGCAACCGAGCGTTACGGTATGCCCTTTGATGGTATGCCCATAACAGGTTTATCGATTCTCGATAATATCGAACGGTACGCCCATGCCTTGACGCGTAATCCATGGCTTCAGCAATATCCGTTCTTGCTCGCCGATATGATTCCAACTGAACATGAAGGGCACTGGGTTATACGGGATCATCAGGGCGCTTATCTTCCCCTGAGCCAGCACTTCACCCAGCATTGGCATTTGCTGGCGCTCAGTGGTGGCTATCCGGTACAACTAGCTGGTGAATGGGACGGGCAGTATTTGCTCCCGACTGGCGCACTAGCCGATGGGCGCTATGTGGATTTCGAGATGGGCTAACCACAATAAATTGATACTAACCACTCTCAATCGTTTGAATTTTCTCACAATCAGCTACAAAAGACGCCCATTAGATCCTGTGATATGCTAAAATAATAGACAGAATGTTAAGCAACCTCCTAACCTGAGCACGAGCAATCACACATCACGAGGTCAACAATCGAGGTTACAGAGTTATGTCTCGCTTTCCAGAGGAACTCATCCGCACTGCGGCAACAGGTAGCACGTCGCAAACTCGGGCACGCACTGCAGATGAGGATGCACCATTACACTCAAATCAGAGCAAGCGCGATAACTACGCCGAACGCCAATTACTAACCGAAGCCGCCACTTATAGCTTGCAATATCAGGCAGGATATATACCCGAGACCTTGAATACACTCTTGCCAGAACGCACCTCGCTACCGGACACACGCGCCTGTCAGCGTGCTGCGGGGGAACATCTCCTGACAATGATCAATGGTGAGCATGAGAACCTGTTGTATCTGTGGTTAGATACCCTGCAACAACACCAGCAGCATATCCCATTTGAGATGATTCCGAATGTGTTGACCTACGGGGCAAATAATCGGCGTTATCAATCGCTATTAGCAAAGGCACTTGATGAGCGTGGGCGTTGGTTGGCACAACAGGCGAGAAAACCAGATTGGGAATGGGTTTTAGAGGATACGCCCAGTGTTAGCACTGACGAAAACCCTTATAAAGCATGGGAAAATGCTTTTCGACGCTGGCGACAACGCGATCCTTCCTCAGCGATGGACACGTTGCGCCAGCATTGGGATGAGTTAGATTCGCTGATGCAAACAGCATTGCTTCAGGCGTTATCTGTCAATGCAAGCGAACGCGATGTTGATTTCTTACAAGCATTGCTGAGTGATGAAGCATTGCGCTTCTCAGCGGCAGAGTGCCTGTTACACATTAAAGAATCCGAATTTTCGCAAGCGGCACAGCAGGTTGTAGACCAAATCATTTTACTGACGCATGTCGGCAAACCAGCACGGCGGGTAGTTGATTTTGCATGGTCACCGATATTCGATGGTGACCCGCGTCAAATTGCGCTTGAGGAGGGTCAATCACTTTGCCAGATCATGGGCTATCCTTTCAATCCAGATTTGCTCTTGATGATGTTGCCCTTATCGTACTGGTACGAGAGGTACAACATCACGTCGGAGGAGCTGGTAAAAGCCGCGCAAAACAGCAATCGTGCAGTGACGTTTTATCGCATCTGGGAAAATAAGGCGAGCCATGAGCAAGATACCGCGTTCTTATTTGCGCTGGTGATGCACATCCCCCATAAACTACGGGAGAGTATATTGCATCAACTCAGTTCTACACAGCTGATGCAAGCGACGATGCACTGGTTAAAACAAGAACCGGTACTATCAGCACAACACAGTGCCATCACCCTATTAAATCGCATTCATCATCTCTGGGATGAGGCGTTAGCACAGGCATTTATTGCGAGCTTGCAAGTGACTTTTGAGCAATCCGTAGTAGACACCCCCACCATCGAAAGCCTGTTGCGCAGTCATGCTCATCTCATGCCTTTATCCACTGATACCCAACTGGAGCAGGTTTTGCTCGCACAGCGCCATCACTCCCTGACGGAATCAGCCGTCAACGATACTTTGGAGATGCTCGCGTTCCGTGCTGAGATGTTACAGGCTATTCAGGCTGGCTAACACGTCCATCACCGCCCCGTACCTTTACAGGAGAGCATCCGATTATGAATGCGATTTTACGCCAACATGCAGAAGATCAATTCGCGCATGAACTGACGGCGCTTCAACAGATTGACGAGCATCAACGCCCACCTAACTGGTTATTATCGCCACGCGCCGTGGCACAGTATATTCTCGGCGGGGTGATCAGCCCGGATATCACCATCGAACCGAAATATTACGGCGAGCGTCGGCTGGTTGAAGTGGCCATCTCAACACTGGTAACGGATCGCGCCCTGTTATTGATTGGTGTGCCAGGCACAGGTAAAACATGGCTGAGCGAACATCTGGCGGCAGCAATTTCAGGAAATTCTAGCCGACTGATTCAGGGGACAGCCGGCACACCGGAAGAGACAATCCGTTACGGCTGGAATTATGCACGCTTGCTAGCTGAAGGGCCGAGCGAGGGCGCGTTAATCCCCAGCCCGATGATGATCGCCATGCAGAGAGGGCACATCTCGCGCATCGAGGAATTGACGCGCATGCCATCTGATGTGCAGGATACGCTGATCACTATCTTATCCGAAAAAATCCTGCCCATACCCGAACTCAACAGCGAGGTACAAGCACAAAAAGGGTTTAACGTGATTGCCACGGCTAACACCCGTGATAAAGGCGTGAATGAGTTATCGAGCGCATTAAAACGGCGTTTCAACACAGTCTTATTACCCTTACCGAAAGACATCGATCAAGAGATTGAGATTGTGCGCAACCGCGTCGAGAGTCTAGGACGGGCACTCGAATTGCCTGCGCCAGCGCCAGCCCTTACCGAAATTCGGCGTGTCGTGACTATCTTTCGTGAATTGCGTAATGGTGTCACCGAAGATGGCAAGCGCAAGGTTAACTCACCGTCTTCGACGCTTAGCACAGCGGAGGTGATCTCGGTGATTAATAGCGGTGTTGCGCTGGCGGCGCACTTTGGTAATGGTATCCTGGACGCACATGACATTGCCTCCGGCTTAGTGGGTGCAATTGTCAAAGATCCCATGCAAGATCAAACCATCTGGTTAGAATATCTGGAGAACGTGGTCAGGAATCGACAGGGCTGGACAGATTTATACGATGCCTGTCGAGAAGTTTCAGGATAGTGGACGAATGAGTACACACATCTTTGGCATTCGCCATCATGGGCCCGGCTCGGCACGCAGTTTGATCCATGCCTTACAAGAGCTTGAGCCAGATATTGTGCTGGTCGAAGGCCCGCCAGATGCCAATTCGTTGATAACGCACTTTGCAGATCATGAAATGGTGATGCCGGTGGCGATGCTAGTCTATGTACCAGATACACCTCGACTTGCAGCCTATTATCCATTTGCTGAGTTCTCACCGGAATATCAGGCGATTCGTTATGCGATCCAGCGCGATGTTGCTGTGCGCTTCATGGATTTACCCCAACGCTATGTGATGCGCATACAAAAGGATGCCCTCGAAAACGACACCTCCGAGATTGATCGCCCCTTACCCGAACCAGCGGATGATCCTGAGCAACAGCTACGCAGTGATCCTCTGGGCGAGTTGGCACGCGCCGCCGGTTACCAGGATGGTGAACGCTGGTGGGAGCACTTCATCGAAAATCAGGAAAACAACAGTGATATCTTTCAGGGCTTGCTGGAGGCGATGACGGCCCTACGTGAACAAATCGACCTCGTAGACACCCCACTCAATCAGAAGCGCGAAGCCTACATGCGACGCATCATCCATGAAGCTGAGCGCGACGGGTATCAAACAATTGCGGTGGTGTGTGGGGCATGGCACGTCCCCGCACTGGCTAACCCACCCACACGCAAGCATGACCGCGAGCTACTCAAAGGCTTGAAGCGCATCAAGGTCGATGTGACCTTCACGCCATGGACGCACAGCAGGTTGACGATGTGGTCAGGGTATGGTGCAGGTATCTGGTCACCGGGATGGTATCAGCATCGCTGGGAGTGCAACAATCAAGACTTAGCTGTGCGCTGGATGACACGGGTGGCCCAATTGTTGCGCACTGAAGACTTAGAAGCCTCCCCCGCTCAGGTCATCGATGCCATTCGATTGGCAGAAGCCTTAGCGGCAATGCGCGAACGTGCTGTGCCCGGACTGGAGGAGTTTAACGAAGCGACCCTCAGCGTGTTTTGTTATGGCAATAGCGCTCCCATACGCATCATTTACAATCGGTTAATCGTCGGTGAGCGCATGGGGAATGTTCCTGCCACCGTACCGATGATGCCTTTGCAACATGATCTACAAGCCGAGCAAAAACGACTGCGCCTCAAAGAACAGGCAACCGCGAGCGAGTTAGTGCTTGATCTGCGCGAGGAACGTCATAGAGTGCGTAGCCATCTCTTACATCGACTCAACATCTTAGAAATTAATTGGGGCACCAAGGTTGATAGTAAGCAATCATCGGGCACTTTCAAGGAGGTTTGGGCGCTGGCATGGCATCCTGAACTGACGCTCAAAGTCATTGAGAAGAGTATCTGGGGCAATACGGTCTATGATGCGGCTACCGCTTATACCCGTGAGCTGACACAGCGCCTGACAGATTTGCCTGCACTGACGCAACTGGTAAACGATGTGTTGTTATCCAACCTGCCGGATGCCGTCGCGCATGTGGTAACCCGTCTGCAAGCAGAAGCATCCACTAGCGGCAACATTCAAGAACTGATGATTGCGCTACCCGCTCTCGCCGAAGTGCTGACATATGGCAATGTGCGGGATACGGATGGTCAAATGGTACGCACCGTGGTTGACGGCATGATCACGCGCACCTGTATTGGCTTGCCCAATGCGTGTCACCAGCTTGATGATGAGGCGGCCCGTGCGATGTTTCAATCGATCTTGCAGTTCAATCACGCCATCTATCTACTTGACCAGAGCGCCTACACCACACGCTGGCACGAGGTATTACAGCAACTGGCGCAACAACTACAGGTACACGGTATCATCCGCGGGCGGGCGTGTCGCATTTTGCTCGATACACACGCGATTGCGCTCGATGAAGCGCGTCGTCAGATGCATCTGGCGATGTCGCTGGTGAGTGAGCCGACCGATGCGGCGGCGTGGTTAGAGGGTTTTCTCTATCAGAGTGGTCTGATCTTAATCCATGACACACAACTACTCAACATTCTCGATCAGTGGGTGGTGAGCTTGAGTACTGAACAGTTCGAGCATCTATTACCCGTGCTACGGCGAACCGTATCCGTTTTTGAAGAACCCGAACGACAACAAATCGGACGTATCATCAACGGACAAACACCACAACCCACGCATCACACACAAATTGACTCGCAACGGGCTAATGCCATCTTGCCGATTTTATCGGAATTGTTGGGCACCCACCCCCCTGAAGCAGAAGAGGAGTAACACAACATGAGCGCACATAGTGATCAGGAACGCTTACGGCGCTGGCGCTTGATCCTCGGTAGTGATTCCAGCGATGGCATCGATCACCAATTCAATCAACATGATGCGGAGCTAGATAGGGTGCTGACTCAACTCTATGGACGACACAAACGTAATCCGAATACGCATTCTGGTCACGGAAGTGGTGGTACGGGTCAGCAGACGGCACCGCGAAACGATCCACGCCAGACGAAAGGGCGTACTGATCGTGGTGGTCTGAATGAATCCATGCCGGATGTGTCGCGCTGGTTGGGTGATATTCGCAAATATTTCCCATCAAGCGTGGTACAGCTGATGCAAAAAGACGCTGTTGAGCGCATTGGCTTACATCAATTGCTCTCTGAACCTGATATTGTGGAAATGCTTGAGCCCGATATTCATCTGGTGACGACATTGCTCACCCTCAAAGACGTGATCCCGGGTGAAACCAAAGAGACAGCGCGGATTATCGTGCGCAAGGTGGTGGATGATTTAATTCAGCGCCTTGAGAACCCCATGCGCGAAGCCATACGTGGTGCGCTCAACCGTGCAGTGCGCAACCGTCGCCCTAAGCATCGTGAGATTAACTGGTTACGCACCATTCATGCCAATCTCAAACACTATCAACCAACTTATAAGAGCGTGATCCCCCAGCAACTGATCGGCTATGGGCGCAAGCACTCTGCCACCCATGACGTGATCATCTGCATTGATCAATCAGCATCCATGGCGAGTTCGATGGTTTATGCCAGCATCTTCGGCGCGGTGATGGCTTCTATTCCAGCGCTCAACACGCGCTTGATCGTCTTCGATACCAAAGTCGTTGACCTCACGCCTTATTTAGATGATCCGGTTGATTTACTCTTTGGAGCGACATTGGGCGGGGGCACCAATATCAATCAAGCACTGAGTTACTGTCATCAACTCATCCAATACCCGAACGAAACGAGCTTGATCCTCATCAGTGACCTGTACGAAGGTGGGCACTATGAGCAATTAATCGCACGGGTACGGCGCTTATTGGGCTTGGGTGTCAATATGGTGGGTTTGCTCGCATTGAGTGATCAGGGCACACCGGCTTACGATCATCGCACTGCCGTTGATTTCAGCGAAATGGGGATGCCCGTCTTTGCTTGCACACCAGATCTTTTCCCCGAATTGATGGCGACGACCATGAACCGACGCAATCTAGGCAACTGGGCAACACAACGTGGCATCAAAACCATGCGCCAGCAAGAGGACTGAGCGATACCCATCAACAACACCTGTATCGGACTATTGCTATTCGAATAGCCTTCTATAATAAACTTCGTGATATATTATATGCATCGAATATTTTTGAAAGGGGCTATCATGCGACTAAAAAAAATTGTAACCTTGTTGGGTCTTATTCTCATACTTTCATTTTCTGTGATCACGTCACAGGCACAGCAAACACTAGCCTATGGCAGTGGTACAGTCGGGACACTTGCAGCCACAACGCCAGTTGTTATCTATACGTTTCAGGGCAATGCAGGAGATAGTGTCACAATTCAAGTCTTTGGGCTGACACCGGACTTACAACCTGCCATCAGCTTAAATGCCATAACCGGCCAACAACTCGCTACCAGCAGTAACGATAACACCAATATCGCCTCAAATTCAGCGCGTATCAATCATCGTCTCAATCAGACCGGAATCCACACAATTATCGTCACAGCACTTAATGCCGGCACAGGAGATTATGCTATTCGCCTTGATGGGATCGCCACAACTCAGGAAACGCAGGTTGATGAGACAGGCAACAGTACCGGTACAGTCAGCGCAGGCAACAACTTACTGATTTATAGCATTGCTGCCAACCCTGATACTGCACAGGTAGCGACCATCACCACCAATGACGAAGGTGTAGTGTTCTCCGTGTCAGTATTTTCCTTATCCGGTCAGCAGATTGGCTTACTCAGCGGTAGTAGTGAACAAGCTTCAATCACAACGCTACCAGCCGGCACAGGCACATACACGCTAGAAGTCACTGTCAACGCACAGGCAGATGGGTCGGTAAATGTAAGCGTCACACCAATAGGGGATTCAAGCGCACAAGAACCACCCACGCTTGAACCAGAATCATCCGGTGAAGTCACCCAAACAGCAGAACCGCAACAAGAGGTGGAACCCACACTTGAACCGGAATCATCCGGTGAAGCCACCCAAACAGCAACCACACAACAGCAGGTAACATCCACGGTTGAACCGGAATCACCCGATGACGCTACTCAAACAGCACCCACACAACAGCAACAAGTGCAAGCAACAGCAACCTTCACACCCAGCTACACACCCACACAACAGCAGCAAGTGCAAGCAACAGCAACCTTCACACCTAGTTACACACCCACACAGCCTGCCACGGCAACCCCCACACCTAGCTACACACCGACGACACCGCCTGTACAGGTAGCCCCACCCGACTCGCGCTTCAACAATCCTTTAACGATTGAGCTGGATAGTACAGTATCAGTGCTCAATTTTGTCAGCTATCCAGATGGCGATACCGAAGACCGTGTGCGTTATGACGTAACCGGCATGAACAACAATAGCGCTCTCAGCGGTGGGCGGGCGCGACTTGTTATCAGTGTGAGTTGCTTCGGTCAAAATACCGACCAGATACAGTTCTTCACAGGTGGGCAGACCTATAGCTGTGGTCAAACCATTGTCGACCGTGAAGTGACCGCTGATAGCGATACAGGCTCAATTGTCATCACAGCAATAGGTGGTGAAGGAACTTACGTTCAATGGGTGCTCACAGGCACAGCCACCCGGATCAATTAATCTGAATGTGACTTTATGGTTGAATTGCGGAGAAGAATAGGGTAAACCCTCATCCAGATTATCAAGCATCGGGCGTGATCTATAGATCACGCCCCCGCTTAAGCGCTCACCCACACCTTAAACCATCTCACATATTCCCTCACCAAATGTACGGCGGTGATTTCTAACAAAACTTTGAGCAAACTCGGATTAGCAAGTGCACTAGTGTAAGACAGACCTCAGTGAAAGTGAAATCATGACCTTTCTGATCTATTTTAGTGAGGAAGGGGTTGTCTGTCTTAGCCTGGCTTGAACATTATGCACGTTATATTAATCAAATCATCACCTGATACCCTACTGATATACATTTGCATTTGCATTAATCTATAATGGGGAATTGTACAATCAAGGTGTGGAGGCTATCTCATGATATTAAAACATATTGGTCGCCTGACTGATCAGCTTGAACATTATTGGGAAGAAAAGTTCATGAAGCGCGTCGCGGGCGTGTGGCTGGTCGTGGTCTATGTGGCGATGATCATCATTATTGAATTCAATCGGCAAGGGTGGTTGCCGGCATTTCTAGCAGAGCGCTTGCCGGAAACACACTTCTTCGCGGTGGAGGTTGCTTTCACCTTACTGCTGTTGACCGAGGTAGTCAGCTTGATCTTCGCCCTCACTTCCTCTTTTTCACGCTCAATTGGCGTTCAGTTTGAGCTGCTTTCGTTGATCCTGCTGCGCGATGTGTTCAAGCAATTCACATATTTTGCTGAACCGCTGGAATGGGCACCCATTGCTGATCAGATGCCAGCAATGGTTGTTGATGCGGCGGCGGCGTTGTTGATCTTCCTTGTGTTACAAATTTACTATGGTATTCAGAAGAGTTACGCCATCACAAGCGATGAGACCGATAAAGAATCATTCGTCAATTCTAAAAAAGCGATTGCCATCGCTTTGTTGTTAATCTTCGTCGGGGTGGGATTAGTGGATATGTGGCGTTACCTGACTGGCGGCGAGACTTATCCTTTCTTCGATTCGTTCTTCACCATCTTGATCTTCGCGGATGTGATGATGGTCTTGCTGTCGATGCGCTATAGCTTTAGTTATGCGGTGACTTTCCGCAATTTTGCCTATGCGCTGGTGACTGTCTTCATTCGCATTTCGTTGATCGCACCAACACCGATTAACGGGTTAATCGGTATCAGCACGATGTTGTTTGCGCTAGCAGTGGCTTATATCTATAACACTTATGGCAATAACTTGAGCCTTGCCCCCAATACCCATGAGGACATCAAACGCAAGACCAATACGATACCCTATTTAGAGCCGAATACAGGGGATTAGCGATCATCTACACCGATATTGAGCAAGAGCGCCTGTGCGGGTAGTTGCACACCAATTGCACCCGCAGGCGCTTCAATCTCATCGACGTTTAAGAGCGTTTGCTCATCGATGGTCAGCACAAGTTCATCATCCAACACAATGACCGTGATGCTCATGCGACTATCCAGCGCTATATCTGCCGCTTGCCGACTGATAACGGTGAGGGCATCCCGATTTAAACCCTGATCCAATTGATCGCGATTAAAGCGATAAACACCGACTTCAGTCAGACGTAAAACGTCTGTGTGGAGATGTACTGCGAGTCCTGCACGATCATCCAGCGCGAGCATCACCCAATAGTCGGCTTCGATAACTGTCGCCGGGCGCAGGTCAACAGTCAGGGCATAGTTATCGAAATCATAGGTGTTGAGGATGCGTGGGCTTGCCTCAATCAACCATGCGCCAGCATTGAGTGCGGTCAAACCTTCTGTTCCTGATTGCCAATCATCAGTGTCGGAGACTTGCCAATCATCCTGTGCCACATCAAACTCACTCAGATTGAGCGTGTAACGGGTGGGCGCGTTAGCATCACTCGCCGACGGGGTGATCTGTGCGCTCTCAATACCCAGCGCGGTCTGCGTATTACGAAAATCGAGATCAACACGGGTGGCATTGGCATTGAGTGCAGCCTGTGTGCTGGTGAAGTCATTGGCAACTTGTGTTTGCCGTTGCACGTTCTCGACAACGGCGGCAGTGATCGTCGCGGCGCTGTTCTGTGCAGACTGAGTAGCCGTCTGTGCGAGCAGTTGGGCTTCGTTGTTGAGCAGTGCCTGTGTCGCCTGCACATCAAGTGCAAAAGCTGTCTCCTGGGAATCCGCATTTTGTTCGCGCACGTCGAGATCAACCTGTGTGGAGGCTAATACAATTTCGCGCTCAACCAATGCGGTGGCAGTCAAGTCAAAACCGAGCAATTGTGGCCCGATGAAGATCGCACCCAATAAGCCGACTGCGCCACCCAGTGCAAGCATCACCAAACCGAATAGGCACCCCCATTGGTTGACGATCACGCGCAGGGGCGAACGGTTCTTCGGTTTAGGATAGGGTTGGTTTTCCATGATAGTTATTCCTCACGGCTTATCGGGCATGTGGGGGAGAGGCGCGTTATATACCACGCTCGGTGATGACCGATTGCTCATCGGGCGGTGTATTGTCAATTGGCTCTGCAGGCTGGTCGGGTGTGATGAGATCGTCGCTGGTGATCGCATTCATCTCGTTAGTGATGCGTTCTAAATCTTGTGGGTATGCGGTTGAGAGATCATCTAGCAAAGCGGTCTCTGAGATGCGTGGTTCGCCGGCGACAGTATAAATCACCACACCCAGTGATGAAATTGTCAGGCAAGCAATGATGCCAATACCTTGTAGATTGCCGAAAAAAATATCGGAAGATTCCGAACGCACATGTGATCCGAAGCCGAGAATATCTGCCAGACCGGCAATCGCGGCAAAGAGCAAGCCCGTCAACATCAAGCGGATGCCGATTTGTTGGGAGAGAGTCGGCTTCACGTCAAGGTAGAAGGTGAATTTGGCATAAATCAGACCGCCGAAGGTCATCATGGCATAACCAGCTAATAGCATGAAGACCTGCACCACACCGATGCCCGGTGTCTCTTCAACACCTGTTACACCAGGGAACAACCCCATGAGCGCAACCATCACGCCCAGCGCAGCAAAAGCAATCCCTACTTGTCCAAAACGACTCATCCCGGCTCCCTCTATCGCTCAATCACCCTTATTATAGCACGCTCCGAGGACAGTCATCAGGCATCGTCAGAACTACGATCAAAGCCCAACCAGCGCATCAAGCGCACGAACAAGCGTTGTACGTAAACTAGCACGATTCGTTGGAGCATGGCAGTCGCCATTGTCCGGTTATCGAGTGCATCGTAGAGCGAGCGCGCGGACATATAATGATCGAGTGCTGGTTCAAATGCACTCATGTTGAAGTAGCTGGAACCGATGATCTGCTCAGCCTGCGCTTCTTGAAACGGATTGTGTGTCTCGCGGGCGATGGTCAATGCCTGCTCAAAATTAGCAATAGCATCATCATAGTGGGCACGTTGATAAGCCAGCCAACCCAGCGCAAAGAACGCCTGACCCTCATAGGCACGAGCTCGCCACGCCTGAGCACGTTCTAGCATATTGCTGTAATAGAGTGCGGCACGCTCAAACTGCTGACGACTTTCAAGGGCACGCCCCAGCTTGCTGTACAGCACAAATTCATCCGGTACGCTACAGAAATCTTTCGCCAGTGCAAGTGCCTTTTCAAGCATCAATTGCCCCTCATCCGCATAGCGATCCTCACGCGAGAGTAAGTTGCCGATGTCAGCGGTTAAGTGCAGCTCTAATAGACGAAAATTATCTTGCTGAGCGATCGACATCGCATCCTCAAAAGCTTGCAGGGCGAGTTCTGGCTGGTTCTCAGTGGTAGCAACGCCTACTAGCGCCAGAGCGCGTGCCATTAAGTAACGATACTGATGCTGCTGAGCAATCTCAAAAGCCTGACGTGCATGACGACGTGCGCGGGTGCGGTCATCAAGCATCAAATAGCTATCTGCAACCCCACAAAGTGCCGCACTGATCGCTTCCTGATCGTCAATTGCCACGGCTATCTGAAGCGCCTCCCGATAATCTTGGCGAGCTTCATAGGGTTGATAGGAGGCGGTAAGCCGCATATCTGCTGCAGTGAGCAATGCCCGCATCAAGAGTTCGCGGTCACCCACTTGTTCTGAGAAACGCCGTGCCCCATCGATCAGAACACGGGCTTCTTTGAACTTACCCAGATAATGATGCCCCTGCGCCAGTCCGATCAACGATGTAATCTCAGTAATACCGTCAGAGCGGCTGCGCGCATCGGCTAAAGCTACCTTGCAGGTATCAATCAGCACATCAAACTGCGCAGTTTGAACCAAGGTTTCAATGGTACGGTGCAGATTTTGGCTGGTTTCATTCATAATCACTATTTTACTCAACACCTTTATCTCGACTCAGGACTCTATGTTAAGCGTAACCGTGTTTGAATACAAGCAAAATACATTGTGGCTCGATGAGAGAATTGCACGGACTTCATCATATATTCACAATAGTTCGCTAGTCTGATTGTTGGAATAATCTCGTTCATCCATGTACCATGCGGTTGATATTCAAATCAATTTGTGTAAACATGACAAAGAATGGGTATCAGAGTGCATATGTTGTATTGCTTGACAAGGCATCTATTATCATGCAAACTCATACCTTGTTTAAGACAGTGTGAAATCTGGCATTATTTCCAAGAAAACATAAAACTACTATTTGAGGAGGCAACCTCTTGGGCGTGTTAATGGAAGTGAAGGACCTTGTTGTACGGTTCTACACGCAAGAAGGAACCGTCTACGCAGTTAATAATGTATCTTATAAACTGAACGAAGGCGAAACTCTGGGCGTAGTCGGTGAATCCGGCAGTGGTAAGAGCGTACACTCGCTGGCGATTATGGGCTTGATCCCGTCCCCTCCAGGGAAAATTGAATCCGGCGAAGTGTTGTTTGAAGGGCGCGATTTACTTAAGCTCCCAAAAGAGCAGATGCGTCTGGTACGCGGTAAAGAGATCGCAATGATCTTTCAGGATCCGATGACCTCATTGAATCCTGTGTTGAAGATCGGCACACAAATCACCGAATCGCTCAAATTGCATCTCGGGATGAACAACAATCAAGCGCGTCGCCGTGCGGCAGAATTGCTTGATTTAGTGGGTATTCCAGATGCAAGCCAGCGCCTTGACGATTATCCTCATCAATTTTCCGGTGGTATGCGCCAGCGCGTGATGATCGCCATGGGCTTATCCTGCAATCCGAAATTGCTGATCGCCGATGAACCGACAACGGCTCTGGATGTGACCATTCAAGCGCAAATCATTGAGCTGATTAAACAACTCAAAGACGAATTCAACATGGCGATTGTCTGGATCACCCATGATCTGGGCGTGGTAGCCGGTATTGCGGATCGCGTTTCGGTGATGTACGGCGGGCGCATCATGGAGATCGGCCCAACAAAGGAAGTTTTCCAGGATACGCGCAGTGCCTACACAAAAGGCTTGCTAGATTCCTTACCACGTCTTGACGGGAGTAATCAACGTCTGGTGAGTATCGAAGGTGCGCCACCAGATATGCGTATTCCACCCAGCGGGGATCCATTTGCGCCTCGCAACCCTTACGCCACTGAACGGTGCTTCCAGGAGATGCCACCGCTCCAGCAAGTCAAGGGTGGACATCCTGAACACCTTGCGGCGGCATGGTATGATTTGCCAGCAGCCATACGCAATGAAGAATCGTAATCGCCGCCCACAGTGATAATGTTTAAGGAGTAAGCGGTCAATATGAGTGTACTAGAAGCTAAAACCAAACGCACCACAGGTCAAGAAGGCGACACGATCCTTTCGGTGACAGACTTGAAAAAACATTTCCCGATCAACGCGGGTTTCATCCTACAGCGCGAAGTGGGCGCGGTGAAAGCCGTTGATGGCATAACATTCGATGTGAAACGCGGTGAAACACTCGGTCTCGTTGGTGAATCTGGTTGTGGTAAAAGCACCACCGGACGCACCATCTTACAATTGTACGAGCCAACAGCCGGCAGTGTGAAATTTGAGGGGCAAGAACTGACTGACCTGCCCAATAGCCAGATGCGCCTGATCCGCCGTCAGATGCAGATTATCTTTCAGGATCCTTTCGCCAGTTTGAACCCGCGCATGACAGTCGGCAGTATTGTATCCGAACCTTTGCAGATTCATAATCTGTACCCCAACAAAGCTGAACGTCAGCAATATGTTGAAGCACTGTTAGAGCGCGTAGGTTTGAATCCTTATTTCATCAACCGTTACCCACACGAATTCTCAGGCGGTCAGCGCCAACGTATTGGTATTGCTCGTGCGCTGGCATTAGAACCCAGCTTCATTGTGGCAGATGAACCGATCTCGGCGCTTGATGTGTCGATTCAGGCGCAGGTGGTCAACTTGATGGAAGACTTACAAGCAGAGATGGGCTTGACCTATCTGTTCATCGCACATGATCTATCGATGGTGCGCCATATCTGTGATCGCGTGGCGGTGATGTATCTGGGCAAGATTGTTGAGTTAGGCCCAACTGCTCAGGTTTATAACAACCCTCTGCACCCGTACACACAAGCGTTGCTCTCAGCTGTGCCGGAACCAGATCCATCCAAAGAACAAGCGCGTCGCCGTATCATCATTCGGGGTGATCTCCCCTCACCATCGAACCCGCCACTGGGTTGTAACTTCAATACCCGTTGCCCGGTCGCGTTCGATTTATGCCGTCAGGAACCGGATCCACCTCTGATTGAGCACGAACCCGGCCACTTTGCGGCGTGCCATCGTGTGACCTAGAGCAAGTCTTTTCATACCGATTAAAAGAGCGCATCAAACTTTTAACTGATGCGCTCTTTTTGTTTATACGATATCTTTGCCACAGATCAGGATGTGTAATTGCCCGGATTACCCTGACTGCCCTTTTTGCCATCGGGCCAGATGGTATTCTCATCGAACTTCAAACCGGAGACGTTTGCGCCTTTCATGGTTGCCCCTTGTAGGTTCGCGCCGTTGAGTGTCATGTTGCTCATGTTGGCATTGGCAAGGCGTGCGCCCTGTAGATTTGCACCGGTAGCGTTGGCAACAGTCAGGTTGGCTTCGCTGAGATCGGCATAGGGCAATTGGGTGACCTGCATATTTGCGCCGGTCATGTTGGTATGGCGCATGATCGCCTCTTGCAAATTGCTAGCGGTCAGGTTCGCGCCGCGCAAGTTGGCGCCTTCAAAGTCCAGGCGGTGTAAGTTGGTTGCGGATAGATCCACACCTGCCAGACGGGGTTTAGTCCCAGCACCAATCAGCGCAAGGATCAGATCTTTACGTGAAATCTCGCCCATTTACTTGTCCTCTCGGTAATATTGAATGATTTGATCAATCGTTGTCGTCAAGTCGGTGGATGGTTCCCACCCGACGGTATGCCCTATTTTATCAATACTTGGCACTCTGCGCCGAAAATCTTCAAAGCCTGGCGTTTTATAGGCTTGATCATACGGGATCACTTGAATTTCCGATGCACTGCCAACGCGCTCTTTCACCAGTTGCGCCAGTTCAAGAATGGTGATCTCTTGATTATTACCAATGTTGAACAATTCGCCAACTGCTTCATCGGCGATAGACAGGCGATAAATGGCATCGACAATATCATAGACGTTACCGAAACTGCGCGATTGTTCGCCATCACCATAGACCTGAATGGGTTCATCGGCTAATGCCCATTGTACGAAGCGCGGGACAACCATACCATATTGTCCGGTCTGGCGTGGGCCGATGGTATTGAACAGGCGGAACAGCACCACGGGTAAGTGCGCTTCGTAATGATAAGCGAATGCCAAAAATTCATCGATGGCTTTTGAGGCGGCATAGCTCCAGCGGCTCTTGGTAGTTGGGCCGAGTAAGCTATCATCATCTTCTTTGAAAGGGAAAGAGACTCCTTTGCCGTACACTTCCGACGTGCTAGCAATCAAAATTTTCTTGCGGTAACGGCGAGCTGCTTTTAACAGTATTTCCGTCCCGCCGATGTTGGTTTCGATGGTGTTAATCGGTTCCTCGATGATCTTCTGTACACCTACTGCCGCCGCGAGATGGAAGATCACGTCACACTCGCTGACAAAGCGATCTGTGGTGTGCAAGTTACGAATATCTTCGATCACAAAGCGAAAATTGGGGTTGGTATCTAAGTGTTGGATATTAGCTAAGCGACCGGTGCTGAGGTTATCAATAATTGTCACCTGATAGCTTTGCTGGAGTAAATGATCAGCAAGATGGCTACCGATGAAGCCTGCACCACCTGTGATTAAAGCGTTTGGCATAGCGTTCTTCTCCTCGTTATCAGGCGTGATACTACTCGAATTCAGCATGAGCGACAAGGTTTCAGTCTATGGCATCGGGTGATTGCTCTCTCGATCCTTGGACGATCTGAGAGGTATGGGGTACACTCGATGCTATATGTTGATTCCGTTATACGGTGAATGTACCATGTCTGATCTCAAACATCTGCTCTCACAAAATCGCGCATGGGCGGAACGAATGACCGCCGAAAACCCTGATTTCTTCAAACGCCTTGAACATGCACAGCATCCGCATTATCTGTGGTTAGGATGTTCGGATAGCCGTGTCTCGCCGGATCAGATCATCGGTGAGCCAACCGGTGAAATCTTCGTGCATCGCAATGTGGCAAACCTCGTTGTCCACAGCGATTTCAACTTTTTATCTGTCTTGCAATACGGTGTAGAAGTATTGAAGATTCAGGACATCATCGTTTGTGGGCACTATGGATGTGGCGGTATCCACACAGCCATGCAACACGATGAATATGGATTGATTGATCAATGGTTGCTGTATGTCAGAGATATTTATCGCAGTCATCAGGATGATTTAAAACGCTTGCCCGATGAGCAAGCCCGTTTTAACCGCCTATGCGAGCTAAATGTGATACATCAAGTACACAATATCTGTCATACCACCATCGTCCAAAACGCCTGGAAGCGCGGTCAGTCGGTGGCGGTACATGCTTGGATTTATAACTTGCACGATGGTCGCATACGCGACCTTAATTTCACGATCACCGAAGCCAATCAACTGGATAATATCTACCAGATGGTACAGCGTCACGCTCAAACCTAGTCTTATCCAACAAACCTATCCCCTTGTGCAGATACAGTCTGACTCTGTGTCTATTTCTCTTTTCCTGAGCAATTCCCAACCTTTTGTGATGTTACCCCATATATAGAGTGAGTACTCAAAAACGTATGATACGTATTGGAGGCGTTTCGTGGATGAACACGAAGCCATTCGCCAAATGAAACAAGGCGACATCAATGGATTAGCTGTGCTGGTCAACCGTTATCAAACCCGTGCCGTACGCGTGGCAACGTTGATTACACGCGATCAATCTCTTGCGGAGGATGTGGTACAAGCAACATTCATCCGTATCTATAAAAAGATCGATCAGTTCGATACAACACGCCCGTTTGCACCATGGTTCATGCGAAGCGTCGTCAACGGCGCATTACAGACCATGCGTAAACAACAGCTGAGAACCTGACACTTTGGTAGAGAATATAGAAACTGCTCAAGACATGCGTTAGATTTGTTGGTTAACCAAAACACAACAAGAAAACGGATGACGATGAGCAGTACAAGACAACTATACCATGA
>JBNPEE010000033.1:0-89808 GCA_051117475.1 Anaerolineae bacterium | reverse complement strand
GCCGTGAATCCCTCGACAACGTACTCATTCGGGTGTGTGATGGAGTTATACAGGTAACGCTCAGCTACTTGATCTTCAACGCGGTCTTCGGCGCGTTGGGGTAGGTTGAGGAAACCCGGCCCCACCAGCATCTCTTCGCTTTCCACATTGTGGCAGGATGTACAGGCCACACCGGAGCTGAACAGTTCTTCACCGTTGGCGGGGTCTGCATTGGCGACTTGCTCTACAATGGGATCAGCCGGAACTTCGACTAATTCAAATGGCGGTTCGGCTTCTTCGCCACCATCTGCGTCTGTTTCATCGTTTGTTTCTACAGTTTCAGTAGCTTCTGCGGTCGCATCGTCTGCGCTTTCCGCATCTGCCGTGCTGGTCTCTGCTTCGGTATCGTCAGGGATGTTCCCCTCAGCAGGCGGCACATCCTCAGTTTCTACCGCTTCCACCACATTATCAGAGGTCACATCAAAATAATCATCTGGCAAGCGTCTACCACATGCCGTAATCACCAAAATCACGCTGATGATGGTGATATAACGAACTACCGTCATATGCCCTTCCTCTACTTTTTAATGGCGTATGTTTTTAAGTGGAACTCATAATTTACTTAGCTGGCACTCATAATAAAAGAGCCATGTCTTGTTGGCAACAAAATGAAGCGGATGCACTGCAAAGTTAAGGGTATTTCTGTAGGAAAAATGGTGCATGTGCTCAGATTATGCCTGAGTTAATTCTAGAGGTTTGCGGGGAACAGGTCAGTGGCAATTCATCACAATATCTTTGTGACAAATATCACTATCCTGTGTATAAGTGGGCGCATAGTAGATGATGCGCCCTTGCAGGCTATGTGAGGAGCAAGGTTTCTAGGCGGAGTTCGTCGGCAGATGCCTGATAATTTTCGAGCAGGGTGCTATCCAGTTGCGATGCCCAATGCGCGATCACGCCATTAGCGATTTCTTGCGCTTCCTGTCGACTGGCTTCGTGGGATCGTACAAATTGCGCCCACTGGATCGCCTGTTCGGGTTCGGGTTCAAGCCGTGCGAGATCCGCCAGTGCGCTCAAGCAAGTTGGGATCGCTTGAATCTCACGCGCCTGGCGAATGGCATTCAGTAGATATTCTTGGGCTGTCTCCAAGTCACCCATCTTCTCGAACACCAGCCCCAGCTTACGCAACAGCACCGGCACCGCCGCACGGTTGCCGATGGTCTCCGCGAGGATCAAGCTCTCCTCGAAGTATTGCAGAGCTTTGCGATATTCTTCCCGCAATTGCGCCACAAAACCGAGGTTGTCGAGCGCTTCCGTCATACTGCGGCGGTCACCGATGGCACGCGCCATCAGCAGACTGCGCTCAAAGTAGCGGTTAGCGCCTTCTAAATCTCCCTGAATGCCTGCCACACTGCCCAGATTATTGAGCGTGCTTGCCATGCGATACGTCCAGTCATGCTGTTCGCTGATTTCTAGGCTAGCGACGAAGCGCGTTTCAGCACTGGCAAAATCACCCTGTACATAAGCCAACATGCCATAATTGTTATTGAGCATCGTCAAACCCACGTTATCCTGATGCTGGCGTGCCAGTGCTAACCCGCGCTCATAAAAATCAGACGCGAGATCATATTCACCGCGCTCGTAAGCAAGAATACCTAAACGCGATAACATACGGATCACCAGTTCATCATCGCCGATAGTTTGGGCTAGATCGAGGGCTTGTTGGGCGTGATTTTGGCCGGCGTCAAAATGCCCGCTCCGCCATGTAATATCTGCCAACAGGGCGAGGGCATGAGCGCGTTCCGGTTGTTGGTCATCGAGTTGTTGCAAGCCCCGTTCAACGTGTTCGTGTGCATCGCTATAATCGCCGACGTACATCAGGCTCTCGCCCAGCTTGATTACCAGTTGTGCGTTATTACGCATGTCATCGTCGTGCAGTTCTAGCGCTCGCCGATAGAGGCGCACTGCATCCTGAAAGCTGTTCAGGCGCAGGGCATAATCGCCCGCTTCGATCAGGTACGGGCGTTCGCGGTCTGGCTGGCTGGCTTCGCGCCAGTGATAGGCTAGCGTGCCAGATTTCTCGACATCCTGTGGATAGAGCATCTCCAGCGCTTCGGCAACCTGTTGATGCAACTGGACGCGGTTAGATGTGTCGATTTGTTCCAGTGCTACCATACGCAACCGTTCGTGTGTGATTTGCCAGCCTTGCCCCTCACGCTCGATGATCGCGTTATTCGCCAGCGTTGCTAACCACGTCTCATCTAGCACCCCGATGAGCGTCGCCAGATGATTGAGTAACCGTTCATCTAAGTCCAGGCCAGCCACCGCCATGAGATCAAATAATTGGCGATCTACTTCATTGAGTTTCGTGAGACGTTGCGCTAGCACGCGGTTGATACCCCCCGCCATAATCTCCTGAGGCAGGCGCATCATGGCAATATCGCGCAGTTGTTGCACTTCATCCAGCAGAGCACGGATCACCTCAAGCAAGAAATTGACGTTGCCGTGTGCTTCGCGTTTGAGGACTTCTTGTACATCGGGACGTAGCGCCACGTCACCGAGGATCGAGCGGGCTAATTTTTCAACTTCTTCATCGCGCAGGCGGTGCAGACGGATTGCCTGCATCTCGTTGAGATCATCATCGAGTGTGCTATCAGGGCGGCGGGTTGCTACGATCATCAAGCGCGATTGTCCCACTGTAGCCAGCAAGTTCTTAACAACCTCGATACTCTCCTGTGCCCAGTGTAAATCATCCAGCAAGAGCAATGTCGGCTCACGCTGTTGCTGGAATAACTTAAGAATGACGCTCGATAACTGACTGCCGTATTTTGAGATTTCATCCTGTACAACCGGCGGAATCTTGCGCCCCAGGATGGTCTCTAAGTCAGGCAGAAGCGTCTTGAGTACGTTCGCTTCGCTAGCATCAACAGGTGTCGAGAGCAACAGGCGTTTGACCGGCTCGCGCAGGATTTGATAGGGTGCAGAGTTATTCTGTGCCCCATATCCCTGCAACACATTGACCCCGTTCACCAGTGCCATGATACGCAGTTCGTTCAACAGACGCGATTTACCCACACCATTTTCGCCGATCAATAACCAGCTACTGCCCTGCCCGCCGAGCATCTCGCGCAAGCCATTGATTAACATGCCCAGTTCTTCATCACGCCCGACAAAAGTCGCTGTTTGTAGATAACTTTCCTGAATCGTCTTGGTCTCAATCGGTGTGCTGGTATGTGTGATGCGCGTCAAGTCTTGTAAAACGTCGAGCGCATTATGAGCCCGTTCATCAGGGTCAATCTTCAACAAGCCTTCTAACCAGAGTTGCAAAGGTTCGCTCACATCCAACAGCGATGTATCAGCTTCTTCTGTCAGTAAGAGCATGATGAGATCAGATACCCCATGAAACTCAAACGGATAGTGTCCAGCGAGGATCTCGTAAGCAATAAGACCGAAGGCGAATAAATCTGAGCGCGTTGAAGGTGGCGCACTCTGGAGCAATTCAGGCGCCATATAAGGAATTGTGCCGGAGATCATCGCATCATCGTTTTCTTGATTTTCGGCGCGCTCACGTAGGACAGCCAGACCGAAATCCAGCACCTTAACGGTACCTTCGGCAGTCAGCAGGGCATTGTCCGGTTTCAGATCACGGTGGACGATCTTCTGATGGTGCAAATACGCGAGCGCCTGCAACATTTCAATCAGCCAGCTGATTTTTTCCTCTAGTGGTGCTGTCTGTGAGGCTTCGGTGATGGTGCGGGGCGATTCTAGCAGGGGCATCGTGAAGAATGGCATCTTGAGCGCATCGAAACCATAATCGAGTACCGAGATAATGTTCGGATGACGCAAACGCGCTAAGGTCTCGAATTCATGTGAAAGCGCCAACCGTAATGCGCCGGAGCCTTCATCACCGGTTTGCCTCATACCCACAAAAGGCGAGTCCCGTCGCCATGTGTCCGGTGATGCCACCGAAATGGTATCATTCTCCTGTAAAGGCATATCATTTGATTGTGTTTTAGCAACCGCAGTGTTGATTTGATCAGCATCCTCGTTGGCATTCATGGTGACCAACATTTGCTTCAGCGCGATTTCTGAGCGTGTGACGTGGTCGTAACACCGGTAAACGACGCCCATTCCACCCCGCCCAACCGTTTTGAGGATCTCATAACGATTCGCGATGAATTGTGGCTGTGTTGAACTTGCCATTGGTTTAGGGTCTCCCGCTGATATCCTGAACGATGGAACTCATTATCAACTTATATATTGTTAGTTAGGGTAATGCAATGTACTTGTGATTATACTTGCAAATACCACAGGTACAAATTTTTTTATTTGAGCTTGGTTTGAATATGAGCTGCTATATTGCGTCAGATTTCTCTAACTGGATTCGAACTGAGAAAGCGATAAAACGATAATTTTTTGTGATAATATATGAATGATTAGTTTCATTACGTTTCATTACATTAGGGTAGGTGATGAGATAGAAATTGATTAGGAAGGGTAGTCTGTACAGAGCTAGGCAAGGCGCTTAAAGCGTTTCTTGCGTCGTTTGTGCAACCACACGCGTTATTATTTTATGAGGATGTCTATATGAAACTTCGATTACTGTATCGAACTTTGCTACACGCGCTCTTTGTCGCGTTTGCATTGATTGTGATACCACAACCATTCCTGACACAAGGACAAGCCGCTTCATTGCCAGCTTGCGCTGTTACACCTAACGCGCTGGGCGGGCAGGGTTTCACTTTGTCGGGTCAGGGCTTTACGTTATCCGGTCAGGGCTTCACCCTGTCAGGACAAGGTTTTACACTCTCCGGTCAGGGCTTCACCCTGTCAGGACAAGGTTTTACACTCTCCGGTCAAGCGATTGACCCCGTACAAGTTGCCACAGAAATTCAAAACAATCAGATCACACCAGATTGGTTCACCGAACTATTGCCGGGTCTTACGCCGGGTGTTGGCTATGGGGATTCCGAAGTCGCACTGGTTGTGATTGACGATCAAGATCACGGTGCGGACGTTCTGGCGGCACTCGAAGTGCTGACTAACGATCCAAGCATCGCGCCTTTCATGAGTAATATTTTCATCGATTTCATCGACATTGGCACACCGGAGATCAACTACGAATCCGATGCCATCGCACAGGCGATTGAACAACGTGTCGATGAATTGCAGGCGCTCGGTTACAATCATGTCGTGCTGAATATGAGCTTCGGCTTTGTCCCCTGCGATGATCCTGCGATTGGCTTTAGCTTCTCCGAGTTTATCTCGGCGCGTAATGAAGCGCTCAACGCTGAACCTCCTGCCTCCGCTGCCATCAACCCCGTGCTGGAATGCATCTATCCGATTGGCGAAAGTGGCTATGTGGCACGCTTCGGTTATCTCAACAATAATGCGGAGACCGTTTATGTTGATGTCGGTGACAATAACAGACTCACACCGTCTGACTACAATGACCAGCTTCCGATCTTATTCGAAGCCGGGCACGCTGATGAAGTCTTTGAAATACCGTTCTTCGGCGAAAATCTAGTATGGACGCTTAGCGGTCCCGATGGCAGTATTGGCACCGCAACCGCCAGTGCTAGCTCGGACATCTGCGAGGATTACGACGATTACTATGACGAGTGCGAGTACTACGAAGAAGAATGCTACTATGATGAGTGCGAGTACTACGAAGAAGAATGCTACTACGAAAGTGAATATTACTATCGCTTCTACTATGATGGTTTCTTCTACGTTGAACTAGACTATCTTTACGATGAAAGTGGTACCTTCTACTACTATGACTCTTTTGAAGAAGAGTACATCGTCGATACCACCGATTACTGCGATGATGAATTCGCACCGTGGAATCCAATTGGTCAGATTCTGGCTGATGCCTTTGACGTGAGTTATGACGATGTCATGGATATGTTCTGTGGCATGGATGAACCACGCTGGGAAGATGTTGAAGATGCTTTAATCGGTGACGAAGGTGAGAGCGATAAAGCTGTAAACATCATCCTCGAATGTGTCGCCTTTGATGGTGAACAATATACTGCTCGTTTCGGCTATGACAACCCCAATGACTACACGGTTTATGTACCTATCGGCTTCGATAACTTCTTCAACACAGATGATGCGTATCAGGGGCAACCGACTTACTTCTTACCGGGCGAACGCACGGGCGTGTTTGAAGTGGTCTTTGGTGGTTCTGACCTGACATGGGAATTATTCAGTTTTGGCGAGACCGATCAAGAAACGGCAAATAGTGAAAGCCCACCCTGTGTCGATAATGAGCCTGGCTATGATCTGGGTGATTATCTCAAGACACTAGGCTTATCTGATGAAGAGATTGCGTTGACACTCATCAGTTTCTTGATGAATGTTGAAGATACCACTGATCTCGGTCCCTTCCGCAACTTATTGCGTGGCTATCTCGAAGCTAGCCTTGCCAGCAACAACCTGCAGACCGTGTTTGCGGTGGCTTCCAGCGGAAACTATCGCCCATGGTTAGGTGGCACACCTCTCGCCCCAGCACGCTGGGCAGAGACTATCGCCACCAGTGCCACACTTGGCAACAATGGTGATCTATGGCAGTTTTCGCAAGACGGCAATGTGCGCACACCGGGCGCAGGCTATAACGTTGGTGATAACCGCATCATCAGTGGTACGTCATTTGCTACGCCAGGTTTGTCGCTGGTACTCGCGCAGTATGGCAAATATCCGTCTGCCTGCGTCACGCAAGAAATCGGCGGTATCGCTTATCCGCCACTGGTTAATCTGGCGCTGAATAATGCACAGATGACTATCGGTGTGGATAACCCGTTGACCTGCTACATCAACCTTGCGCCGACTGCCAACGATGATACCTACACCGGCACGCAAGGCGCACAACTGAACGTGAACGCAACTGAGGGTGTCTTAGCCAATGACAGCGATCCTGACGGATCAGCCTTAATCGCGAGCCTGCTGAACGCACCGGCTTATGGCGTATTGACACTCAACGCGGATGGTTCGTTCAGCTATCAACATGATGGTTCAGACAACCTCAGCGATAGCTTCACTTATCAGATTAGTGACCGAGGCAATCCTGAAGGAACCGACACCGCCACTGTGACCATCACACTTGAATCGCCTGTCAGCACGCCGGAGCCAACTGAACCACCGGCAAGCACACCAGAGCCAACTGAACCACCGGCAAGCACACCAGAGCCAACTGAACCACCGGCATCACAGCTAGCAGTTACCAGCTTCACGCTGATCAACACGGATACTGATCAACCGGTAGCGGGCTTCGATCCGATTCCGACAGATAATGGTGTGGCGATCATCAACATCGATGACATCGGTGTGACGAACCTCAACTTGCGTGCGAACACGCAGGGTGCAGTCCGTAGCGTGGTCTTCCATCGTAATGGCGAGTTTATCCGTACTGAAAATACTGAGCCGTACGCCTTTGCTGGTGATATCAACGGCGACTATGACCCGTGGAACTACTCACTCAACACTGACCATGTGATCCGCGCCACGCCCTACAGTAGATCACGCGGTAATGGTCAAGCAGGTGAGCCGGGTGGTATCCTCGTGCGCTTCGTCACCAACCAGGCACCGACGCCAGACGTGACGCCAGACGTGACGCCAGACGTGACACCGGATGTGACGCCAGACGTGACACCGGAACCAACCGAACCACCAGCAAGCACGCCAATCGTCAGCAGTGGTTACTCTGGTCTGACCGAAGCGGTTGCCGTGCGCTATCGGGGCAACTCCAGCGGTAACGAGATTTATCTCGGTGTGCCAGACTTAGGTCAGGGTGCGAACCGTGTTGAAGCCAGTTACCCGAATGTGAATGCCAACTGGCAAGATGGCACCTATGCGGTGACGTTCAGCTTCGATCAAGCACAGAACACGATCATCACCACCATCGATGGTGTAAGTGGTGTAGCCACGCTGGAATACGAGCTCGGGGCGATCAGTTGCCCGATCTCTGAGTGGAATGCACTCGATATCAACGTGGTGGATCGTCTCGCCGATGGTGAACTGGCGTTCAACAACGTGACGCTCAACGGTTTGCCATTGGGTAGCTTCGACAGCGAAGGCTGGCAGAACTGGACAGTGACCGGTTTCGATTTCAGTCAGAGCTTCACGGTGGCAGGTGACCTCGTGGTGAGCAACTGGACAGGTAGTGAGACCAACAAACTGCAATTGACAGTGGGTTGTCTTGCACCAGTCGAACCACCTACCGAAGAACCCACACCGGAAGTCACACCAGATGTGACACCGGAAGTCACACCAGATGTGACACCAGATGTGACACCGGACGTGACACCTGAGCCAACCGAACCACCTGTCAGCACGCCACAGCCGATTACGCTAGCCGTCACCAGCTTCACGCTGATTAACACGGACACCGATCAACCGGTAGCGGGCTTCGATCCCATTCCGACAGATAACGGTGTGGCGGTCATCAATATCGACGATATTGGTATGACGAACCTCAGCTTGCGTGCGAACACGCAGGGTGCAGTCCGTAGCGTGGTCTTCCATCTTGATGGTCAACAAGGCCTCACGGAAAATTCTGCACCATATGCTTTCTCAGGTGACATCGACGGTGACTATAATCCGTGGAACTACTCGCTCAACACTGACTATGTGATCCGTGCTACGCCGTTTAGTAGATCAATCGGTAACGGTCAAGCAGGTGAGCCTGGCACTATTCTCGTGCGCTTCGTCACCAACGGAACACCAACACCGGACGTAACACCGGAACCGCCGGAATCGCCGGAACCGCCGATCGAGAACGAGGCAGCAACGCCCTAAACGTAACCTGTCTGCATAGTGCAATACATAAAAGCGCGGTCATGCCGAATATCTAGCATGACCGCGCTTTTTAATTCGACTGTAGTGCGAAACGTGGTCGCTTAACCCTCGTTTGCATTCATCAAGTTAGCGAGTTTGGCTTTGAAATCAGCGCGTTTTTGCTGATAGGTTGCTTCGTCGATTTTCCCGTTCTCATATAAATCTTCGAGTGTCTCTAACTCGTGCAACAGTTCTGCTTTGTTCAACGGCGTGTCATGATCGGTATCGCGCTGACGATAGAGGCTATAGACACCCACCCCGATGAAAAGCAGACCGGCTATTAGCACAATCCCACTGACGATCAGATCAACAGGTAAGCCTTCGGACGGTCTCCTGACGGTCAGTGAGAGCGTATCGCCAGCGTTCAACGGCGTGCCACGGTAGCGATCAAATGAACCGAAATCGAACATCTGCACATCGTAGAATTCGATGTTGCGCGCAGAGAACTCAAATTCTTCATACGGTAATAGGATGTCTGGTTCAGCAGTCAACGGATACACCAGCGGCAAATCTAGTTGTACACGGCGCTCAAATGGCAAGCCGAACACCAATTCAATCATATTTTCTTCGCCGGGGATGATTGGTCGCGTATCGACCAGTGTGGGTTGCTCGTCCTGTTGCAGTTCAAAGCGCGGGAACAATGCCTGCGAATTGAGCAAGATGGCATCTGCGGGTACCGGGATACGTACCGTCTCATAGGTGAGTTCATCTACTTGATTATTGCTACGGAATACTCGATCAGATGTATTGGCGAAGCTCAAGAAATTCTGTGAGACCAGGCGTCCGTTCTCCTCAAACAAGACCATCGTCCACAGGTCAATCTCAATCACAGATGGATCATCTGTCACCTCGTAAATGGTGAGCGAGATCTCCTGACTGGCTTCGAGATCTGTTCCGCTCAGTGTCGGACTGGAGAAGACTACATCATCATGGATGACCGTCACCAGATAGCGATAATCAGCGCGTAGTGTGACATCATCAAAACTGTAGTTGGCGCTGTTCTCTACTTCTAATGTGCGGAAATCAATCTGCGTGTCGGCATCATCGAGTACGTGTAAGCCGAGGAATAACATATCCGGTAAGCTAGCATCGCTTGTTCCTTGTGTGATGGTACCTGTGATGCTCACATTACGTTCTTCAATTGCCGTCTCTGGCGCAGACGTGTCAGTTTCTGCTTGTGTCTGCGAGGCACTCGTGTCGTTCTCCCACATCGTATAGGTGTACGAAGCAACCGCTTCGATCTCTGCCGATGACAAGCTGTTCTCCCACGGAGGCATCATGTTCTCTAGCCGTCCATAGCGAATGGTATCTGTCCACGCCTCAAGCGTCTGGTTGTTGGCGCTGGTTGGATCGGTGAAATCAGGAACAGGGAAGTCGGCTTCTAAGGCAACAGTACCATCCCCTTCACCGTTGATGCCATGACAACTGGCACATCTTGCCTGAAAGATCTCTGCACCTAAATTCTGGTTTTCACTGACTGTCAACGGCTGGGTAGTCGGTGGTGGTACAAGTGTGGTCACGATATCCGGTTGTCCGGCTAAATCGGTGCAAGCCGTTACTAGTATTAGAATGAGTGTTAATAAAATGCTTGGCTTCAATATTTTCATCGATTTTTCCCTAAAAACAATCACTACACATAGATTATACCTTCTAAATCCTTACCGATCACTTATGTGAACTCACACATATGCGCATTTTATACCCGCTGAGATGAAAAAATATACACAATTTGCGTTAATTTTTATGAAAGTATCCTAGACTATCTCAATATAAGTTGATCAAATCATGACATTACACATGTTAAAAACATGACATCCAATACACATTACTGCCAGATGCTTAAGAAAATAATGAGTATTCTATGGTAGAGATTGACTCAGTTGTATACTTTTATTAACGAAGACACGCTTTTGATGAGATTCGTTTACACATATGGGAGATAGCAATGAACTTTCAAGGTAGTGACAATATCTTACCAGTCGCTGTAGCAGTCGGTGTTTGGATCTGGATTCTTGCTCTGGTTTTCTACGGAGCAGGCGCCGCCTAAACCGCATTGTTCTCACAGTATGAAAAGAACCTGTACAAGGTTCTTTTCTGTTTATACCTACTATTGGTTGTTCTCAATCCCGGATCTCCGTCACAAGATTTGCAATATCCTCACTGCTCGCGTTTGGCAGATACGCATAATCTGCGCCTAACCACTCCGCCAATTGACGCGCCTCACCACGGCTTAAATAATTACGCTTGGTATCAACCACCACCACATGCAAACCGACAGCTTGCACATAACCTGATAAGGATTGCAATTCATCCTGCGGATTACCGCTGTCTTGCAACGGCACATTCCCGCGCCCATCGGTGAGCAAAATCAGCATGGTCTGCATGATGCCCCGCAAGCGGGCTTGCTGTGCGATGTCGCAGGCGAGCATCAGCGCCGATGCCAGAGGCGTACCGCCCCCTGTCGGCAACAGATCGAGTGCCCGCCGTGCCAGTTCAACGCTCTGTGTGGGAGGCATCAGCAACTCGGCTTGTTCGCCACGGAATGCCAGTAACGCCACGCGATCACGCTTGACATAGGCTTTTTCCAGCAGGGCATGAACCGCCCCTTTCGCCTGACGCATTCGATGCAGTGCCATGCTCCCGCTCGCATCTACACCGAAGCAGAACAACGCGCCTGCTTTACTGCGATAGCGTTTGACGCGCAGATCACTGCTCAATAGGCGCACACGGCGCGTATCATCTGCCTTGCTCTGAGAAGCGCGCAAGGCTTGCCACGGCGCACCGGCGCGTAAGGAGGCAATCACGTCAATGCGATGACGACGCGCATCACCCTGTACACTGCGGATATGTCGCCCGCGTTTGCCTTCGGTTGTCCCGCGTGAGCCGCTCTGCCCGCGACGCAAGTTCATATAGGGGAGCGTCGTCAGCATCTCCGGCAGTTCGCTCATCAGTGCCTCTAACACTTGCTCTGGTGGTAAGCTCATTGTATCGGGTGGCGCTTGTTCAGGCGTGTCGTCGGGTTCATCATCGTCCTGATGATCGTTCGGCGGTTCCGGCGTTTGATCAGGTGGCGGTGTTTGATCTTGCTGGGGTTCGCTTGGTGGTGTCGGTGTGTCATCTGCTTCTTGTTCAGGGATGCGGGTAGCACGGGGCAAAATCACCAGACGCGCCGCTATTTCTAAATCATCACTTTCGACGCTGTCACGCAGTTCAGATGCCGCTGAGGCACACGCCGCCCACACTGCGAACAGATCGGCGCGGTGACCTTCAACACCATAGCGCAGTGCCAGCTGGCTTAACCAGCCAATTTGTTCATCCTCGATGGTCACCTGTGGTAACTGCTCACGGGCGGCGCGGATCATCCCACGCACAAAATCGAGGTCATCTGCCCATGTTTGAGGCGACATCAACAGATTGCGCCGCAATACCTGCTCACGATTGTGCAATGTTTGCTGTGCGGATAAGCTCGCAATCAACCCGACGCGATCAATCAGGTGTTGTCGGGGCATCCCCTCAGCGGGATCATACGACCCGATCAAGCTGAATTGTGCCCGTTGACGCAAGCTCACGCCCTCCCGTTCGATCTGCACCACACCTTCATCCAGCACCGAAAGTAACAAGTTGCTGGTGGCATCGGTCAGCAGGTTGATCCCATCGACATACACCATGCCCCCATCCGCCCGCGCTAGGATACCATCCTGTAGGATCATCTTACCTTTGTGCAATGTAGCTTGTAGGTCAATCCCGCCTAACAGGTTTTCAGTATCTACTGAGGGCGGTAATTCTACAAACGGCATCGCATCATCGGCTAACACCTCACGGATACCCCGCGCTAAGCTGGATTTACCACTGCCGGCTGGTGCCATCAACACCAACCCGCGCAGACGCGGCTCGATTGCCAGTAAGATCAAGGCTTGTTGAGCGGCTTCTAAACCGACGAGCGCCGGAAAGGGCAGTGTGTGCGTCATGTGATCGCGTTCCTCTGTGTGTTCCTGTCCAAGTTAACCGGTGATACCTTCAAGCTGATCTTCTAAATTGCCGTAAATCTCACGCAGTTGATCGAGCAGATCATCGCTCGCATCCCAGAACCCGCGTGCATTGACTTCCAGCAGGCGTTGCGCGATAGCGGCGGTAGCGTGCGGGTTTGCCTCTGCCATACGCTGACGCATCGCCTCATCGAGCAAGAAGGTTTCGGCGACATCATCGTAGACCCAGCCCTCAACCGCGTCGGCGGTGGCGCTCCAGCCGTAGGTGTTGCTGACACGTGTTTCGATCTCACGCACACCTTCATAGCCATGATCGAGCATGGATTCATACCACTTAGGATTGAGCAACTTGGCGCGGGTTTCAAGGCGCACCATCTGTTCCAGTGATGCCAGCCGTTCATCAAGCGAGATCGCATCCGCAACCATCACCTGTGGACGCTTACCGCGTAACTTCTCCACTGATTTGCTCACTCCGCCCAGATATTCATAGTAGTGATCGACATCGCTGATACCCATCTCGAAACTATCGATATTCTGGAAGGCGGCATCCACTGTTGCCAGACTGCGCGTCATCACATCGCGGGCAGATTGCCAGCTACCGCCGGCTTGATAGGCGTAAGATTTGCGCGTCAAGAAAGCGTCGCTCAGTTCGTCGTCAGTCTCCCATGTGCTACCATCCACTAAGTGATTGACGTTTGCGCCGTATGATCCGGGTGCGTTACAGAACACGCGGGCGGCGGCTTCGTCGAGCGAAATGCCCAGTTCCTCGGCGTGTTGTAGGCTATGCTTGCGCACGTAGTTCATTTCTAGCGGTTCATCGGCGTTGGCGGCGAGATGCACCGCTTGATCGAGCAAGCCGGATTGATGGTGGAACAGGTCGCGGAAGATACCACTGACTGTAATCACCAGATCAATGCGTGGGCGACCCAATTCGGATAATGGGATCAGTTCCACGCTGGAGATATTGCCCAGTTCATCTTCAATTGGTTTCGCACCGAGCAAGTTCAAGCATTGTGCGATACCTTCTCCGTCACTCTTGAGATTATCTGTACCCCATAGCACCATCGCCACCGTTTCCGGTAGCTGACCCTGCTCGACGGTCAGGCGTTCGAGCATCTTGCGCACCAGTTTATCAGCTGCCTGAATGCTAGTACTGGTTGGGATGCGGTAGGGATCGAGCGCGTGGATATTGCGCCCTGTTGGCACAATCGCATCGTTGCGCACGACATCGTTGCCCGGTGAGGGCATGATGAAACCGCCATTGAGTGCGTGCAACAGACCGATAATCTCCTCATCGTGGACGATGCGCTCACTCAGATCAGCTAACCACGTCCACAGGTTCGCCAGTAAGTCGGTCGGTACGTTCGCGTGTTCGTGTAAATACTGTTCAGCGTGCGTTGCCCCACTGCTGATGAACAAGCCCATCGCCTCGCGTAGCAGGTGATCGATCTCCTCCCAGCGTGCTTGTGACTGTGCATCGCTCTTGAGCGTTGCTTGCAATTGCTGATAATCCCAGCCTTTGCTATGGGCAATCAGGGCTGGCAGTGTAGGCAAGGTATCGCGCCCATTCGGATGCGTCACCGTGTTGAACGATGCCACCAGCGCCAGCATATCCACGAGTTCAGCGTTGCTCGGTGCTTTCCCCAGCACATGCAATCCCAGCGGAATCATACGGCTCTCGATGGTGATCAGTTCATGCCCCAGCGCCGCGAGATAGTCTGCATCATCTACATTGAGCACGATGCCGATCTGATGCGCTTGCATCTTGATGTCGCTCAGGAGTTCGGCATCCGGGCGCTTGTGATAATTGTCGATGCTATCTTTCAAACGACGCAAGCCCTTATATAAGCCAGCTTGTTGCATTGGCGGTACCATATAACTGACCAGTGTCGCGGCACTGCGTCGCTTGGCAATCGAACCTTCGCTCGGATTGTTGACACAGTAGTAGTAGAAATTGGGTAAGGAACCAATCAAGCGCGTGGGCCAGCAATCCGCGCCGATACCCGCTTGCTTACCTGGCATAAATTCCAGCGCCCCATGTGTGCCGAAGTGCAAGACAGCATCGGCATCATAGCAATGGTTGAGCCATGTATAGAACGCCGCAAAACCGTGATGGGGTGCGACATCTTTGCCCATTAGTAAGCGCATCGGATCGCGCTCATAGCCGAAGGACGGTTGCAACGCCACGAATACATTCCCCAGATGCAAACCTAAGATGTAAAACTGTCGCCCATCGGTGAGCAATTCACCCGGTGCGTGTCCCCAATACGGCTCAATCTCATGATACCACGGGAACAAGCGCCGATAGTCGTCGACACTCAGCGTCTCGGCGACGTTGCCAACCGTGCCGTGCAGGGTAGCGTTACCATCAGTGACCAGCTTACGCAATGCCTCGGCGCTCTCCGGCACATCGACGGTATAACCGGCTTGTTGCATCTCTTTTAACAGGCGATGCAAGCTCTGAAATACATCGAGAAATGCCGCCGTGCCCGCGTTGCCTAAATTGGGCGGGAAGTTGAACAGCACCACCGCCACCTTCTTATCGGCGTTGGTCTTACCCCGTAGACGTACACGACGCGCCATACGTCCAACGGCGCTCGATTGCTCGCCTTTGAGCGCGATGAATTTCTCGGTGTGTGTCGAAGGCCCCCCGAAAATGACCGGATCTGCGATGCCGTCTAGTTCTGGCAGGGCAATATTGAGCGCAACCTGCATCGGGTTCAAGCCGACTTCATCTGCTTGCCAGTCCTCCACACGTTGAAAGCCCAGCGGGATCATGTCAAAATAGCCGACATCAATCTGTTGCAGGGCATCGCGTGCGAGTTCAGGTTGGGTGCCAGCCGGCCCCCCGACCAGCGGAAAGCCCACCGTGTTCAGCATCAGATCCACTTTTGGCAGGTGACTGTCATCGTTGCCAGCGAAGAAGGTATCAATTGCCGGACGGAAATCTAGCATCGAGCTATACGTTGTGCGCGCTTCGATGCCTTGCGCTTCAATATCGCGGATCAAATTATCGAGATGATCGGTGTTACCACTGAGGATGATAGCCCTTTGTGTCAGCAAGCCTACCGCACCCGACCACGCGCCGGCACTGCCATTCGCCAGCGCTTTGCCCTGTGTTTTGCGCCATGCGCGATAACTGCCCTCATCGGCGAACATCTCCGGCGCGTCCGGGTGATAGATCGCCATATCGGGAAAGGCATGGGCATCTTCAACCTTGATCTTACCGGTGTAGTGGGGCACATACCGCGCAATGAACATCAGCATCATACGCTTGAGGTTATCTGGTGAACTGTGCAACCAATACTCATGCGAGGCGATGAAGGTATGGAGATCACGCATCATACCCGGCAAATATTTCATGAACTTGGTCAGGTTCTTGACGAATGCCGTTTGCCGATGTCCCTCATCTTTGCCTTTTTTGCGTGGGCGCAGACGTTGCATCCAGCGTTTGATTAAGCCCGGTTCTTCATCTTCTTCGGGTTGTGCCAATGAGAGCTTGCCGATCTTGGTGCGGTAAATCAGCGCCGGATTGCTGGTGATGAACAGCATCGGTTTGTCGATCTTCTCAAGGATGCGCTCCAACGGGCGCACATATTCCTCACCGAAGATCATACAGCCGAAGATAAAATCAGCCTCACGCATGTCGCGCTCGAGCCGTTGCCATGCCGCTTCATCGCGTAACTTGGCGGTGCTGTACATCGATACCTGCAAGTTGATCGGGTGTTCGTTGCCGAGCAGATGCGCTGCTTCATGTACCGCGCTATCATGCCCGCCATCCATGGTCAAATACACAAAACGAATATCAGTTCTCATTAGCTTGCCTCATAAATACTAACTTGCTGGAAAGGATTAAAGCATCACTGCGCCATGATCTCATCGACCACACGCAGGATGCGAGCGTCATCACCGGCTGTTTCTAGCGGGTCTTTGCGTAAGCGATGCTGTAGCGCCATCACTGCCACATCTGCGACATCTTGCGAACGGGTGGTATTGCGCCCCTTGAGTGCGGTCAGTGCCACTGCCGCCCGACATAGTGTGAGTTCGCCCCGATGTCCATCAACTTCCAGTGCCACACAAATTTTCGCGGCGGTATGAATCGCCGCATCGGTCAATTTGACTTCTGGAAAGAGGGCTTGCGCGTGTAATATCTGCTTGCGGAGTTTGGCTTGCTCATCCTCCCATGTTTCAGCAAATGCGTGTGGGTCAAAGTCATAAGCACGTCGGCGCTTGACAATCTCCACCCGTTCGCCGAGGTCAAAGATCGTCTTGATGCGGGCATGTAAGCCGAAGCGATCCAATAACTGCGGGCGCAGATCGCCTTCTTCGGGATTGCCACTGCCTACCAGCACAAACCGCGCCGGATGCCGGATGCTGATCCCCTCACGTTCGACCACATTCACACCACTTGCCGCGACATCGAGCAGTAAATCCACCAGATGGTCTTCCAGCAAGTTCACTTCGTCTATATAAAGGAAGCCCCGATTGGCACGTGCCAATAAGCCTGGCGCGAAGCTCTGCACCCCATCGACCAGTGCCCGTTCGACATCCATCGAGCCGACTACGCGATCTTCGGTTGCTCCTAACGGTAGATCAATCACTGGCACATCACCGTTATGCTGTGTTCCATCATAGTCTCCGTTACAATGCGGACAGTTCGATGCAGGGTGATCAGGATCGCAGTTGTACGGGCAACCGGTGATGAATGACATCTTCGGCAACAGTGCCGCTAGCGCTCGCACGGCGGTACTCTTACCCGTCCCCCGATGCCCCATAACCATCACGCCGCCAATTGTGGGATCAATCACACACAGCAACAGTGATAATTTGAGATCATCTTGCCCCACAATCGCCGTAAAAGGAAAGACCGGCTTGTTTTTGCCAGCGACAGAGAGGGTACTGGCATGTGTGCCATTTGGATGTTGCTCAGATTTGTGTGTTTTTGTCATGAAATCATGTCCTATCGTCTCTCAAATCGTGCCTTGTATGGGCGGAGTGGGTGATCAGGTGAATTGTGCTTGTAGAGGTGTTTGATCTTTGGCGGGTAACAGTGCCATCCATGCGCCGATTTCCTGTTGCATCCATGAAGGCGCAACGGCAGCTAATCTCCAGAAAACTGACCAGAAGGGCGGCACATGGTAGGGAAAGATCGTGCGGGCAATGAGTGCGCGTCGCATCAATAGTTTGCCCATGTGATGCGCCATGATGCGCTCGCGGTAATCGCTGAAACTGTAATCATCCCGCGCAAAGGCATCCTGTAACATCGTCGCCACAATCTCACCGTATTCCATTGCGTAAGAGATGCCCTCGGCAAATAGCGCATCGACACCGGCTGCATCGCCTGCCAGCATCACATGCGGGCGCGAAAATTCCGACGAAGGCGCGAACCAGCGCACCGGATGCCCCTTGAGTTCAACGGCTTCTAGATCAACCCCGCGCTGTGCGAGAAAGTCCGCGAATGTCTGCTTAAGATTGCCATGCGGTTGTGATGTGTCTTTTGGGGTGATACGGCTATCGAAGATGCCACTATTCATGTGTGGTTGCCCATCGACATAACAGGGGAAATCCCACATATAACCGCGTATTCCACGTTTGATACACGAAAAATCAAAGACGGCGGTGCGTTCGTGCATCAGCTTGTCATTAGGATTAATCGGGGTGAGTACGCGCAACAGACGCGCCACACCTTCGGTGCTGTCGAAGCGTAACTTACGCCGCACCGTGCTGTTCGAGCCATCCGCCCCGATCAACGCCCGCGTGTGATAGATGCCTTTGTTGGTCTCGATCTGATAGCCGTTCTCGATAGGGTGTGCGTCCAGCAGGCGCTCCCCGCTGAGAATCCGTATCTGATGCTGGCGGGCAGCATCGGCGAGTGCCGCGTCAAACTCCGCACGCTGAATCACGCGCATCGCGCCTTCATGGGGCACGACAAATTCATGCGATCCCAGTCGGAAAACTAGACGATCAACCCGAAACGCTGGCACATCAATCTTGATGCCCAGCGCCGCCAATTGTTCTTCGCCATGTACGGTGATGCCACCCCCACATAGCTTGGGGCGGGGGTATTCCTTCGCCTCTAAGATCACTAAATCGCGGGCGAGTTCGGGTGTTTGTTGTTTAAGGTGGAGCGCGGTGGCTAAGCCCGCCGGCCCCCCGCCAATGATGATGATCGGATGATAGGCTGTCGCAGGCATCGTCTCACCATTCCCCACGTGTGATCTTGAGCGTGAAGCGCCGTTTGACCTCTTGCGGTTGGTCTAAATCATCCCACCAACTCGCAGCGCAGTCTTGCATATGCTTGAAAGCTTGTCCAAATTGCTCATCAGTGAAAATCCAGCTTTCGTTATCGATGCGTTGTTCAATAGCGGCAAGGCGTTCATTCGGGCTAATCCATGTTGACCACTCTGCCGCGATGTGTTCCTCATGTTCCGTGCCGCCCAATTGCGCCAGTACCTCTGTCTTCGATACGCCCGCTGCCGGTGGCATCAAAGATGGATCCATAGTGACGGCATAGCGACGCATTTCATTGCGTAAACGTCCGATGACAGACTGTGGATCAATCCAATCATCACCTTGTATGAACGCTCCATCTATACGCAAGATACGCGTTGCTTCTCGCATCACCTGTTGCCAATCCGTTGCAAGATGCAATACATGAACTGCCAGCACAGCGTCAAAATAATTTGCTGAACAGGGCATGTGATGCATATCGGCTTGTAACAAACTGATTGAGCCAGACATATCCTCTGGTTGATTGGCGGCAGTCTCGCCGAGCATTTGAGCAGATAGATCAAAGCCCACCACATGGCAACCTGCTGAAGCCACCGGATAGCCGATGCGTCCAGTTCCCACGCCAATCTCTAGCACGCGCCCGCCGTCTCCGGCCTGCATCGCGATGGCTTCACCAATCTGACGCGAGACCTCCGGTGGATGAGCGCGTTGCTTGTTGTATAAGCTCGCGACCCGTTCATCAAATGAAAAATCTGTTTTGCCCGACATATGTTAAACCTTGAGTTTCAGTATCATCAATGGTTGTGCATGTTGGTGTTGCGTATCAATGTGAACAACCACCCCGCCAGCGTGCCGGCAGGGTGGTCAGGTTTGCGACGATTAGCCGCCCATATTCGTTTCCATTGCCAGCACCGCATCGTCCAGCGATAGACCTTTTTTGCGCCTGGTCTGACCCTGCTCAACGAGGTTTTGGAAGCGAGATACGCTCAAGTTATAGACCAGGATACCCGCCGCCACCATGCCGATAGCTTCGATACCGAAGATCATGAAATAAGCGCTCTCAGGAGTTAAGAATCCTGTACCGATAAAAGCTGTGTGCAACGCACCACCTGCAAATGAGGATGCACCGTTACCGAATGCCTGTGCCATGCCCCACAAGCCCATGTACAAACCAGTTGCACCTTCCACCGTCATATCCATCATCATGGATAGCGCGCCCACGTTGAAGAAACCGGTGAAAAAGCCCATGAACATCAGCGATGGTTTAACCCATGCGACGGTCTCGGTGAGTGCGGCGGCAGATAAGATGCCGTATCCAACCGCGGTTCCCACACAACCGACAATTGCAATCAAGCGCTTGTTGATGTTGAAAATGCCTGCTAGCACGCCGATGATCAACATGCCAATCAGCACACCACCGCCCCATGCCGGCTGGAAGCTCGTGGTCTCTGCTACGCTCATACCAAATACTTCTGCACCGAACGGCTCAAGAATGTTGTCTTGCAGGAAGATCGAGAAGATTGAGATGAAAACAAAGGCGAAGAAGCCAGCGGCTTGTTTGTTCTCACGCAAGACAGACACAGCTGCTTTAATCGGGTTACCGACTGGTGCGACATGCTCGGCTTTTTCGATAGCAATTTTGATCTCTTCATCGTTCAGGCGTTTTTCCATGCCGACGATACCCAGTAAGACTGAACCGATCACGATGAATGGTGTCAGGTTATACAGACGTTGCATTGCCGCCGGTGAATATTCCGGCATCATCGAGATCATCACGCCAGCGGCGATGATGGTGCTGAGGATCGAGAGCGTCCATACGACTGAGATCACTGTACTGCGGTCTTTGGATTCCACCACTTCGGCAATCAGTGCGTGATGCGAATCACCCATCACAGCAATAGAGATACCGTAGATGATCAAAATACCGAAGCCTATAATGTAGGAATTGATCGCGCCTGTGCCCATTCCTTCTGCTACGCTGGGCAAGGCTAAGAAGAGCAGACTAGAAACTACCGCCGCAGTTAATAAGTAAGGCGTGCGCCGTAAACCCATGATCGGATGACGATCTGCAATCCGTCCGGAAATCACTTGAAATGGCGATAAGAAATAATGTAATGCCAGCATCGCTGATACGGCTACAGCCGGTACACTTAATTCCACGATAGTGATACGGTTAAAATTGATGGTTAGCAATGCGAACATCCAACCAACACCTAGTTTTGGCAGTGATAAGCGCAGAGTCTTAACTACACCGCGAAAAATACGAAAAGCAATTCTGGCATATTTCATTTGTGCATCCTTATTAAAAAATAAACGCTGATAGGTGCGCCAGGTTGACCCTAAACCACATGTCTCCCTCAAGATGTTGTTAGGATGTGCCAAGCTTGATCAATGCGGTTGGTCATTTCTCAATTATTACAACTTGTAAAATATGGTATTTTGTGAAAAATGCCATTAACCTGTCACTAATCAAATATGAGCATAACACTTATTTTAGATTTATACAGCATCCTCACATCGAACTTATATTAATTTGCATATAATTGGCATGTTATATGTCATAAATATATAAAAGAGAAGCCTTTTTTTTAGTAGATTTACTTAGAAAAACGGCCATATTTTTTAGTTTTTTGACATATGACATTACATATATGTGACATTCCTCCCTCTCTCATTTTTAGCTATATCACTATATGCAAAGCACGATATACTGTAGCTAACAAACAGTAGAACAACTTTCTAATTGCTCATCAGTTATTAATAAACTTTTCAGATATTAGGTCGCGTTCCACTGCTTGAGTTTACGATTGTTCAATTATCAATGGAGCATCCATCTATGCATCCTGATGATACACTTCAACAATCCCAAACAAATTGGTCAAGGATTTTGATTGGTTTGGGTGTGGTTGCTGCGATTGTCACCTTGATTATCGCAGTGTTTGATTCCCCCCGCTTCTTTCAAGTCTATTTGATTGGCTATCTGTTTTGGGTTGAAATTGCAGTTGGCTGTCTCGGTTTGGTCATGTTGAATAACCTAATCAATGGACGCTGGCTGTATCCTATACTGCGTTTCGCAGAAGCTGGAGCGCGGACGATGCCACTGATGGCGTTGTTATTTCTTCCGATCATCCTTGGCTTGGGGGAAATTTATCCCGATTGGGCAGGCCCAGAAGCTGAGGCAATGTACGGTGGCAAAGCCTTCATGTTGCAACCAACATTTTTCGTACTGCGTGCTTTCATCTATATTGCAGTGTGGTCATTCCTGAGTTATGTGCTCACGAACTGGTCATACAAACGTGATCAGGATGGCAACGCAGTTAGTGAAGATACCATGCGCAACTTCAGCGCGGTTGGCATGATCTTCTATGTATTGACAACCTCTCTAGCAGGTTTCGACTGGACAATGTCGCTCGTGCCGGAGTTCTTCTCCAGTGCATTCGGCTGGGCAGTACTCAGTCGTATGTTCCTCGCGATGGTTGCTTTCATTATTCTGGCACTTGCCCTGTACTGGGATCGTGAGCCTTTCGCCTCTGTGGTGAATAAACAGGTTACTAACGATCTGGGTGCGGTCTTGTTGATGGCTTTTCTCGTGTGGATTTATTTCTACGCCATTCAGGTTATCATCATTTATTCAGGCAATGTGTCGTTCAACGCGCTCTGGTTTGACCTGCGGATTGAAAATGGTTGGCGTGCTCTCACACAACTATTCGCCGCCGTTCACGCCGTGATCTTACTCCTGATGCTGATTCCGGGTATCAAAGGCAAGCGCGTGAATCTCGTCGCGTTAGCGGGCGTACTTTTACTCTTACGTGCGGTGGAGTTGCTCTGGGTTGTCATGCCGACTTACCACAGCGATCTTTCCATCCAGGCATGGGATTTTGCGCCGGTGATTGCCGTCGGTGGGTTCTGGTTGGCCGCCACTTTAACGATTTTTAGTCGTCATCGTGCCTTGCCCGTTCACCATCCATCATTGGGTGCACAGGACTCAGCAGCTGGTGCAGCGGAAGCTTATACCGCAACGGAGACCGTTTAACAGGTCATTCGACACTAGTTTTCACCTGTTGCCTGTTGGTGAATGATGTCACTCCGACAGGTTGACTGAATTTTGTTCTGACATTGAAGAAGGTTATTCACGGATATGTCACAAGTATTTAAACCTGGTGTAAATACCGTTGCACGCTTGAGTATCATTGGTGGTTTGGTCTTTATTGCGACTGCCCTAGGAATGATGCTAGTGCGTAATTGGTCTCCATACACCATCAATGGGAATTATGCCGGTGTAGCTGTCGCACAACCGGTACGGTTCAGCCATGAATTGCACAGTGGTCAACTGAATATCAGTTGTATGTACTGTCATCAAGTGGCTGAAGTTTCGCCTTATGGAGGTATCCCCGATACCCAAACTTGTATGACCTGTCATGCCAATATTGCCATTTACAGCGAATTGCTCGAGCCGGTACGTACTAGCTATGCCGAGAATGAGCCGTTGACCTGGTATCGTGTGCATGATTTAGCTGAACATGTGTACTTCAACCATAGCGTACACGTTCAGAATGGTTTCGCCTGCGAAACCTGCCATGGCACTGTCGATGAGATGCCTCAAGTCTGGCAAGCCGAGAATCAATATATGGGCTGGTGTTTAGAATGTCACATGGCACCAGAAGAATTTGTTCGTCCACTAGAGACACGTTATGAGTTCGGGTACGAATATCCCGAAAATCAAACCGAATTTGGGACGCAATTGCTGATCGATTACGGCGTTTATACCGAAGATCAACAAGATACCAGCGCTATGGGGCTGGGTCTCACCACGTGTGCAACGTGTCACCGCTAGTATTGGAGGAGTTAAATAGATGTTAAATCAAGATAACAACCTTGATAACAAAACTTGGCGTGATTTAGAAGAATTCGTAAATGACAAAGACTTCTCCACTATCATGCAACGCGATTTCCCCCGTGAGACCGAAGTCTTACGACGTGGCGGGATGGGACGGCGCGATTTCCTGAAGTTGATGGGCGCTTCGGTGATGATGGGGGGCTTGACGCTCACCGGATGCACCACCACGCCCCGTCAAGAAGAGATCATTCCGTATGTCAACATGCCAGAAGGCATGATACCCGGACACCCGCTATATTTCGCCTCGACGATGGTCTTAGGCGGTTATGCAACTGGCGTGTTGATCGAAACACATACCGGTCGCCCAACACGTGTCGATGGTAACCCTAATCATCCGGCTTCGCTCGGTGCCAGTAACGCGATGTTGCTCGCTTCGATCTTTGAGCTGTATAACCCTGATCGCTCGACGAATGTCCGTCATAACGGCACAGTCAGCGATATGGGCAGCTTCATGAGTGCGCTGGATGATGTGCGCGAACAACTCAACAATGGCGAGGGCTTACGCATCCTTACCGGTGTAGTTAGCTCACCCACTTTAGCTGATCATCTCGATGAAGTGGTGGGGCAATTCCCCAATGCAGAGTGGTATCAATATGAACCGCTCGCCCGTGACAACGTCCATGCTGGCGCTGAGATGGCATTCGGCGATGTAGTCAATACAGTGTATGACTTCTCGCAAGCCAACGTGATCCTTGATCTCGACGCAGATTTCCTCACTAGCTTGCCAGGGAGCCTCGCTTATGCGAGGCAATTCGCTGATGGGCGACGTGTACGCAGTGAAAGTCAAATCATGAACCGCCTCTATGCCGTTGAGAGTGTGCCAGGCAATACCGGCGCAATCGCTGACCATCGCTTGAGCTTACGAGCTGGTGATGTCGCAACGCTCGCACTGGCACTCGCCGATGCACTCGATGCAGAGGGTGGGCAGGCAATTGATGATGCACCCTGGTCACAAGAGTTCTTCGATGCACTCGTGACTGATCTCCGTGCGGCAGGTAGTCGTGCTGTGGTCGTCGTGGGTGATGGACAACCAGCAGCCGTCCATGCGCTCGGTCATGCCATCAACGCTGTACTTGGCAGTGTGGGCACAACGATCAACTACACCGAGAGCGTCATCGCTAAACCCAACAACAGTATCAGCGATCTCTCGGCTTTCGTCTCAGACTTAACATCTGGCAATGTTGCCGCAGCTTTCGTTTTAGGTGGCAATCCGGTCTATGATGCGCCAGTAAATGTCGGTTTAGCCAGTGCGCTTGACCGTGTGCCATTCTCGGTACATGTGTCACTTTATAATGACGAAACATCACAGAGTGTTGGATGGCATATCCCTGCCACACACTACATCGAAGCATGGGGTGATGCGCGTGCTTATGATGGCACACTCAGCGTGATTCAACCGCCGATTGGTGCGATGTGGGAAAATGCCCGTTCCGAGCATGAAATCCTGGCTGCCATTGCTGGTGATGATCGTTCTGGCTATGACATCGTGCGTGCTTTCAATAGCGATCTCGATGATGCCACGTGGCGACGCGCCCTGCATGATGGTGTGGTAGCAGATAGTGCCTTTGAGCCTGTCTCAGTCGCACTCAGCAGTAGCCTTGCCGATGATGTTGCCTCCGCACTCAGCAATCGTGGTGGTGAGGGACTGGAACTGATCTTCCTGACCGATGAAGCCACCTATGACGGGCGTTTCGCCCATAATAGCTGGTTGCTGGAACTACCCCGCGCCATAAGCAAACTCTCATGGGATAATGTGGCAATCATCAGCCCACAAACTGCCTCTGATCTTAATGTCAGCACCGGCGATCTTGTCGAGCTAACACTCAGCGGACGTACCATGGAAGCACCTATCCTCGTACAGGATATGATGGTGAATGATGCAGTCGGTATCTCACTCGGTTACGGGCGGGGGATCACACCAGAGTTAGAATCTGGCTTGAGCTTCAACGCTTATCAACTGCGTACCACTGATGCGATGTACTTCACGAATGGCTTAACCGTCAATCGCAGTCAGCGCACCTATCCACTGGCAATTATCCAGAAGGAATTTGACGATCTCGGCACACATCCAGTCCGTTATGCGACGCTCGAAGAGTTTGTGTCACATCCGGACTTCGCCGAAGAAAGCCATACGGAAGCTACACTGATTTCACCGGATGAGTGGGATTACAGTCAGGGTTATTCATGGGGTATGACCATCGAATTAACATCCTGTATCGGCTGTAACGCCTGCATCATGGGGTGTGTCACTGAAAATAACAGTCCATCTGTCGGTAAGGCAGAAGTTCTGCAAGAACGTGATATGCACTGGTTACGGGTTGATCGCTATAACTTCGGTGATGGCAGTAGTCACTTCCAACCGGTGCCGTGTATGCAATGTGAGAGCGCCCCGTGCGAGCCAGTCTGCCCTGTGCAGGCAACGGTTCACGATCACGAAGGCATCAACAACATGGTGTACAACCGTTGTATCGGCACACGCTCTTGTGCGGCAAATTGCCCTTACAGCGTGCGTCGCTTTAACTTTAAAGAATATGTCAGCGATGATTCGTTGCTCGCAGAACAACGTAACCCGGATGTCTCAACCCGTGTGCGTGGTGTGATGGAAAAATGCAACTACTGCATCCAGCGCATCAACGAAGCGCGTATCGCTTCCAGCACCAATGGTCGCCCCGGCATCATGGATGGCGATGTCACGCCAGCCTGTGCGCAGGCGTGCCCTACACAGGCAATCTCTTTCGGCAACCTCAACGATGGTAACGCTGTCGTGACACGTAACAAACAACAGCCGCTGAACTATAGCCTGCTGGAAGAATTGAATACCTTACCACGTACGACTTATCTGGCTCGCGTCACCAATCCTAATGTGACGATCTACGATGGGCCTGTAAGCTGGCACGATGATGGGGATACAACTGAGTCATCCCAAGCCGAGACAGAGGAATAAGGAAGGACGATCATGGCAACACAAGATACAATCTCTGGCATGACATCCTCAGATCGTAGGCGCAGTAACTTTAGCGCTGATCGGATCTACGAAATCATCTCAACACCGATCTTCGGCAACGCGCCGGCATGGTGGTGGCTTGGTTTCGGGGTTTCAAGTGTCCTGCTAATACTTTTCATCGTCACTCTCGGCGTGGTCTCTGTACAAGGGGTCGGCGTTTGGGATGTCAACAATCCGGTCTACTGGGGGACAGGCATCATTAACCTCGTCTTCTGGATTGGTATCGGTCACGCGGGTACAGCCATCTCAGCGATTCTGCTACTGGCGCGACAACGCTGGCGTAGTGCCTTCGCGCGCTTTGCTGAAGCCATGACGCTCTTTGCGCTGGCAACCGCAGGTCTGTTCCCGATCTTTCACACAGGTCGCCCATGGTTCGCCTATTGGGTCGGCCCGTATCCTAACCCGCTCGGCTTGAACTCACAATGGACAAGCGCGTTGGTATGGGATCTCGTCGCTATCAGTACCTACGGGATCGTATCTCTGCTGTTCTGGTACATCGACTTGTTGCCTGATCTGGCGACGATGCGCGACAAAGCTAAAAGTGGCTTCGCCAAGGTTGCCTATGGCATCGCTTCGATGGGCTGGCGCGGTGAGAACAAGCACTGGCAACGCCTGCACCGCGTGGCGTATCTATTAGCCGCGTTAGCGACACCGCTCGTGATCTCCGTACACAGTATTATCGGCTTCGACTTTGCGATCACGCAAATTCCGGGCTGGCATCACACCGTGTTCCCGCCGTACTTTGTCGGTGGTGCGCTCTTCGCAGGCTTTGCGATGGTGTGTATCGGCGCGGTTATACTGCGTAACTATCCGGGCATGAAAGAGATGATCACGCTTAACCATATCGATAACGCCGCTAAGTTCGTGCTGGCGACCAGCTTCATCGTCGCTTATGGCTATCTGGCAGAGGTTTACACCGCATGGTATGCCGGTCATATCGGTGAGGTGTTGCTCTCAATCGAACGTGCCTTAGGCCCATATGCCTTTACCTACTGGGCGATGCTCTTCTTCAATGTTGTGTTGGTGCAGTTGCTCTGGTTTAAGTCCGTCCGGCGTAACCTCGGTTTGCTGGTGCTGATTTGTATCGGTGTCACGATTGGCATGTGGCTGGAACGCTTCGTCATCATCTCGGTGAGCATGTCTTACGGACATATGGTCAGTATGTGGGAACAATGGCGCCCTACTTTCTGGGATTTGATGACGATCATCACGCCGTTTGGTTTGTTCTTCACACTGTTCTTCCTGTTCATTCGCTTCGTGCCGGCTCTTGCAATGTTTGAAGTGGCTGAAATCGATCACGAGGAGGGCTGGGAATAATGATTAATAACAAAGACTATCTCTTCGGCTTAAGTGCAGAGTTCTCCGGTCCGGAGGCGCTGTTAGAAGCCGCTAAAAAAGCAAAAGATGCGGGTTACGAGAAGATCAAGGCGTACTCGCCTTACGAAATACACGGTCTGAGTGATGTGTTGGGCGACGATTCGTCCTTACTCAGTTGGCTGGTGTTGCTGGGCTTGCTCGGTGGCATCGCCGGGGCATTTGCCATGCAATACTGGACGAGTGTCATTCACTACCCGCTCAATCTGGGTGGTAGACCGCTCTTCGTCTGGCCGAACTTCCTGCCGATCATGTTCGAAGCAGGCATTCTCGGTGGTGCGCTCGCCGCAGTGATCTATATGTTCGTCCGCAATGGCTTGCCCGCCCCGTATCACCCGATCTTCAATGCTGAGGTCACTGGGGCAGTTTCAACAACCAGTTTCGTCATGGTCATTGAAGTGACGGACGATCAATTCGATATGCAGGATACACGGCAGTTTCTCACTAGCCTGAACCCTGTCACAGTGAGCGAGGTGGATGGCTGATGTTGAAGACCCTACAACCGCGCAAATTCGTTCTAGTTATTTATGTACTGGCTGGTGTGCTGGTCTTGAGTGCCTGCGGTAATCTCCGCGAGCAACCCAGTTACCGCGCCTATGAACCGAGTGATGTCTTCGGCAGTTCCGCATGGGAACTCGATGAAAACGCCGTTGCCGTCGGCTTACTCAATGAAGATGAACATCTCTACAACGGAACAGTTGACGGCTCATATGCCGAGAGCTTCCCGTTTGAGATCACCGAAGACATGTTGGCAGAAGGCCAACGCTGGTATGAGGGCTTCTGCTCACCGTGCCACGGTTATAGTGGTTACGGTGATGGCGTGATCCGCCTCGAAGGCTATCCCTCACCGGGCCCGCGTTCTCATCATGATGATGAACTGCGTGCCGCACCGGTTGGCTTCTACTTCGATGTCATCACGAATGGCTCAGAATCCGGGCTGATGTGGCCGCTTGCTTCCCGCATCCCACCCGAGCAACGTTGGGCGATTATCGCCTACATTCGGGCGCTCCAATTCAGCCAGAATGCCGACATGAGTACCATGGGGCCTGATGTTCAGGCTTCGGCAAGTAACTGAAAGGGATGATGAGATGACAACGTTTAACAACGAAACTTTCAGCAACGAAGATGTCAACGTCGATGGCAATCAATACGACAATTGCACCTTCGATACCGTCCTGTTGATCTATCAGGGTGGGGGGGTGCCAGTCTTCAATGAATGTACCTTCCGCAATGTCAAGATTGACCTGCAAGGTAGTGCTTCGCAGACCGCAGGCTATCTCAATAGCCTCTATGATGCCGGCTTGCCCGAAGAAGTAGAGCAGGTTATCAGCGATGTACAGGCTGGTACAAAACTGACCAGTTCCAACCGCCCCTCACGCCCACCGCTCGCTAATACCGGCGAGAATTACGGACAAGTGTTATGGGGTATCGGGATCATTCTATTCATCGCCGTGTGGTTCTTTGGATTATACGCCTATGCGTTTATCTTCCAACCTACCAACACGCTTGAGAATGGTCGCCCGCTCACCACTCAGGTTGATTTTGCCCTGATACCCGTTCTGCCGGATGATCTCGCTGTGGAATACGATAACGCTCGTGATCAACAGATCGCCCGCTTAAACGGCGGTCAAGTCAACGAAGACGGTACTACCAGCATCTCCATCGAGAATGCCATGGCAACCTTGCTCCAACGCGGGTTTGTTGTTGGCACATCCGATGATGAGGTAACAACCGATGAGTCAGATTCATCTGCTGACGAGGATGAATCCTCCGGAGATTAATCTGATGGCGTGGATTGAAAACGCATCTTACGAAAACGAGCGTGTCCAGATAGATGGTAAATCTTATCGGGATTGTACCTTCACCGATGTCACGCTGGTTTACTCGGCAGGAATTTTGCCGATCTTTGAAAATTGCACGTTTAACAATATCCAGTTGGATTTCAGCGCAGAAGCCGATAACACCCTTCTGTTCCTGAGCGGATTATACCGGGGCGGATTTGCCCACAGTGTCGAAGCAATCTTCGATGCCATCCGCAATTGACGTGCAAGCACTTAATTTTGTGACCACATGGGGCTGAAAAGCACTCAATGATGTGGCAACAGGCGTTACGGACCACCTAGCTAACATTGCACTCACCGTGATGTCTGCAGTAACAGGGGATTGACCCCAAATCTAACGATCGTAAGGCTATGCTATCCAAGGAGGATGCACATGTCTGAAAATGTACAAACCACAACGGGTCCTGTTTACGAGAATGATCGTGTTCCAGATGCTTGGAAGAACTTGTTCTCAAATGAAGAATGGCTGATGCACGACATCGTAGTCAAAGCAACCTACGGTTTTCTGGTTATCGCTATTATCGCACACACATTAGTTTGGCTCTGGCAACCTTGGTTAGTCGCTGCCAACTAAGCATCCATCCGTTTAATTTTAAACACTAATGATGAAAGAGGTTTTACCAATGAATCCTGAAGATCGTCCCATCCAATTTCGTACCGTACTTTATCTCTATATCCTGCTGGGTATTGGCGTCGCATTGACGATTCACTTTATCCTTCTCAGCACACCAACCTATAACTGGATTGGTGGTGCGTAAGCTCCAGCCGGAGCTTCAGTTGGTAGGGTGTGGTGATTTCTCGCTCCACCCTCCATCGTATCAGTAACACCTGTAACGTCGGGGATTGTCCCTAAAAGCACTTGCAACACCTATTCTCATCTAAGGAGAAACTACAAATGTCAGAAAATATTCAAACAACAACCGGACAAGTTTACGAGAATGATCGTGTTCCAGACGCATGGAAGAATTTGTTCTCAAATGAAGAATGGCTGATGCACGATATCGTGGTCAAAGCAACCTATGGGTTTCTGGTGATCGCCATCATTGCACACACACTCGTTTGGCTCTGGCAACCTTGGTTAGTCGCCGCCAACTAAGCGTGTCTATTAGCTCACTTTTGCACACTAGCAAAGAAAGAAGCTTTACCAATGAATCCTGAAGATCGTCCCATTCAATTTCGTACTGTGTTATATCTTTACATCCTTTTGGGTATCGGCGTCGCACTGACGATTCATTTCATCCTTCTTAGTACACCAACCTATAACTGGTTCGGCGGTCTATAACATCTGAACCAAAGCGTCGGTTGACAGGCTGTGATGGGTTACACTGTATCGGACTATTAGTGAGGGTACTCATGAATTCGTTGCGATACTTGTGAGGGTATAGTGGCAAACGCTACGTCCTTTTCAAAACACTCTCAGCCCCCTTTTGATAGAGCGAGATGTCGTTTGTGACCGTGCGCGATGCACATGGAAGAGAAAGCGAGACATATATGTCAACGAACAAAATCATAACCGGAACCGTCATCGCTGACGATTTCCATATCCGGGGCGAGCGACCCGCAGCTGAAAGGGCGCTGGAAGGCGAGACAGTTTCGTTCAAGGATATGGAAGCTGTATATCGCAAGCCAGGCAAGACATTGTTGCATTCCTGGTTTGGCGCGGATCCGTTCGATTTCTTCTTCGGGCGATTTTACGTCGGCACCTTCGGCGTGATGTCCCTGATTGGTATTTTTTTCGGCGTACTTTTTTACTTTTATCAAGTCGTGATTGTTGAAGGCACATTTAACCTACTGGCCGCCCGCCTTGACCCGCCGCCCATCAGCGCCGGTTTATCGCTAGTTGCACCAGGGGAGCCAGGTTTCTACTGGCAACTGATCGTCTTCTTCGCAACAATTTCCTTCATCGGCTGGGCACTGCGTCAGGTCGATATTTCGCGTAAGCTCGATATGAGCTACGAAATCCCGATTGCATATTTTGCTGTCGTCAGTTCATGGCTCACGTTGCAATGGCTTCGTCCAATTGCGATGGGTGCCTGGGGCAACGGTTTCGCACTCGGTATCACACATCATCTCGATTGGGTATCCAATATTGGTTACCAATATTTTAACTTCTTCTATAACCCATTCCACGCCATCGGTATCTCGCTGTTGTTCACATCAACGCTTTTGTTGGCGATGCATGGCTCCATCATCTTGATGGCATCCAACCGCCCGCATGTGCGCGAAGCCAACGAAGATGGCTTCTGGCGTAATTTGCTGGGTTACAGTATCGGTGAAATCGGTATCCATCGTCTTGCTTTGTGGTTGGGTGTAGCTTCGGTGCTGTTCTCTAACCTGTGTATTTTCCTTTCCGGCACGCTGGTTCATGACTGGACACAGTTCTGGGAATTCTGGGAAGGCTTCCCCGTCTGGGAAGGTGTGGGCGTAGTGACTGCCACAACTGCGGCAATTGTCATCTGGCCACATGCCAAAGGGCGCTTCGTGCGCGCTGAGGAGCAAGAGTATGGTGGCTCAGATATCGAATCCACCGCCCTCCAACGTCCAATTCAAGTTGGTTGGCTGGAACGCCTCTTTGATCTCGGTCAAGTGGGTCCAGTTTATCTGGGCATCTGGGGTGCGATTGCTGTCGTGGCGGGATTGTTGTCGTCTTTCATTATTCTCGAAGGTTACATGCACGCCGTCGATTATAACGTGATCGATTTCCTGCGCAGTTTCTTTGTGTTGTCGATTGAACCACCCGCGTTTGAATACGGCTTAGGCTTCGTCACCGATCAAGTAGATGGCTGGCATGCCGGTAACGATTGGATCGTCGCCACCTTTGCGCTGAACATTGCTGTTCTCGCATGGGGGATGCGCCTCTACACCCGCGCTAAAGCCGCTGGACTCGGTTACACTGTGGTCTGGTCATTCGCTGCCGCATTGTTCCTGTATTTCGTCATTTACCTCTTCCGCCCATGGGCGATTGGTAACTGGGCACAGGCTCCCGGACAGGGCTTCAAAGCCATTTTGGACTGGACGAATAACGTCAGTGTGCAGTATGGCAACTTTTACTACAATCCATTCCACATGATGTCGATTTTCTTCTTGCTCGGTTCGACGCTCTTACTGGCAATGCATGGCGCTACCATTGTTGCTACATCAACCTATGGCTCGTATCGTGAAATTGAAGAGATGATGACAGAAGGTACAGGCACACAACGCGCTCAGTTATTCTGGCGCTGGTGCATGGGCTTCCAGGCTACATCCAAATCAATCCATACCTGGTTGATCTGGTTTGCAGCCTTGACAGGCATCACAGGGGGCATTGGATTATTCTTGTCAGGTACACTGGTTTCAGATTGGTTCCAGTGGGCGATTGGCGCTGGTATCGTCGCGCCACCGTTTTAAGCCCTAAAGAGGGAAGGTATTAAACATGTTAGAAAACGTACTCGGTGGCAAGCGCAACGCATTCATCTTAATCTTCTTAGGAATAGCCGGCATTCTCTTCTTGAGTGCCTGGTGGGTCGTTGGGTTTGTGAACAGCGTGGTACAGGTGGATGACCCCACAGCGGCTGCGATTGATGAGCTATCGCCCATTTATGTGAACTTCCGCGCCGATGTTGATGAATACGTCAGTGCCGCTTCTTATCTTGCTATGGCTGCTTATCAGGCTGAACACGAGCAACCACGCAATGTCGTGGTGCTAGAAGGCGAATCAACACAAGAGATCAACGGCTACATGATGAACTACTTTGTCGCGGGTCTTAACGTCAACTGCACCTACTGCCACAATATCAATAACTTTGCAGCCGGCCCCGGTTGGGAAGGCGAAGACATCGCCCCACCGACTGAAGAAGGTGCAGCGCCCCATCCTGAATGGGAAAATAACAAGAGTAATGCGACTCGCCATCTCGAACTGGTGCAAGACCTCAACCGTAACTGGCTGACACAACTGCCCGGCTTGACCGATCAACGTCAACCGTCAGGTTCACAGATTATCTGTGCCACCTGCCACAATGGGCAAGCACAATTCTTGACATATCCAGAAGATCAACGGGTGCTGCCGGATGATTTCCGCCTGCCACTCGATGAAAGCTATGATCTTGCCATTGATAACGACGCGACAATCCTCAACGTGAATGCACGCTCGGATATTTCGCTCGATACGGTGCAATATCAACAACAAGTGATGTACCACATGAATGCGAGCTTGAACGTGGGCTGTACCCATTGCCATAACTCGCGCTACTTCCCATCACAGGAAGTTCCGGCAATTCACTATGCCTATAACATGGTGCAGATGTCACAGTACATCTGGCTTAACTATGGCACGTCAATGGGCGCATGGAACTTGCCCGACGACGCAACAGAGGAAGAACTCGCTGCCGCCATGCAAATGCCATCATGTAACATGTGCCATCAAGGCGCGATCATTCCACCGGGCGCGGCTGTTTCCGCAGATATCCTGCCGGATCCACTCGTCGCGGTCTCTGATGACTGAGTTGTTCACACAAGGGGGCAAATCTGCCCCCTATCTCGGTGAGTATCGGCATTACCACCGCAACGATATACACGTTACAATATGAACGGATGGTAAATTTATGGACACGACGGGTATGACAACAAGCAAGGATACAACTCGTGCAGATAGTCCGTCGATGCTTGCTCGCTCAATCATGTTGATGAAACCAGTCACATGGTTTCCGCCAACCTGGGCGTTTCTATGCGGGGCAGTTGCTAGTGGTGCAGTCGTCTGGTCAGCACCGGATATGTTACGCATGGTGCTGGGTATGATTATGGCTGGCCCGATCTTATGTGGCATGTCGCAGGTGGTCAACGATTACTATGACCGCGATGTCGATGCCATCAACGAACCGGATCGCTTGATCCCTTCCGGCAAAGTGTCCATGCAACAGGTCTTCATCACGATTGTGGTTTTGATCGTGCTGGGCTTCGGCATCGGGTTATATCTCGGGCGCTGGGTATCGCTGTTGGTAGTGGTCGGCTTTGGCCTGGCGATTGCCTATAGCGCACCGCCTTTCCGCGCTAAACAGAACGGGTGGTACGGTAATACACTTGCCGCTATCTCTTATGAGGGGTTGGCATGGGTTGCGGGGCATCTCGCTTTTGCGATGATTAGCCCACAAAGCCTGTTGATCGCCGCGCTCTATTCGCTCGGCACACATGGCATCATGAGTATCAACGATTACAAGAGCATCGACGGGGATCGTAAAGCTGGCGTGCGCACCATTCCAGTACAATATGGTCCGAAAGGAGCTGCGTGGCTCATCGTGAGTACGATGGTTATCGCACAAGTTTTGGTGATTGCAGCGTTTGTAGTCTGGGGTAATGGACTGATCGCAATCATCCTCACAGGCATTTTGCTGGCACAAGTCCCTTTCCAATACCGCTTCATCAAGGAGCCCATGGCATTCTATCTGTTTTTTAGTGCCTTTGGTGTGCTGATCTTCGTCATTGGCATGTTGATCGCTGCGATTGGTTTACGGGGTATCTAAAGCAATCGGAAAATGACGCTTTCTGATGGCAAACGACTGTGAATTAGATGTATGTAACCTGTGTTTTCCGTAATTGGTACGGTTTTTGAGCTTTATAAATGTGATAGCATATATAATAAAGCACAAGCAGGTATAGTGAGTTCTCCCTCATCGGCCATCCTGCTGGCATGATGATCTTAGGGAAGGGGAAAATAATGATGAAACCAATCCTCGTAGTCGGTGCATCTGTCGGTGGATCTACTGCCGCCAATACATTGGCACAAGCCGGTATTCCTGTGATTCTACTGGAACGTGATCTGTCATGGGTGAAACCCTGCGGAGGCGCACTGCCACCGGTCGCTTTTACTGAATTTGATATTCCGCAATCGCTCATCTCGCGCAAAGTACACAAGGCGCTGATCCACTCACCCAGCGAACGTGTCGCTGAAATTGATGTGGTCGGTTTGCAAGGTGGGCGTGATGAATTCGTGGCGATGGCTTGCCGTGAAGACCTTGACCCCTTCTTGCGAAACCGCGCTGTCCAAAATGGCGCACAACTGATCGAAGGCAAACTGGTCGATCTCGCAGTCGATGCTGATGGCGTGACCGCCACCTACAAACCCAAAGATAGCAACGAAAAAATCGATCTGCGTGTGGAAGCAGTCATCGGGGCTGATGGTGCATATTCGACAACTGCCCGCCTGCTCGGTTTGGAGCGTATCCCGATGTGTGTCGCCATTCAAGAACGCATCGTGCTACCCGATCATAAGATGGAACGCTGGCACGATACCGCTGATCTCTACTTAGGACAATCCACCAGCCCCGATCTTTACTCGTGGGCATTTCCCAAAGCCGATCATGTCGCTGTTGGATGTGGTGTTGGCCCCGGTAAAACTAAAGAGATGCGCCAATTCTTACAAAATCTGAAAGATCGCATCGCTGATCACCTCGAAGGTGGTGAGATTATTTTAGAAGAGGCACATGCCTTACCCATTCATCCGCGCAAGCAGATCGCCTTTGATCGCGTGATGCTGGTAGGAGATGCGGCTGGCTTGGTTGTCGGCACATCCGGTGAAGGTATTTACTGGGCGATGAAAAGCGCTCATCGTGCGGCATTAACGCTGATCGAAACCCTGCCCGATACCTCGCTTAAAGCCCTGCGCCAGTACGAAAAAAGCTGGTGGAAAGAGTACAATACCATGTATACCTTCCTGCGCTGGTTACAACGCTGGGGTTATGGCGGTCAACGCCAGATGGAAGTGTTCACGGATATGTGCCGCAATGAAGATGTGCAAAAGCTAACCTTTGAGAGCTACATGTACAAGAATATGACCCCTGTGCCCTGGTTAGCACAGATGAAAATGACCGCTGACATTGTGGCGGCACAAGCACGTCACTACATATTAGGCTGAATCCAATGCAGATCATGGCGCTCTTACTACCCGTTATTTACGCGATCTTCCTCTGGTGGTTTACCACAGGCTTAGTTGTTGCGGTCTATGATCGCTCGCGCTGGCTGACTCGGGTTTGCTTTCTCGGTATGACAGTCGGCATGGTCGTTTCTTTGTATGGGCTAGTGCTGACACGCAACGGGACGGATGTAAACGCTGTGATCATTGCGCTTACCTGCGGAGTAATTATCTGGGGCTGGCAGGTAGCCGGCTATTATCTGAACTTCATCACAGGCTCTAATACGATTATCAACGAAGAGACTCCTCTGTCCTTGCGGCATCGCTTCTGGATGGCACTGCATAGCGGGTTGCATCACGAACTGATGGCACTTGCTTTTGCCTTAATACTGGCTGTCATCACATGGGACACGCCCAATCAATGGGGGCTATGGGTGTATGTCGCTCTCTGGTTGATGCACACTAGCGCTAAGCTCAATGTGTTCTTCGGCGTGCGCAACTTTCATATCGAATTTTTGCCACACCACATGCATCAAGTCGGGCGTTTACTAGGTAAGCGTCAGTCGAATGGTTTCTTCCCGCTATCGGTGATCTTTGCAACCAGTGTGATGCTCTTGCTGGTTTATCGGGGTATTGTTCCACCCATTGATCCGACACAAACCGCCGGTTATCTGTCAATCGCAACCCTCATGGCACTGGGCATTTTAGAGCATTGGTTGCTCGTCTTGCCGATTCCTTCCACACTTTATGGATGGGGAATGCGCGCGCTACCGACTGAGACCGAACACAAGAAGGAGAACGTTCATCGGATGGACGTGTCCCAATCAGTTAAAGGACACTTACAATGATTGTCCTCAAAACATCGAAGAAACACACCATCAAGCAGACGCATACCCTTGACTGGAAATATGGGCCAATTGCCGTTGATGTCTGGCATCCCCAAGAATCATCAGGCGTTGCGCCGATCATGCTCGTTCATGGTTGGGGTGGGACAGGCAGTTATTGGGAACCCATTGCACGGGAACTATCCAAAACCACGCCGGTCATCGTGCCAGACTTACCGGGCACAGGGCGTTCGCAACCCTTGCGCCACACACAAAACCTGTTCGATCAGGTTGAGAATATCAAGTTCATTCTCGATAGCTTGCAGGTGGATTGTGTGCAACTCGTCGGGCATTCGATGGGGGGCGCGATGTCGGTCATGGTCGCGGCTGATCAACCGGAGCGTGTGCAGTGCCTCGTGCTGACATCCGTCACATTTTTTAAAACACAGGCACAGGTTGATTTCTACCGCAACTTGATGCAGTTCTTTCGTGTCTCGATGCATTTCCGTCCGTCCTGGTTAGTAGCTGTGCCGGGCGTGGCGCAGATGATGGCATCGCAATATTTTCACCGCGTGCCGGATGATCCGGCAATCTTACGGCAGGGCTTGAATGATTACCTCAACCTGGACCGCAAGACCGCGATTGCTTGTGCTGACGATGCCACCGATTCGCGCATTCGTGCCGCTGGTCAACGGGTACAGGCACGCACTATGCTGATTGCTGCCCGTCAGGATAACATGATGCCTAAAGAGAATGTCGATTTCACCGCCGAGATCATCGGTGATTGTCAGGTGCGTTGGATCGATGAATGCGGTCACCTGCCCATGGTGGAAAAGACCAACGAATATCAGGCTCTTTTAGAAGATTTTTTGACGCTATACCCCTAGCATGATCGCTGAGCAAAATGACGATAGCACGATTTTTTAGGAACTTGAACCATGAGTAGAGATTACACACCCGAACAACTCGACGCCCGCAATCGCAGTAAATGGACAATCGTTCAGGGTATCCTCGCGCCTCTGCAATTGCTCGCTTTTATCATCAGCTTTGTGCTCATTTTGCGCTATCTACGCACCGGCACCGGTTATGAGATCGCTAATATCAGCGTACTGATCAAGATTGTGCTGTTGTGGCTCATTACCATCACCGGCATGTTCTGGGAAAAAGAGGTGTTTGGCAAGTGGTTCCTCGCTAAAGAGTTCTTCTGGGAAGATACGCTCAACGCGGTTGCGCTGTTCATGCATAATCTGTATTTTCTGGCGATCATGCTCGGCTGGGATGAGCGTCAACTGATGTTGTTGATGCTGGTGGCGTATGTCAGCTATATGGTGAACTTCGCACAGTTCTTATGGCGCGGGATACAAGCCTATCGCCAGATGAACGTGCCTATCGAAGAACCGGAACGGCTAGAAGGGCGGGCACTCCGATGACGCAAACACGCGCTGTAGTGATCCCACAACCCGGACAAGTGCTGTTACAAGAGGTGACACTGCGCGATCTCAAAGCTGATGAAGTTGTGATTGAGACTGCGTATACCTCCATCAGTGCCGGCACAGAGCGCATGTTGCTCGCCGGGCAGATGCCTCATCCGATGTTACAATTGCCGGTTGTGCCGGGATATGAAACTGTCGGGCATGTTGTTGCGTTGGGCACAGATGTCAGCGAGGATTGGCTCGGGAAAGCGGTCTACATCGGCGGGGCACACTGTTACAAAGGCGTGAACTCAGCGTGGGGCGGGCAGTCCGCTCGCTTGATCGCCCCCGTCAACCGCGTGATCCCGCTTGAAAGTGTTGATGCGCGTCAGGGCGTTTTGTTAGCATTGACCGCCACCGCTTTACACGGTGTGGATGTACTCAATCCCGCTGAAGGTGAGCGTGTGCTGGTCATCGGGCAGGGGCCTGTCGGGCAGCTGGCGGCGCGTATTCTCAGCGCACAAGGCAACCATGTCATCGTCACCGACATCAACCCCGAACGCCTGAAACGCTCACACGCCGATCAGATTATCAACGTGCAAACTGATGATCTCAAAAGTGTGCTGAGCGCACCGGTCAATGCCATCATCGAAGCAAGTGGTTCGATGATGGCACTCAATCAAGCCCTGCCTCATCTAGCAAACGGTGGGACAATTCTATTGTTGGGCTACTATCAGACGCTTGAACTGCCCTACATGCCACTGTTCCTGAAAGAGGCACAGTTACGCACCGCTAAAGAATGGAGCGCGGGCGATCTCGTTCGGAGTCGGGACATGATCGCCGATGGCACGCTCGAAGTGGCATCTTTGCTGACGCATGATATGCCAATCGAATCGGTTACGGCGGGCTACGATGTCGCCATGAACGATCCAACCTGCCTTAAGTTAGTCCTCAATTGGTCTAATTGAACAGGCAACAAACAAGTAAGTAAATAGTTTATTTAAAGAAAGAGGGGACACAATGAGCGCAAGAATGCTCGCAATTTACGGCAAAGGTGGGATCGGTAAGAGCTTCACGACTTCTAACCTGACAGGACGCATGGCTTTTGATGGCAAACGAGTCTTACAACTCGGTTGCGATCCCAAGCATGATAGCTGTAACACGATCTTCAACGGTCACTCTTTGCCGACGCTGGGCGATGTCTGGCGCGAGCACAAGAACAACGGCACCGAAGATCAAATGGAAGTGAGTGATATTATCTTCCGCAATGAACTCGCCCCGGGCGTGCCGATCTTCGGTTGCGAAATCGGCGGACCAGATGTCGGGCGTGGGTGTGGCGGGCAGGGTATCTCGCATGGCTTTAAAGTGCTGGAACGACTTGGCATGAACGAGTGGAACCTTGACTATGTCGTCATGGATTTCCTCGGCGATGTGGTCTGCGGGGGCTTTGCGACACCTTTAGCGCGCTCATTGGCAGAAGAAGTGATTATCGTTGTCGGGCATGATCGGCAATCGCTGTATGCCGCCAACAATATCGCCACCGCCGCCCACTATTTTCAGTCAATGGGGGGCTCCACGCAGATTCTCGGCTTGATTGTCAACCGTGATGATGGCACCGACACCGCCGATCAATTTGCCGATGCAATTGGCTTGCCCATTTTGACCCGCGTGCCACTGAACCATGACGTGCGTGTGCTAGCCGATGCCTGCAAATTATCGTTTGAGATACCGGAATTCGACGCAATCTTCACTGATTTAGTGGATCGCTTAGATCGGCGTGAGATTCAACCCTGCACCACCTTCAAACCGCTTGACTATCACGAGTTTCTGGAAGTGTTCGGCGCACACGAACCACCCGGAAGCCCCGATGTGGCAACAGCTGCCGATCTATTCGCAGATACCAGTGCGGTGAAATCTTACCTGCCGGATATTGAACTGATGCCAGTACGACAGGTCAATGTATCCAACCCGCAACAGCGCAAGGTGCAAGAACTGATGGAAGAAATCGGCATTCATGTCACCGGTTTGGACGAAGACAAAGACGATGGTATCACCATCACTTCTGGTGCGACAGAAATTCGTATCGGTGCGCCCAACGAACTGATGGAAAAAGCTGCATTCTTGCAAGCATTACTCAAGACGCGCCAGAACTTCGCATTGATTGACGTGCGCTACATTGATGCGCCGTCTTATCACTGATTTGCATGACAACTAATACTGAGGCAACCTGACGATGAGCGAAGAAACACGCACAATCGATCTGAAACAACTCAATAGCATTTTAGTAGACAACATGAAGGTCAAACGGCAACCGGTGGCAATCACTTACTGCTACGATGAGATGCCGGACGGTTACGAACCGGTCAACATCGTGGCGTGTGCAGTGGTTCGTACTGCCGAACAGGGGCGACGTATCTATGTTGACGCAACCCATCATGATTGTTATGTGGGGCAGTATCATCTCGGCTTATACCCCGAAGCTAACGCCTTCATCAAAGAAGGCGAATATCTGACCGCCGCGCAGGGCTTCTTCACCGAAGAAGGGGCGCGGTGCAACAAACAAAATAGTTATTCCCTGCCAGAAGGCACGATCAAAGGGCTGGCGGCGGCGCCACTCAATGATGTGCCCGATGGCGTACCGGTTGACCTGATGGTATGCGTGGTCAATGCACAGCAAGCGATGCAAATCGCCGGAGCCGCCTCGGTGCGCGAAGGCACATTTCCGCATGGGGAGCTGGGCGCGTCGGCGTGTTCGTCGATTTTTGCCGCACCATGGCATACTGGCAATAGCGTATTCGCATTAGGGGATGGTGGCGGACGCGCATTCAATCGGTTGGCAGTGGGTGAGATGTTCGTCTCCATCCCACGTCAGCATTTCCGTTATGTGATCGAACTGATGGAAAATTTCTGGTTTGATCCAAAGAAGATGCGTGAGGTCATTATGCCGTCTCACGCGCCCGATACAAAAACTTAGTTATCAAGTTTGGAGTGAGACATGGAATACAACTTACCCGATGTCATTGAGTACATTTTGATTTGCTACGGGCCTCTGGCGCTGATCGTCATCGGCTTCATCCTTGCCGCTGCCGCTACTGATGCGGATTCGCGGCGTGCCTACTTGCGTAATATGGATATTCGCTCAGAAGATCAACGTCCGGAAATTCCGGAACCGACGATCACCGAACGTACCGTCGCTTATACGCCGAGCCGTTCCCGCGTAATCCTCGTCCCACCGGATGAAGAAGCGGATTCCTGAGCGAACTCGCGCACCGTTGCAGGGTACAGATGATCTGTGCCCTATGGGTATCCTTCGCACCGATACCCTTTAAATCTGTTGTTTGAAGATCAGAAAGTATTTTTGAATGAGTGATAGTATCAACAACTCAAAAAGTAATGGGAGTAAACCCTGCCAACTCCATCCGCAATCCATGTGCCCGGCATTTGGATCGTTGCGGGTTCTCACACGGATGGAAGGTTCGCATCCTGTGATGGCAACGGATACCGGTTGTTTATACGGTTTGACTTTCGTTACCCATTTTTACGGGGCAAAAAAATCCATCCTCGCCGCGCATCTTGGCACGTCCGAACTTATGGGCGGCGAAATTGTCGAGAGCACACGCGCCGCCATCGAAGTTGCCGCCAAAGAACCCGGTGTGAAGCTGATTCCGGTTATTTCGCTCTGTGTAGCAGAAACTGCCGGATTGCCTGAAGAGATGCTACCCAAAAAAGTTGGGGATGCCGATGTGGTGCTGGTACGTGTGCCAGCTTACGCCATCCATTCCCATCCAGAAGCCAAAGATGTGGCGCTAGCGGCACTCTTGCGCCGCCTCGGTGATAGAAGTATCCCGCGCAACAAGAAAAGTCTGGTTTTGCTGGGGGAAGTCTTTCCGGCAGATCCGCTTGCGATCAATGCACTGTTGAGCCGCATGGGCGTTGAAGAAACTTTCGTCCTGCCTGGACGCTCTATCGATGACGTGCGCCGTGCCGCCAGTGCCGGGGCGCTCGCACCCTTGCATCCTTTTTACAAAGAGACCACAGCCGCGTTTCGTTCCTGGGATACGCCGATTGTCGGTGGTGCGCCGGTGGGTGTGAGTGGCTCGTATGCATGGCTCAAGTCGATTGGTTCCCTGCTTGATCTCGATCCGACACTGGTCAACGAAGTCGCAGAAGGCGAACGTGCCAAAGCACAAGCCATCCTCGATGCACAACCGCTATCAGGGCGGGTGCTGGTGACCGGCTATGAAGGCACAGAACTTGCCTATGCGCGTTTGCTGGTTGAAGCCGGCGCAGAAGTGCCCTATGTCTCGACATCAATCGGTTCTGATCCGATGGTGTTGCCCGACGAACTGTGGCTTAAAGCGCGAGGAACCAAAGAAGTTATTTATCGTAAATCGCTCGAAGATGATGTCGCCGCGCTCGATAAATATGAACCTGATCTGGTGTTAGGCACGACGCCTTTTGCCAGTATCGCCAAAGAACGCGGGATACCGGCACTGTACTTCACCAATCAACTGGCATCGCGTCCGTTCTTCCTGAGTACCGGCATGGCGGCGACAGTGGGTTTCATCGGCAAGATGCTCGAAAAGAACGATCAATACGCCTGGATGCACGATTTCTTTGAAATAAAGGAAGGCATCCCTAATGGCTAATGTTATTCGTGATTTATCTGATACCAGCAGTTACTGGGCGGCTATCTGGGCGATGTGCCCCATGCCCGATGTACATGTGATCTGTGATGCGCCGATCGGATGTTACAATCTGGTGGCGACTGCCGTCCCCGATTACACCGATGCTATCCCCCACATTGAGAACGTGACCCCCTCGGTGATTACCGAGCAAGAAGTTGGCGGTAGTGGCACGGGGCAAGCTGTTTTGCGCACCTATGAAGGCTTGCGCGATGAAGGTCTGCTGGAAGGCAAACATCTCATTGTGGTCTCCACCGCCGAGAGCGAGATGATTGGCTCGGATTTGAGTGATCTGGTTACGCGCTTAAAACCGGGCACGACCTTCTTCCACAGCGAATCGCTCAGTGATAATGAGTGGGTCGGGCGAGATCGCGTTTTGCAATGGTTGTGGCAACACTACGGCGCAGAACAGGCACAATCCATCGACGTTGAGCCGGGCTTGGTCAACATCATCGGCCCCACTTACGGCTGTTTCAACTCACCGGCAGATCTGCACGAGTTAAAACGCCTGATCAAAGGTGCAGGCGGGACGGTCAACATGGCGTTCCCGTTTGAGGCACGCCTCGGTGAGATAGCGAATTTAGCAAAAGGGCAGGTCAATATCCTGATGTATCAGGAGTTCGGGCAAACGCTTACCGAAACACTCGGTCAGCCGACACTCTATGCGCCGATGGGCATCCGCAACACAACAGCCTTCGTGCAACAACTGGGTGAGTTGCTCGGCACGCAAGATCAAGCCAGTGCTTTCATCCAACACGAGAAAAAGACCACCCTGCAAGCCATCTGGGATTTGTGGCGAGGCCCTCAGAGCGATTGGTTCAGCACCATCAGCGTGGGCATTGTCGCTAGTGGTACCTATGTTGATGGCTTAGCGCAGTATCTGGGCGAAGAACTGGGTATGGATATTCAGTTTACCGCCAGGCGCCCGCGTCCACATGAGGGTATGGATAACGAAGCGATCCGCGAGCGCCTGCATCGCCAGGCGCCCTCGTTCGTCTATGGTTCTATCAATGAGAAGATTTACCTCGCAGAAGCCGGTGCAAAGCAGACCAGCTTCATTCCGGCAGGGTTCCCGGGTCCGGTAGTACGTCGCGCAGTGGGTACGCCCTTCATGGGCTATCGTGGAACAGTCTACATCATTCAGGAGATCATTAATCGCCTGTATGAGACGCTCTTTGACTTCCTACCTATGGATAGCGCCTATGCACAAGCACGCGGAGAAGTTAGCGCGATGCCAAGCCATTCCCCGGCTGTTGGCAATCTCAAATGGACGGAAGATGCGAAAGTTATGCTGGATGGGGCGCTCGAAAATATGCCGTTCATCGCCCGTATTTCTGCAAGCCGTGAGTTACAGTTGCGCGTCGAAACCCTGGCGCATCAACGGGGCGTGAAAGAAGTCACAAAAGAACTGGCAACCGAAGTACTAATGACGGAAAGAAAGTGAGCGACGCTTATGCGGTCGGTTGAACGTGTGCTTGCACAGAAGTTAGAACAGTTTTTTGCCCTCTGGCAACCTGTGAACGATTGGTTTGCACAGCGCGAACGCCTGCGTTGGTGGTTGCGTATCCTACGCCTTGGCTTGATCCAATTTGGTATCGGGCTATCACTCGCGCCAATTTCCGGTGCGTTGAACCGCGTACTCATCACGGATTTGCAAATTCCGGCGGTGGCAGTGGGGCTTCTAATCTCTATGCACTACTTCATCTCGCCCGTGCGTGCCATGATTGGGTATCGCTCAGATAAAGCGCGATCGGTGGGCAAGTGGCGCACGCCCTACGTGGTCTTAGGCACGATGTTGACCTTCGGTGGTTTGACCTGTGCGCCCTTCGCGCTGATCTTGCTGGCGGGCGATGGCACAATTGGTTTCTATCCGGCGATGTTCCTCTCGATGCTGATATTCCTTGCCTATGGTGCAGGCATCAACATTCTTGAGACGGTCTATCTAGCGCTGGTCAGCGATATTACTCCCGAAAAAGATCGGGGTAAGGTGATCTCCACGCTGTGGATCATGCTGATACTCGGCACAGTTGTCAGCTCGGTGATCGTCAGTGCCTTGCTGATCGATTACTCACACGTCCTGTTGATCCGCGTGATGCAAAGCTCAGCACTGGTCTTTGTGGTGCTGACTGTGATCGCGCTCTTCGGGCAAGAACGGCTGCGCCCCGATGGCTCAATCGCTTCTAATTTGAAGATCGTGCGCGTGCGCCTCAGCTTGTGGGAATCAGTGCGACAGCTCGGCGGTCAGCGTGTGTTACAGGGCTTGTTTGCGGTGATTTTCATCGCCACAATGGCATTTGCCACGCACGATGTGTTACTCGAACCCTATGGCGGGCAAGTCCTTGGCATGAGCGTTTCCGGCACAATGCAACTCACTGCACTCTGGGGCGTGACGACGATCATCGGTGTGGCGTTAGCAGGCTATCTGCTATATCGCAAGCAATCCCCTGCCTTTTTGATCGGCTTGGGGTGTAGTGTGGGTGTGTTGGGGTTCGTCACCGTCAGTTTGTCTAGCCAGTCGCTGATGGTTGATATGTTCCGCTTAGGGGTCAGTTTCATCAGTATCGGACGGGGTTTGTTCGTGGTCGGCAGTGTCATCTTGGTGATGTCTTTAGTTGATATCAACCATGCCGGCTTGTTTCTCGGTATCTGGGGTATCGTGCAAGCGATGGCTCAGGGTATCGGTGTTATCGGTGGTGGCCTTGTGCGCGATGTCGCGCAATATCAATTCAACAATGTGACGATGGGCTACACGGTCGTTTATCTCACGTCCTTAACTTTACTATCTTTCGTCGTTCTGCTCTTATTGTTCCGCCTGGGGCAGCAACTACAGGTCAGCGAGATTCGTATGCCCTGGAATGGCGTTGAAGAAATTCCGGCGGATCAACTTGTGTTCTAATCACTGCTATATGGAGGGCATTATGCTTACCCGTATCACCCGTATTTTTATGTTGTACCTCGCTACCCTGTTGGTTTTATCAGGGTGTGCCGGCGGTGCATTCGGCGGTATTGGCAGCGTTACTGAAGCTGTCGATAACCAAGTTGTTGTTCGTGAGGTGCAGTCCTTTGAACGGGGCACAAGCGGGCGACCCTATGAAATTTCGCTCACTGTGCCGGAGGAGTGGGTGGGTTCGTTCGATACCGTTAACAATGGCAGTGTCGTGACCTTCCGCCGCACCGATGCCAATGGGTATTCTGCTCCTGTTTTCTACATCCATGTGCTGAATTTTGAGCAATACTGGATGCAGAATGGTAGTTATCCGGGCGATTATCGTCAGTTAGCTTCTGTCGGTGATACCTACTTCGTCTATAATGCGCCGGTGGAATCGTACTATTCCGGTTTAGGTGAAGAAGAATATCAAGAGTTTCTAGCAACAGTGGATGAGGTACTCACCACATTCTCTGTGACACCGCTCAATCGTCGCGGTATGTGATCGCTTATTGAATAAGGAGGCTACTATGCCAACCATTGATTTTTTCAGCTACGTGATTAATCCGATTTTCCTGATTACCTTCGGGATAGTCGGTGCGTTCTTCCTGCCTATCGCTTATAGTGTATGGGTGACATGGGAAGAGAACAAACATAAATCGGATGAGTTGCGTCGTCGTACCCGCGCAGAGCGTCGTGCGCGGTGGGAACGGCGCAGTAACGCCCGTGATATGTAAGGTTCACAAGCTTTACCCCTTTCCCGATGCCTCTCGCCGATCATACGGCGAGAGGCTTTTTGTTTGGACGCTCAGGGCGTTGTGGGCAATTGTGTATTTTTGAATTGTGTCTCATACAGATCCGCGTATAAACCGCCGAGTGCCAACAGTTCTTCGTGTGTACCCTGTTCGACAATCTCCCCACGATCCATCACCAGAATGCGATCTGCCACTAAGATGGTACTCAGGCGATGCGCGATCACAATGCTGGTACGCCCGCTTTGCACGCGCCCCAAAGCCTCTTGAATCAGCGCCTCGGATTGGCTATCGAGATTGCTGGTGGCTTCGTCCAGCACGATGATACGCGGGTTCTTGAGGATCACGCGGGCGATGGCGATGCGCTGTTTCTCGCCCCCGCTGAGGCGATACCCGCGCTCACCGACTACCGTATCATAGCCATCGGGCAAGCCCATGATGAAATCATGGATGTTTGCTGCCTTGGTTGCCATGATTAACTCATCATCAGTGGCTTCTGGCTTGGCATAAGTCAGGTTCGTGCGGATGGTATCGTGGAACAGATAGGTCTCCTGCGTCACCATGCCGATATGATCGCTGAGTGTTGTCATTGTTAAATCGCGCAGATCATGCTTATCGAGCGTGATGCGCCCTTCGTCGGGGTCATACATGCGTGGTATCAGATAGGTCATGGTGGTTTTGCCCGCGCCACTCGGTCCCACCAACGCCACCAGCTGACCGGCTTCGATGGTGAAATTGATCTTGTTCAATGCCATCTCACGCGCCTGCGAATAGCCGTTGGCTTCGGCAGAGTCTTTCTTTGCCCGAGGTAGGGCATCGTCGCCCGATAGGGCTGCTCTCACGGTCACATTGCCCCGTCGCCCACTGCGTTCGACTTCTGTCAGCAAGTGCGATTCGTCGAAGCTATAGCTGAAGCCCACATCCTCAAAGCTGATACGACCCTGCACATGCTCCAGATGTACCGCATCCGGTTTTTCCTCAATGTCAATCGGTAGATCAATGATTTCGAACACGCGCTCAAAGCTGACCATTGACGTGGCGAAATCTACCGGCGCTGTCGTCAGGGCAGAGAGCGGTTGGTAAAGTTGTGTCAGATACGTGCCGAAGGCGACAATCGTCCCCACAGTGAACGCGCCTTCTAGCACGAAGCGTCCGCCCATCCAATAAACCAGCGCAGTGCCGATCACGCTCACTAAGCTGACCAGCACGAAGAACTGCCCGCCAATCGTCGCCCGCTGGATGCCGGCATCGCGCACCTTTTGAGCGCGTCCGTCGAAACGCTCAACTTCGGTGGTGCGTCGCCCGAAGAGCTTGACCAGCAAGGCACCACTAATATTGAGTGTCTCGTTCATCATGGCGCTCATCTGTGCGTTGTGCCCCATTTGTTCGCGGGCAATGTCGCGTAGGCGTTTGCCCAGCTTGATCGCAATCCACATGAACAGTGGGAATACCGCCACGCCTAAGATCGTCAAGCGCCACTCCAGCGCCAGCATGATGCTTATCGTCAGGATAACCGTCACGATGTTGGTGAGAATATCGACGATCGTGTTGCTGATCGCATTTTGTGCGCCGACCACATCGTTATTCATACGGCTCATTAACTCGCCGGTTTTGGTATTGGTGAAGAAGCGTAGGGACATCTTCTGCAAGTGGGCATAGAGCGCCACGCGCAAATCATAGATCACGCCTTCGCCTACGCCAGCGTTGATGCGCCGTTGTACGATGCGGATTGCCCCGCTCACAATCGGGATCAGCACCAAACCCAGCGCCAGCAAGTTGAGACGGCTCATACTGCCATAATATGCGCCGGATTCGGTCAGCACGTTGTCGATCAAATCGCGGAAGATCAACGGTGTGATCAGGCCTAAACCCGTGGTGATGAGGATCATCACCAGCATCACACCGATACTACGCCAGTAAGGACGTGCATAACTCAGCACGCGCAAAATCAAACCGGTTGAGATATTCGGCTTGCTCTTATCAAGATCATTGTGGACGATTCGCCACCAATTCATAGTCAATTCCCCATACGTCAACACATAGTTTACCCCCGGTTAATTTTGGGGTGGATATTAAGCATAAACCAGAATTGCACAGTGAGATACTGTGCTTTCGGTTAGGCTTATTTTAGAAGAATGTTGAGGGTGGCTAATCGAGGCGCATACTGTAAAGCAACCCGCGTGCATGTGATAAATCGTTGGCGAATAGCACCTCGCGCCCAGCTAGTTGTTTGCTGAACGTCTTTTGTAGGGTGGTGTAGGCGGTGCGTATCCATTGACTAGCCCCTACCACCACGCGACTGCCTTCGTTGGGGCGCACCCCCATGTTGGGATCCGTCAGCAAGCGTTGAGCGGCTTTCAGGTAATCTTTAGGGATTTCCGCACCCTCTAAGTCAATGATCACATCCACCCGATGTGCGACTGTCGCCAGCAGGTTATCGGTAGTTTCCAGTGCCTTATCGAGTTGTTCCCATGTCCAGCTCGTTTCAAATTCAATCAAGACACGGGTTTTCTGATTGTCATCCCAGCGGGTATGAATCGCCATGGTGTTGTTGCTCCTTTGCTCAGTTTAATCGCTATATGTGCTACTGACTCTGTACGCAGAGTGTGCATGTATCGTTCTATTCCTGTATCAAAAACGGGACAGGCCCCGCCGCTAATTGACCATTGATGTCAATGGCTACGCTGTAATTACCTGCCTCAAAGGCAAAGTCGCTCGGATCAACGAAGAACCAGATGCATAAAGCATCGGCATCATAATCGGGTGTGAACTCATAAACGGGCCCCACCGCTTGACCGTCTCTCTGCCAGCGTGCCGCGAAGTTATAGGTGTTCGCGCTCAGGTTGAACGTAGGCAAAATCACGTAAATCTCTGGTACATCGTCATTGAAGATCGACGTGATTCCGGTTCCGCACCCATCTTCACCTGTACCTGTCGCGGTCACGAGATCACCCAATTGTAACGCGCCGAGATCAGGCGTGGGGGGCGCAACCGATAGCGGGGTGGCGGTGGGGTTGGGCGCGTTGATCGTGACTTCGATAGGTGTCGGTAAGATCAAACTCTCACGCGCATCACCCTGTATACCGATTGTTTCTTCTGTAATCTCCGGCAGGGGCGTGTTCGTTGTTGTCGGCGTGGGCGAACTGCCGAGAATCGCTTGGCGCTGTGTTGCCAGTGTATCCGGCGCGAAGCCTGTTGCCACCAGTGTTTCTTCTAAGAAGATACTGCGCGTCGCTTCTACTGCGCCCCGCGTGCCGAGAAAATCAAGCGTGGTTGCCGCCCGCGCAGATTGTACCGTCGCAGTGATTCGCAAATCCGTGATTTGTGTGCTAGCCATCAGATAGTTTGCCTCTGCTGTCAGCGATACGCCGGCATCGGCGCAGGCACTCAGCATCATTAGTAAGATAGAATACCACATCAATCGTTTCATAACTTTGATTCTACCCAAGATACACGCTTGCATGGAAGGTCAAAAAACGTAAAACTGAATACCATCGCCTTACGAAAGGATAGATGATGTTACTCACAGCCGAGGGCATACGCCCGACACCGACTCAATTTCAGGATGCAGAGCGTACCTTACTCCACCAGATTGAGGGTACAACTGCTTTCTGGAGTGGACGCGCCGCCACCAGCCTCTATCAGGCTTATCAATTAGCCCGTCATCGTCGCCCTGATGTATCACAACCACAGGTGATTGTGCCGGCGATGATGTGTGCGACAGCTGCTAACACCGCTTTGCTTGCCGATGTACAACCGCGCTTTGCGGATGTGAATGCACAGACCGGACTTGCCACCCTCTCCACGATACAGGCACGGTATACGCCACAGACTATCGCGGTGGTGGTGATTCACTTGCTCGGTCATGCAGTGGATATTGCCCCGATTGCAGAATGGTGCAAAGCGTACGATCTGTTGTTGATCGAAGATGGCACGCAAGCACTCGGCGGGCGCGATTTACAGGGCTATGCGATCGGCACACAGGGCGATGTGACGGTCTATAGTTTCAACCGTACCAAGATCATCAGCACCGGTAATGGTGTGCTGGTAGCACACGACGACGACACCGCACAAGACCTCACCGCACTTGCCAAACACATCACATTTCCGGCAGTCACCGACGACATGCGCCTGCAACTGGCGCTCAGTTATCGCAATTTGCATCATGCGTTGGTGGGATTATTGCGGGCGCGTGCCGTGCCAACTGAACAGGTCACGCAGGCGTTCATGGCGGTGCGTCCGGCTTATCAGGCTTTATATTTACGCCCGGCAGATACCACTGTTGATCTCAACCGCCCCTGGGAGAACCTGCCGGCATCGCTGGCGCATCGCTTAGAGATGGCGCGTCTGTATGCTGAACGTCTCGCCGATCATCCCGCGTGGGATCTGTTGACCGACTACGAGCAGAGCGGGGTATGCTGGCGCTTCTCGCTTTTGCTCAACGATCCGCAACAGCAGGTCAGCTTCAGCGAAGCGGTGCGTGCTGATGGCTTTCATGTTTCCAACTTGTATTGGGCGGTCAATCCGTTTTTCAAAGCGGATGATGAATGCCAAAACGCCGACTTGTTCAGTCGGCGCATTGTCAATTTGTGGGTGGATGAGAGTGTATCCACTGAGTATGTAGCACGATGCTGTGATAGCATATTGCGTCATGCCCCCTCAGATTGAAGCACTCACTCGCTAATCTCAACCTCGATGATGCCGTTGAAGCCGAAGTTATACCCGCCTTCGGCATGGCTCACTAGCAAGGTATATGTGCCATCTACCGGCAACTCAAAATCATCAATCAGTGAATTGAGTACCCCGCCGAAGTCATCATCGCCGGCGATTGGCTCGCCATCTGGATTAAGCAGGCTAATCAAAGGATCGACCACTGTTCCGCTGAAGTCATCCGCCGAGATCGTGATCACCTGTCCGGCTTCACCTTCAAAGCTGATCTCCACCACGCGCCGATATGCCATCTGTATTTCGAGCGTTTCGCCGATTGCCATGCTCTCGTTGACCGTCTCTTGACCATGTAGCGTGATGCGGTTGTAGAAATCGACGCCGGCAGCTTTGATATTATCCTGTTCGCGGTAGAGGATACCCCGCGCTAAATAGATGTTGTGTAAATCAGGATCAGCTTCGAGCGCGTCGCCATAATCCGCAAATGCCGCGCTGGTATCGCCATTGTTCATGTTGGTGATAGCACGGATATAATAGGCTGTGCCGATGCTTTGCATCCCTTCGCCGGTAGCAATTGCCTCATCGAGAAAGGCGAAGGTGGTGCTGGTATCATTCTCGCTACTGGCGATGATCGCCCGTGCAATCAGGTCATCGACATCGCCAGCGGTGGTATCACCCAGGTTATAGTTGACGTTTGCCCGCCGTTGATACGCTTCCACGCTGAACAGGTTGATATCAATTGCTTGATCGTAATCGAGCAAGGCATTGCTCAGATCGCCGTTGTTGAAATAGGCATCGCCACGGAAGATATACAGATCAAATTGCCACGGCTCCAGTTCAATCGCCTGACTAAAATCGTCGATAGCTTCGTTAGTTTGCCCCAACTGAGTACGCGCCACACCGCGGATTAAATACGCCTGCATCACATCTTCGACGGCTAGCACAATGTCCATCTTCTCAACTGCGCCGCTAAAATTCCCGCTCTGAACATCCAACAATGCTTCATCAACTAGCGCATCAATATCAACATCATCGGGAATCGTTGGCGCTTCTTCGGTTTCAGGAGCAGGCTCCGGTGTCGGGGTGACTTCGCCAATTGCGCTAGCAGGTGCAGGGTTCACCAGCAACATGCTCAGACCAAAGCTCACCAGCATCATCGGGATTAACCATAATACTCTACGCACAAGCATCCTCTTTTCCTTAATCTGTTCACTGTACGATCTATTGTTATCTAGCATACCAGCTAAAGATGATTGTGAGTTTAGCGATTCTGTATGAAATTGAGAATCGTAATATTTGCGCCACAATCAGCGCGGGTAGTGACGGTCACTTCCGGCGAGAGGGGCGCGTCTTGCACACTGAATAACTGAACTGTAAAACTCGCTTCATCCGGTGTGCCCACTAAGGGTAACTCATAGCCCCCAGCGCCAAACGCCTGCGATGCCCCGCTGAAGACGATTTCATCCACGCCATCGCCCTGTATCCTTACCGGATAACCGTCGAGCGCTTCACCAGTGCTATCGGTTACTGTACCGGCGATGCTCCACCAATTACAACCGAACTCGTTACTGTTGGGTACATAGAGTACCGGCGCAGTGATGAACGGAAACGGCGACGGCGTGTTGACGGTCGTCGGGGCGGGCGTGTCAGTAATCACCACGAAGATTTGTCCGGCTTCGTCCGGTGTGGCAGTCAGGGGCATATTGTCCAGCGTATCCTGTGGCGTGACCACCATCTCAACGAATGGTGTGGGCGGCGGTAAAGGATTGAGGGGCGATTGCGGTTCGATCCATATCAGCGCAAACCAGACGACTACGCCCACCGTTCCCAGTAAGAAAACTCCTGTCAGCAAGTTATAGAGCCCCGCCCCGCGCTGAGCCGTTTTGCTGGATGTTGCGGGTGCCTCCTGTGTCATATGATGGCTTGGGGGTGTTGTGTTTGTCGGTGCAATCGGTGGATAGCGTTCGGCACGGGGTGTGATGATCGGTGCTTTGACCTCACCGCGCAGAGCGCCGAGCGCTGCTAGTGCCTCAGAATCATCCTCCGGCAGATCCAACTGATCAAGATCGAGATCAACCGGTGGGCGCTTACCTGCTTCGTTGGCTTCCGTCGGGGTAGGTGGGCGCTCATCAGGTAAGTCATCAGGTGGGAATAAGCTCGAGGGCTTCGGCAAACGGTCTTTCTGGTCACGTTGTCCGAAGCGCCGAACGGATTTGTTGTCGTTATCGCTCATCACGCCCCCTGCATTATGGCTTGCTGGGCGATGATCGCGCCGTGTGAAATTGCCCGATCATCGCACGTGTACAAATTCAATCGGTTCAGTTTGCGCGTGTCTGTCGGAAGGTTAACAGTGCCAGATTACCTTCACACGTGCCGGGGAAGGTCACCTGCACCACGTCCGATACCGCTGTGCCGACAGTGGTCACCAACTGCACGAAATACACCTGTGTGTTGATGCTATTCGCCAGTTGTACTTCGTATCCACCGGGCCCGTAGAGCGTGTTCGCACCACTCTCGCCCACTAACGCCTGAGGCAATCCGCCACCGGTCACGCTGACGCGAATATTGCCGGAAAACGCGTTGCCATCTAAGCCCAGAACCTGTCCGCCGATACCCTGCCACGCACAACCAGAAGCGTTTAGGTTCGATGTGTAGACCACTTCGTTCTCAAGCGTAAATAAGAATGGCGATGGCGACGGTGGCGGTGTGCCGACTGTTGGCAATGGTGTTTCAGTCTCCGTAGGTATTTCTGTCGGCGGAGGTGTGTCCGTGATCGTCGGCGTGGGTGATAAAGTCGGCGAGATTGTCAGCGTGGGTGTTGCTGTCTCGCTAGGGACAAGCGTTAAGCTAGGGATAGGGGTTGGCGTGAAGGTTGCCGGTCCCGGCGTGCGCGTGACTGTTGGTGTCCGCGTTGGAGGTTCTGTTGGGAATTCGATGGCAGTCGGTAAAGCGAGTGCCACATCGTCTGTATTGTCTCCGCCACCACCGAACAGTAAAAGCAACAGCGTGATGCCACATGCCAGCACCGCCCCGATTACGAAGCCGATACTGATGAAATTATAGAATTTGTTCCTGCCGGTACCGAAATCAAAATCCATACCAAGTCCCTTCGTTGTCTCTCTCGTATTGATCGAATGTTACGCTTATGCCCGCTAGGGCAAATTCAGGCGTGATCATTGCAGGTAAACTTCGATGTTGGCGTTGCGGTATTGTGTATCGAGCCAACTGTTGAAGATATTCTCACTCAATATCGGTAAGCGCTCTAGTTCAACCTCTCGCACCTCGCGCGCTAGCGTCTGTACCACATGATAACCTAATGGCGTTGATACATACGATACGGAGCCAATCTCTAAGTCAAAGGCGCGGTTCTCTAAGCTCGGATAGTATAGTTCATTTCGGGCGAACCAACCAAGATTTCCGCCGATTTCCGCCGTGGTCACATCCAGCGAATATTCAGCCGCTAAAGTAGCGAAGCCTTCGCCTGCTTCCAGCCGATCTAAGACTTCGTTGGCACGCTCTTCTGTGCGTACCAGGATGTGACGGGCGTTGACCTGCTCAATCTCGCCCAGATACGGCTCGATCAGCACATTGCGCACGCCCAGCGTAATCAGTACCTCGCGTTGTGCCTCGAACCACTCATCTGCAGTGTAGTCGTTCTGCTCGAGTGATGCCAACCACTGTTCCTCACTGCCTGCGATCTCACGTTGCGTCACGATCTCAGCCTCCACATCGGCATCTGTGATCGTCACGCCAACATCTGGCGCGGCTTGTTCGATTAACTCTTGCTCGATCAGCTCATTAAGTACCTGTTGCGCTAGCGCGTTATCATCGGCGGCGTTGCTGTTGGTACGACGGCGGTTATAAGCGTATTGATACGCTTCCTGCGTGATGCCGACATCGTTCACCCGCGCTACTAAACCCTCGTTGGCGGGGTCACTCGCAGCATCAACTGGTGGATTGCTCGCACTGGCATTGTTGGGATTGGTGATTGACGTATCTTGTGGAGCAGAACACGCCGCAAGCACAATAATCAAAATGAGTGTTGCAACGAATCGTTGTAAGCTAACCAAAGGTGAAACCCCCTCTTGCAAAGTTCTTGTAATCGTTAACAGAGCTTATTATCCTCTTGAGTGGCACTTGTGGCAAATGTAAATTAGGCTTCTGCAATAATTGATGGATTAAAACGCTTTTCACATGGTATCATAACACTATATCAACAGTAACCGGGGTTGAGGTATGAGTAATAAAGATACACGTAGTTTTCAAGATGAAATTCAACGCAAGCTACGCAATTTGCTGACCGAATTCGGCGAGGGCAAAATCAGTAGCGAGCAGTTCAATATCCTCTATGAACGCTATAACAACCAGTTGGAAATGGCGTTGCAGTTACTCGATCATGACACGGCACGTGCTGGTGGTAATGAAGCATCGACGATTGCTATTCGCAAGGCAACTGCGGGTAAGGCGGTCGGTCTGGCACTCTATCATCATCGCAGTGGTACGATCATCGAGACACTGGGTAACTTTGATCTGTCCGCAGAGGCGATTGCACCCACGCTCAACGAATTCTCGAAAAAGCTGGAAGAACGTGCTTTCATTGAGCCGGTCACGCGCAAGCTCAACAGTGGCATCTGGGTGATCTTCATGGCACGTCATTTCACCACCGCGATTGTGCTGTTCAAGAACGAACCCGCACCGGCACAAATTCGAGAACTAGAGCGCCTACTGCACGATTTTGAGGAAGCCAACCACAACTATCTAGATCAGATGAGTGTTGAACGCGAGAAACTCGCCAAGCCCTTCATCGGCTTTGTGCGTAAGAAACTCAATCGCTGAGAGGCACTGCACAGTGCCTCTCGCACCAGCTTCAGTTCATTGACGAACGCGCATCATCTGCGCTATCCTCATTTATATTCGGTTTGCACGTCCATGAGGTATCGCCAACTGCATCCCGCTTTTCTGACGCTTTTTCGATGCCGTTGCGCTCGGCTTGTCTCAACATACGATCCACATAGTACGTATCAAAATTCTATTAAGGAGATATTATGTCCGAAAGCGACTTTTTTTCCGGAAAACGCCCCTGGTCAAAAATCAAAGATGCTATTCTTGGCTCTTACATGTCACCGTATTTTGCTAAAATGAGTAGAACCCATTATCCCTTCTTAATTATTGATGCCTTTGCAGGCCCTGGACGTTTCGATGATGGTAGCCCCGGTTCACCCTTAATTATTTGTCAAGCAGCCGAAAGATATGCAAAAGGACGATACGAAGCGATCTTCATCAACTTAAATAAAGATCACCATAATCAGTTAAGTTCTATTCTAGAAAAGGCAAATTACAGTGGGGCTGAAGCTGTACATGGCGATAGCCGTGATGTACTTCGACAAGTTCATTCACGTCTCGAAGAACCATTAACAATTTTTCTCTATATGGATCCATTCGGATTAAAAGAAGCAAGTTTCGACCTAATTAGACCATTTATTGAACGTAACACTCAATACAGCACAGAAATCCTCATTAATCTCCAAGCACCTATTTTACATCGACTAGCTGCACGTGATGCATTTCTTGAAACTCCTGACAATAATACTGTGCGTAGTTTTCATGAAACGTTATCTCGTGTCCTCGGGGGAGATTACTGGAAAAAATACATGTTTGCTGAAGGGCTAAGTGCAAAGGAACGCGAGGAGAGGGTGGTGGAAGAATACTGTTCTCTTTTATCGAGTACGAACTATTTGAGCTACACTGGTGCATGTCCTGTTCAAGAGTCTCGTACAAGTCGTGCAAAATACTATACGATTTTTGCCTCACGTCATCTCGATGCGATGAAATTATTTAATGATGAGATGTTGAGAGCTTTTGAACAACACATGCATCAGCAGGAATTTGAAAATACACTATTTGCCGATGTTAATTGGCAAACTTGGCGTAACCCTGAAGAGATTAAAAAGATCGTTTTGGATTACGTCCAAAAAAACCCCGGTAAGACTCGTTCCAGACTATGGGATTTAATTGTGCAAGCATATTTTATGAGATTCTCTTCTTCAGAATATAAAAAAGCACTCAATGAGATGGTCAAGGAAGGCAAGATTTATTCACCAACAAACCGAAAACAATATAGATTGAATGACAATTGTATTCTCTATCCGAGAAGTGATGATTGAACATCACACTGAGCGTCTGGAAACACTTCACGCCATTCATGCCATTCTAGATTGCCTTTGAAAAAAACTGCTGTACTTTGTTCATCCATGACGTTCAGAACATTCTGAATCCATGCTGGTTCGGGTTGATAAATTTTGTTACCATTTGTTGCTGCGCCAATTACAGCCCATTCCAAAGGACTTTCATTCAATAGAGGAGCAATATTAAAAGATAGTGGTTCAATGCTCATCCAGCGGACAGGCATACTGAGCTGACTAAGAACTTCTAATTGACGTGCGACCATGCGTTGTTGCTGGTTAAACGACAGAGGCTTTCCAAACATCTGTGATGGTGGAGCACTAACTCCAACCCAGACATTTGAAGGGAAATCGAATTCTAAAAGTCGCGGAGCATTTTTTGTCAGGAGTTGGAAATCATGCCAACTTGCTTCACGGCAGATATCTAATACTTGCTCAATCTCGTCTTTCGGAACCCAATGTCCCATAAGATCGCTCATGCTATCAAGGAAAATCCGTGCAGGTTCTTTAAGTTTCAGAGGTTCATGGAGTTTGTGTGGATTCCAGTAATGATGTTCAAACCCATGCTGATAAGCTTTTTGAGCAACACGGTTCGCGATTGTTTCTGCATAACATTCTGCAACACTACCATCAGGCATTGTCCAGCGACATCCATGCTTGCAACCCTGAACCGGATTCCAAGTATAATCTGTCCACTCAATGCCTCTACTACCACTCGGTTTGCGTTGTTTGTTCATTACTTAATCCTATCTAGCTACTTTAAATCAATTATAGCTGTTATTTTTCTAATATACATCATAAAAACTCGATTGTACATCTGTTCTGCATCAATAGCCTATCCCTCTAACTAGTTGAACGCTCTTCTGCTTGAAATACACCTTATCAAACGTTAGTTCATTGACGAACGCGTATCATCTGCGCTATCGTCGGCATCTGTATCGGGCTTGCCCGTCCATGAGGTATCGCCAACTGCATCCCGCTTTTCTGACGCTTTTTCGATGCCGTTGCGCTCGGCTTGTTTCAACATACGATCCACGTAGTACGTCATTTGATAGATCGCATCGCTGGCTTTATCGCGACGGCGTTCGTGCAATGTGCTGTCCGTCACCGCCACATGGAACACCTGCCGGCACTGCTGATATAGCTCCAGCATATGTGCACCAATCGCGGTGTCACGCACGCGCTCATAATATTTCACCAGTTCGTACCATGAGAATACAAAATCCCAGAACGCATCATCTTCTAGATAGGCGTGCTGTTTCTGCTTGAAATTTACCTGTTCAAACCGCTCTACGATCTGATCCTCAATCGTTCGTCTTTGCTTGCCTACAATAAAATCGTCTGACATACTCTTTATTCCTATAAACAACCATCTCACCCATTTTAACATATGCTATGTGTGCTGAACGCTCAAATCGTAGGCTTGCGATAGATGCGCGGTCAGGGCTACAATCAGAGCGATCAATCCATATGTGATGACTGAAAGCCAGCTATGAACTGTCGTTATCTCTTGCTCGTTTGCCTCTGTTTTTTGCTCGTACCCATTAGCATAGGCGCACAAGAAAGCACACCCGAACCCACACCACAAATTTTGACACCGCCATCGGTGAGCGCCTCGGCGGATAACACCGGTTTAACCTTAGAGCGTCTGTTTCCGTCATTGGTGCAGGGGCAAGTAGGATTATTGCGCCTCAATGGTGAGGACGTGCAAGAGGGGCGCGTATTGTTCCGCAATCGAGAATATCCGTTTTACAATGCAGGGGCAGGGGCATGGTATGCTTTTGTCATCGCTGATATTGACGCGCAACCACGCAATTACGCGCTCTCGGTCATCATTCGCAAGACGGACGGCACAACGGTTAACTTCGCCGATAGCATCACCGTTGAATCCAGCGGGTACATTCGTCAGTTCTTCGACGTACCCGCGACGCTCGGTTATTTGATTGATCCGGCTATTGAACGCACCGAGTATGCGCGCCTCAATAGCTTATTTGACGAGAGTAACGATCAGCGCCAGTGGTCAGATGTGGCGTGGTCATTGCCGATTGATACCGGTTATAGCGCCCGCTTTGGGCAGTATCGCATCCTCAATCAAGCGGTACAGACGCGCCATACCGGTTGGGATCAGAGTGCGCCGGTTGGCACGCCCGTCGGCGCAATGGCAGATGGTATTGTCACTTTCGCCAGCACGCTTGATATTCGTGGGAATTATGTCTTGATCGATCATGGGTGGGGGGTGTTCTCCGGCTATGCCCACCTCTCGGAGATGACTGTTCAGCGCGGCGATGCGGTCACACAGGGGCAATTGATCGGCATGAGTGGCAATACCGGACGCAGTAATGGTCCGCATTTGCATTGGGAAATTGCGATCAATGGCGAATGGATCGACGGCGTGTTATTTCTGGAGACATGGCTTCCCTGATTGACGTGAGTTAGCTGTCCGCGTTTTCGATGGATTCGATCAGCGCGTTCACCGCATCAATCAGCAACTCTGACCAGCCAAAGCGCATCTGCCATACTGCCGCATCTCCATAATCTAAATCGTGCGCCACCAGTTGATTATAGTAGTTGCTCGCCTGATCATCATCAGCGTTGAGGTAGTAGGCCAACGCCAACCCACCGAGATTACGCTGATGGGTGCGGGTGTCCTTGTCTGTCCGGTTGAGCAAAGCACGCTTCAGCAGACCAATCGCACTGGGATAGGCTTGGCGTTCAATATCTAATTCACCCAAACGCATCAGATAGGCGCTGTGTGTCGGCGCTAGTTCTATCGCCCGCGTCTGATCGGCATAGGCTTTGTCATATTGCCCCAGTTGATAATAGGCTTCTGCGCGTTTGTGATAGATCGGTGGGCTGTCAGCACCCTGCTTGATGAGATAACTCAGGTCACGGCGTGCCTGTAGCGCGTCGCCCTGTGCCAGATAGGCGCTCGCCCGTGCGTAGCGGGTAGCGGTATCTTGCGGGTTCATCTTGAGTGCCATGCTAAAATCGCTGATCGCATCGGTTAGCGCCCCCAATTGATAGCGCACCGCCCCCCGATTGTAATAAGCGCTCGCACTGCGCCGATCAAGCGCGAGCGCCTCATCATAATCGGCGAGGGCTTTTTCCCATTGTGCTAACTGCGCGTGGGCGCTTCCGCGTATTTCGTAAGCCTCTGGCGCCGGGAAGCCTTGTTCGATTGCCTGTGTGGCATCAGCGATAGTTTCAGCGAATGCGCCGAGCGTATAATGCAATGCCGCCCGATGATAATAATGTTGGCTGACATCTGTGCCCTGCTCGATGGCGCGGGTGTAGTCGTCGAGTGCTTCTTCACGCTGATTGAGTTGTGCCAGTACCAGCGCCCGTCGTGCGTAGGGTAGGTCAGCTTGATCGCCCGCTAGCGCGATATATTCGTTATAGTCGTGCAGTGCGTCGTCCCACGCCTGCTGATAAAAGTGCGCGTGAGCGCGTGTCAGCACGGCATCTCGGTTCCGATGATCGACAGTCAGTACCGCCGTCATATCTTCAATTGCCAGATCATAATCATGACGCATGAAGTATGCCAATCCGCGCATCAGGTAAAGGGTGCTGTTATCGCGCTCGATGGCGAGTGCCTCCGTCAATGAACGGATTGCCCCGCCATAGTCGCCCTGTTCCATTTCAAGACGCGCCTGTGTCGTGTAATCCTCCAGAGAAGGCATAAGGTGTACTCCTGCGTGTGCAACTACTATGAGAAAATGCCGGCAGTCCAATTGACCACCGGTGATCTGCTTGGTTATAACTTGGCGATCAGTTGCTCGGCTTCCTTGACCAGTGGTTCCGGCCACAGTAACTCTTGTCCTGTCCATTGGGCATCGCGATAGCGTCCGTCAAGCTTAATCAAACCACGCCATAACTCGCGGGCGTGTTCGTCATCATTATCCAGCGCGTGCAAGGTGACAGCCATACCACCCATCAACAGGCGCTCGGTAGGTATGAAGTTCAACGCTGTGGCGTAATCTTCTTTCGCATCTTCATATTCTTCGAGGCAGAACTCAACCACAGCGCGATTGTTCATCGCGCGCACGTTCTCTTCATCCAGTTCCAGTGCTCTGGTGAAATCGGCTTTTGAGGCTTGCCAGTCATCGAGGTAGAACAGTGCCGCCCCGCGGCTGGTATACACGTCGCTATCATCGCCCATCAACGCCAGTGCTTGATTGTAATCATCGAGCGCCGCCTGATAGTCTTCCTTATCGCTGTAGATGATCCCGCGTCCGTAATAGGCTTCACCCAGTTGATCGTCTAATTCGAGCGCTTTGTTAAAATCGTCGAGCGCCTTCTCAACCTGATTGTGTGTGCTGTAGTACTCGCCACGTTCCGCATATGCTAGCGCGTTGTTTGGATCGAGTTTGATTGCGCGTTTCCAATCGCTCATGGCATTTTTCTCATCACCCTTCATCCAGAAGGCACGCCCGCGCCCGACAAGATACCGTGCATTGCGCTTCTCCATCTGTACCGCCTGGCTCATATCGGCGAAGGCTTCGACAGTTTCGCCCAGTTCAATCAATGCCATCCCGCGCCAATAAAAATAGGCGGCATTGCGCTCTTGTTCGAGTTGCTCACTCATCAGTTCAACGAGAGTTTCATAATCGCCTTCTTTGTAAAGGGCTTGCGCTTGGGTTTCAATTTCGCTCATGGGGCTATACTTTCTATCCAGAATTTTAATGAATGGGTATTGACCTACATTTTGCTTATCAATTGCCTGCACGAAAAGGGCAAATTGTCCAATTTTGTGGAATTGTTATCGACATAACTGACATAATACGCATGTTATGTACGTTTTGGATGACCACTTATCAATTACACAGACGCCTTTATTTTACCATTTAACTGTTATTTAACAGTCTCACATAAATCTTAAAGTATTAATTACGGACTCATCAGACACTTGGATTTTACTTAACAATCGCCTCTAATCTGATCAACGTAGAACCCATTTACAAATCGTATTGACGATTAACCATATTAGGAGTAGTAACATATGAAACGTGTATTTGGTATTTTGTTTGCTGTTTTATTGCTTGTTGTGCCTGTCGCTGCACAGGACGAAGAAATGGAACCAACCATTGCTGACATCGTGGTCGCTTCTACCGAAGCTGAAGAACCTGAATTCACCACCCTGTTAGCTGCTGTCAGCGCCGCTGACCCATCAATTCTCGAAGCACTGTCCGATCCAGAAGCTGATCTGACCGTCTTCGCACCCACCGACGCTGCTTTCGCTGCACTGGCTGAAGCACTCGGCGAAGAAGCATTCAACGAAATTCTGACCGAAGAAGGTACACCACGCCTCAATGAAATCCTGCTCTACCACGTGATTGATGGTAGTGTATTGTCCAGTGACGTCGTCGCTGGTCTCGAAGGCTCAGAAGCTGATGAAGAAGGTGCAGTCACACTTACCGCACTAACCCTCAGCGGACAGACCTTTGACATCGCAGGCACCACCGACGAAGAAGGTGCACTGGATCTCGAAGCGGGTATCACCGTTGCCGAAGCTAACCTCGTGCTGGAAATGGTAGATATCGAAGCTGCTAACGGTGTGATCCACGTCATCGACGCTGTACTTGTGCCAGAACTACGCACCATCGCTGACATCGTGGTTGAACTCACCGAAGCTGAAGAACCCGAATTCACCACCCTGTTGACCGCTGTCACCGCAGCTGATCCAGCAGTGCTGGAACTGCTCTCAGACCCAACCGCCGCTGTGACCGTCTTTGCACCAACTGACGCAGCATTCGCAGCTGTCGAAGGTCTGGAAGACATCGTTGCTGATACCGAACTGTTGACGACCATCCTGCAATACCACGTATTCCCGGGTACCGTCTACAGCTTCCAACTCGGCACACTGGTTGACGAGATGGGTACGGCTACCATCACCATGGCAGATGGCTCAGATGCAACCATCACCATCTCAGACATGGGTGTGATGATCAACGAAGCCAACGTCATCCTTGAGATGGTAGACATCGAAGCAAGCAATGGTGTGATCCACGTCATTGACGCTGTGATCGTACCAACAATGGATGAAATGGAATAATTTCGCCTAACCCGCTGAAATTCTTCCTTGTAACGTTTTAACTGGAAAGCTCCTGCCCAATCGGGCGGGAGTTTTCTGTTACCCCCTAAACCGCCACAATGACACAACGCGCAGACAGTGGTACAATCCAATGCAAATTATGATGACAATGTTATGCAGAGGATTGTTCATTTGTTTGATTTGAAAGAACACCTGCGTTCGCTCGTGGACGCACACGCCCCCTCCGGACATGAAGCCCCTGTCCGCGAGATCATCCGCGAGAGTTGGACGGGCATCGTTGACGATTTCGATCAGGATAAACTCGGTAGTTTGATCGGTGTCAAACGCGCCACTCGCCCCCTCAATCAACCGCGTAAGATCATGCTTGCCGCTCACATGGATGAAATTGGCATGATGGTGCGCGATATTGTCGATGGTTTCATTTATGTGCATCGTATCTCCGGCGTGGATAACCGCGTGATGCTCTCTCAACCGGTGATCGTACACGGGCGCGAAGCCTTGCGCGGGGTAGTCGCTAGCACCCCCCCACACCTGATGACCGATGCCCAGAACAAAAAATACCCGACATTCAACCAGCTGGTGATCGATGTGGGCTTACCTGCCGAAGAGGTGGCGCGTCTCGTGCGTCCGGGTGATCTCATCACGCCTGATACCCCGATGGTGGATCTCAACGGGCAACTAGTCGCTGGTAAAGCCATGGATGACCGCGCTTGTGTGGCTGCTGTCACCTTTGCCCTGCACGAACTACAATCGATGCAACATCAGTGGGATGTCTACGCCACTGCCACCGTACAAGAAGAGAGCGGTTTGATCGGTGCGCGGACCGCTGCCACGTACATTCAACCGGATATTGCGATTGCGCTGGATGTCGGCTTTGCCGAACAACCGGGCATCAGTGCCGACGATGCCATTACGATGGGTGATGGGCCCGCTGTCGCGCTCGGTGCCAATATTCACCCGCAATTGTTTGATAAGCTCATTGACGTCGCCAAGCAATACGAGATTAAACATCAGATTGAACCTGCTCCCGCCGCCACCGGCACCGATGCCTGGGCGATACAGGTTGCCCGCGATGGCATCCCAACAGCGTTACTCAGCTTGCCTCTGCGCAATATGCACAGCCCGGTTGAAACCGTCGATCTGCGCGATATTGAGCGTACCGGACGCTTACTCGCCTCGTTCATCGCGTCGCTGGATGCGGATTTCTTACAGGCGATTGCGTGGCAAGAACTACAAGCCGAGCAACAGGAGGACTAATTATGGATCCTGAATTTTTGGCAGTTATTGATACCTTACTCAATAGCCCGGATAGTGACGAGCGGATGCGGGCGGCACGTACCCTCGGCGATTACGTCGATGAACTTGACGATCAAGAATACGAAGCCGCCAAGAAAGCACTCAATCAAGCCATGACCGACACGCATCCCATGGTGCTGACGGCGGTCATGGGCACTATGACCCGTTACAATCGCATGACCGGTGATGATGATGTGGTCTTACACGGTGATGATAAAGATGACATCCTGCCTGCCGAACGCGCCACCTGTTCGGTTTGTGGTCGTCCGGAAGCACTGATTCCTGATGGCGGTTGTGATCGTGATGATTGCCCTTATCGCTGAATGCGACGCGGGCACATCCCAACTGATGAACAGGCACTTTATGCACTCAATGAAGGATAGGTCATGCTCTTAGAACAACTCTCAAATGCAGTCGGTGTCTCTGGTGAGGAGAACGCCGTCCGCAAAATTATCCTCGATGCTATCAACAATCACGTCACTGATATTGAGATTGATGCCATCGGCAACCTGACCGCCCGCAAAGCTGGCAAAGGCGAGAACCCGCTCAAGGTCATGATCGCCGCGCATATGGACGAGATCGGTTTCATGGTGACGGGCTTTGATAGCAACGGTTTACTGCGCTTCACCAATGTGGGCGGCGTACCTGCTCGCATTATGCCCGGCTTGCGCGTTAAGCTCGGCACAGATCAGATACAGGGCGTGGTCTTATGGACACCCATTCACAAAAATCGTGATCAGAACGTGAAATCTGTAAGTGATCTGCGTATCGACATTGGCGCAAGCAATAAGAGCGCCGCCGAATCGCGTGTGAAACTCGGCACACGGGGCACATTTGATAGCACCTACGCCGAAATCAATGAGGTGATGGTGCGCGGGAAAGCCTTCGATGATCGCGTGGGGTGTTCCTTGCTGATTGATATTCTGCAAGGGGATCGCTACGATGTCGAGGTGCTAGCGGCCTTCACCGTGCAGGAGGAGATCGGTTTGCGCGGGGCACAGGTTGCCGCACAACGCCTCCAACCGGATGTGGCCATTGTGCTAGAAGGCACAACGGCGCACGATGTCCCTGATCCAGAAGCCGACCTCGATGATCCGACTGTCGCCAATCCAGCGTGCGTGGTGGGCGGTGGGCCAGTGCTGACGGTGATGGATCGCAGTATGATTACCGCGCCACATTTGCTGAATTTCGTGCGCCAGATTGCTGAAGCGCAGGATATTCCCTATCAACTCAAGACCGCGTTGGGAGGTGGCACCGATGCCGGGCGCATCCACACCAGCAACGCCGGTGTGCCGTCGATAGTTATCAGTATGCCGTGTCGTTACATCCATAGCCCGACAGCTTTCCTCAGCAAGACGGATTATAATCACGACCTACAACTGATTCAGGCGGTGCTGACGCAACTCACGTCAGAAGCCATCGCGTTCAGTTGAGGACGTGCGTATTTGTATCAACCAACAACTTTATGATTTTTAGGAGAATACGCAGTGTTTGAACTGATTAAAAAATTGACGGAAGCATGGGGGCCATCCGGTTACGAACATCAGGTGCGGGCGCTCATTCAAGAAGAAGTCGCTGATCTCGCCGATGACATCCGTGTCGATGGCATGGGTAACCTGATTTGTCGTATCGGGGAAGTCGGGCAGGGTAAGCGTGTGATGATCGCCGCGCATATGGATGAGATCGGCGTGATGGCAACTTATGCCGAACCCAACAGCCGTTATTTGCGTTTCAGCAATATTGGCGGCTTGCTCTATACTTCCCTACATGGTAACCGTGTCAAGTTTGAAGATGGGACAATCGGTGTGATTGCTGTGCATGATGCTTTCGGCAAAGGCCGCACCAGCGCCAAAAGCACCGATGATTTCTATATCGACGTGCAAGACGAAAGCGGTGAGATGACCGTGCAAGCCGGCAGTCCCGCAGGCTTCTGGCGCGAAGCACAACAGCGTGGCAATCGTGTTATCGCCAAGGCGCTCGATGATCGCATCGGGTGTGTGGTTGCTATTGAAACCATGCGCAAGCTCAAAGCACAGGGCACACCCAATGAACTGCACTTCGTGTTTACCACACAGGAAGAAGTGGGCGTGCGCGGGGCGAAAGCCGCCGCCTTTGGTGTAAATCCCGATATCGGTATCGCGCTCGATGTGACTGCAACCGGTGATGAGATTCAAGGGCGTAAGATGGCGGTTAAGCTCGGGGGTGGGACAGCGATCAAAGTTGCAGATACCAGTCTCATTGTTCCGCGCTCGATTGTGGATTGGATGATTGAACGCGCCGAAGCTGATAACATCACGCATCAGCTAGAATTGCTGGTTGGCGGGGGTACCGATGCCAGCGCGATTCAAGTCACCCATGCCGGCGTGCCGAGCGGGTGCATCAGCATCCCGACGCGCTTCCTGCACACCACCAGTGAAACCGTCGATCTCAGCGACGTGCAAGCCTGCATTGATCTGCTGACCGGTCTGGTCAGCAATGAGATCACGCTCACACAATAATCAAAAAACGGGCACACCTCAGATAGTGTGCCCGCGTTGCGCCTCTTACCGGATACTGTATTTGGTTTTACCCGATAGCTGGAATTACCAACGGTTCACCTGCCATCCCCATCGGCACATAGTAATGGGGTAACCACCCCACACCAAATACCATCACGTGGATATCTTTCTTATACGGCGTGATCGTATACTCTTGCATCGAGTTGGCGATTTGCCCCCATTTGTTGTTGACCTCGGTCAACTTGGTTTCGTACTCTTGCTCGAGTTCGTACATCTCTTGCTCAATCTGGACGATCACCTCTTGGCTCTCGCTGATGTCTTCTTCGGTCTGGCGCTTATAGCGTGTGGTACGGCTCATACGCGAGAGCGTGTAATTGGTGCGCCCCTGTAGCAAACTCAGCACCGCTTCACCTGTGGTGTAGAGTTGCTCGCGCTTGCGGTCTCTGATTTCGATTTGCTCGGCTTCCAGTTCGCGTACTTTCTTCCGCAGACGGTCTTCGAGTTTGTCCATCATGCCCCCGTAGCGTTCAGTGAGCTTGTCAATCTCAGTATCGCGTTCCTCACGCGCCTTCTGATAGACCTGCGACTGAAATTGTCCGATGTCTGCATCCGGGTGGCCATACATCTTAAATTGCGGGTGATGCGGGATAATCAGGCGTGCCGTGTTATAAAGAAAGTCTACTAGCTCTTTCTCCAAGTCCTTGATGCGCTTTTCATCGAGTAAGCCCATCGGCAACTCCTGAAAGATTGCCTGATCAGTACCTTCACGGCTCAACTGGCGCACATCGAACACCGGCGCTTGATGATCTTCCCAGTGTACCAGACCGCGTGCTTCTAAATCCGGTATATGGAAGGCGTAATCCCGCGAGGTGTAAATCTCGGCTTTCTTCTCTTGATAGCGCACGGCGGTTTGTGCCAGCAGAACAGGCTTATAAGCCAGTGCCATCTGCCCACCCTGTGTAGGAATACGCTGACTGGTACGCTGCTCATAAGCGCTCACCGCTTGCTGACTGCTCAGCACGGCCGGCAAGAAGTACTCCTGAATGCTGGATGTGATCGGTGGTTTACTGCGCACGAAGTCACCGGGCAGGCGCTGATTTTGAGCGTTCGTGCCCTGTGTCGCGCCCATGTTATTATTCGCCGGAGGCATCCCCTGCGTACCAAAACCTGTTGATTGTGCGCCGAACCCACCCTGTGGAGGCATCTGACCGAACCCACCTTGCCCATAATTGGGTTGTTGTGGTGCAAACCCGGGCGGTGGTGGCGGTGCACCCTGTGCGCCGAATCCGGGCGGTGGTGGCGGTGTGCCCTGTGCGCCATATCCGGGTGGTGGTGGCGGTGCGCCCTGTAGCCCGAACCCGCCGGTCTGGTGCGGTTGCGTCCAACCCTGTTGGCCTTGACTGTATCCGCCACCATATGGCGCTTGCTGACCGTAACCCTGCCCGACATACTGCTGTTGTGCCATGCGTGCCATGAGTTGTTGCTTCTGATTTTGCATCAACCAACCGATCTGGGTGCGCGTCATCGGGCCCGCCAGATAACTCATCGCCCAACGCGTGTGCATCAGGATCGGCCCGCCGGTGTTGTGAACGTTGCGCATCAAGAATACACGCGGTTGTACATCGGCGATTAATTGCTCCACATCGCCCAGATCCATGCCTTCTTCGGCAGTGGCCATCGACTTGAGTCCGGACATCACCTTGTTGCGGTCATTCTCCGACGACAAGCGCCCGATAAACCACGTCCCCGCATTCGATAAGCCCTTGTAATCTAAGTCGCCGGGGTTCTGTGTGGCGAGGATCATACCCACACCGAACGCCCGCGCTTGCTTGACAAGGCGCAATAGCGGTTCTTTCGTCGGTGGATTCTTCGGATAGGGCGGGAACAAGCCAAACATCTCATCAATGTAGAGGATTGCCCGCAAGCTTGGTGTACCCGAGAGCGTACGCATCCAGCCGATGATCGATTCCAAGATCAGCGTGGTGATGAACATGCGCTCCTGGTCATTGAGGTGCGCGGTGTAGAAGATACTCACCTTCGGGCGACCATTCGGTTGATAGAGCAAGCTCTGAATATCGAGCGGTTGCCCCTGTAACCACGATTGGAACGACGGTGCCGCGATGATGTTGTTCAATTCCATAGCCAGCTTATAACGCTTCTTCTCACTGATCGCCTGATCGAGTGGGAATACACCCAGTTTATCGAATGACGGTTGCTTGATCTGCAACACAATATCTTCCAATGTCAGGTCTTTGCCTGCACGCCAACTGGTTTCGATGATGTTCGAGAGCAAGACATGCTCTACATCTTTCACCGATTGGTACTTCATGCCCGCTAGCGCGAACAACGCATTGACGATACCGGTGATGCGTTCGCGGGTCGCCTCTTCTTGACCCTGCCAGTTGTAACGGGGCGCACGCAACGAAGCCAAGATGCTGATCGGTAAACCGGCATCACTGCCCGGCGTGTAGATGCTCAGCTCTGCCGCACCTTTCATCCAGCGGATGCGATCTTTGACGATGCCCCATTGCGCCAGACCATCTTGCCAGGTCTGTGCAATATCTGCCGCATACGTGCCGATGTCCATCCCTGCCCGCCGTGCATCAGCCTGATGAATGAACGGTTGGAAATCTTCTGGGCGCATTTCCGGAAAGGTCAACGCGAGGTTGGTAATATCCCCTTTGGGATCGATGATGATCGCCGGAATGTTATCGAGGATGGCTTCTTCGAGCATCGTCACACATAAGCCAGTTTTACCACTGCCCGTCATGCCGACCACGACTGCATGTGTCGTCAGATCGCGTGAGTCATAATAGACGACATCCTCACCGAGTTTGTCCGTCTGATTATTAAACGTTCTCCCGAGGTAAAAATTAGTCGGGGCTTCAATGAATGCCATTAGCTTAGCTCCTCTAGCAAAGTTCGAGGGGTTACGATAGTTTGTTCTATACCGTCATCAGTATAGCATAAATTTTTGCCATCATGCCCAAATAAGCATAACTTTTCAACATTTTTAACGCTTTATTATCCTTTTCTCCCCGTGTGATTTGCATTTCGTGCTACAGTCACTGTTAGGGTTACGGTTGCGTCTGTGAACGTGATCGCTTAATTGAGAATAATGAAGAAGGGGTACACCATGACACAGGCAAAACGTTTTCAAGTGATTGACGGGCCACTCAGCGTGCGCGAGGCACCGGATGGGAAGCGCATCAGCGTCAGTCTGGCACAGGGAGAGGAGGTCACTCGTACCGCTGCTGAACCTGTTCAGCAAGGCGGTTATTTGTGGATACAACATGAGTACGGTTGGTCAGCACTCAGCCCTGCCGATCAATCCGAAATCTATCTGCTGGATATTAGTGATCGTGATCCCAATGCACCGCGCCGTTTTCGGGTGTGGTCAACCTGGCTCAGCGTGCGCGATTCTGCCAACGGCAAGCGCCTGCCGACGCGCTTATCGCGGGGTCTGGAATTGGATGTCAAGCCGGATTCCCGTACGGAAGCCGGTGGATATATCTGGTGGCAACATGAACACGGGTGGTCTGCTGAGCGCAATATCATCGGTAACCAAATTTTTCTCAAAGAGATCTTCGCAAGTCCCGCCACTATGCCTATCCCTGAATCGCAAAAAGCGCGTATTCCGGATACATGGCAGGGTAAGATGGCCTTACAGGTGGGGCAGGCGGTCAAGGTACGGGCGAAACCCGGCACCGATCCTCGCGGACTCATCCTCCGCACAATACCTCGCGGGCAGGTTTTGCTGTGTGATATGGACACACTCACTGAAGCCGATAATTACTATTGGGTGCGTCATGAGCACGGATGGTCAGCGATACAGAGCGTCAACGGGAAGATTGTATTCTTAGTCGAACCGGGCACTATTCCCGGCTTGATTGCAATTGGGCCAGATGGCCCCGTACCGCAAGATTTGCCTGAATACCGCGCACTGTTCACGCGCTTGCCCGTCAACCTGAACGATATTCAGTGGTTCCAATATTTTGGCAATAACATGTACGCCATGCGTAAGGGGCAGAGCTTCGGCTATGATCGTTATTCGCAGGGTTTGCATGGTGGGCTGGATTTTGGCAACAGTCAAGCGCCCAAGCCAATTTTCGCCGGCTTAGAAGCCGAGTTCGTCAAAATCGAATATCCTAGCCGGAACAACACGCGCATCCACCTCAAACAGGGCGATTATACGATCATCTATCAGCACATCACCAACGCACGCCGTTTTAGCGCCGGCGATCCCATCTTGCCGGATACACAACTGGGTATAATCGAGCATCACAGCATCAACAACGGATGGGATCACCTGCATTTGGAAGTGCGCTTCATGAAATCGTGGATTGTGAACCCGCTCTTGTTGTTCATACCGGAGATTTACGAGCAGTTGACCGCTCGTTTTGATCCTAATAAGGCCAATACCAGCTACAAGTATGATTTTCCGAAGTCTAGCAATAACTTCTTTTATCATACGCCGGATTGGGAACGGTGGGTGACCCCGCTTGATCAGCCAATGATTAAACTTGCCGGTGCGGTGATCGGGCCCCGTGCGGAACTCGATCAATCCGAGTGGTGATCGGCAGTGAGATCGAGTGCTTCAACTGCGCGAATTTCTAAGGTCGTCACGGTGCCATTGTCGATCTCAGCATAAGCGTATTGATTGCTCTGCCAGATAGGACCCGGATTGATGATTTGTGTGTTGCCGAGGCGCTCGATCCCGACACAATGATGCATATGCCCTGTGAAGCAGATCAACGGTTGTTCGCGCTCGATGAATGCCCGCACCGCATGACTGCCGACATGCTCATCACTATCTGCCGGCAGATCAAACATCGTGCCATAAGGCGGTTGATGGCTCATCAATATTTTGGGCATAGCGTCCGGCAGACCACGCACGCTATCGGTGAGAAAACCAGCGAGTTCGTCTTCGCTGAACACATATTTGCCATAAAAGGGCAAGGCGCCTCCGCATCCGAGTATCGCCAACTCATCGACGATCACATTTTTGCGGTGCAAACTGATCCCTTCGCGAGCAAGCCACATATTCATCTCGACGGTGTCCATATTGCCACACACTGCATAAATCTGTTCGTTATAGGTGCTGATTAAATCGAGGATGGTATGCAGATTTTCAACGTTGCCATGTGTCATATCGCCCGGCAACAGCACCACATCCACATCAGCAATGACATGTCGTATCTCTCTCAGCAGGGCGGATTTGTCGTGAATATCTGGAAAGGCGATCAAGCTAAGCATCGGCGCTCCTTTAGCTACGGGTGAACGGTATATCTCGATTATACCGTGCATGGGATCAATGGGACTACTAAAGACTTGTCAATTTAACCTGCACAGTTTGTCTGTATACTCCTATCTCTTGTATAGATGGAGATGCGACAAATTTTTCACCACGAAAAACACGAAGAAAAGAATCTGTTTTGCCTTTCTTTGTGCGCTTGAAGATCTTCGTGGTGGCGCTTTTTACCCACACAATTATCCTGAATCATCGATCTATTGCGGATTTTAACGATGGGTGAGACAAGGAAATGATCGTCTTCATCTTCTGACAACCTGTTTGTAGACCCCCGATCAATCTACCTATGCTGTGTCCATATAAATCATGTTATAGTGGAGAACAAACTATCACAGCAGAGAAGCCGATTGATGCCGATTGATATACAAGACCGTATCGCTAATTTACGCCTCAAAATTGCTGAACAAGAGCGTGAGATCGCCCTGTTAGAGGCATCCTGTCAGGCATTACGTGCTGATCTCGCTGATTTTGAAGTGCGTTATAATCAGCGTATCAAACCACTCATCGAACAGATCGACGCGGTAAAAAATGCACTCGATCGCTTGCGTGATTTGCTGTTCAAACAACAGATGGGCGAGCAACACACGCTCGAATCTTTGTGGCGTGGTAAGGCATCGCCCGAAGCCGAACGCTACATCCCCCCGCACGAGCGCCAATTCGCGATCCCCGAACCTATCGAAGCACCGCGCCCTAAGTCACAGTCGATCAAGCAGGTTTATCGCAAGCTGGCACGCCTCTATCATCCTGATCTCGCTCAGGGTGAGGAAGACCGTGAACAGCGTACCAAAATCATGGCACTGATTAATAACGCCTATCAGAGTGGTGATGCGGATTTGTTATATACGCTCGATGAGACTGTCACTGATTCACAAGCGCCCCGCTTCGATAGCCAGATGTCGCTGGCGATGTTGCAACTGCACGGCTTACAACAGCAATATCATGACCTCGCCGTGCAAATCCGTGACCTACGCGAAAAACAGCATGATTTGCGCTACGGGCACATGATGGAACTCAAGCTGGAAGAATCGCTGGCACAGGCACGGGGCGAGAACTTCCTCGATGATCTTATCGATGACTTACAAACCGAATATTGGGCGTACATGCGCGAACTCGATGCGTTGCGCCAGCAAGTACGCTGAGATCACGATTGTTGATACATCTGAATGCGTGCGCCGGGCACTTTCTCCGCGAGGCGCTCCATCCCTGCCCGCACATGATCTAAGATTTCGCTCTTATCCAGCGTCAGCAATTCCTGATCCCGCATCAATACCTGACCATCACAGACCACCGTTTGCACGTCGCTGGTACGGGCATGATAGATCATGCTGGCGCTGATATTGTGGAGCGGTTGGTGATGCAACCCACTCAGATCAACCAGCATAATATCGGCTAGCTTGCCGGCACTCAACGCACCAAGATCATCTGCCATCCCATAGACCTGTGCGCTCTCGTGGGTGGTGATGGTCAGCGCATCCTGCAAGGTCAGCGTTTCCGGTTGTCCGGCGCGGTGCTTCTGCGTCATGGCCATCAACCGTAGCGATTCGAGGATGTCTAATGTGTTATTGCTGACTGCGCCATCTGTCGCCAAGCCGACAGGGATACCCCGCGCCCGCAGATCGGTCACCGGTGCGAAGCCCATCGCTAGCTTGAGATAGGTCTTGGGCGCATGGGCAACCCCTGTATCATAGCCCGCCAGCAGGTCAAGATCGGCTTCTGTGGCGCCGCACAAATGCGCGAGGATCGTTCGCACATCGAGCACGCCACTCTCCTGCAAGACCTCAATCGGAGTCATCTGATGCGCTTTCAGGCTGGCTACGGTCTGCTCGGCATTTTCCGAAACGTGAATATGAATGCCCGTGCCGATTGCCTGTGCTTTGCGTGCCACCGCTTTCAGGAAATCCATATCACACGTATAAGGCGCATGGGGCGCGAGGATTGTGGTGATGCGCCCGTTGGCTGTGCCATCATAATCGCGTACAAAATCGCCGGTGCGTTCGATAGCTTCCACGCCATGACTGCCGAACATCGCCCAACCGAGTAAGGCCCGTGTGCCCGCTTGTTCGACAGCTTCGGCGACTTTGTCCATGTGCCAATAGTGATCGGCAACAGCTGTTACGCCACCTTCGATCATCTCCGCAATGCCCAGCATCATGCCCCAATAGACATCATCAGGGGTCAGGTTGGCTTCTAACTGCCACATGTTGTTGAACCAATCGACAATGTTCACATCTTCCGCCAACCCCCGAAAGACCACCATCGGCACGTGTGCATGGGTATTGATCAAGCCCGGCATCGCCAGCATCCCCCGTGCGTCGATCACCGTGTCAAAATGCGATGGGTCGACACCGCTCGCCTGTATCGCCTCAATCCGATTCGCTTTGATCAGAATATCCTGTGCTTCTAAAATGTCGATTCCATCTGTCGTGACTTGCAACACTCGCGCATTGTGGATTAGTAAGCGTGACATAGCTTGCACTCCTCATAAACAGTTTGTGATTCATGCTCTCAGCATACCGCAACCCATGCCTACAAACAAAAAGACGGTTCCTCGATCATCAGAGGAACCGCCTTGTGTGTGCCGTATCAATCAGATGCTTATTGCGCGTTCGCTAGACCTTCCGGCCCCAGAACTGGCACGAATACCTCGCCTGTGTTGCGAATCGCGACGTTATCCGCATTCATCCAGCCCTGAACCACCGTGCCATCGATGCATTGCGCTTCAATCCATACCCATGAGGTATCCGCATTGCGCCCCAGTAAGGGGTAATTATCAGCAGATTGTACCGCGCAAATCGCTTGACTGCCCTGAGCCAGCACATCATAAATCAGGTTGCCGGTGTAGCCGATGTAAACCGTTGGCGGGGTCACTTCGCCAGCTGTGGCAACCACCGGTACATCGGTCAGATCACCGCGCCCGATGACCAGGTCACCCCAGATCCAGCCGTTGATATCACCCACTTGCACGTACCACCACAAGCGATCATCGCTCGCCCCGTTGGTGCCCAGCGCAATCAGATAATCGCCACCGCTGACAATGCCGACGCGGGTGCAGGTGGGTTCATCGCACGAGCGCAAATTGGCATTGCTCGTATTCACGATCAAATAACCGGACTGTGCTTCGGCAATGCCCGGCAAATTTTGCGGACGGGGTGCAGTCTCGTTGATGCCCACCGAGGGTGATGGGTTTAACTGGGCGAATGCCTCCACTGTTGAATCGCAGTTCAAGCGCACGCGCCCGATGGTGATTGTTGTCACCCCGTTGGTCTCGCCAATCATGCCGACGGGGATCACCACCGCATCGTCCGCATCGCGGAATTCAACCAACAAAGATGCGAGATCGCGCACTGTGGGCACAATGGATTCGCCCGGGCATATGATCAGCACATCTGGAATCTCAATTGTCACAATCTCATCGGTGCTATCTTGCGCCATCACAACGCTTGCCGATACACTCAGCAGAGCAATGAGCATCACCAGAAAAAATCGCCTCATCATAATCTTCCCCTTAGGTTACATAAGTAAGTGATTTCATTGTAACGCTAAAATTAAATTCGCACTCTTAATCGACGTTGCGAATCTGTTCGGTGTGGTTAAAAAACGGTATGATTGCGCTCAGTGTGGGCGATGTCGTCCGCTTCTCATTCAAACGATAGGAGATACTATGTCTGACCAAGCTAAACCCGATACGCCCGAACAAGATAACCCACCCAAAACACCCCCTGCACCGATCCACACACGCCATCAGGTCAAAGTGGCGGGTAAGACGCTCAAATATAGCGCCCATACAGGGATGATGCCTCTGCGCGACGACAAAGGCGATCATCACGCGAATATGTTCTATACCGCTTATACGCTGGAAGGCGTGAGCGACAGCGCCACTCGCCCGCTGACTTTCGTCTTCAACGGCGGGCCTGGCTCGTCATCGGTGTGGTTGCACATGGGCGCAGTCGGCCCCAGACGCGTCAAAATGCACGATGAAGGCTGGTTGCCTCAACCGCCTTATCAGCTGGAAGATAACCCGCACACATGGCTCGATCAGACTGATCTGGTGTTCATTGATCCGATTGGTACAGGCTTCAGTCGTGCCCTTAACCCGGACGACAACAGCAAGTTCTGGAGCTTAAAAGGTGATTTGGATTCTGTCGGCGCGTTCATCCGCCTGTACTTGACGCGCAACAAGCGCTGGTCATCGCCTCTGTTCATGGCAGGCGAGAGCTACGGAACCACCCGCGCTGCTGGCTTGGCCGGGGAACTGATCAACCACGGCATCGCCTTCAACGGTATCCTGTTGATCTCAACGATCATCAATTTTCAGACAGCGCGTTTCGTGCGCGGGAATGATCTGCCGTATGCGCTGTTCTTGCCGACCTATACCGCGACTGCGTGGTATCACGGGCGTTTGCCGGATGATCTACAAACACAAGCCTTGCCTGATGTGCTGGCGCAGGTGGAAGCGTGGACAGCGAACGAATACACCACTGCACTGATGCAGGGTGATCAACTGCGCGCAGAACAACGGCAGGCGATTGTCTCGCAATTGGCACGCTTCACGGGTTTGGATGAACAATATATCGATGGTACTAAAGTGCGTGTGAATATCATGCGCTTCTGCAAAGAATTATTGCGCGACGATAACCGCACGGTCGGCCGTTTGGATAGCCGTTTCAAAGGCTATGCCGATCTCGCCGTGACCGAATTTCCTGAGTTTGACCCGTCATTCAGTGCGATCATCCCGCCTTATACCGCCATGTTCAACCAGTACGTGCGCGATCAATTGGGCTACGAGACCGATGACCCCTATGAAATTCTGAGTTTTACAGTCAATCAAAAGTGGGAATTTGATCGCGGGAACTTCCCCGATACCAGCGATCAGTTACGGATTGCCCTTGAGCGCAACCCCTACATGCAGGTTTACATCGGGCAGGGATATTATGACCTTGCCACGCCACATTTCGCGGCACAATATAGCATGAATCATATGGGAATTGCGCCCGAACTACACGATAACCTGCATTATTATTTTTACGAAGCCGGGCACATGTACTATCTCGATATCAATCAGCTTGCCCGCCTCAAGACCGATGTCAACGCGTTCATGCGCGATGCACTACCGGACTGATTGCGCTCAGGTTTTGTTCTGCAATTGTGCCAGTATGGCCGGTAAATTATGGGCGGCAACCCCACGGTGACTGATGCGGTTCTTCTCCTCAGCGGGTAATTCTGCAAATGAGATGGAATAGCCTGCCGGTTGAAAGACCGCATCATAGCCGAAGCCTTGTCCGCCGTCGCGTTCGGCGTTGAGGATCTGTCCTTCGCACGCACCACTCACCGTATAAGCCCGTTCTTGATACGGATCATAGATGGCGATCACACAGCGAAAACGGGCACTACGGGCTTCAGCAGGCACATCGCGCAGTTGCTCTAGGAGGTAGGCGCGTCGTCCGGCATCGTCGAAGTGTGCTTCACCATATCGCGCACTGTAGACTCCCGGCGCACCGTCCAGCGCATCCACCACCAACCCGCTATCATCCGCTAACGCGATGTGACCGCTCGCCTCAGCGTACGCTTGCGCCTTGATCAATGCGTTGACCGCAAACGTTGTGCCCACTTCTTCCACATCCAGCTGATCCAGCCCAACATCCCCCAGACCGATCACGCGCACGTCTAAACCATCCAGCAACCGTTGATATTCTCTGACTTTACCTTTGTTCTGTGTCGCCACTAAGAGTTCCAACACGGTACCAAGCTCCTTATATGATAGATTCCTATTCAGCATAAATCATACTTAAAGCAGGTCAATCCCGATATAATCAGGTACAATGCAGATACAATGATTCGCTTAGTGAATGGACACCCAATGTATCGAAAATTCCTCAGCTTGCTCATCTTATTTGCACTGGCCCCCTTGACGCTCACCGCGCAAGATGATACCTCTGATGCAGGTTTGATTGCCTATTTCAACAACCAACTCTATCGCCTGACGGATGATGCGCTTGTCCCCTATGATGCGTGTATGCCTGATGAGACCATCGCCGGCGAATTCATTGCCAGCCCCGATCACATGCGCTTTCTCATTGGCACAGTGCCCACCAGCGTTGAAGTAGCGCGTCAGGAACTCGGCAGTCTCGGTGATGCGCCCTATGGCTTGAATTATTGGTTGTGCGATATGAGCGCCGACACGCTCGAACGGCTCATCGTTCAGCCCGGCGCGGATGATCCGTTCAACGACGAACTGCCCCCGATTGAATACGTGATGAGCCGTGTCAGCTGGTCACCGGATGGCACACAATTGGCGTGGACACAGCTCAATTTTGCTGATGATAGCCAGGTGGCTGTGATTCTCGATCTGGCTACCGATGAGCAGACACAATTCACGCTTGATTTACCCCTCGCGCCGTTTCCCGCCCCGCCTGAACTAATCGGATGGGTGGCGGAGCAGGGCTTGCTCCTGTGGGTGTTTGAATTTGACGATGTGACTTTCCTCAATATTGAAACTTTACACCTTGTCGATGTGAACGAACAGGCTATCAGCGCCAGTTATGAGATCCTCAATGCCGGCGAAACCGATGATTTCTACAATCAGCGTGAACTGGTACAAACGCCGGATGGTGTGCGCTATGCCCTTGAGTTCGATGAGCGCGGATGGGTGCTGATTGATCCTGCCACCGGCGAACAAATTCCGGCAAGCGGGCAATTGGCGCTGACTGTACTCGATAATCCGGATAGTTTAACCTTGCGCTATGCCATTGATTTTGAGTTCAACTATAACTGGCAATTCAGCGATCCAACGCTGGCGGATATTGTCCTGCGTGCTTACCCGCCGGAACGGATCGCACTGGCGCCGGATGGTGAGCGCGCCGCCTATGCTGACAGCACCCTGCACATCATTGATGCTGAGGGCACAGTGACTGACATCGCTAACAGTGATGGCTTCGCTGATGATTTTCTGGCGCGGGTGATGTGGGGTGCGTCACCGTTGACCTTCATCAACCTTGATGCAGAAGAACTCGCACCGCCGACAGCGTGCGAGAATGCGCCCCCCGTTCGTCTTAGTGAAGGGGAGATTGCCCGTGTGATCTCGGCAACCGTCCCTAATCGCATTCGCAGTCTGCCCACCACGGAAGGCGCAATCGTCGGTGAGATTCCTGGCAACGGTGAATTGATCGTGCGTGGGGGGCCAGTCTGTGCCGAAAATTATACATGGTTGCAGATCGAATACGGCACCGTCACTGGCTGGACAGTCGAGGGTACTGGCACAAATTACTTCCTTGAACCACTTGACTGAGTGCGAGTCACTGTACGGTTGTTTCGGCTTGCGCTTGTAAGTTAACATTGCGTGACCAATTGCCGGCAACATCGACTGCCCACACGGCAAAGCGGTAGGTGTTGCCCGGCGTGCCCGTGTAGATTCCTTCTGTGCGGGCAGTCTCTAGCCATGGTGTCCATTCGTCCTCATTGACCTGCACCCAGACCACATAGCGAGCAATCTCGCCGTTGTCCTGTGCGCCCCACGTCACCAGAAATGTGCGGGCGCTGATTTCCGGTAAAGGCTCGATGAAGGTCACGGGTGCGATGGTGTCATCCTCCGGCGCGACTGTCGGGTTAAAGATCGGCCCTGGTGTGGCTGTCGGCGAGATCACACTACCAGAGGTCTCGCCGATGGCGACTTCACTTGTCGCTTCAATATCAGGTGCTTCGCCTTCAATGGTTTCAACGAGAATCACAGGTTCACCGGCAATTGCGCTGATGTCAATCGGCTCAATCTCAGGGTAGCTATCCGGTTCGGCGGCGCGTAACGGGATCACATAGGCACCATCCTGAGCTTGCAGGGTGGTGGTGCGTGTCATGGTGTAGAGTGTTGCGCTATCATTCGCCGCAGTGATGACCGCGTTGTTCGGTTCAAAGCGCCGATTCCAGATAACTAAGATGCGTTCGTTGCTCTCTGGACGGCGAAACTCAAAGATCGAATTACCGTCTAAGCGCGTATCATCGACATATTCAAAGGGCGCATTGCCGAAAACCTGCGCCATCATGCGGAATGCGGCAGCAGCCGGACGGGCAGTGCCAGGGTTCGGATGTTGACTATAACAGATCGACTCGCTGGTATTACGGAATAAGCCATAGGCATCGCCGAAGCACGCCTGACCATTACTGCACAAATCCCCATTATTCGGTGGAAAGTTCGTGCCCGCCGCCTGATCCCCACAATCATCATACAGCTGATGAAAGAACACCACATCCGCGCCTTCTGCCCAGGCATAAGTGGTACTCTGTATGAAATACCATGCTTGCTGATCTGCTGTTCCCAATCGTAGGCGTTGTTCCGGCGCTTCCGTCCATACCGGCCCTGGATAATCATCCCACACGCTGATGCCGGTTTCGTTGACGAAGATCGGGCGGTCAATATTATAGGCGATCATCGTCTGCGTGACGTAGCGCGTCAACCAACCACTACGCCACGGATAACTATAACTATGCACCGCGACGGCATCCATGTACCAGTTATTCTGCCGTGCGAGCGGATCGCCTTCGTAGATTGCCAGCACCCGCGCCAACCAGTTATCCGGCGAGTTATACAACAAGCCCCCGAACATCACATCAGTGTTGGGATCCGCCAGATGTGCCGCTAGATACGCGGTCTTGAGCAAGCGTGCATACGCGATAATGCCTCCACGCCAGAATTGCGGTAAGTCTGGCTCGTTCCACACCTCCCACAACGTGATGCCTTGACCATCTGCCCAACCCTGACGCTGTGCCAGCACGCCCCCCGGCTTATAGCGCTCTACAGCTTCGTATACAAAGATTGCCCACAGGTTGTTGGGATTGATCGCTTTTCCCGCGCCGGGTGTGTCAGTGCCATCGGCGAAGATTGGTTGATTTAAACCGGCGATGCTGTCTCCATCGGCGAAGAACTGCGGACGACCTAATAAGATCGCGTTGATGTTGAGATTGTAGCGCACATCCTGTATGACCAGCTCATCATACGCTGACCAGTCCCACTCATTCGCCCCTTGCTGAACTTGATCCCAGTAGAGAGGCCAGCGTGTCCAACCTGCACCCAACAACAGCGCGTTCTGATAGCGCTCGTTATCAAATTCAATCTGTGCTGAGTTGATGAAGGTGATCCCCAACCGATCAGAGCGCATAAACTGTCGTCCCGTATAGGGTTGATCGCTGACCGGTGTCGGTTGGACTTGTGCCTCACTGCTTGTGTTATCAGATCCCAGTATCACAATCAACACGCCGACAATCATGCCCAATAGCCCATATTTCATCGCATTGTCCCTGTGCAAATTACCTGTAAAAATCATTCCACATACTATCAGATGTGCGGTACTAGGAATAGCATCTATCACACGCTATCATCAGTGAAACCTCTCATAGTGTAGGAGCATACTCGATGTCTGATTGGAACGCCATACGCCAGCGTCACCTCGCCCTGATGGAAACCACCGCTGATATTCTGACGCATGTCCTCACAACGGTGAGCGGCGAACAAGCCACTACCCTGCGCGATGGCGCCGACGGTTGGACAGTGCTGGAGATTCTGTGCCATCTACGCGATTTTGACATCATCTTCCGTGAACGTGCTATCATGATGCGCGATAGCGAACAACCGACATTGCCCGCATACGATCATGAAGCGATGGCAGTTGACCGCGCTTATAACCAACAAAATTTTGCCGAAGTTCTGGGTAGTTTGCAGTCATCCCGCGCTCAGACGCACACGGTCTTTGCCCAACTGACGGCTGAACAATGGGAACGCGCCGGCATTCATCCTGAGCGCGGTACATTCAGCATGACGGATGCCGTGATGCAAGTGGGTTTGCATGATGTCACCCACATTGAACAGATCACGCGGGTGCTGTTGCAGTCCATCCCACAGGACGATGCGTGAGCGTAATATCCAAGCATACACATGGGTTTAGGGCTAATGCCAGCTTGAACCCTATGCGGTTATCCTACCACTTTGTTAGAAGCTTGTGATTTTACAGGGTAGGTGGGTATAATAGGCCACAAGATGCCGTGATGACCTATCACACTTTTATTGTGATAGATATCATGTAATAGGCATCTGCGATGGACACATAAGGTGTTCGTCAACTGTTCATTTATATCAGCACCTGCTCGTCAGCTCTCAGCACCGCATGATCTCATTTGCGGAAACGACCTGCCCTGTGCTGGAGGAGATAACCTCATGACCCCTGATTTTGCCTCTCGTATGATAGGCCTTATGATATTCACTTTCATCGGTATCCGTTTGGGTGTGGATACTTCCACTGCCCTCAGCTTAGAACCTGAATTCAGTGGTTTCTTGTTTGGTAGTGTCGGTGCGCTCTTTGGTCTGGTGATGACTCCCTGGTTAACCGTGCGCCCTGTGCGTATGTTGCGCCGTTCGATCACTGAATGGCCCGTCGAACGCTTGCTGATGTCGATCATCGGTTTGTTGCTCGGCTTACTAATCGCCTTACTCGCTGCCTATCCACTTTCATTGCTGGTTGCCCCTTTCGGCATATACGTGCCGTCGATTCTACTGATGATTGCGGCTTACCTCGGGTTGACGATCTTTGGTTTGCGATCCAAAGAAATCTTAGAGATGATCAGCACACGCTTAACTAAACCAGCCAACCGTGTCGCCGGATTATCGTCACGCAAGTTGTTGTTGGATACCAGTGTGCTAATTGACGGGCGCATCACCGATATTGCCGAAACGGGCTTTGTGGGGGGCACGTTCATCGTGCCACGTTTTGTCCTCAGTGAACTGCACCGCGTCGCGGATTCATCCGACCCACTGCGCCGTAAACGCGGACGGCGCGGACTGAACATGCTCAACAAATTGCAACAAAACGATGTAGTGCCTCTGCGTATTGTAGAAGATGATTTCGATGATATAGCTCAGGTGGATGATAAGTTGGTGGCGCTTGCTATTCAGATGAGTGCGGTGGTCATCACCAATGATTTCAACCTCAATCAGGTGGCAGAAGCGCAAGGTGTGACTGTCCTCAATATCAACGCGCTAGCCAACGCGGTACGCTCGATCTATATCCCCGGCGAAACCTTCGCCATTCGCATCTTTCAGGAAGGGCGCGATGAAGGGCAAGGTGTCGGCTACTTAGACGATGGCACGATGGTTGTCGTTGAGAATGGTAAGGATTATATGGATCGCACGATTTCGGTGGAGGTGACTAAACTCATCAACCGCGAGACCGGGCGCATGATCTTCGCCATACCCGAAGCTGAAATCAGTCACTCAGCATAAACCGGGTGGTGAGGCGAGCATCCGACGCTCGCCTCATACTTACCCCGCGACTTGCAAAAAACCCGCTAAAATTCCTAACAATCCCTCTAACTGATGGTAAAATATAAGATGTACATCCATTTGAAAATGGGAAGGATTTGATATGTCCAAACGTTTAATCGCTTTGATGATGATTGTGATGATGATACTCGTTGCCTGTGAGACAGGCGATCAGGCTAGTGATGCACTCTCCGCACAAAATCAGCAACCGGCGCTCGTCGGCTTCGAGACCACGGATCTCGATGTGGCATCGGATGCCATGATTGCAAGTGCTGGTGCCGCATCGTTGGCGAGTGGCAACGTCGCACTTACTGCTGGTCTACAACGCGCCGATGCCTTACTACAATGTTTACAGGATACCGGTTCTGTATCCGGCTTGGTGTATATTGAAGAGAATCCGGGCATTGTGCCACAATTCGGCGCGTCGTTGGTGGTCAACAAAACCCGCGTGCAACGCAATGTCTTCGCGTGCTTGACCGATCCGGGTTTCTCAGCACAGACTGCAATAGATATTGAGCCGTGTGCATCTTATGGTGAATTCACTGTTGATGGCGAAGAATTCTGGTTTGCTTATGTCGGGCTTGGTTCGGGTGTGTGTGCTGGTTTCGAGACACACTATGCCAGCTTGAATGCTACTACCTTAGGCGAGTATATGGCGCCTCTGCCGTAAGTTCACAGTTTTGCGGGGGAGGGCGTGTGCGTCAGCCCCCGCAGTCGATCCCACAGCGCCACCAGCGCCACACCGGCGAAAATCCAGTAAAACGGATAAGTCGGGAAGATATAACGGGGCAGTGCCAGCACCACCAGATGCAAGGTGCTGGTATACACGATGAACCCGATCAGCACCGGTGCGATGGTAGCCCGTTGGCGCATCAATGCCATGCCGATGATCCCCGCTACCAGCGCGATATAGTGCCAGATATAAATCAACAGCTTAACCGCAAAGCCCTCGCCATTGAGTAACCGCCACAAGCTATCTAAGCGTAAGCCATCATCGATCCATTGACGCGCCAGATCGCGCAGGCTTTCATTACCAAAAGATACAGTACCGTGTGGTTGCAGATACGCTCCGCTCAGTTCATTAATGCGCAGGCGAACAAAGCTCGCCAGATCACTGCGGATGACCGTCAGGGATTGTTCCATCGGCGTTTCATCGCCCAGAAGTTCATCGTTTTGCTGAGGTGAACCGTCTTCCTCAATTGCCCCACGCCACAATGCCGGAAAAAACTGGTTGCTGACGATAATCACGCGCTGATAACGCACCAGATTATAAACTGTCCATGTTGAGATCGTCGCACCATAGCTGACCAGCAGGATGAGTACCAGCATAATGATTTTGCGCCAGTGATCCCGCCCTAACCACAGCATGTGCAGCGCAATCACTGCCGGAAACAACAACCCAACAGCCCGCGTCAGCGTTGCCAAACCCAGCAACACGCCGACGCTCACCGCCTGTGCCAGATGCGCTTGTGTTAGGGTCGGCGCTAACCAACGACAATACACCCAGACGCCCGTCATCAACAAACTCATATAGAGCGTTTCAGTCAGGATTAGCGAGGGTTCGATGATCATCGGCACGGAGAATGCCAGCGCTCCCGCTACCACCAGACCAACGCGCTCATCATCGCTCAACAGGCGGGCTAGGTCAAAAGCGACATAACAGGTTAACGCGCCCATCATCGTCTGTACAAGCCGAATGGCAATCATCGATTGTTCCAGCGATAGTACCTGCTGAAAAGCCCCTGTGAAGATCAAGTATAACGGTGCAATGGGCAGATTATTAGCCGCATAGCGAAACCCACCGTAGACGGTGCCTGTCGGATCTGCCATGAATAAACCCATGCCGTTAGCAAGATACCAGAATTCATCCCCACCGCTTGCCCGTAATGCCAATGGCTCGGTGGTCAGCGCCATCACAACGCGCAACAGCCACCCCACACCGATAATCACCAGCAACCAGCGCCGTGTGCGCTCACTCATCGTCTGTTACTCCGCCGGGGTACATGCCATAAAAGGCGAAGATCGTCCGATTGCCGTCCAGCACCGCATCGGAATAGACGAAGCGCGGATCAGTCTCGCCTTGCTCAAAGATTGGATCGAGCACTGGACGCGCCGCCGGCATCATCAGGTAATCAATGCCATAACGCTCGGCGATTGCCAGCACATCCTCGCGGGTTTGAGTGAACGGTATCATCACCGATGAGATGCCGTAATAGCTCATGATGTACGGGTCTTGTGTCATCAGGCGGATTTCGCCATCACCGCTGACATCGGGCAAGGCTTGCGCTGTCTCCACCGCCTGCGCGATATAGGCGTAGAAGCTGTTGGCGCGGGTGGTCTCGTAGCGGATGAGATCATAACTGTTCGCCGCCATCACAATCACGGTCAACACCACGATCACATCCCGCCAGCGATCTGCCTTGAAGATGCGCTCCACTGCCAGTGCCGCAACCGGCAATAATAATGGGATGATTGTCAGGTAGGCTTTTTCAAAACTGCCACTCTGGCTTTTATACGGTAATAGCAGGGGATAGGCAATCAAGATACCGAGCACCCATAAGCCCGTTGGTACAGCAATCAAGAGCTGTTCACGGCGGCGCTCGAACAGTAAAATCAGCACACCGGCTCCGACAAACATCGGTAACAGCACATCGAGCGAGACTAACATTTGCTTGAGCGCCGCCGCTAATTCAAATAAGCGCTTGGCAAGATGTTCAGCGCTGGTTTTGCGCTCAAACATCGTTTCGAGCGTGAGCGGGATATTATACGCATAGTGATCTTTGGCATCCACCATGAAGAACATGCGACTGGTCTCCGGTGAGCCGGTCATGCCCAGTACCTGCACATTGCGCACGATCCACGGGGCAACCACTACGCTGAAGCCCACCAGCACCAGCGCAATTTGCCACAATTGCCCCCGTCGGGCGAAGGATTTGCCCGCCACCAGATAGACCACACCACTGCTCACTACCAGAGGCAAGAGCAAGATCGAATCATTGCGCGTCAGATATGCCACGCCGCCGATCACTCCGCTGAGCAGATACGCTCGCCAATCTGCATGACGCACCCCATGCACGAACGCCACAATGCTCGCGCTCATCAGTGCCATGTTGAGGATGGTGCTATCACTGCGCAGGGAATTCCACACAAAATCGGGTAAACTGATCGCAAAGGCAGCGGCAATCAGCGCGGTATGATCTTCCAGACCGTATTGTTTTGCTGAGATGAACACGATCACCGGCAACAGCGCCCCCACCAGCACGAAGACTGCCAGCGCCGGCAGTGCGCCCTCACCAAACACAGCCATGCCGAGCGCCACCGCCACGCCGGAGAGGGGCATCCAGTGGTCAATCGGATGGACAATATCCTCCGGCAGGGCGCTATAGTGCCACACGTAATCAATCGTGAAGCCCTCGCCATTCAGTAAACGTTGCCCCAGATTGTAATAGTGAGTCTGATCATTCAAGCCGGGATTCTCAATGAGCGTCATCAGCCCCAGCCGTAACAACAGGCTAGCGAGGACGATCATCAGCAGAACCCAGTTGCGTTGCCTCATAATAAGATACATCCTGATTGCCGTCACAAATGAGATGGCATTATAGGTAGCGCGTGGTTAATTGTCTACGCTCGGTCAATAATCGCAGGATAGCAACATTCAGGGTTGATTAAGCCCAATCTGCTATCAACAATAAGGATAGATGACGCATGCCTGATACTCATGAGGTGATACGCAATACTATGCATTATTTTCGCGCATTCTTCAAAGCTGTTCGACTGACACTCACTGGTGAGGGTGTTCCTTCACCTGTTCAACGCTATCCCAACCTGCACCACTGGCTAGAGACTGCCCGTGATCACTTACAGGCACTTTATCAGCACGCCGAACAAACCGGCATGAATGCCGAACGCCGTCAACAGGTGGTGCTTCAGCTGGATGGACGTGCCTGGTCAATGGAGCTGATCCTCTCGTCGGTCAAATTTCATCTGGATACTGAATACCCCTCCTTGCTCAATAGCGTCGTCGATCACAACTTGACCACGCTTTACGCTCTGCATTTTGACGATAAATATCGTGTACAACAATTGCTGAACGTGCCTGATATACCCGTTGATTTGCGCCCGGCTTTGCAAGCCTTTTCGGAACATTTTAGCAATATACCGCCCAGCACCGATCCATGAGCGCATCATGGCGTCGATAGCGTTTTATGCCAGATTTGGTAGGGTTCGTCGCTAGCTGAAAACTTGAAACCGGCATGTAGGCATTGCCACCCATGCTGTTGATAGAAACGTTGTGCGCCTCGATTGCTAACCTGTGTCGAGAGCAGTAAGCGCATGTGACGCTGTTTAGCGATGAGCGCATCGTGCAGGGTAGCGCCAATTTTGCGATTGCGATAGGCACGCAATACGTTGAGTTGTGTCAGTACCCATGCATCCTGTAGCGCGGGGTGTTCGTGCCCTACCTGTGACGCGACGCGCTCATGCCACCATTGCCCTGGCATCGACGTTGACCCGAACGCCAGTCCGACAATCTTATCATCTACTTTTGCCAGCAAACCCGCATAGCCCGGACGGCGCATGTGCGAGCGGAAGAAATGTTCCTGTGCGCTCAGTTCGCCTTCTGCATATTCGTGATAGACTTGCACCGCCTCCAGCACATGAGGCGAACGCACTGTTAACGCGAGCAATTCAACCGACATGGCGCACGCTCTTGTGCATGATGCAATATGGCTCATACCCTGCTTGGAAGGCAAAACCGGTGTGTAGATAACGCCAACCGCGCCGTTCGTAGAAGCGTCGTGCTACTAGATTATCGACCTGTGTTGAGAGCAAAGCGTTAGGGTGCGGTTGTTCGTGTAACACGCGCTCAAGCAGG
>JBNPEE010000066.1:0-13851 GCA_051117475.1 Anaerolineae bacterium | reverse complement strand
ATAGTTAATAAAAGACTTGACAAAAGTCACCAAAGTGAATAGCATTAGTCTTAAAGGTGAATGGCATTAGTTTGCAAGAGGTTAAACAGGAAATTAATGTACAAACTACTCAAGGAAGCCCGATAAGCGCGGTGCGGGTGCTGTTACATCTGGAAGGTCTGGCTATGCTGGCGGTAGCGGTTTTGCTTTACGCGCATACAGGCGGTAATGGCTGGCTGTTCCTTGCGCTATTACTCGTGCCAGATTTATCGATGGTCGGGTATGCCCTCAATACGACCACGGGTGCGAGGGTCTATAACGCCGCACATACGCTCAGCGTGCCCCTTCTTCTGGGTGGGGTGGCGCTTATGATTGGGTCATCTCCCGGGATGCAGCTCGCACTGATCTGGATCGCGCATATCGGCATGGATCGCGCTATTGGCTACGGTCTTAAGTACAATACGCATTTCAAAGCAACATTCATGCAACGGGTATAGTGTATGCCTTATCCATCTAAAGTTAACTACGAGGATATTGTCAATCAGGCATGGGATCTGGTCGAGTCAGAAGGCTTTGAGCAACTTTCGCTCGCTCATCTTGCGGAGAGTCTGGGGGTGCGGGCATCGTCGTTATATCGCTATGTGAAGAACAAGGCGGAGTTGGTGCAGGCGGTCAATGAGCAGACCCATCATAAGTTATTCACCGCACTGAATGCCGTCCCTGTGCATGACGATGCGCTGACACATATCATGGGGATTGCACAGGCTTATCGCGCTTTTGCCCATGCCCACCCAACGACATACACCCTATCGTTCGTGACGGTAGAGCCAGAACAACGCCCCGCCGCCGATATGCAAGAGCGTGATGTACTCCCCTTACAGGGGGTCATGGCACGCCTGTGTGGCGAGGACAACTCACTGACCGCGCTTCGTGGATTGTTCGCGCTCATACACGGTTTCGCCATGCTAGAAATTCATGATCAACTGCGTCGCGGCGGCGATTTAGATGACGTTTTTCATCAGGTGCTGGAGGTTTATCTGCGCGGATGGCAATAAGCAGCGCGTGTCGTTTGCTTGCTGGTAGCCCTTGAGCAATCCGCACCATTTTTTTGTGCATCGTGGGGTGATCGCCTATCTCTTGCGCCATTGATCGGGTGTGAAGGGATAGGCGAGCGCGTCACAAACAGCACGCCAGCGGTCAGTCATCTCTGGCAGGTATAAAAACGGCACATAGCCTAAACTCAGATAAATTTTAATCGCCGGCAAGCGAAAATCTTCTGTGTAGAGATGAATATGCTGATAGCCCATGTCAATCAAGCGTCGGGTTACACTGCCGGTGACTAGCGTCCCTAAGCCCTGCCCACGATGATCAGGATGGGTGGCAATCCACCCGATTTCGCCCCCCATCGGGTGATAGTCCGTGTGGCTGTGTGCACACAGGGCGCTCGCCACTAACTGCTCTGTTTCCGTGTGAATGACCATGAACCAGCTTCCGGGTAATATGCGATCCATCCACTTTACGAGCAGGGTATCATTCCATTGTGTCCAGCCGACTGCGTGCATGAGCGCGTAAAACGTGCGCTCATCGCCCGCCTGATAATGTCGGATATGGTAGCCCTGTGGGACAGTGATTGGTGGTGGTGAGGCAAGCTTATCCTGATGATAATCCATCTCCAGTTGATGGTTGTAGTGATACGCTTCTTCATTCATGATTCATGTGCGCTGGCGAACCTTTGCAGGTCTATCATCAAGATAGTGGATGGTTAGAAGTCGTTCAGAGCGTCTTCGACGGTGGGATAAAAGCGCGATAGGCTATCGAACCCGACCATCTCGAAGACCGGTTTTAAACGCCCTTGAATCCCCGCCAGACATAGATCGCCTCCGCGCTTTTTGGTTTGCTTTAAGCCGGAGACAATATCGCGCAAGCCGGCTGAGGACATATAGTACACCCCGCTCATATCGAGGATGACGCGAGCAGTAGGTGCTTGTTCGATAGCCATCGTCAGGTAATCGCCGAAGGTGGATGCCGTCGCCGAGTTGATGTCGCCAGCCGGCACAACCACCACAATTTCACCTTCTTGATAGTGATCCATTTCGAGCGTAGACATAATCCCTCCTCATGAGCCATTGCTCTTGTTATAGGCTGTAACAGCCTACGACACAAGCGCATTTACGTTGGAAAGCGGTTAGGGTGATCACTCAACGTGATCGGCAAGTTCTGCCCATTCTTCCATTGCGGATTCAAGCGCGTCGTGCGTGTCGGTATAGCGTGCGCCGAGGGCTTGGACGCGCTCGGTATCGCCCTGTGCGGAGGCACTCTCGATTTCGGCAGTGAGGTGTTCCATCTGCGCTTCGAGGTGCGTGATCTCGCTCTCTAGCTCATTGACGCGCTGTTTCAGTTGATAGGGTGTCAGCCCGCGCACGCGGGTGGCGTAATTGGCAGGGCGTGTATCGACTTCGGCTTTGTTACTAGTGCCGTTGCGGGTGGCGAGGCGAGCCTCTTTATCTTTGCGCCACGATACATACTCACTGTAACTGCCTTCGTAGATTTCCACCCCTTCACGCGGGCGAATTGCCCAGATTTGGGTGGCGAGCGCGTCGATCAGGGCGCGGTCATGGCTGACCAGCAAGACGGTTCCGTTGAAGCCTTCGATCACCACTTGCAGGATCTCTTGTGAATCAATATCCAGATGATTGGTCGGTTCATCGAGCAAGAGCAGGTTCGCGCCACTCAGTGCCAGTTGTGCCAGCGCGACGCGCCCGCGCTCACCGCCAGAGAGCGTGCTAATCTGGCGGAAGACATCTTCGCCACTGAACAGGTACGCGCCGAGGAATTGGCGGGCATCCGCGATGCCCATATTGCCGGCTTCCATGATAACATCCAGCACGCTCTTGCGCGGGTCTAAGCCTTCGTGTGCCTGTGCGAAGTAGCCGATCTCGACCTGTGCGCCCAGCTTGCTGGTGCCGGCGAGGGGCGCGAGTTCACCGGTCAGTGTCTTGAGCAGGGTGGATTTGCCCGCGCCGTTGGGGCCGATGATGGCGGCGGTCTCGCCACGCAGAAGTAATAACTCGTCAATCGTGAATAGGGGTTCATCATAGCCGACGCGCAAGCCTTTGGTCTTGACAACTTCATCGCCGGAGCGCGTATCAGTGCTGAGTTTGAGATGCATCGTGTTGCGTTCGTTGGGCGCGTTGCTGATGATCTTGCCGCGTTTTTGCATGGTCTGGAGTTTCTTCAAGCGCCCTTTTGCCTGTGCCGTCCAGCGACTGCCCATATGCTTACGGATGTAGTCCATCTCTTTGCTGATGAACTCCTGTTGCTTCTCATATTCTTTTTGTAGTTGCTCGCGCCGTTCGTCGCGCTGTTGCATGTAATGGCTGTAATTACCCCGATAGACTTCGACGCGATGCCATTCCATCTCCCACACCTGATTGGCGAAGTTATCGATGAAACGCCGATCATGGCTGATGGCGAGCACCGCCCCGTTGAAATCTTTGAGGAAGCTCTCTAACCATTCTACCGCGTAAATATCGAGGTGGTTGGTTGGCTCATCGAGGATCAGCAGATCGGGTTCTTCCAATAGCAGGCGAGCCAGCACGGCCCGCGTCTTTTGTCCGCCAGAGAGTTGCTGGAGGGGGGTCTGATAATCGTCTTGATCGAAGCCCACGCCCGATAAGACCATCCGCGCCCGCGTCTCGTAATCGTAGCCCCCACGATGCTCGAACTCCGTTTGTAGTTTGCCATAGGCATCGACAGCTTCTTCGCTCTCGGTCATCTGTAGCGCCAGTTCGCCGAGTTGGGCTTCCATCTGCTTGAGATCGACGAAGGCGGTCATGACTTCATCCCACAGGGTATGATCGCCGATGAGTTCAGGGCGTTGGGGCAAATATGCCAGTCGTGCGCCTTTGGCGGTGAAAATCTCGCCTTCTGTAGGCAGTTCTTCGCCGATGAATAATTTGATGAGGGTGGTTTTGCCCGCACCATTGGGGCCGACTAGCGCCACCCGCGCATCGTTGGGAATCTCGACTGTAACCTGGCTGAAAATTTCATCTGCGCCGTAATATTTGCTCAGATTATGGGCTTTGAGTATCGACATATGGGTTGTTCGCCTGATCTACGTGGACAATACCGCGCTCATTATAGCAAGTTCAGGGCTATTCGTTGAGTGCGAGGCATATGCACGCTACTATAAACTTTATCAGACTTTTCACCGGAATGAGAGAGACCCATGCACGAGGCAATCCGCCAACTTGAATACATTACCCTGAATGCCTGGCCTGCACTGGAAACCGAACAATACGACGGCTGGCTATTGCGTTACGCAAAGGGCTACACCGGACGCGCTAACAGCGTCAATCCGCTGGGGGGATCCCGCTTGCCCTTATCGGAAAAGATCGCCTATTGTGAGCGCTGGTATCAAGCACGCGGATTGCCCCCCGTGTTTCGGCTCAATCTGGCGATGCAACCCCCTGAGTTGGATGCCTATCTGGAAGCGCGAGGTTATCGGCGTTATAACGAAACCCTCGTACAACGGGCTGATTTACACCAACTGCCCGCGCCCATTGCAGACCGTTTCAGCTATCAGACCAGTGTATCAGCAGATTGGTTAGCCGATTGGGGGCGCTGGAACGCTGTCCCATCAGCATCAGTGGCGATCGCCCACGAGATGCTATCCGGCACACAACAGATGAGTTGTTACGGGCGCATCGGCGATCAAGCGGTAGGGCTAGCGGTCTGTGAAGGGGATTTTGTCGGCTTGTTCGATCTCGTGGTTGCGCCATCCCAACGTCGGCAGGGCATCGGGCGGGATTTGGTCAACAGCTTATTGCATTGGGGCAAGCAACAGGGCGCACGTTATGCTTACCTGCAAGTCGTCGCCGATAATCAACCGGCACGCCGTCTGTATCAGCAGTTGGGCTTCGTGGATCATCATCACTACTGGTATCGCAAAGCGCCCGATGCGTGAGTGCTGTCATCAACTCAGTTTATCACCAATCGGATTAGAACCTTTATCTTATAGAGATTACCTTCAATGCTAAAATGACATGTAGTTTTGTAATCTATTTTAGAAAGTCATTTTCGTGAAACATTATACCCTTGCAGTGTTGATCTTTATCATAATCATAATATACCCCACATCAGTTGGTGTGAGCATTTCAGCACAAGAACCTGATTCACCAACTGAGCAAATCTTTTATCGTCATTATACACCACAAGGTGCATCCATTCTTGTTCCCGAGTTTATGCCTATTACATATATCTACGAAATTGGCGAAGATTATGACGAACCCAGACCGGATAGAGCTATACTCTCAGTAGGTAACCCGCTATTAGGGATAAACCTAACGAGTTGGCAAACAAATAATAGTGTCAATCGGGAGCAAATTTTAGATATTATTATGCGTGATGAGACATATGAAGAATTAGAAACAGACTACGGACGTACACTTGCTTTTGAATACCTAGACCCACGTGGAGATCATTACTATTATCACATTTATATGTTTGAGGATAATCCTGATTTCTTTTACACATTCACACTATACGGTAATCTCGCAGAGAATATTGTTGATATAGTAATGGATAGCTTTCTATTCGAACCCAATTCAACAGTTCGAAGCAATCCAATTTATGCAGAACGGGGTATTGTATTCGACCTTCCGCTTGATTGGACATATCGGCCAGCTACATCACCTAACATTCCCGAATTAGCAATTCTTACGCACCCAAGTTTTCATGGGAGTTTGACGTTTTCAACCTTCTATAGTGCACCTTTACTTCCTGATTTAGAATTTGATAACCCAATTGAATTGGCAGACTCGGTAATAGGTGTTGATAGTGACGACATTGTAGAAGTTCATGAAGTGGATGACGTGACTGTTTACAGTGTTACGCCTGCTGAACCAGCCTATCGTGATACAACTGAATACTTCGTTTTTCTGGATTCAGGGCGCATTCTGAGTGTAGAATGGGAGCGATACAACCTTGAAACGCTTGAAAACCTGAATGTAGATTTTCCAATTCCGATCATTACGAGTGTGCGTAGCACAAAAACTGATGAAGCCAATTGTGAGATGAGTTTTCCAATTCCTGTTATTCTTTATGAAGAACCTAATCTTCGTTCAAACATAATAGAAGAAATCCCTGAAAATACATTCATACGTATCAGATCTATTCAATTATATACAGAGGGTAGATTTGAGTTAGACGTGAGAACAGGTACAACGAATCGGGAAACCGAGTATTATCTTATTTGGCAAACAGATAATGGATGGATATTACCTGAACGTGGATACACCGAAAGAACGCAAGGTTGTTATCGTTTACTCTACAGCTCATCCTTGTTATTAACAGATGAATAACAGTTATTACCCCGATAAAATCGTGAGGCATTTATGCATTCAAGAATGTGTTCGCAACACAACCTCACAAAAACATTGAATTGATTCCCGAAACAAGTACTCCAAATTTCATTTCACGATGCCGTGATCCTTTGCTAGAATAGCAAGCATCACGGCGCGATCATCTATCCGTATCGCGTCACCCTGTTAACAGATAAATTTAAGGAAACCTGAATGACAAAGTCGGTCTTTGAACAAAATCTCAAAAAATATGCGGATCTGCTGGTGCGAATTGGCGTTAATATCACCGAAGGCGATCTGTTGCACTTTTCGGTCAACGTCACCGATGATCCGAACATTCGCCAACTGGCGCATGAGGTGGTGATTGCCGCCTACGAAGCCGGCGCAACCTACGTCGATGTCGAATGGCGCGATGAAGAAGTCGGCAAGCTCCGTGCCTTACACGCCCGCGACGAAACGCTGGACTACGTGCCTGACTGGACGATCAAAAAAGTAGAAGCCTTTGCTGATGCAGGCGTGGCGCGTCTGGTGCTGGCGTGGCGCGTCTGGTGCTGGCGGGGCGTGATCCGGCATTGTTCGCCGGTATAGATCGGCAAAAGGTGATGACCATGCAACGCGCCAGTCAGGCGGCGATGGCGCATCTCATCCCCAAACTGATCGACGAAAATGTGTGGAGCGGGGCGGCTGTGCCGGTGCAAGCGTGGGCAGATAAGGTGTTCCCCGACGTGCCCACCGCAGAAGAACGCCGCGCCAAACTATGGGATGCGATCTTCGCGGCAACCCGCGTCTATGATGATGATCCGGTAGCGGCATGGCAAGCGCATCAGCAACAATTGCTCGCCCGACGCGCGTACATGAACGCTAAACAGTATACCGCCTTGCACTTCGCCGGCGAAGGCACGGATTTGACCGTCGGCTTACCGGCGGGGCATATCTGGGGCGGGGGCGCATCCGAACACGATAGCGGCAAGCTGTTCACGCCCAATATCCCCACCGAAGAGCTGTTCACCATGCCTCACCGCGAGCGTGTCAACGGGACGGTTCGCGCGACGAAACCGCTCAGCTATAGCGGCAACATCATCGAGGATTTCTCGTTTACCTTCGAGGATGGGCGCGTCAAAGGCTTCGAGGCGCGTCAGGGGGCGGATGTCTTACAAGAACTGATCGACACCGACGAAGGCGCGAAACATCTGGGCGAAGTGGCGCTTGTGCCCCACAGTTCACCCATTTCGCAAACAGGCATCTTGTTCTTCAACACGCTCTATGATGAGAACGCCGCCTGCCATATCGCGCTAGGACGCGCCTATGCCAAGACCATCACCGATGGTGTGAACATGGACGAAGAACAGTTCATGGAAGCCGGCGGTAACGTCAGCCAAACGCATGTTGATTTCATGATCGGTGATGCCGGCGTGGATATTGACGGCATCACCGCCGATGGCACCCGCGAGCCGATCATGCGTCAGGGTGAATGGGCGTTTGATGCGTGAGATACGCTCATTTCCACGTTTTGCGTAAGACGCGCATCCAATTCTGATGCGTGATCTTGTTGAGCGCGTCGTCATCGTAACCGGCATCCTGTAAGGCGCTGATGAGGTTCGGTAAGCCGGCCACATCACCAATCGCTGAAGGGATGCCGGCTCCGTCAAAATCGGAGCCCAGACCGACGCGCTCAAGCCCTACTTTCTCCACCAGATAATCAATGTGCTGAACCATCGTGCTGAGGGGGGTGTTGGCACGTTCTTCGCCACTGATGCCCTTACCGCCATCTTCGCGCAGGAAGATCGTGGCGAAGTTCAAGCCCACCATGCCATCACTCTCGCGGATTGCGTCCAGTTGTTTGTCGGTCAGGTTGCGCGGAGTAGCCGAGATGGCGTGTGCGTTGGAGTGGGTAGCAACCAGTGGCGCATCGCTGATCTGCGCCACATCCCAGAAGCCTTTTTCGTTGAGGTGTGATAAGTCGATCATCACACCCAGTTGATTACAGCGACGCACCAGCGCCTTGCCGGCATCGGTCAAGCCCTCGCCAATATCGGGCGAGTGTGGAAAACGGAAGGGAACGCCGTTCCCGAAGGCGTTGGGACGGCTCCAGACGATGCCTAATGAGCGCAATCCCGCTTGATAAAATACGTCGAGCGCGTCGAGGTTGTTATCGATCATGCCTGCGCCTTCAACGTGTAGGATCATCGCTAGCGTGCCCTGCTGGATGCAAGTTTCGATCTCATCGACGGTGCGCGTGATCTTCACCTGTCCCTCAGATTGTGCTTCGATATCAAAGAGTGTCCGCATCATCTTGAAGGTTTCAGCTTGGGCATATGCCAGATCAAGCGCTGGCGGTAACGGGAACTGATCGGGGTTTTGCTCGAATAGTTCGCGCATTTGGGTTTCGGATTCCGGCGAGTTACGCACGAACATCGCGAAGAAGCCACCGGCGAAACCGCCTTCACGGGCGCGTGGCAGGTCAAGATGACCGCTCGCACTCCGCTCGAAGAAACTGCGCGAATCTCCGCCGCGCCCGTCGTTCAGCAGGTGGAGTACGGTGTCATTATGTCCATCAAAAATCGGAAATTGTGTCATGGGTATCATGCTTTCGTTTGTAGATGAGTTGATGTGTAGTGTAACGCCCCGATGGGAAGGTGCGCCATAATACCATTTCGGAATAGCGTTTCATAGTATATCGAAGAACGCGCTCAAGATATCTGAATTTATTACGGGATTTATCAGGCAAATTTCACCCCGTCGCTATAGTTGATGGTAAACTATAGTTACGCTGGTATCAGGTGTCTGGACATAATAATCTGATTGTGCATGAGCGTCATACTACATCAATAAATTCCGTCGGGGCACCGGCGCATAGTGCCAGAGGCGCAATCAGGCTATCTTAAGGAGAGAATAACATGATCGTAACCTGTAACCGCATCCCTGTGAATCCTGAACATGCTGAGGCCTTTGAAGAGCGCTTTGCTGATCGTTCTGCACTGGTGGATGGTATGCCCGGCTTTATCTCGTTCCAACTGCTGCGCCCCCAAAAAGCTGAGGATCCCTACATCGTGATGACGTTCTGGGAATCTAAAGAACACTTCCAGGCATGGACACAGTCCGATGAATTCAAGGAAGGTCATGCGCGTTCAGGGTCACTACCACCCGAGACCTTTTCCGGTCATCCAAAACTGGAAATGTTCGACGTGATACAGAGCACAACCGACATTAAGCGCGTCAACGAATCGTGAGTTCGCTTGTCCGGTATCGCAAGGCACAGACGTAGATCTGTGCCCTGTTATTTTAGTTGAGTGATAACAGATTCCTCAGCACGACACCAACGGCGGCACCCACCCAGCAAAGTGAAGAATGCGGGTTGATGTTATACTGAAATCAAGTTCACACAATGAGGATGACAGCATGATGAAAAGAGTAGTGTTGAGTGTTATATGGCTCATGATCGCAATCATCACAACAGGTTGTATGAAAGCAGTTATGCGCTTTGAACCCGATGGATCGGGGCAATTTGAGATAGGTTTGAACTTATCGTTGCAGGATTTAGAAGAGGTTGATGGGATGTCTGATGAAGGTGGCTCTGACGATTTCGATGCGATAACGCCACTCATCAATTCGGACACCGCTATTGTGGACGAGAAAACAGGTATTTCGGTCAGTGCTGAAGAGCGCCTTGAGAATGGCTCGATATGGACGTATATCATCTTTGAGGTGGCGACGATTGACCAATGGCGCATGATCGATACCGCGACCAATCGCATTTTCCCCAGCGATGACGACGCAAGCAGTGACGGCGCACCCGATCCATCAACTCTGGCAACGATGCCGACTGTGACACTGGATGGATCGACCTTGCGCGTTGAGTTGACAGTGCCATCGTCCGTTGATCCGGATATTGAACCCGAAGATGATCCTTTTGGCATTGCCACCATCATGGAAGCCTTTGTGCAGGTATCGTATGAGATCGAAATGCCCGGTACCCTCGGTGAACATAATGGTCAGATTGACAGCCTCACGGGCAATCCGGTGTGGTTGATTGATCTCAACTCAGAGGATGATCTGGAGATCGTCGTTGAATCGATGCTGGATGATTGATAGGGCAAGTAAGTTCTGCCTCTCAATCGATGTGCCAACCTGATCAACCGTGCCAGTAATGGTTTGCTGTGTGCTGTGATAACGTTCATTTTTCGCTATACTCTGTGTGCTATGATGGCATACCCGACGATGTAGTGAAATTAAAGAGGTTATGATGACAAATTTTTTAGAGAAAGCCACTGAGATCGAGCAGAATATTATCAAGTGGCGGCGCGAAATCCACAAAAACCCTGAACTGGGCTTTGAGGAGATCCAGACCGCCAACTTAGTCGCCAGCACGCTCAACGAACTGGGCATCGAAGCCGAAGTGGGCGTGGGCCGCACCGGTGTGGTCGCCCGTATTGGTGATGGTCAGGGACCTAAGATTGGTATTCGTGCGGATATGGACGCGCTACCCATCCATGAAGCGGTCGATCTCGAATTTAAATCACAGGTAGACGGTAAGATGCACGCCTGTGGTCATGATGCGCACACGGCGATGTTGCTGGGTGTGGCGCAAATCTTGCGCGACGTGCCGGACATGAACGGTGAAGTCCGCTTGTTATTCCAACCCTCAGAAGAACGCTGGGATGCGGATGGTGTCAGTGGTGCCACCGCCATGATCGATGACCGCGCCCTCGATGACCTTGACCATGTGATCTCTTTACATGTCGATAGCACCTTACCTGTCGGTGAGATCAAAGTGGGTGATGGTTTTGTGCTGGCGGCTGTCGATACTTTCGATGCGACAATCTTCGGCGAAGGCACACACGGCGCGTCGCCACACATGGGCGTTGACCCGATCTGGATACAATCACAGGTGATCAGTGCGATTCAAGGGGTACGCGCCCGCCAGACCGATCCGACAAGCGCATCGGTCATCACCATCGGCGCGATCCATGCGGGTGTAGCCCCCAACGTGATCCCCGATAAAGTCGAGATTCGCGGGACGATTCGCTCTTTTGACGAAGCCACCCGCGAGCAATTGCATCAGGGACTCGATCAGTGCTTTCAGATTGCGCGGGCGCTGGGTGGCGATTACCAGCTGAGCATCAGTCGCGGGTATCCGGCGCTGTATAACGATCCGGGCGTGGCATCACTCTTGCGCGACGTCTCGGCGGGGCATCTGGGTAAAGAGAACGCCCACATCGCTGAGCCGAAGATGGGTGCTGAAGATTTCTCCTATATGACGCAAAAAGCACCGGGCGCGATGTTGTTCCTCGGTGCAAAATATGACGATCAACATCGCCCGCATCATAGCCCGATCTTCGCGCTCGGTGAAGATTCGTTCAAGTATGGGACGGCAATCCTCGCAGAAACTGCCCTGCGTCTGATGCGAAAATAGCGTTTTTTGCGTGGGCGTGATCGATCACGGTTTCGTTGCTCCCCTTCTCCCAGCGTAGCGTTCGGGAGAAGGGGGCGGGGGATGAGGGCCTATTATTGCCCCTCTGCCCGTGCCAGATTCAAGGCCAGCAAGTGACGCAAGATCGCCTCTTCATCCTGCAACATATCGGGTTCCCAACCGTAAGCCGAACACACCGCCTGATCGAGCGCGTCGTGCAGTTCGGCGAGGCGGGGCGCGAAATCGCCGGCTTCCGGCTTGATCTTCATGCTATCCTGACCGCGAAAGACCGCCAGCGCGTTGTACAGATTGGTGAGGGTGCGGTGCTTGAGCGCACTCTTGCTGGCGTTGGGCGGGTTGAGCCACGCCTCACGCTCCTGATGCAGTTGACGCGCACAGGCGCTGATGGCTTGATAGGCCTCGCTGGTGCTATCCTCCTGACCGGGCACATACGGGAAGGGGAAGGTCTCAAAGGTGGTGGTGGGCGTATAGCGCGGACGATCTTCTAAAGATGTCCCCATACGCAATGACCAGACCTCATGCAATGTGCTGTGCAACACGCCGAAGAAATAGTCGTCGTCACGGGCGATGGCGATTAACAAATTAGAAGGTAACAATCTTGTGTTTTCCCAAACAAATACACGATGTTTTGCAACTAATGGAGTTATGATGAACTTATCTAAATCTTTTACGGCGTTTCTCATTCCCGGACGAGACTCACCATGAATCCACCAATTTTCACGTGTTCTTTTACGTCGATTTTTCTCTCGCTCAGGTTTGACATTTTCTACAATATACTGAAATGGTGCTTCATAATATCGAGCCTGCTCTAGTGGCATTTCATTAAAATCAATGATCCAAGTATCTGTATGCTCTCGCACTATATCTTTTGCGTTGGCTGTAGGTCTTATTACATCTGAGTTATTTAAACCTGAAGCATTTTTTTCCTTGATGAACTTTTCAGCTTGTTTTCGTGTAATATCAAAAGCACCTGTTTTTTGAATTCCTACAAAGCTTAAATCAGCATTTTCAGATAATTTTTGAGCAATTGTAACATCCACTGTTGAAGTCAAATCAGCATTAATAGTCGTTACAGGAACTCCTTCTAAAGTCTTTTCAGTTTCAGCCCCGTTATCAAAGCCAACCATAGAAACACGAACAGAGGCTCCGTCCAGAATCCACTCTCTGTCAGCATATGCCATGAAAATATCGCCTGTAGCTTTAATATTGTCTAGAACTTCACGATTTGCGCCTCCTCTAACAGAATTGGTAGACAATAATCCAACACGTCTAGTCTTTTTAATTTCAATTTGTTTTCTTGATTTCTCATGCCAATATAAAACAAAATCTGCTTGACCAGATATACGTTTACTGTATAGTGATCGCAAAGTGTTAACATATACATCACCCAATTCACGACGCATTTTCTTATCCCCCAAAAAGGGTGGGTTGCCGATGATGACATCGACGGCGGGCCAGTCGGGTTCGGTGGGGTTGCCGTCGGCATCGTAGGCGAGGATGGCATCCTTACAGACGATGTTCTCATGAATATCTTCAAGGATCGGCTCTTTGACGTGCGTCAGGTAGCCGTTGGTGCGTCGCCATTGCAAATAGCCAATCCAGACGACGATGCTCGCCAGCGCGTGGGCGATGGGGTTGATCTCAATGCCGTACATCTGGCGCGGATGCACCTCCGGGAAGGGTTCCGGCAAGCCGGAAAACACCGGATGCTTGATGACCGCTTTTTCCATATCCATCAGGCGTTGGAGCGCGACATAGAGGAAGTTACCACTGCCACAGGCGGGGTCTAACACGCTGACCTCGCGCAGTTGGGCCAGCATGGTCTCGCGCAGGGTCTCTAGCTGTTTGCTGTAGGTGGTCTGCTGGCGCTTGTTGCTGGTGGTCAGCGCCTCGTCATATTTGGGGCGGATGGCTTGCGCCTCACCCAGCAGGCGCTCCCACTCGCGCTCGAGGGGGCGCATCAGCACCGGCTCCACAATCAGCAGGATGTCCTCACGGCTGGTGTAGTGTGCGCCCAGTTGCGCCCGTTTATCGGGATCCAGCGAGCGTTCAAAGAGCGTGCCGAAGATCGCCGGTTCC
>JBNPEE010000027.1:0-89970 GCA_051117475.1 Anaerolineae bacterium | reverse complement strand
TATATTAGGGCTACATAGTCGTTGAATGTCGGTTTCATTTTCTCTCAAACAAGGTTTGGCGATTTTGTTCAAGAGATTTTTCCGCTTTCTTCGGCTATGGTCAATACTTATGCACACCCCTCATTTATATATTTAAAAGATACAGATGTCACATATGAGGTTTTAATTGCACAGTTCAGCGCAACCTCAGAAGAAGGCGTTGTTATTGATGGGTTGAAGGAAATCATTGTTGTTACTCAAAGTAATGAAATAATTCACTATCGTCCATAATAATGAAAAAGTAAATATTAATGGCTCTTGAGCATTTTGTGTATATAAAAGCAAAAAAAACGATGCAAGTTGTTGTCGAAGAGTGGTTCAAAGATGATACATATGACTTAGAGTTTGTAAATTCTGGTCTGCCACATGTTATTCGAGCTAACCATCCACTGTTTCAGGTATCATTTCTAGATCGAACTATTAAAAAACCAAAAAAGACAGTCCTTGGTTTTATGCCAACTATAGCTATTACTTTTCGGATGACCCACGATCAAGAAAAGCGGCGGTTAGGGTTTGAATTTCTCAGGCGAACTACGTTGAGCTGGTTAGAAAATACGACAGATGAAATTGTTCTACTGTCCAATGGAGATATTGGTGTCGCTCTTCGTGTGAATGATGAAATTCTTATTAACCCTGGTTGGATTGCTCCTAAAGAACTAGAGCATTTTTCACTTGTTTACAAGGAAAAACCCTTTGAATTGTGGGAATTTAGTTGATGATGTTATTAATTCATATTAAAGCAGGAGGAAGATATTTTGCCAGTGAACAAGCCAATAGACTAGAATCCCAGAGATTACATCAGAGGGAGAATACAATCAGATGATAAGTTGATGCTCAATCGTTAAGTTTTCGACACCTCTGAAAGTTAAAAAATTTGACGGAAGGGTTGTAGTTTGGAAGAGGATAGGCACATATAATAATTTTCAATTTTCCGCGAAAATCTTGATCATAGATTGAAGCAAAAAGTAACTATTCGATCACTTTACAGTATAGCGCGTTTTCGACCTTCATTGGTCATAGCTAAATCGTGATCTTTGCCATGAACGCAAAACGGCGACCCGCTTGGATCGCCGTTTGTTGTTGTCTGTTCTGGTGGCTCAGTATTTGCGTACAATCGGACGGTAGGAAGCAGGTTGACGTGTCTGCAAGAACTGGTATTCCTCGCGGTTTTTACGCACATCATCCAGATCAACGCGGGCAATAGCGATGCCTTCCTGTGGTGCGCCGGTTTCCTCATCGGTTTCATCGGCAAGCGTTGCCAAGATTTCGCCACGGGGTCCCACGATCATGCTCTCACCGCCGAAAGTCAGGGTGACGTCTTCGCCGACGCGGTTCGCACCAGCCATGAACACGTTGTTCTCATAGGCGCGGGCACGCATGTACACGCGCCATTCGTCGATATTTGATGCTTCCCAGTTTGCCATCGCGCAGATAATATCCGCACCTTCTAAGGTCATACTGCGGGCAACTTCCGGAAATGCTAGATCATAGCCGAGGCACAAACCAATATTGCCGATTTCGGTCTCAGCAACTGCCATCTTATAGCCCTCGCGGAACGCCATACGCTCTTCACCGCGCAGATGAATCTTGTTATAGGTTTCGATCAGCTCGCCATCGGGACCGACCAGCACCGCGCTGTTATACAATACCGATTCGACTTTCTCTTTGCTGACCATGCCGAACGCGATATAGATGCCGAAATCGTTGGCACGTTGAGCGATCAGGTTCACAGTGGGGCCTGGAATACGCTGTGCCACATCAGTGAAGCGCAAGCCCAGCTCGGTGCCACTGGTCACTAATTCGGGGAATACGATCAAATCTACTTTTTGCTGGCTAGCAATGTTGCTGATCTTTTCGCTCATCTTCACCAGATTTTCTTCTGGTTCGCCGAGCAATGATTTCATCTGTACGATGGCGATGGTTACTTCGCGCATAGGGTTCTCTATCCTCTAATTTTGTCGTCACTCAATCGCTTCATTTTATATCGGAAACAGATTTTCTACGAGTGTTCATCCCCTTTCACTCGCGCAGTTTGTCCATCACATTCTGTAAGCCTTTGGGCAGGGGACTGCTGAAGGTCACGCGCTCGCCGGTTGTGGGATGATCGAAGCTCAGTTCCGAAGCGTGTAAGAAATTACGCTTCAAGCCGATGCGCTGTTTGTTGAAGCCATAGATCGTATCGCCGATGATCGGGCAACCGATGAAGGCCATATGCACGCGGATCTGATGGGTGCGTCCGGTTTCGATCTTGATCTGGACGAGAGCGCGTCCACCTCTGAAGCCCATATCCAGTACTTCGAACTCCGTGACTGCTGGTTTGCCGTCAGCAAGCACGCCCATGCGCTTACGCTGTTTGGGATCGCGTCCGATAGGGGCATCAATGCGCCCTTCCATCGTCTTGGGCGTGCGCTCGAGCAAGGCGAGATAGGTCTTATCGGTGGTACGGTCTTTGAACTGTGCCATCAGGTTGGTGAGCGCATCAATGTGACGTGCCACGACGATCACGCCACTGGTATCTTTATCGAGCCGATGCACGATGCCCATGCGCCCTTCTGCCAGCGGATGATCTTGCATATCCACCATCTCCGGATAGCGAAAGAGCAGGGCATGTACCAGCGTGCCACTCTCCTGACCAATGCCCGGATGTACCACCATCCCCGCCGGCTTGTTGATCACGGCAATGTCATCATCTTCATAGAGCACGGTGAGATCAATCTCCTCCGGCTCCAGATACGACTCCTCATCGTCTGGTATTTGCACCATGATGCGCTCACCGCCCTTCATCTTGTGACCTGGCTTTGCCGATGCGCCATCGACAGTTACCGCGCCTTCTGTGATGAGTGCCTGTATTTGTGCGCGGGAATAATCGCTCAGGCGGGCTACTAAAATTTTATCAAGGCGTTCGCCCTGTTTTTCGACTGTAAATTCCATGATGTCCATAACTCTTTGACACTGTATGTTGACGGGATATTGCGCATGATAGCATAATGCGCGTGATAATTCTGCTATCAACACAGATTGAGGGGTCATGAGCGAGATTTTTTATCAAACCTATGGGCATGGCGAAATCCCCGTGCTGATGATTCACGGCTGGGCATCGTCGCATATCATGTGGCGCAGTGTTTATCCACATTTGCATAATGCTACCTGCACCGCATTGGATCTGCCGGGCTTCGGGCGTTCACCGGTGGGGGATAGCACACTGACCATCGACGCGCACGTTGAGACCGTTCTGCAATTCATCGAACAACACGGCACACCGCAGATGATCATCGCACATAGCATGGGTGGGTTAATCACACTCGAAGCTCTGCGCCAGCATCCAGAGATCGCGCAACAGTTAGTGTTGATCTGTCCGGTGGTCACCGGCAAATTCGGCTTGCTCGGTGGTATCCCCAGTGAGATCATCCGCTTTGACTTCGCGCAACAGGCGTTGCGTGCAACCCAGAATCTATGGACGATGATCCAGAACCAATATTTGCTGAATGTCACAGTGCCGTTGATCCACACTAACCCCCAACTCGCCGATCAGGTCAAGCAAAATTTTCTGGCAACGGATGCACAAGCTGGCATTGAAGCGCTCATCAGCATGACGCGCCACAACACCGTGCCTCATTTGCCACAGATCACACAGGATACGCTGATCTGTGCCAGTGAAGGCGATACCACTGTGCCCTATAGTGAGGCTTGCACGGCATCACGCCATATGCCGAACGCTGAAATCGCGGTGTTCCAGCAATCACGCCATCACCCGATGGATGAAGAATCAGAGTTGTTCGTGCCCATCCTACGCGCTTTTGTCAGTCGCTTTGGCTTGTGAGTTGTCATGATTTTTTATGACCTGTTCTGAACTGCTACGTCATTTATGCACATCATATAGAATCTGTGCTATACTGGATATATCGTATGCAAATGTAGAGAAAGAAATTGGAGTCACTTTGGATCCTCTAGAATTAGCTCGTTATGTCGTCGATGTGGTTGAAGACCGCAAAGCCGAAGATATTGTCTTGCTCGATTTACGCCCCGATACTGTCCTTGCTGATTTTTTCGTGATTGCGAATGGTAACAGCGAACGTCAACTACGTGCGCTGATGGACTACGTGCGCGAAGATGTCAAGAAAAACCTCGATCAGTTACCATACTCGCTGGCTGGTACGCCGGAGAGTGGGTGGATTGTGCTGGATTATGGTGATGTTGTCGTACATCTATTCAGCGAAAATCAACGCGATTACTACAATCTCGAAGCGCTTTGGAGTGCCTCTGGCAACGTCCTACTCAGCATTCAGTGATTTAGCCTGCGGGCGGGGTACCTGTGCCCCGTCTCACATCCTCATAAATGGTTACATCATCGATTTACCGGACCTGAAGCGGAATTTATAGCATTTTTACCTTTCATCTACAAAATCCCCCACACGCTAACTGATCTTAAGTACAATAGTAATACCATAACCTCCGTTCGGATAAGTCAGGAGTGACTATGATTAATCTGACAATTGCTACTTTCAGGCAACGTTTTCCCAATATCGGGATGGCGTTAACAGACGATGACTTGCAGGCATTTTTAGCCTTATTAAAAGTGCAAATTGTGGAAGCATCGGAAGCGCTCATCATCGAAGGCACTGTGACAGATTCGCTGTACTTTGTGTGGGAAGGCGAGCTCGATGTCATCATGCAATCTGCAGAAGGTGAATACAAAGTTGCCGTCGTGGAACAGGGCGACCTGCTCGGGGAGATTTCGCTATTACAACCTGGTAAAACAACCGCAACCGTTCGCAGTGAGTTAGGTTGTGTGGCCTTGCATCTTGACTTACCCACCCTTGAAGCGTTCTGGGAGACCCATCCACACGCTGCGAGTGTTTTCCTCAATGCCTTGAATCGAATCGTTGCACAACGCATTCGTTCAGCAGACCTTGTGATGAACAACTTACTGGGGCATGACAATACCGCCGTGCTGAAAACCGCACAGCATAAATTGGTTCAAGGGTGAGAGGGAGATAAATCATCATGAGTATATTTGATATTTTACAAGCGAATCCTTATTTCAAAAATTTGACGAATGACGATCTCAACATCCTTGCCAAATCATTGACACTCAGTAAGCATGACGACGGTACGATCTTCATCGAAGAAGGCGAAACCGATAACACCGTGTATTTGCTAGTTGAAGGTGTCGTAGTTGTTTCCCAACGTATCAACGGTGAAGAGACGACGCTCCAAAAGCTAGAGAATGGCAGTTTCTTCGGGTTGTTGGCATTGCTAAACAACGATAAACGCATCGCGACATGTCGCGCACAGGGCGAAGTGGTTGTGGCAACCATCAACGCTGACAATTATCAAGCACTTGCTGCATCATTTGCGCGGATTGGGCTTGCATTTCAACGGGCACTCGGCGCACAAATCGCCAGCGATTACCGCAATGTCAGCCAGACCATCAGCGAGATGCTCAATGCTGAGCCAGACCAACAAACCAATGATATGACAGTTGACGTCGCGGTGATAGGCAGTGGCCCGTTGGGCATGTTCTATGCCATGTGGGTCAAACGCTTTCATCCGGATGTCAATATCGTCCTGCTTGATCGCCGTAGCCAACCTGTGCATAAAGTAGGAGAGAGTACACTCTCCACTACGGTACGCGCTTTCAATGCGATGGGTTTAACGCTCCCTGTGATGCGCCGTATGTTTGGTAATAAAGCAGGCTTGCGCTGGTTCCACGCTCGAAAGAGTGATGATGTACCGCAAGAACAATTCGATATCATCGACATCGAAGAGACCTATCAAGTTGAGCGTCGCGTGTTGGAGACTGCCATGCAACATTTGATGCGAACCCGCGAAGGACTCAATATCATGACGGGTGTACAAGTATTTGTCCGTAAGAGTGATCTCGAAGGCCAGATTAAACATCTCGCCTGCCAGAATACAGAGGGCGACCCCTTCACCATTCATGCGAAGATGGTCTGCGATGCATCCGGACCTGCGAGTGTGCTACCGCGTCATTTTGGTACCTATCGCAAAGCGCCAGAGTTGCACGATACCTTCAGCTATAACTCCTACTTTGCTTACTTTCGCCAGATAAAACCATTACCGATAGATAACTGGGATTATCCAGCAACACGCCACATCTGCTTTGAAGAAGGATGGTTGTGGTTTATCAGCCTCATCTCATGGGATGACAACACGCACGAGCAAATCGAATCAATGGTCAAGTATTTGCTTGAACACGACAATCCCACCGATGAAGGTTTACCTACCCGCGAAGCGCTCGCCGAGATGTTCGATATGTCCTATGAACCGATTTTTAGCGTCGGCTTCACCATTCGCACTGACCGTGATGTTGATGGCATGAGTATCAAAGATCGATTCAACCACTGGGTGCAACAATATCCGTCGATTAAGTGGGTACTCGATCATTTTGAGTTGATTGAAGCACCCTACGAAGGCAAAGCACGCTCACACTTCGCCTTCATGGATATGTTGCACGATACGACAGCCCCCGCAGGCGATGGCTGGTGTGCCATCGGTGATGCGGCGATATTCATCAACCCCTTCTTATCACTAGGCTTGAATTATGGTACGGGTACAGCTTACATGGCAGCCAAAGACACAGCAGCTGCCTTAAAAACGGGTGATTTCTCGCAGGCAGCATTCACAAAATATCGCGACTATATCGCCGCGATATTCGAGCAAAAGGTGCGCGAGACCGATATGTACTATCGTTCGTTCAATCATCCGCTCTCTTATGAGCGCGTACTCGCCTTGACAATTTGCAACGGTATCCTCGACGTATTGCCCCGCGATGGCTACAGTGATAGTGACCCTTACGTGTTCAATCCGCTTGCACCGGATTGGGTACAAGTTACAAAAGAGATCGTGAAGGTTCAGCGCGAAGGTGAAATGAACGACACTGATCCCGCCGCAGTCGCACAAGATGTTGCACGTATTGTCGAAGACTATATCAAACACCTGCGGCAAACGACTACGCTCAACGAAGTCCCCATGAGTCATTACATGACCTTCTACGATGACCGTGGCGAACGCCTCGCAACCTCAAATGAACAGAAGGGACGTGGGGATTATCAAGCAGTACAGTGTAGTTGCAATCTCTTCTATGATGATACGCTCGCAAACTGCCCGTATTGTGGCGAAGAGAATCTCCAACCGTATGTGATGGCACCTAACGAAGCATGATCACAGGGTGTACGAACCGGGGCAAGTGTCAATTAATCAACGTTCTGGGAGCGACGAATCAGTCGCTCTCGCACTGTGTTGTGCTTAGTGAAATCGGAAAGCCCACAGACAATAGAGACGACTCTGCCATCACGGAATTGGGTTGAACTCGAAACTGACCGCACTACGCATACAAACCGTCGGTTTTACGCAAACATCATCAACGGTATAATGGCGTTAATGTTCGCTTGAGTGAAACCGTGCCAATTATGAGCCAGCAAAATCATCCGCAACGCCCACGCCCTGATCAACAATCACAACCGAATCGCTCTCAACAGGGTTATCCGCCACAACAAGGGCAAGCGCCTCAGCAGGGTTATCCGCCACAACAAGGGCAAGCGCCCCGGCAGGGTTATCCGCCACAACAAGGGCAAGCGCCTCAGCAGGGTTATCCGCCACAACAAGGGCAAGCGCCTCAGCAGGGTTATCCGCCACAACAGGGCTATCCACTATCAGCACCTTATCAGCAACCACTGCGTCCACAGCAACCTGTACAACCTCAGAAGATTTATGTGGAGCGCAGTTCTAACCCGTTATTGACCGTTGGCAAGGTGATCGCCTTTCCGTTCGTCAAATTATTTGAGATTGTTGTAGGTCTCCTGACGATTATCTTGCAAGAGGTGGTGCGTTCCGTAGTGAGCCTGACGGTTGCGCTGGTTTTACTGGCGCTATTCGTTTCATTGATCCTTGGTTATAGTTATGCACTCGTCATCACCGAGTTTGACTTTCAGCAGGCTGTGCCGGAGATGATCAATATCTTCACCTCATTCTTTGGCTTCGGTGGATAGGATCACGATTTGATTGTTATAACACACAAGAGGCAGATGCATGGTATCCGAAACTGAAATGCTGGAGCATATCGCAATCTTCACCGGCAATGCTCACCCTGAAATTGCCCAAAACATGGCCGATTTTCTCGGTGTGCAGGTCAGCCCGATTTCCATTAAGAAGTTCTCTAACGATAATATGGAAATCCAACTCGGTGTCAGTGTACGCGGCAAAGATGTTTTTCTGGTACAACCGCTTGTGCCCCCTACCAGCGATCACCTGATGGAGTTATTACAGATGCTCGATATTGCGCGGATGTCTGGCGCACGGAGCATTCACGCGGTCATACCTTATTATTCTTATGGGCGTAGTGATAAGAAGGATGCACCACGTATCAGCATCACAGCACGTCTGGTTGCGGATATGCTGGTGACTGCGGGCGCTCAGCATATCATCGCCATGACCATGCACTCGCCACAGGTGCATGGCTTCTTCAGCGTGCCGACCGATCATCTCACGGCGCATTCGGTGTTCGTCAAACACTTTGCCAGGCAAGATTTGACCAATGTCGTGGTGGTCTCGCCGGACATTGGCAACGCCAAACGTGCCGCGAAACTGGCACACTCGCTCAATGTTCCATTGGCAATTGGTCAAAAACAGCGCATCTCTGATGAAAGTGTCAATATCGCCAGTGTATTAGGGGAGGTCAAAGGCAAGCGCATTTTGATCTTTGACGATGAGATCGCCACAGGGGGCACGATTGTCGAACTAGCGCAACGTCTCGAAGATGCGGGGGCAGGATCAATCAGTGTGGCGGCAACGCATGGTCTCTATCTGAAAAATGCCAGAGCCCGCCTTGATGCGCTCAACAATGTGACGGAGATTGTCAGCACCAACACCGTGCCGATTCCAGCGGAGCAACGCCCTGAAAAATTAGTGATGCTCGATGTGGGACACGTCTTTGGTGAAGTGGTACGGCGCACCCTCGTCGGGGAATCCATCGGCGAGCTGTTCGAGTTCTGGCCCGATAACTAGCCCAAATACAAACAGGGCAGATCAATGGTCTGCCCTGTGTTGTTGCTCGTGGAGATGACTCTGCGTGCTTACTCAAAAATCCATGAATCAGTGGCACGTGCCCAACCGCTGAGCAGTTCGCTCTCGTCGAAGAAGTTCCCTACCTCGATCTGCCCATTTTCAACGCTATCGCTCCCATGTACCAGATTACGTCCGATCTCTAGGGCAAAATCGCCACGAATGGTGCCAGCGGCGGCTTCGGCGGGTTTGGTGCTGCCGATAGTATTGCGAGCCGCGACGATGGCATCGGTACCTTCTAGCGCCATCACTACGACAGGCGCACTGGTGATATAGTTGACCAGATTGTTGAAGAAGGGGCGTTCGCGGTGTACATCATAATGTTTTTCGGCGAGTTCCTGGCTCATGTGGATCAGCTTCATGCCGATGATGCGCAGACCGCGTTGTTCAAAGCGTTTGATGATGTCACCAGTTAAACCGCGTTGTACGGCATCCGGCTTGAGGATGATCAGAGTGCGTTCAGTTGCCATGTGTGTGTTGTCCTTTATGTTGGATTTGTTATGGTTTCAAACGCGCCATATCATACGCCAACATCGGGCAATTGTGAATAGCGATGATGCTCAAAACGTGTTCATCTTGGTATGGCTTCTTGTTGGAGCAGTGCCCGAAATGATCCGACCATCATCTGCAAGAAAGCCTGTTCGCGTTTGCTGAATTCTTGCGGGCGGGCGTCGTTGCTGGCAAAGAACAGCGTACCGTACACCCTATCCTGTATCTTCACGGGGGTGCCAATATAGGTGCGCAAATGCCATTCTGGCGTGATGCCGTGTTGTTGCCAATCGTATTCGCTCAGGTCAGTTGATGTGATTAAGTCACCCTGTGCCAGCGTGAATTGGCACAGCGTTTGGTGCAGGTCAAATTCAGCGTTTTCCCATCCCGATTGTGTGCTGTGTGTGATTATCAAACGTTGTTCGCGTAGCTGTGTTAAACACCCGAATGGTAAATTCAACCCATCACAGCCACTGCTCAATAGTAGTCTATAGCGTTCAGTGCTATTTAAATCACCTCGCTTAATCATCAGATTGAGGCGATTCCATGTTGTATCAATCACGTTATAAACCCTTCAGGCTAATAAATTGCCTCATAAATTCAGTAAGTGAGCTATGATGTGCTCTACCTACTATAGTTTACTTTGAATTTATAACGAGTCAAGTTAATGTAAGATGTTAATTCTAAATTATGTTTTGTAAGAGTAATTGTAATATTATGTAATTCGGATAATCAAAAACAGGTGACCTGATCAGGGTCACCTGTTCTTTAATCTTGATGCGTCGATGCTCAGAGCATGTTGAGTGCTTTGCGGTAGGTATCGAGTGCTTCTTGTAACTTGCCCTGACGCATCAGCACATCACCGAGCACACGATTAACTGCCGGATTTTTCTTGTACGCTTTGTCTTCCGACAGGCGTTGTAGCTCTTTTTCGACCTGTGGTAAGGCTTTGTTGGCACGGATGATCTGCTCATAATCGTGCATGGCCCCATCAATATCTTTTGCGTTGGTCTTCTCGTTCGCGGATCGCAAGAGAGCGACGACATCCACTTTATTCGCATCAACTATCTGCGGTGCAGGCGATAGATTCACAGGGGTGATCGCCTGGACGGGTGTGGCGACGGGTTCTTCGTCTTCGATGTCCTCGTCAAAGGTATCCATCAGTTCCTCATCGAAGTTGAGCGCAACGGGTTCTTCCTCGTCTTCCATTGTTTCGCGCAACCAATCCGGTATTTCGTCAGCGCTGATGTCTGTCTCGCCGGCTAACCAGTCTGGTAAATCCGCATCGGTAGTCACGCTGTCATCGACTGTTTCTTGTAACCAATCCGGCATTTGCGCCTCGCTGATGCTGACCGGATCGTCTTCGCCCAACCAATCCATCCCATCATCTTGTACCGCTTCGACTTCGATGCTCTTTGCTTTGTCGGTCATCCAGTCCGGTACGTTTTGCGGTGTGCCTTCATCGAGCTGCCGTTCAATCGGTAGGTCAACCGCCTGTAAGCTAGTGGCTTCGTCCGTTGCCGATGCCATTACATCAGCTTCATCGGCTGTTTCTGTATTTCCTTCAAGGCTGGCAAGCGCGTTCTTATACCACTCTTGCATTTCCTGACTATCTTGTTTAGAGAACGCTTCGACCCACGTATCTTGTGTGTCAGTCACGTCTAGTATATTCAGTTCATCGATTGCTTCCGGTTCTTCTTCATCGTCATCGCTGTCTTCATCGGCGAAGATGTCCAGATCAATCACGCCGGTGTCAGATTCTTGACCACTCTGCAACCAATCTGGCAGACTATCATCACTATCATCGTCCAATCCCAGATCCGCAATCATCATCTCGGCGGTGGCGGTTTTCTTGCTCGGTTCGATTACATCGTCAACATCATCTTCGGCTTGCGCATCTAGTTCAACTGATGCCATAGATTCTTGCAGCCAGTCGGGGATATCGGCTTGCACAGGCTCATCGCTATCGATCTCATCAACTTCCGCTTCAATATCCTCGTCATCAGCATCGATGTAATCTGGCACGTCGGTGCGTTTGCCTGCTTTTTCGAAGGCGGATTGGAAGAACTTATTGATATCATCAGGCGAATCACCCAGTCGTCCTGAATCCATCTGCGCTTTTACACTGCTGGCAAGATTATCGAAATCTTCGATCTCCTCAGCTTCTTCATCTTCCTCGTATTCGTATTCGTACTCATCATCGAGCTCATTGAAGATCTCATCAGGGATTTCGTTGGTGTTATTGTCGAACAAATCATCCGGTAATTCATTGTTACTCACACCTGATGCGAGGCTATCAAGCCAGCTTTCCGGATCATCCAGCGCCATGGCCGGCGTTTCGCTTGGTGGTTTGACCGGTGGTGCGTTTCCGGTATCTTGTACCATGCCTGTCGCCTCTTCAAAGGAGAAATCTTCGTAGCCAGGGCCGTCTTCATTGAGGCTATCCGGTATCGGAATATCCAGATCTGCATCGGTGATTAGCTCATCCTGATTCACCCCCTGACTAGCCGCGAGTGATTCGATCCACTCCAGCGAGCCTTCGAGTTCGTCGTCCTTGTCTGTAATCTCTGATAGGTCAATTCCGCTCTCATCGCTATCGGAGAGTCCAGCAAGCCACTCCATCGGATCACCCGCTTCTTCTGCCTCGCCTAATCCTGCAAGATCGCCGAGCGCGTCCATGTTGAAATCAAGATCGGGCGCATCGTCACTATCTCCGCCGGATAAGTTCGCAAGCCAATCCATCGGATTATCAGCCTGTGGTTGTGCATCTTGTGCTGGGAAGATGTCATCAAAACTCGGCAATTCCTCAGCTTCTTCGGTGACATCATCAAAATCAAGCGTCGCGGCGATTAATTCCTCGCTGTCGCCACTTTCGAAGTAAAATTCATCGTCATCGCTATCGACGTAATCCTCATCATCTTCGTAGGTATATTCGTCGAATTCATCATCAGCCATGGCGGGTGCCTGTGGCGTTTGGGTTTGTCCATCACGCGCGGCACGGCGGGCGGCTTTTTCAGTGGCTTCGCGTTCTTGCATTTTCGCCCAATCTTCATCGGACATGCCATAGGGTTTATATTCCCCTAAGCCAGCGAGGCGTTCATCATTTTCATCGATTTCACCAACAGCCATGCTGGCATTGGTGGTGAAGCCTTCATCCGCGCCCTGTCGCTTGGCGAGCGATTCCATCCATTCCATCATCTCTTCTGGCGACATCGAATCGAAATCGGGCATTTCGTCGGCACTTGCCGCCTGTGCGCTGATCTCTTCGATGCGTTCCGGTTCAATTTCTGGCTCTGGCTCCGGCGGGATAGGGGGGCTGGCAGTCTCGCGCTGTGCTGCTTGTCGGGCGGCTTTTTCAGCGGCTTCGCGTTCTTGCATTTTCGCCCAATCTTCATCGGACATGCCATAGGGTTTATATTCCCCTAAGCCAGCGAGGCGTTCATCATTTTCATCTACTTCGTCGACTTCCATGCTGGCATTGGTGGTGAAACCCTCCGCCGCGCCCTGTCGCTTGGCGAGCGATTCCATCCATTCCATCATCTCTTCCGGCGACATTGAGTCGAAATCGGGCGTGTCTGACATGACTCAAACCTCTCTATCGTGATAATTGTGTGTAAATCATCAAATTGTGTCCTTACCTTCGTCGAAATCGTCATCTAGGTCATCAAATTCATCGAAATCGTCATCAAATTCATCATCGAAATCACTGGCTAATTCAATCTCCTCGTCTGCATCTGTGAAGGTATCATCCTCAAGTGTCAAACTCGGATTGGGCGTGGTTGCCTGGTCATCTTCTAACATGAACTCGGCATCCTGCGTGGCCATCTGATCCGTATCGAATTGGAAATTATCCTCGAATTCATCCTCAAGGTCATAATCTGGTGCATCCTCGAACTCCTCGAAGTCGTTCAAGTAATCCGGCACAGCTTGATCGATATTTTCCGCCAACGCAAAATTCTGAATGCCATCACCGCGTGCCCATACCGGTAAGTCGGAAAATTCGTACACGCGCCGTTGTGGCAAGCTGACGGGTGGTGGCGGCGGTGTGGAGATGTCATCCTCAAATGTGACAGCCTCCATCATGCCAGACTCTTCTTCTACTATATCTTGTAACCACTCAAAATCGCTATTAATTATTTCGGATTCGTTAATTCTGCGTTCGCGCAGTGTATCATGCTCGTCGAATCCTTCATCCAGATGGCCCTCATCCTCGGCTTCGAAATCTAAGTCTAAGCCTGGCACCATCGCATTCAACCAATCCGGCGCGTTGTCTGCCGCAGATTGATCGGTATCTTCATCATAATCCACATCTGCATCCGTGACGATGGCTTCTACAGCCGGTTCACTGTAATCAATCTCACCGAGAGGCATGGCTTCTTCGTCTGCTATGGCTAGCACGTCATCTTCTTCAAACTCTTGTTCGAACTCCTCACGGGTTTCATCTCGTTCGAGCCCTTCATCCCTGTCGCTCTCGAACTCGTCGAGCGTTTCATCCAGTTCAGTTTCCATGCCTGCTAACCAGGATGGTTCGGCAGGGGCTTCGGCTTCTTCATCAGCGCTAAGGGTATCAGTATCTTTGAGCCATGCGGGTTCATCCACATCGAAATCGTCAAGCGTTTCCTCGATTGGGGAATCCTGCGTGCCACGGATCGTCTCAAGCATGTCGGTCATGCCTTCCGTTGATACGTTGAGATCATAATCCTCGTATTCTTCATAGTCCTCGTATTCTTCATCAGACCAATCTAGCTCTTCTTCATAGGCGATGTCTTCCAGCCAATCATCACTGCTCGATGCGTCGTCGCCGCTCTCATCGTCAAGCTCATCGGTGAAACCTTGCCCGACCTCACCCCATTCACCTTCAGCCTGTGGTTGAGGGTCTTCATCAAGTTCATCAGTGAAGCCTTTGCCCAATACACCCCATTCGTCTGATTCCTGCACGGCAATATCATCGTTATCGAGCGCACTCAGCCAGTCAGCTTCTTCGGGTTCTTCAAAGGCATCTTCACCGATTTCGAGTTCGATTTCCTCATCAGTTTCGACGTTCGCGGTGGCTGCTGTCAGCCAATCCGGAGCATCTTCATCGAGTTCATCGGTGAAACCTTGCCCGAGTTCGTCCCATTCATCTTCAGCTTGTGGTTGAGGGTCTTCATCGAGCTCATCAGTAAAACCCTGCCCGAGTTCGTCCCACTCACCTTCAGCCTGTGGTTGAGGGTCTTCATCGAGTTCAGCGGTGAAACTCTGATCAATCACGCCCCAATCCATCTCACCTGATTCTTCGATCTCACTCAACCAGTCAGCATCGGCGGGTTGTGGGTCGTCGAGTTCATCTTCTTCGAAGTCCTCGGCGAAGTCGAAGTCCTGCGCAGAGTCGTCACTGATCTCACTCAACCAGTCGGCATCGGCAGGTTGTGGGTCGTCGAGTTCATCTTCTTCGAAGTCCTCGGTGAAGTCGAAGTCCTGCGCAGAGTCGTCACTGATCTCACTCAACCAGTCGGCATCGGCAGGTTGTGGGTCGTCGAGTTCATCTTCTTCGAAGTCCTCGGTGAAGTCGAAGTCCTGCGCAGAGTCATCGCTGATCTCACTCAACCAGTCAGCATCGGCGGGTTGTGGGTCGTCGAGTTCATCTTCTTCGAAGTCCTCGGTGAAGTCGAAGCCCTGCGCAGAGTCATCGCTGATCTCACTCAACCAGTCGGCATCGGCGGGTTGTGGGTCGTCGAGTTCATCTTCTTCGAAGTCCTCGGTGAAGTCGAAGTCCTCTGCAGAATCGTCGCTGATCTCACTCAACCAGTCAGCATCGGCGGGTTGTGCGTCGTCTTCCTCGCCGAAGTTGAAATCGTCGAAATCATTGAATTCATCAGAAGGTTGTTTATCATTCATATCAGCTAACCAATCTGCCCTCATAGCTTGCGCATCGTCATCATCAAAATCAGTAAAATTGTTGATGCCCGATTCATCCGTCCAATCGAGTGCATCACCAGTTGTTGCCTTATCAGAATCACCAAATTCCCACTTAAAACCATCATCTGCATCGGCGGGATCTTGTAACCAATCCGCATCGTCGGTGTCATCGGCGTCCAGATCGTTTAAGTCGGGTAAATCTGTGTCATCAGCGTTGGCACTCAAGAAATTGAGCATTCCTGCGCTGATTGCATCAGCAGGTACGTCTTCATCCTCATTGGAATCCTCGGATATGCTGGAATCGTCCGACATGTTGCTCTCGCTTGCTGGCTCGTCGCCAAGTTGATCCGTCACAAGTGAGCCGGTGTCGTCGGCTATCTCATCGCCATCGAGTAAATTACTATCGCCCAACCATGCCATCGGATCTTCATCTTCAATCACAGCCGATAGATCATCGTCGGAACGTGTATCATCCAGATCAACACCACTTTCATCGAGCCATGCCAACGTCTCATCGTCGGTTTCATTTGCATCGGCAGGCTCATTGTTCAATAATCCGGTGTCAAGGGGTTCTTCACCGCTGGTGTTGGTCAGATCAGCAATATTTAGCAGATCATCCAATACGGAGTCATCCGTCAGCCAATCTTCATCATCGAGCATCTCACCTTCGTCACCATGATCGATGAATTCCACACCATCCTCTGCCAACCACGCCATCGGATCGCCTTCAATCGCGGATGCGTCTTCGTCAAGTTGTTCGAGTTGATCGGTCAAAATCTGGTTGACATCATGGTTCTGATCAGTGGTCGGCTCGTCTTCGAAATCAATGCCGGTGTCAGCCAACCATGACATATCGGTATCATCGCCTGTGTCGCCGATGTCATCAGTCTCTAAGTTGAGCGCGTCGGTATCCAACGCATCAAATTCATCCGTGCGCGTGAACTCAATTCCTTCTTCTTGAAGCCACGCTAGTGGGTCGTCATCCGCTTCACCAGGGGTCTCGTCCAGTTCAAAATCCAGCGCCTCAGCATCTTCGAGCATGTTCGTGGATAGATTGCGCTGTTCAGCAATCTCGTCTTCACTCATGCCACCCATCCATGCCATCGGATCCACGTCGTCTGACTCGATGCTGACTGGATCATTGTCTTCGTACTGTAGGCGTGTGCCCTGTTCGGTATCTTCAAATTTGATCCCGCTCTGTTGCAACCATGCTAGCGGATCATCAGGGTTGATCTCTTGCTCTGGCTTGTTGAGATCATCTGTGCCGAGTGGGTCATCCTCTTCGTCTTCGATAGTTGACTCGTCGCCTATCAGGTTATCTTCGCCCAACCACGCCAGCGGATCAGTCTCCGGTTTTTTCGGATCAATTGCCGGTAATGCGTCTTCGAAAAGGCCGGAGAGGTCATCTGCTTCAGCTGAATCATCATCATCATAATGACCGGCGGCGACGTCATCCAACCAGCTCAGATCGTCTGTCTCGCCCCGTGTTTCTTCTTCTTGTTCGCCGGATAACTTGCCGAGCAACCCTCTATCTTCATCGGATAAATCCAGATCGGGATCAGTCAGGCTATCAGTCACTGGTTTGTTGTCAAATAGGTCATCAGTGACAACATCTGTCAATAAATTATCGTTATCCGCATCAAAGAGTGAAAAATCAATCGCATCATCGTCAACGGTATCGTCCGTGCCAGCACTATCGGGGTAGTCCAAATCATCTGGCAACAGGTCACTCAGTTCGTCAGTGACTTTCTTCGAGGAGGGTGGGGGAGCTTGCTCATTCTGGATCTCGTGTAACCACGCCTCATTGTTGGCTTCTGCAAACTCATCGAAGGTGTCCAGCTCATCATCCAGACCCTGTTCGATCGCTTCTTCTTCGGCTTCTGCTAGTTCATCGATATTCGCTAACCAGTCTGGCGCTTGCTCGCGAGAGGCAAGGCTCGCCGAATAGCGCGAAAAATCCAATTCCGGCACCATAAAGCGCGTCTCATCCAGCTCATCATCAGTGGCAATCTCATAGGCCAGAAAGGGATCAATATCTTCGACGCGGCTCAGATAACGTTGTGCGTCTGATGGTCGCTCTTCAATCAACCACAATTCGCACAAGATGCGGTTCGGCTCTAGTGCAAATGGGTAACTCGTGAGGATGTCCAGTGCTGTTTCAGCGGCATCAATGACGTCACCTTTTTGCCAGAGTGCCCGCGCTTTAATCAAACGCAAATCGAGGCGATCTGGCAGGCGTGTCAACGTGCGGTCTAATAAATCCAGTGCTTCGTCGTAAAGTTTCGCTTTGACGTATTGATTAGCAACAGCGCCAGTCGTCAACTGAATTTTATCAACCTCAACCTGCCTGAACTTGAGATAGAGATCGCGCAGGCGATCATTAACCTGTTCGTTATTCGGTTGCTGATCGAAGGCACGCTCAATGTGCCACAGTGTTGCATCGACATTTTGCGCTTGCTCGTAGACGATGCTCAGCTGGTAATGTGCACTAAAATCATCAGGAACTGCCGCCAACAAGCGCCGGAAAATCTCACCGGCTTCGTCGTAGCGTTGTTGGCGCATCAGCGCCCGCCCTAGATTGCGATAGAGTACCGCATTTTTCGGATAAAATTGTAAGACATGAGCAGAGTGAGCAATTGCTTCGTCCATGCGCCCCTGTCGTATCATATTTTCAATGCGCCCGATATACGCGCTTAAAGTGATTTCTTCTGCCATCCGGAGCAGCCACCCTACCTGCGAAATGTATGAATAACGGTCATTGTTATGACTCTATCCTACGCTCAACCGATGATCATCCCTCATAGCGGATAATCACACATCCCAGTATAACACATTCACTCTATTCTTCATTAAGATAGACAATGCGTATCCTGATTGATGTCAGTTGGCATTATGATTTACCATTGTAAGGGCGAATGAGGATTCTTGCCATGTATCGCACACTTTTTTTCTTAATCTTAACCACTTGTTTGCAGATTATAATATTCCCTACAACCGCACAGACCGAAGCGCCCACTCTGCACGATTTTTGGGCAGGTCGCGCTGATTGGGTGGTTGATATTTATGATGTGGGCTTGCCCATCGGAGAAAGTGACACAATTGCCCGTGGTGATGGCGTATACTGGTCTTACTTGCACGCCAGTGATCGCTCCGCTGGCATCATAGATCAATGCGGACAACCTGCGCCGTTCCCCGGTTGTCTCACCATCTGGCGTAGTGAAGATGGCGGTGAATCCTTCAGTTTAGATGTGCCCGTTTGCGTGCTACCGTGCCAATCTTGCCCCTGTGATGATCAGCGCGACCACATCGAAGCCCAGCAATATCCCCGCGTCGCTGTTGCCGAAGATGGTACATGGTACATGGCCTATGAATGGCACGCTCAGGTCATCTTGCGCCGTAGCCCTGACGGACGCGTGTGGTCAGATTGGGAATACCTGCGTATACCTATCGGTACATGGCCATCTAGCTATGCCCCCTGCACCCCCACAGAGCGCATCGGCACACATCCTAACATTCGTGGACAAGCCGAAGATTGCATCCTCGGCGGGCCTCCGGGATTGTTCATTGATGGCGATACGCTCTATGTGTTTGTGATGGCAGGCAGTGCGCCATCTAACCTGCGCTGTTACAAGGGCAATCGCCACGGCGATCTATCCGACCTCACGCGCTGTGAGACTGACCCGCTTTTCAGTGGCTCACCTACTTATGGCGCTGTCGATCTGCTCGGTGTAGATGCTTCGCCGTACTGGGATTTTCGTTATGTTTCCAGTGCAGATGTGCTACAGGTCGGTGAGTATTACTACATGGCATATGAGGGTATTCGGGGTCCTAGCGAATTAGAATTCGGGCGCGATAATCAGTTTGGGCTGGGCTTCGCCCGTAGTACGACACTGGATGGGCAATGGGAAACGCTGGATCGTAATCCGGTTGTGATGGGTTTGGTCGATAATTGGGGTATCGGGCACGCTGATTTATTGATTATCGATGGCATTACCTATATGTATAGCGCTACCTCACAAACTACCCGTGGGCGCTATCGTCTGATATGGCTCGACGAGTGACCTTATTCATGGTGACGTGAGATACAATTGTATAAAAGTTACATAATATTAAGATCTAAACTTTATTTTGATATGTCCTTATGTATAATGGGCATGTTAACCAACAATCAATATTGAGATAGGCACATGATCGCACCCATCTATCACGAACAGCTTGCTGACGGTTTACTCTATCAAGTTTTTCCGCCTGCTATTCATAGCTTAACCTTATTCGACACAGAGCGTCAAACACTTGATAAAGCCTTTGAGCTTGCAACATGTCTCAATCAAGCACATCCAGTAGGTGACTTGCAATATCTCTGTTTCGCAGAAAGTTTGAGCTTGAACCCGTACCTGCTAACCAAACTCAATCAATCACTGAATCTGATTTCTGCTGATTGTAATCTGTCAGTGGCTGTTGTTGCGGATGCTTTTTTCGCTCAGGTTGTGGAGCAAGTCATTCTGCCATCCATCAAACCGCCCTTCAGATCATCGGTTTTCATCTGTTCCACGGAGAAGGATGCATTTGAATGGTTAGAGAGTCGTCGGAACATGCGCGTTCGCTAAGGGTATACACGGGGTGTATGTCAAATTCATGCAAAGTGTTGCTGCATCGGACGCTACAAACCGACAAGCGCACTGAAGGCGTTGTGATTGATCTCTTGTAACTGCGTTTATTCCCGTCAGTGAACTTGTCTTTCCGGCGGGGACATTTCAACGCCTGGTGTAGGGTACACTGCAAATTGAATGCAGAAAACGCACCACAGTGACAGGCACCCGATACACGCTCTATGATTGCTTACAGTGCATATTTTTGATACACTGCATGTCATTGCGAAATTTTTTTGAAGGGTGTTGTGCTATGGCAGAAATGCAAGCAGACAAGCTAACCGGTGCTGAAAATGTTGTGTGGGATTTATCCGTCTATTATGATAGCCCCGATGACCCGCGCATTGATGATGATCTCGCTACGATAGAAGCAGGTGTCGATCAATTCGTGATGGATTATCGGGGTAAAGTGGGCGAACTCGTCGCCGAAGAACTCGCGGAAGCCTATGCCCGCCTTGAAGGACTTTACGATGACTTCGGACGGATCACCACCTATGCGAGCCTCAATTTTTCAGTATATTCGACTGACCCTAAATGGGGTGCATTCATCCAGAAAGTGCAAGAGCGCAGTTCATCCATCAGCCAGCGTCTTGTCTTCCTAGAACTCGAATGGAACGCGCTCGATGATGACCACGTACAAGCCTTGCTCGCTGAACCTGTTCTGCGTGATTACGCCTATCACCTTGAAGTTGAACGCCTCAATAAACCGTATCAACTTAGCGAGAGTGAAGAAAAACTACTCATCGAAAAATCGCTGACGGGTAACAGCGCGTGGAATCGCTTCTTCAATCAGGTGATGGGAAGCCTCACGGCTCGCTTTAATGACGAAGATTTACCTTTTCAACAGGTGCTGAGTAAAATCTCCGGCAGTGCAGACCGCGAAGAGCGCCGTCAAGCCGCCGATGCCATCACCGAAGCCCTGCACAGTAAATCAATGGAGCTGACGTACATTTTCAACGTTCTCGCCGCTGATAAAGCCAGTGATGATCGCCTACGCGGTTATCCTTCATGGATCACCTCACGCAATCTCAGCAACAAAGCCAGTGATGAGACAGTCAACGCGCTGATTGATGCCGTGACATCTCATTACAACATCGTCGCCGATCACTATCACGTCAAGAAAGCCCTCCTCGGTTATGATGAACTCTACGACTATGATCGCTACGCGCCGTTGACGCTCAAAGAGAGCGAGAGCTTCTACACGTGGGACGATGCCAGACGCATGGTGTTGGATGCTTATAGCGATTTTCATCCACGTATGGGCGAGATTGCCTCAAAGTTCTTCGATGAACAGTGGATTCATGCGCCGGTGGTGCAGGGTAAGCGCGGTGGGGCGTATGCATCATATGGCACAAAAGCGACGCATCCGTGGGTGTTCACCAACTACACGGGCACTGCCAACGATGTGATGACGCTGGCGCACGAACTCGGTCATGGTTTGCACATGTATTTAGCCGGCGAGAAGCAAACGCTGTTCAGCATGTATACCCCATTGACCACTGCCGAGACAGCATCCGTCTTTGGTGAGATGATCGTCTTTAAGGATTTGATGAAGAAAGAACAAGACAAAGAGATTCAACTGGCGATGCTCACCGACAAGATCGATAGCACCTTCGCCACTGTGTTTCGTCAAATTTCTATGAACCGTTTTGAGGATGCGATGCACACTGCCCGCCGTACCGAGGGCGAACTCAGCACCGAGCGCCTCAATGAGCTGTGGATGCAGACGCAGAACGATATGTTTCAAGGTAGCGTGACCATGCGCGATGAATACGCGCAATGGTGGAGTTATGTCCCGCACTTTCTCGGCACACCGGGTTATGTCTACGCTTATGCTTTCGGAGAACTGTTAGTGCTGGCGCTTTACAACCTCTATGAACAAACCGGTGATAGCTTCATCCCCAAATATATCGAATTACTCGCTTCCGGCGATAGCGACTATCCTGAGAACTTGCTGGAGAAAGTCGGTGTGGATCTCAAAGACCCTGATTTCTGGAATCAAGGTATTGATTTGATCCGTCAATTGGTGGAGCAAGAACGTCAACTGGCACAGGAACTCTATCCTGATAAATTCGCCTGATCCCTTCTGGCACATCTTTGAGGACACAAAAAGAGCAGACTGTGCAGGTCTGCTCTTTTATATGGAGCAATAGTATCGGGTGGATTAGTTGTTCACGCGGGTGACGTACTCGCCACCTTTTTCTACATTCACCTTGACCACATCACCGACATTGATGAACATCGGTGCTTGAATTTTCAAGCCGGTCTGCAATGTGATCTCTTTCTGCGGATTGTTCGCACGATCACCGACAACAGCCATTTCGACTTCAATCACTTCATAATCGATAGTCGCAGGCAACTCGTAATCGAGAATTTCACCTTCGTAGCTGGTCAGCTTCAGTTCCATGTTCTCTTTGAGGTATAGCACATCGTCACCGAATACATCGCGGGTTAGTTGCGGTTGCTCATAAGTTTGCATGTCCATGAAGGTCAGGAACTGTCCATCATCGTACAGATATTGAACAGTATTCCCTTCGAGGCGAATATCAGTAACTTTCGTACCACTGTTATAGGTTTTCTGGGTTGTTGATCCTGTTCGCAAGTTACGTACAGTTACTTTGATGGTTGCGCCACCGCGTGCTGTCTTGTTATGGCTATAATCGAGTACCTTGTAAAGTTCACCGTCTTCAGTAAACGTGGTGCCTTTACGTAATTGATTACTATCAATCATGCCTGTGTATCTCCAATTTCTTATTAGTCGAGGGTAGTTTGACAAAAGTATAAAGCACAAATTCTAAAAACTATAGGGTTGACACCTGTGCCTCAAATGCCCTGCTTCATGAATGTGAATAGCTCATGAGTGCCCGTAAGATCAGCACTTGCGCTTTCATCATTAAACGTGATTGATGTACTGATATTTTTATAAGGATACGTGATGCCAGAGACAACACCCACCCGATTACACAAACCGGCTGCAACAGAATACCCGATCCTCGATGTGATCAAAAATCGCTTTTCGCCCCGCACTTATGATCCGCGCCCCGTCGAAGCGGACAAACTGCGCTTGATCTTAGAGGCAACACGCTGGGCGCCTTCGTCGATGAATACCCAACCCTGGCGTTTTATCATCGCACAGCGCCAGCACGATGAGCAATTTGCCGCTATGCTCGATGTGCTGAACGAAGGCAATCAGGCTTGGGCACAACACGCCGGTGTGTTGATGATCGCTGTCGCCCGTGAAGAACACGACGGTGGCTATCCTAACAAACACGCTGAACACGATACCGGTCAGGCATTGGCGTATCTCTCATTACAAGCGACTGAACTAGGCTTGCACCTGCGCATGATGGGTGGCTTCTCGGCAGATAAAGCTCGCGCTACGTATGGTATCCCTGAAGGCTACCATGCCCTGACAGCCGTTGCCCTTGGTTATCTCGGCGCACTCGAACAACTGGACGAAGCCGGACAAGAACGCGAGCGTCGTCCGCGCACGCGCAAACCATTGAGCGAATGGGTCTTTGCAGATCGTTGGGAGCATACCGCCGATCTCGTCAAGTAGTGCGGTACGGCAAGCCCACGAGAGCGAACAAAACCGTTCGCTCTCGTGTCATGATACCATGCTGTTAAACGAGGAAACTCACTGAATACTGCGCGGATCAAGCGCATCACGCAAACCATCGCCGATGAAGTTGATTGCCAGCACGGTACACACGATGAAGAAGCCCGGTGCCATCCACATCCACCACACCGTATCAATGCGATCCTGTGCGCCGGTCAAGATATTGCCCCATGTGGCTGTCGGCGGTTGTACGCCAAAGCCCAGAAAGCTCAGATAGGCTTCGGTAATGATCGCCGTGCCGATACCGAGCGTTGCCGCAACAATCACCGGCGCGACGATGTTCGGTAGCAAGTGGCGCACGATCACGCCGAAGTTACTCGCACCAACTGCCCGCGCCGCTAAGATGTACTCTTGCTCTTTCAAGCTCAACACTTGCCCGCGCACAATACGCGAGAGTTGCATCCAACTGGTCAAGCCGATCAAGATCACGATGAATACTACCGTACTGCTGACCGTGCGCCCAAAGATATTCACAGTCGATGTATTCTGGATAATCACCGATGATAGCACTAGCAATAAGATCAAAGGCGGTATCGAGAGGAACATCTCGGTCAGGCGTCCTAAGATCGCATCGACGATCCCGCCAAAATAGCCGGAAATCACGCCGACGAGTGTGCCCACGCTGATTGAGATGAACACCGATACCAGCCCAATTGCAATCGAAATTTGACCGCCGTAAATCGTCCGCACGAAAATATCACGCCCGACGAGATCACTGCCCAACCAGTATTCAGCAGAGGGTGGTTGGGTCTTGTTCAGGATGCTGGTGGCATTGCCATCAGCTTCCGTGAAGAAGAACGCGCCCACTGTGACATACAACGCGATAGCAATCAGCATGATTGTACCCACCACGGCCATGCGATGTTGCAAGTAACGGCGCGAAGCAATCGCAAACAACGAACGCGACTTGAGTTTGCTCTCAGCTTCAAGCAAGGCTACCTTGTTTTTAGGGTCTACAGATAAACTGCTCATAATGCGCTCTCCCTCGCTTAGTTAAACCGAATACGCGGATCAACCCATGCGTACAAAATATCTGCTACCACCTGAAAAATCACCACACCGACAGCCACCAGCAAGGTGAAGATTAGCAACACAGGCGGATCGAGGATATTCAAACTCTCGATGAACAATCGCCCCATGCCCGGCCACGAGAAGATTGTCTCAGTGACCACTGCCCCGCTTAAGATGAAGGGAATATCCAGCGAGATGAGCGTCACTAAGGGTATGGATGCATTTTTGAGCGCATGAAGCCACGTAATTCGCCGATTTTTCAAACCTTTGGCGCGGGCAGTGCGGATATAATCGGCATTGATGACCTCTAACATGCTCCCGCGCATGAAGCGCGCATAGCGTGCGGTTGAAATTGCCGCGATACTCATCGTGGGCAAGATCAAGCGGATCAGTAGCTCATCAATCGAGCGATCCCCACGCGGGTCATACATGCCCTGTGTGGGCAAGTGGGGCAAGCCGAGGTTCTCCAGCGTGATCGAAAAGACCAGCACACTGAGCAACGCCACAAGGAAAATGGGCATGGAGAAGGTCAAAAACGAGAGGGTCGTAATGATATTATCCAGCCACGAATAGGGCCTTAATGCGGCAAAAACGCCGATGCTCACCCCCGCAATCACTGTGACCAGCAATGCCGAGCCACCTAAGATCAACGTGTTGGGTAATCGTTGTGCGATCACTTCTTGTACCGGACGGCTAAAACGGATTGATTGTCCCCAATCCCCACGTAAAATACCGGCGCGGCGACCGGGTGTATCCACTTCGCCATCGAAATCTAGGTCGCGCATGTACCAATCATCCCCGATATACCAGTGAATGAATTGCATGTACATCGGGTCATCTAAGCCTAAACTGCGGGAGAGATAGGCGCGGTCAGCTTCGCTCACCGTTGGATCAAGCGCGAGGTAAGCGAACGGATCACCTGCTGCTTTCAGCAGGATAAAGATGAACACATTAACAAGAAACAATAATGGAATCGCTTGCAAGCAACGCCGGATGACATATTGAGTCATCAGTCTACCTCAGTCAAAAATAACAGCAAGTTCATGGGTTTTCAGCGGTTAGTACCATGTGGCAAACAAGGGAAGCACGTGCGCTCCCCTTGCCTTGTCTGACAGTCACTCGCCCGTGTAGACGAATACCTTCAGGTCTTAGCTAGCGGCGGCTTGCCAGAACTCGATCTGGTTGAACCAGTCCGAAGCCAGCGTACCCACGTTATTTTCGACAGATTCCACGTCGAGAACGTTGGTATTGACAGCAAACCAGGTTGCGCGTAAGCGCAGACCATGCCAGAAGTAGCCTTCGAACTTGCGGGTCACAGCTTCAGCGATCAATGCATCGCGTTCTGGACCGGGCAGGGTTGTCAGAATTTGCGTGTCAACCGCATCATATTCTGGGTCACAGAATTGCCAGCCATTGAAGCCGTTCGGGTTCTCATCGGAGGGGATACCGTCGCAGGTGTAGCTATCGCGATCGGTGCCGGGTTGCAACGGATCAGCGCTATTCGCGAAGATCGCCAGATCCCATTCAAAGTTGGTCAAAGTACCACGATCGCTATACGCGGCGAACAGGTTGGTTGCCGGAATGATCTGAATGGTTGTGCCAATGCCAACTTCTGCCAGATATTCCTGAATGACCAACTGATAGTTATTGCGCAGGGTGTTTTCGGTGGTGACCAAACGCAGATTCGTCAGCTCAACGCCGTCTTTATCTACTGTGCCGTCACCGTTGGTGTCTGTCCAGCCAGCTTCTTCTAATAACGAAACAGCCAGTTCAGGATCATATTCGAGGTAAGGCAGATCATCGGGCCACAGCACGCTTGGATACCAGCTGGTTGGCACCGGGATGCCAGGAGCAACTAGTTGTTCAGCCAGTGTCACGCGGTCAATGGCGTGAGCCAGTGCCTGACGCACGAGCGGATCTTGCAGGGCATCGCCACCATTTTCTGGGCTGCTACCCTGTGGGCCGGAGCGCACCCACAATGCATCAGCGAACACACCTTCAGCCGGGAAGGTCGCCACACCATCGATGCCGCTATATTCGCCTTCGAGGTCATCTGACCAGCCGAATGATACGTCGATGTCGCCGGTGTTCATCGCATTGCGCATCTGGGTATCGTCAGTGATGAAGCTGACAATCACGCGGTCAAATTCAGGCGCTTGGTCTGGCCAATTCGGGTTCGCCAGGAAAACCATGCCTTCGCCAATGTTCCATTCAGCCATCACATAGGGGCCGAAGCCGACCGTCACAGCCTGGAAATCAGCATTGGCTACGTCAAAGGTTTGACCAGCGGTGAAGTAGTCAGAATCTTCGAGGATGCCACCATCTTCAATCATCGGGCCAAAGACGTGAGCCGGGTAACGGCATTCTGGTTTTTCAGTGGCGGTCAGAAAATCCGGGAAAACGCCATCATAAGTTACGGCGAAGGTCAAATCGTCGATGACTTCAAAATCAACCACGGCTTCCGGATAATTACCGCGTGCCACGTTTGTTGAGGTTGATGAATCGCTACGGATCGTGTGCCACACTTCGCAGTCAGCGGTGGTAATGGGTGTACCATCTGACCACACCAAGCCTTCGCGCAAGGTCACAACGACGCGGGTATTACCATCTTCGGTGGTTTCCGCTTCTGGGATTTCCGCTGCCATTTGAGCGGTAATCTGACGCGCAGTGTCCCATTGCCACAGGTCACGCGCATAGAAGCCCTCCGGCAAGTTGCCGTAAACGAGGGTGTTCAGGGGTGCTAAGTTCGGGCCTTCTTGTTCAAAGCCGAGAACCAGCACATTCTCATCCTGTGCAAACGCGCTACCGAGAACCAGCGTGGCGATTGCCGTAATGACTAAAAATTTCAGTGCATGGGAAAAACGTCCCATAGAGCAACTCCTTAATCGAAAAAAACTAATAGGAAGCTAGTACAATATTCTATATTCCATCATACTGACAGAATATCGTGACACATTATAACGTGTACCATAGCTTTTTGCATCTAATTCATTTCACACGAAGTTACTTTGTATAATCTGTCTAAAAAATTGGCAGGAAAGTGCGTCGCCGGCGTGCGATTTAGCCAGTCTAGCGCATTCTTACAAGTGATGCCGTCGTCATCAGCGCACTTGTTTGCTGTGGGTGCTGATGGGGTTTGATCAGGCAGGACAAATGGTTCAGGGTTGTTGTACACTCATCTTGCATTAAAATGTGTGATAATTATCACAAACACGGTTACTTGACTGCGTCGTTGTGATCGATTCTGCATAGACAATTAACGGAGAAAATCAATTCTATGGCTCGATATATGATTACAGGGGGCGCGGGCTTCCTCGGCATCAACATGGTGCGTTATTTACTTGATCGTGGGCATGATGTCGTTTCGCTCGATATTGCTCCTTTCGATTATCCCGAACGCAGCCAGATCAAAGAGGTCACCGGTGATATTCGTGACCGTGCCGCCGTCGATCTGGCGATGGAAGGCGTGGATATTGTCATTCACACTGCCGCCGCCTTACCCCTTTACAAACCGGAAGAAATTTACAGTACCGATATTGATGGCACCCGTAACGTGATCGAGAGTGCGCATGTCCATGACGTTGAGCGGTTTATCCATATCTCCAGCACCGCCGTTTATGGCATTCCTGATCATCATCCGCTTTATGAAGATGATCAGCTTGATGGGGTAGGCCCCTATGGCGAAGCGAAAATAGCCGCTGAAGAAGTCTGCATCCCGTACCGCGACAAGGGCATGATCGTGCCGATCATCCGCCCCAAGTCTTTCATCGGCCCCGAACGCCTTGGCGTATTCGCTTTGCTCTATGATTGGGCATACACCGGTCATCATTTCCCTGTGTTGGGTAATGGCAACAACCGCTACCAATTGCTCGATGTCGAAGACCTGTGTGCCGCCATTTACCTGTGCGCCACCCTCGATGCTGAACAGAGCAACGATACTTTCAACATCGGCGCGACAGATTTCACCACCTTCCGCGAAGATTATCAAGCTGTCCTCGATTACGCCGGACACGGCAAACAGATCATCGGCTTGCCGGCTGAACCCGCTATCTGGACGTTGCGCGTGCTGGAATCAATGGGCATCTCACCGCTTTACAAATGGGTTTACGAGACTGCTAACAAAGATAGTTTCGTCAGTGTTGACCGTGCTATCGAAAAACTCGGATGGCAACCGCAATACAGTAACCAAGACGCGCTCATTCGCAACTATCGCTGGTATGTCGAAAACCTATCCCAATTCCAGAACCAGAGTGGGGTGAGCCACCGTGTTCCGTGGAGCCAGGGCATTCTTTCGCTGGCAAAAATGGTTTTCTGAACAAGACCCTATCCCAACAAAAAACGCGCATCCATCATCGGGTGCGCGTTTGTGTTTGCCTGATCTGTGCGATTCAGCGTCGAGCAGATTGTTGATCATATCCCGGCTTGGGTTCATAAATACCCCGATCCAGCAAGTGATAGATCACCATCAGGAACTTGTGATAAGCAATGTCGTGCGCGTTCTCTGTGCTAACCTCATCGCCCTCTACCTGATGGGCTAAACTCGCCAGCAAGTAATCAATGCTCTCTAACAAATACAGACGGATATGTTCGGCTTTTTGTGGGTAACGTTCGCCTGCAACAAACTGACGCGCACGACGCACCATGGGCATATACTCACTCGCGCTGATAGCATCCGGCGCAGGCGGGAACTGCCCCAATAAGATGAGACAAATCTCAATTTCATCGTGTATGGCATTCCACCATGTATCGACAGGGTTACCGATCTGGTTGTAATCGAGAGGGGTATTCATCACTATTTGCTCGCAGTGTGGGTAGTAGCTCATAATTGTAATGTGATGCTATTTTCCATGAAGATATACTGTAAAAGGCTCAGTTCATTTAATGCCTTGTGCTGATGAAAATAGGCTTGTGCCATGTTCCCCGCTGCCATTGCATCAAGGCTCACCATGAAGGCACGTTCGGCGGATAACAAATAACTGCGGGCTTCCTTTGCTACTTCGGGATAGCTAGCGCGTAAGGTTTGCGTGTGCGTGTGTTGTACCTTGCGCTGAATGGCTCCTAAGTAAGCTAAACCCTGCAAATGGCCCGGCTCTTCATGCACCATCCGCAAAAATAGCCGATGCTCACGGCGTACCTGTTGCCACCATAACTCGAGTGTGTCACGTTGATTATCGATTTTTGGTCCTGTGAATACCAGCATTGTCGCTCACTTACTCTGTTGATCTTGTTTCATGATATAGCAGAAACATCAATTAATAATTAAGGTTTACAAGTTTCGCAGTTCTTTATCAATGTTGTGCCGCATTACCCGTAACGCTGATGTTTGCTCAGTCCGTTATGCCAGAATATCAAACTTGAGCAGGTGATAGCGCACTGTATCCATATTCACCCGTGCCAGATCCAGCCGTGTTTGGGCTTGATAGGGGTTATTAGCCCGCCGATAGAGCAGGCTTTGTTTGATATTGTGCAAGCATTCCAGCAATTGTGCATGAATATTAGATGCGACCGGTGGATAAGGGTAGGTCGTCATCTCAGCGATGCGCGCTGTCAGGTAGGTGAGCGCGTTATTGATCTCCTTATCAGCAATCAAACCCCCATCCCTCATCATATCGAGGAATAATTGCAGGCGTTGTTGAGTGTCTTCCCACCAACGGCTAACAGCAACGGCACTCTGATTGGTGCGGTATCTTGTGGTCATGATTGCATCTCTTTCGTTAACACATGGTTAATTCGTGTCATTTAGGCTCGTTTAGGATAACCCTCATGTGGCAAAGGTGCGTTATTCATAAAGATAAGCCGTACTCCTCCAGATAAATTTCCACCATGTTCTTATCGACTTTTGCAATGTCGAAGATCACGTTGCGGTCATCTACATTTTCGAGGCGGGCATGTTGCATCACGGTGATCATATTCATCAAGAATGCTAGCAAAGCACGGCGGATGTGTGTCGCGCTCTTAGGATACGGAATTTGTTCTACAGCACGAAATTGTGCGTTCAGCGTGTGAATACACTGTTCAATGTCTTGCACACGGTCAAGATCATTGACTGTCGCCTGCGAGAGGCGTTCACTCAGCTGGGTATATTGGCGCACGCGAGACCACCAGTGCTTCACTTGTTGGGATTTTACTTCGCGCATGTCACGGGTAATCATGTTTTGCTCCTCAACGGTCGATAAATGTATAGTTACTCAATATATCCGTATTGTACTGTAAAAGTTGTTGAATAATTAATTGAGATTTTATATTTTTAACAGAATTAATTGTTTGTGTAATTATCGCTTGCCTACTGCCGACGGTCTGCATCTTTTAAAAATAGGCGCAAGCCTGTATGCTTTTGCTCCGATTCACGCTTTGACTTGTGAGGGAATAGGGTTATGTTGGCACTCCGACGCGCCACACCGGATTTTCTAATTGGTTTGATGTTATTTGTATTGCCCTTAGCCGTCTTCTTCCCGCAGACGCTCGGCGGTAAAACCTTAATTCCAGCAGAAAACCTCTTTCAATACGAGCCTTACGCCAGCGCCCGCGAAGCGATACAAGCGCCCTCACGCCCGCATAATCATCTGGTCAGCGATGCCATCCTGCAAAATTACCAGTGGAAATCCTTCATCCGTCAGCAGTTGGCACAGGGCGAAGTCCCGTTATGGAACCCTCACCAATTCGCCGGTATACCCTTCCTTGCCGCCGGACAACACAGCGCCCTCTACCCCTTGAGCGCAGTCTATTACGCCTTACCTTTGCATCAAGCTTATGGGTGGTTCACTGTGGTGAATTTGTGGTTAGCCGGTCTGTTCATGTTCGCCTTTGCGCGGGGCTTGGGTATCGGGCGGGCGGGCGCTCTGCTGGGTGGCGTGATCTATCAACTGGGCGGGTTTGTGCTGGCGAGTGTGGTCTTTCAGATGATGATCGGGGGCTTGCCATGGTTGCCCCTGATGCTCTTGATGATTGAGTATATCATCCGGCGCAAGCGCCTGTTCGGTTATAGCACTGCGATTCCCTGGGTAGCGGTCGGTGCGGTGGCGCTAGCGATGAATATCCTTGCCGGTCATGTTGAGATCACGCTCTATACCTTGCTCATCAGTGGCTTCTATGGCGGGGTGCGCTGGTTGCATGATAGTGTGCGCCTGCGTCAGATGCCGGTGATGCTTTCACAAGCGGGTTGGATGCTGGCGATGATCGCGTTAGGTCTTGGCTTATCCGCCCTGCAATTTTTGCCCTTGCTCGATTTCGTGCAGATTAACTGGCGCGCCGAACGTACCAATTATCAGACGGTTGTCAGCTATGCGCACCCTACGCGTGATATCTTGCAATTTGTCCTGCCCAATTTTTACGGCAACCCTACGCATCACCAAATTTTCGATGTGTTCACGCAAGAGTGGGTGAGCGATTGGTCGAATGAGGGGCAAACTCACACCGATTGGGGCATCAAAAATTATGTCGAAGCGGCGCTCTATCTGGGGATTTTGCCCCTGTTGCTGGCAGTCTATGCCTCAATTGATCGCTTGATGTGGACGATGCAACAACAGGGGAAGGTGATGCAAGTCTTCATGCGCGAGCCACCGTACCGCGCCATCTTCGGCACGCTGGGGTTGCTCAGTTTGAGTTTCATGTTCGGCTTGCCGACGTATCGCTTGCTCTATATCTTGCCGGGCATCAATCAGCTGAATTCGCCCTTTCGCTGGATTTTCGGATTGACGGTAGCCGTCGCTGTGATGGCGGCGTTCGGGTTGGATGCACTACAGCGTCGCGCCGCTGAGACCTACACCTCCGGCGAGACGCGCATCGGCTACGCTCTGATGGCGCTTGCAACCCTGATTGCACTGGGTTTAGCCGGCAGTTACCTGACCTTCCCGATGTGGCAAGCAACGCTTGAAACCCTGCTCGATCAGTTGGCGCTGGCACGGCGTGCCTTCGGTACGGGCACCGCAGACTTGTTCTACAGCTATCAGTTCGCCAACCTCGCAGTATTCGCGCTGATGTTGTTTCTATGTGGCGCGGTCTTTGCGTGGGTAGGGCGGATGCGCATGTATCAGGGTGTGCATCGCTGGGGGGTGTTCGCGGTGGCTGTCGTCGTCGCTGACCTGATGATTGCCTCGTGGGGCTTCAATCCAGCCAATGATCCCTATCTGCTGGATTACACCCCGCAACCGGTGCAATGGATGCAAGAACGGTATCAGCAAGATGGCGCGTTCCGTTATACCACGCTCGAACCGCCGAGCCGTCCTGCTATCCTCAACGCCAACAGCACCATGCGCTATGGACTCGATGATTTGCGCGGGTACGATAGCATCATTCCGGAATCGTATGTCGATACCATGCGTGATCTCGCGCCACAGGTACAACTCGATTTCAACCGTATTGCGCCGATTTTTACCAATCCCATTTATTATGAGGCGCATCCGCAGCTTGATTACACACAGGTGCTGGATTCACCGATGCTCGCTTTGCTCAACGTGCGCTATGTGGTCACTTATCCGGATGTGATCGTGCCCTTTCAGGATTGGCAGGCGGTCTGCTGTGATGACGTTGTGGTGATCTACGAGAACCCCAATGCTGTCCCGCGGGCGTTCACCGTCCGTGCTGATGCGATGACCTTACCGTTCGGTGATGCGCCGTTTGACCCCAACCAGTTAGAGATTCCGCCGTATACACCAGCCACCATCACCCGCGATAGTGGACGCGAGCGCGTGCTAGAACTTACCCTCACCGATGGCGATCAGTGGTTGGTCTATAGCGAAAATTATCAGCAGGGGTGGCGGGCGTATATTCGTCCACTAGGGGCGGGCGATGATGACGAATTCCCGCTGACCATCACGCGCACCGCCGGCATCTTACAAGCCGTTGAACTGCCCCTCGATACCATCCGCGCCCATTACGCCGATGCGGATCTCAGCGCCGAGCAACGCGCCATGCTGGAAGCTGGACGCTATAACCTGCGTCTCGTCTACAGCCCGACGAGTGTGCAAGTCGGTTTCTTCGGCAGTGCCATCTCTGCGATTGCGCTCACACTTTTAGTCGGTATCTGGTTGTGGACGATCTTCGTCGGCACCAATGATGAGTCATCCTCGCAGACTGCCCGCGTCGCCCGAAATAGCGTCGCGCCGATCATCCTCAACCTGTTCAATCGGGGCATTGATTTCGTGTTCGCCATCGTCCTTTATCGCTTGCTCAGTCAAGAGATGGTAGGTGTCTATAACTTCGCGGTGGTGATCTTCGTCTGGTTTGATATTTTCACTAATTTTGGTTTGGACTTATTCCTGATGCGCGAGGTCAGTAAGGATAAGGGGCGCAGTGGTTTTTACCTGTTCAATACCTCGTTCTTCCGCATCATCCTCAGCGTGTTGGGCTTGGGATTGCTGGTGCTGTTCCTCGTTTTCTGGCAAAACACCGTGACACCTTTGCCGGTTGAAGGCTTAATCGCGCTGGTGTTGTTATACATCGGGTTATTCCCCGCGAGCCTCAACAAAGGCATGACCTCGCTCTATTACGCCTACGAACAAGCCGAAAAACCGGCGGCAATAGCCACCATCACCACCATCAACAAGACCATCTTCGGTGTGATTGTCCTCTTGCTCGGTTGGGGGATTGTCGGTTTGGCGGCGGTGAGCATCGTCAACAATTTCATCACGCTGGCGGTGCTGTTCTGGGCGGGGCGGGGCTTCATCAATGATCTGCCACGCAAACCGGATCGCGCCTTGCTCGGTGAGATGGTCAACGAGAGTTACCCCTTGATGCTCAATCACTTCCTCGCGACGATCTTCTTTCAGATTGATATTGTCATCTTGCAGGCGATTCGTGGGGCGGTGGTTGTCGCGCAGTATAGCACCTCGTATAAGTGGTTGCTGGCGCTGAACATCATTCCGGCATTTTTCACGCAGGCGCTCTTTCCATTGATGTCGCGTCAGGCGGATGAGGATAAAGCCCGCCTGCATCAGACCTATCGTTCGGGCATCAAGCTGTTGGTGGCGCTGGCATTGCCAATTGCTGTCGGCTTCACTGCCCTGGCTAATCTGCTGACGCTGATCCTCGCCGGCGCGAGTTATTTGCCTAACGGCGCAATCGCTCTCACCATCATGATCTGGAGCATTCCGATAGGTTGGATCAACAGCCTGACGCAATACGCGCTGATCGCGCTCGGCTTACAACGGTATATCACATGGGCATTCTTCATTGCTGTGCTGTTCAACATCATCACCAACATCATCTTCATCCCGCTTTATGGCTTCGGCGCGGCGGCAGTGACCACGATCCTCAGCGAAGCGGCGCTGCTGATCCCCTTCGCAATCCTGATGCATCGCGGTCTGGAGCAGTCGATCAATTGGTGGGCGTTGATCTGGCGCCCTTTGCTGGCGACAAGTGTCATGATCGTGCTGATAGTCGTTCTCATGCCGATCAACTTAATACTCGCCTTGCTCGTCGCTAGCATCGCCTATCTCGTCGTGTTGATCGCCCTCAACCCGCTTGACGACGCTGAACGGGCAGTCATCACGCCGATGCTACCACAACGCTTACGCGCTCTGCCGTTCTTGCGGGTGAAGACACCTCATTGAGAATTGAGAATGGATTCATCAGGCAGGGGCACAATGCATTGCGCTCGAACGAAAGCCCATGCGACTAAAATTGATCGCATGAGGGCGATTAAGCACAATCGCCCCGTTCGCTTGTTGTTTAGCCACACGTCGCCTGAGCCAGCACGTAACTGACGGACGAGGTGTTATCGCCTTCGTTGGTTTCAGGAATCTGATTATCGCTATCTACCGTGACCACGATGGTATGCGTCTCTTCAAAGAAGGTATCGACGGTCAAGGTCGCCACGACGACAAAGTTCCCGTTTGGTTGAATCACAGGGAACCCGCCAACTGTGCTGGCAGTCGTTGCGCCGGTGCGATTATTGCGGTCAATGACGGTCAGTGTACCACTGCTACTCGTCGCCCCTGTGCCGGAATTGGTCACGTTGATGAGAATGTCGAATGATTCGCCACACTGCGGAATACTCGGACTGAGTTCAATCCCTGAGATTTGCAAATTCGCAGTCGTCGCCGGTGTCGCTGTCGGGAGCGGGGTAGGTGTCGCCGGCGGATTGATGAAGCGCAGTGTGGCAATATTGCCATCGAAACGGACTGTGCTGGGTGCGATGAACCCGCGCTGACCGTCTACTGTCTCCACATAGAACCAACCACTGCCGCTACTGCTGATCCCTAATACAACCGCTTGCTCATTGCGGAACAGCGCGTCTACACGCGGATAACTGGTATCATCACCACTGCGGATATTGGCATCCGTGACCGCCGTCACCACTGGATCACCTGTGCCGATGTTGGTCGGTGTCGGTTGCAGGGTGGGGCGGGGGCCGCCTCCGCCGGGCAGATTCGTCGGTGTGGGTTGCAAAGTCGATGCGAGAGGCAAGCCAGCAAAAGAATCTTGCGGATCGTTCTCTACACGCAGTGGGCTGACGGGGAATATCTCTTGCGTGCCATCGCTCAGGTTAATCACCAGGCGCATCTCATACAAGCCGTCACGGACGGTCGTGGTGTTCCATGTACCTAAGACATCATTGCGAACAGCACTGCTTCCGGGTAAGGTTGCCGGGAACCACTCGATTTCATCTTCATTGGGATCTGTTTCATCGTCATCGAAGCGTAATTCGCGGTATTCGATCAGGTAATTGCTCATGTTGAGCAAATCCGCCGTGCCGATGATCTCAACAGAATCGCTCATCACCCACACTGCTGGCGGGTACGTGATAGCGATGTCGGCATCATCGGCGGGCACAGTACGTGGGGTGATCTCCTGTGCCGAGCTAACAAAAGCGATCATCACAGCAAAAACCACGATTAAACTGAAATAGGCATATTTTCGCATCCTCATATTATCAGCGACTACTGGAAAATATCTCCGGTAGTGTACCGCGTCTCCTTTCGCTAGGGGGCAAAATGTATAGGTTATGTTCAATTCTTCATTATACTGTGCCCTGCTTCATCCTACCTGATGAACACACAACGATTTTCCAACTGCGCCAAACGCACGCCTGCGGTACAATGAAAACATGAGTGCATACAACATAAGGTGAAGCAAGCATGATGCGATGGATACGGGTGGGATGGTTGGTGATGCTGGTGTTACTCGTCGGCGTGGTGAGCGCACAGACAGACCTCGGTTGGGTGCGTGATCTTATCCCTACCGCCAGTGATATTAATCTCAGCAAACAACTTGAACAAAGCACAATTGATGTGAGTGTGGGCGAAATCGCGCTCGATGAGTCCTTCACTGCGCCCGATAGCTGGCAAAGCCTCACCGATGTCGCTGGCAATCGCTTTGTGCGCGATGGTCGTTATGAAATGCGCCTGATTCAGCCCGATCTGATCTATACCAGCCTCAGCACACAAACCTATGATAATGCAATCATCACGGTGGAAACTGAACGCCTCTCGCAAGAACCCAACGACGGTTACGGGGTGGTCTGCCGTGCCAGCGATGAGAACAACGGTATGCATTTTTATATCAGCAGTGATGGCTTCTGGCGTATCTTCGCTTTTGTCGATGAGCGAGCGCGTCCTTTCATGCCCTGGACAGCCAGCGAAACCATCAATCAAGGCGAGAACGCCCGCAACATCCTGACTGCCGTCTGTGTTAATGATTATTTTGCGCTCTATATCAACGGCGAGCTAGCCGGCGAAGTGCGGGATGGAACTTTTCTACAGGGGCAAGTCGGCATGTCGATGATCCTCTTTGAAGAACAGAGCGAAGTCTCCATCGCTTTTGATAATCTGCGTGTATGGTCAGCCAGCAGTGATGCCGAAGTGGTCAGCGTGATGCAAGCCACGCCACAGGTTGATGATGATCCCTTCTTCATGATGTTAGATCAACGCCGTGATGAGACAATCACCTTACTGGAAGACGGGCAAGAAGCGATCACCATCAATGACCTGTTGCGCTACGATGCGCTGACAGAACCGCTCGGTTGGTCAGTCATCAGTGGCGATATGGGTGCGGTCAGCTTCGGCGACGATGGCGCAACCCTCACCTCCGATGCGGGTGTGGACTATCCTATTTTGCTGGTAAGTGAAGATGCCTATGACGGGGTGGTGGTTCAGGCTGATTTGCAATTCGAAGAAGGTGCGATCAACAATGCCTTCGGCTTAGTCTGTCGTTCTAGCACGTCTGATCTGGGGCGTGGGTATCAGTTTGTTATCAGTGGTGATGGTTATTACACGATATGGCTCACGGATGGAGTCGATTATCGCTTTCTCATAACGTGGGAGCGTACCAGCACCATCCAACGCGATAGTATTAACCGCATGACGGTTGTCTGTGTTGAAGATTATATGGGGTTTTACCTCAACGGGCGGCTTCTGCATGAACTCTATAACGATGTGTATCTATCGGGGACAGTCGGTGTTGGGGTTTACAGCTTTGAAGAAGACGAATCCAGCACGATCACGGCAAGCGAAATTTTCATCTGGGAAGCCGAACTGCCGTAACGCATTGCACAACAGGGGCTTGATAGGATCATAAGCCCCTGAGTATGCTTCAATCTTGTAGGCGTTCCAGTGCTTCGTGGCACAATTTACGCATACCGGGATCAGTATCCTTAACCGCAACTTTCAACGGTTTGATGGCGCGTGGGTTGCCAATCTTGCCCAATGCCTTGGCTGATGCACGCCGTACCGCCTTGTTGCGGTCAAACAATGCCTTCACCAGACCCGGCACAGACGGGTTACCGATGTTAATCAGGGCGCTTGTTGTCGCTACGCGCAAATACATATCATTGGCACGTAACGCTTTCAACAGGGAGGGCACCGCCGCTTCAGCTTCATCACCAATGCGGCTGAGTGCCTGCGCTGCCAGAAAGCGCGTACCGGGATCGCTTTCCTCAACCAGTTGTGCCAGATAAGGCACAGCCGGCGCGTAACGGTTTTCACCGATGTACTTGATCGCCTCAGCCCGCTCATCGGGCTTGCCAGCTTTCAGCGTTTCGAAGGCTTGGTTGTGATTTGTGAAGTTCAGCATAGGCGCTCATACCTTTCGATTATAAGGGTTACAGGCTCATTGTGCCTGTTCGTAATTCTTAGACGCGATTAAATCTGCTGATTCTACGTCTCTGACATTAACATTGTACAAGATTTGTGATGGTTTTTGAGGACGTGATAGCAGGCGGGTCAGTGCGCCCGCTATCCACACAGCTGGTCAATCTTCGGCAGTTTGTTGCTTGTCTTCCGTTGTGCCAAGACGTTGTGCCCATGCCGAAACCGCTGAAGAATCTTTGGCATCTTTGGGATAATGATCTTGCACAGATCCGATAATCATCACGAAGATCACCGTAAAGAAGGCGATCACTGCAATCTCCAACATCACAATCACGGCAAAGCCCAGGTTTAACATCATCGCGATGATGGGTGTGATAATCAAACCAATCACCAAACCGATTGCGGCGAGTTTAAAATTTCTGTTCATATTCCGCTTGCTCCCTTTTACAACGACTTATCATCTAACGTTAACATCTTTAAGTATAGGGGAGTCTTGTGATTTTTTCCACAATTTATTTGTGCCGGACGGTATTTCACACGTCAAAGATAGCCTTCACGCTGATGTTTTCCCCCAATACCGTTGATTTGAAGCTATCGTTGCCGGCGAATGCTCCCTGCCGAACGTAAGTGCCCTCACTGCCAATGTTCCAGACTTCGATCACATCATGCGCAGGGTCAACGATCCAATATTCATTGACACCGTGTTGCTCATAAGCCTGATATTTCTCGTGACGGTCAAATTTAGCGGTACTGGGCGATAAGACCTCAACCACCAGATTAGGCACACCAATGATGCGTTTCTCATCTTGTCGGGCAATCGCCATATGATCGGCTTGAATGTAGAGCACATCGGGTTCAAACACGTTGTGATCGTCCAGACGTACTTCTATAAGTGATGTATACGCTTTTCCTCCAATTTTGCGGGCGATGAGTGCCAACAAAATTAAGATTTCTCGAACAATATCTTGATGCTTCAGAATAGGGGGCATACCGATAATAACCTCACCATCAATCAGTTCAATCAAATCATGTGCGTGATATGCCTGAAGTTGATAATAGTCGCTTGCGTTGATGCGCGTACTCGCCGGCTGTACCATGACCAATCCTCTCAACTACTAACTATATGATGAGTATACCACTGAAAACGTCTGGCTCTGTTGCGAACACCCACTCTGATAGCGTGGTGCCTAGTCTCCATACACCAGCGATAGCTTATCAGATGGTTAGCCAAAAACAGCGCGAGAATCAGTGCTTTCATTGCTTGTTTTACGTCTTGCTTTTTGATAGAATTGTGCAAAATGTAACAATTAAACGCTGACATTTTGAGGGTAGGTGGTTTTGACGCTACGAAAAAGCACTTATGGTGAATCACACCTCCCAAGACTTAATGGCAAATGGGCTTAGGTAGGAATTCTTCCAATATGGCTACTGTTCCTCAACAAAATCAATCTTCAGAGGTGTATCTCTTACCTCTTATCGTTTTCGGTGTACTCAGCCTTGTGTTTGGTCTGGCGATGTGGTGGTTCTTGCCTGTCATGGGTGTGTTGCCCCCTGCCGCCTCCATCGAAGCTGAACGCACTGATGGCTTGTTCCGCGTGCTGATGGGTATCGGTGGCGTGGTCTTTTTCCTCGTACAGGGCTTGATCTATTATGCCGCGGTTGCCTTCCGTGCTAAACCCGGCGATACCAGCGATGGCCCCAACATTCACGGCAACGTCATGCTGGAGATCGTCTGGACGATTGTACCGGCGCTGATTGTGGTGGTGCTGGCAATTTATAGCTATACCGTGTGGGTGGCAAATACTGAAGTCCCCGAGAACCCCAACGAAATGTGGACGCTGACCTCACTGGCAGATGAGCAGACTAACGTTGCTATCAATGCCTATGGGCAACGCTATGCCTGGTCATTCGAGTATATCACCAACGATTTCGCAGATGTTATCAACGATGACGACACGATCACCGAAGGAGCAGGAGATCGTATCGTCATCAACACCACCGATTTGTACATCTATGCCGGGCAACAGGTAGATGTCAACATGGAAACGCTCGATGTGATCCACTCTTTCTGGGCGCCAGATATGCGCGTCAAGCAAGATTTGCTCCCCGGACGCATTACCAACGTCACCTTCACACCTCGCTTGCCGGATTCCGTATCCGGATGGGAATACGTGATGCTACACAGCCCGCTGACGGTCTATACTGAACCCGATTTTGAATCGGACGCACTCTTGAGCGTTGAACTCGAAAGCGAAGACGCACTGCCGGAATTGATTGAACTGCGTCTGGCAGATCCTGAAGCGAACATCACCCCTGATGAAGGCACAATCTGGGTGCCTGTACTCAATGAGCGCGGGGTTGAAGGTTATCTGCCGGTGAACCCTGAAACCGAAATCGGGCGCTTTAACCGCTATCGTTTGATCTGTACCGAATTGTGTGGTGGTGGTCACGGCGATATGTTCACAGACATTGTGATGTTCGAGAATCAAGATGCCCTCATTGATGTGTGGTACATCCCGACAATTGAGCGCCTCAGCGTGCCTGCTGGCGATCCCTTTGAAGTTGGCGAAAATGTCATCGGCGCTTATGGTTGTGCGGGTTGCCATGTTCTCGATGATTTGGGTTGGATGGGCAATCAAGGTCCTACCCTCAACGGTATCGGTGCGCGGTCTAGTGACTTAGCCGACGCATCCGGCGAAGCCACCGGTGACTCTGTCGAGAATGGCGCAGAATATCTGGTACAGTCCATCCGTCTCTCGCAGGATTATCTGGTCAGTGGTTATCCGGCGATCATGCCATACTTCCACCCCGGCACCGGTACGGGCGAGATGCCACAGGAAGACTTGATCGGCATCGTAGCCTATCTTTGCACGCAGACCGAATCCAACCCTGAAGATAGCGATTGCGGTCTCAACAACTGGGAATTTGATGAAAACGGTGAATTTGTGGGTGATGTCGATGCTCTCGTGGCAGAATTGACCGCCATCACTGAACCCTACGAAGATTAATATCACCTGTGATCACGGGGCAGGTGCCCCGCGATCCTGTTAACTGTTACGGTAGTATTTATTCAAGAAAGGTCGTTGTATGGCTACAATTTCAGTACCTGCCGGACAACAATATCAAGATGAACCGCGGAACCGCTTCCCCTCGCTGGGTGAGCTGGCATCATGGACAGTTGATCACAAAATTATCGGCTTACAATACGCCGTCACCTCGATGATCTTCTTTCTCATCGGCGGCGCATTGGCGTTGATGATTCGCTGGGAATTACTCACCCCTGAACTCGATTTTATGGCGAGCGGGCAAGCCTATAACCAATTATTTACCATTCATGGTACAGTGATGATCTTCCTGTTCATCATCCCGATGATTGGCGCACTCGGTAATTATGTCGTGCCTTTGCAACTGGGCGCGAAAGATATGGCGTTCCCGTGGCTCAATGCCTTCGCCTTCTGGTTGATTCCGCCGGCAGGTGTGATGTTACTGATGGGCTATGCCATCGGGCAAGCCGAAGCCGGTTGGACGAGCTACCCACCGCTCTCGACGGTCCTCGAATACAGTGGCGATGGTCAAACGCTATGGGCGATGTCGCTTCACCTGTTAGGGATTAGCTCGATTGCGGGTTCGATCAACTTCATCGTGACCATTCTCAACATGCGCCCTCCAGAGATGAGTGTATGGCAGATGCCTCTCTTATGCTGGGCGGTGCTGGCGACCAGTATTATCGTCGTGATGGCAACACCTTTCCTCGCAGGTGCGCTGACGCTCTTGCTCTTTGACCGCGTCGCAGGCACAACGTTCTTCCTGCCTTCAGAAGGAGGCGATGTGTTGCTGTGGCAGAACATTTTCTGGTTCTATAGCCATCCTGCGGTGTATATCATGGTTTTGCCCCTGATGGGTGTCTTGAGTGAGGTTTTATCCGTGCACAGCCGTAAACCGGTCTTCGGCTACCGCATGATTGCGATGTCCAGCATGGCGATTGCGCTGATTGGCTTCACCGTCTGGGCGCACCACATGTTCACCAGCTTGCAACCGGCGCTCCGTATTCCGTTCATGATCACGACTATGATTATTGCGGTGCCCACAGGCATCAAGATTTTCTCATGGCTGGGCACAATCTGGGGCGGTAAGATTCGCTATACCAGCGCGATGCTCTTTTCGCTCGGTTTCCTATCGATGTTCGTCATCGGTGGTATCTCTGGTGTGATGCTCGCAGCTGTTCCGTGGGATGTTCACGTGCATGATACCTATTTCGTCGTCGCGCATTTTCACTTTGTGCTGTTCGGTGGCTCGGTCTTCGGCATCTATAGCGCACTCTATCACTGGTATCCGAAGATGACCGGACGCATGATGAACGAATTCTGGGGACGGGTACACTTCGCCCTCACGTATTTCGGCTTCTTCTTCACCTTCTTCCCGATGCACATGGCAGGGATGCTCGGTATGCCGCGCCGCGTGGCTGTTTACACGCACTCACCGGAGTTGCAAACGCTCAATGTCATCGCTACCATTGCGTCGATCATACTGGGCTTCAGCACGATCATTTTCCTGTGGAACGCGCTGGCGAGCTTCTTCACCGGTAAGATTGCCGGTGCTAATCCCTGGCGTGCACTGACGCTGGAATGGGCAACCACCAGCCCACCGCCACCGCTTAACTTCGACGAAGATCCGATCCCGTTTGAAGATCCCTATGGCTATGGTACAGAAGCCTCAACCGCTTATCTGGATGCCATTGATCGGCACTTCGGCTTGCCGCAAGACGGCGTACGACCTGGCAATATGAGTGGGGGCAGGCGGGTCACCGCACCTGCGCCTACCGGCGATTAATCACAACGTCGCATAACACAAAAAACAAGCAGACACCGGTCTGCTTGTTTTGCTCTAAATGTAGGCTGTCTGTTCGGGTAGATGTCACAGTTGCTCTTTGGGAATCGGATTGGCTTCTTCCAGATACTTCAGCAGGGGATACAAGCCCTTACGCATGATTTGCTCTAATTCAGGACGGATGCCGTTATCTTTAGGAGCATCATCCATCACGCGGATCGACAAACGCCCGATAATATTGCTCAATAGTTGCGCCTGCCGTTGATGATTAGCCACATCACGCGGGTTGGCATATTCGCGCAGATCAACCGCCTGCGAAAGCCAATCGTATAACATGCTCACTACCGCAATATCAAATGACCACACGCCCTTGAACTGGCGCTGATGATCGGGATCGTCAATGTGCGTGACTTCTTCAGTCGCCAGTGCGGTGAAATAATCGCGCCCATACGATACCAGAAACCACTCTTGCGCCAATTGATCGCTCTCTTTGAGCGGAACATAGGTGACGTTGTCGATAGCCGGCAGATCGTCATCCGGCACACCGAACACATAAATGTGCTTTGCCTGTTTGGCTAACTGACGATAGCGTTTCATCTGTGGCTTAAAGCGACTATAGCGCTGAAATGCCGAAAAGACGACAGTCTCAGCGCCATCAATCAGTGTCGAGTTTTCGATCTGGTTGCTGATGATGTTCATCGTGCGTCGTCCGTTGATGATCGATACATCGCGCAGACTGCGCCGTGTCAGGTTGTAGACAGAGAAATCTGGAGTAATGTTAATCTGTGGCATCTTCGATCCTGTTAGGCTATGCGATCAAATTTGCCATCAGGTTACACCCTGTAATTGAGTGTAACCTGAACGTGAGTTAATGATTTGCTGTTAGCGGAAGCGTTTAGGTTGTCATCTGCGAGATCACGCTCAAGAGGTGTTGGGGGCGTACAGGTTTGTGTAAGACATCCGCAAAATGATGCGCAAAGCACTCATTGCGCAGTTCGAGGCTGTCATCAGTTGTTAACGCGACAACCGGTATGTGTGATAGTTCAGGAATCGCCTTGAGTTGATCGGCAACTTCGATGCCGTTAATATCTGGCAGGTAAATATCTAGCAAGATGAGATCCGGTAAGCGATCCACCGCCGAGGCGATGCCACTCCCGCCATCTATCGCTTCGAAGAATTGACAATCAATCGCTGTCAAATATCGTCGAATGAGTTCGATGTTCGCTAGATCATCTTCGATATACAGAATGCTTGTCACAGGTATTATCCCCGTTTCGCGTAGTGTGTTGTTGAACAATTACTTTTTATTATAGAAATGTTAAGGAATTGCGTAAATAGCCACTTTCTTAAGGATTAGTTTTCTCATATGTTTTGCTGGCAGCTTCGGCATAGATCAGGCATAGTAAGGGTAATGAGATAAAGGACAATATGCTATGAACAAACGCTTGCTCTGGTCACTGATATTGATGGTCATCGCCCTTATAGGGCTAGGCGCGGGGTATGCCACGTGGGTATCGCGCAATACGGATCTCAATTTGAACATCACGCGCATTGCGGATGAAGACGAGATTATCGGCGCAGGCGATACCATCCCGCAGGGCAACGTACCCACACCGCTGATGTTCGCCTCGAATGTCGCTGGTGATTGGGATGTGATGCTCTTACAACCGGATGGTACATTGAGCAATCTCACTGCCGATGACACTGGCGCACAAGATATTTTTGCCAGCTTTGCCATCGATGGCTCGGTGATTAACTTTGTCAGCAACCGCCTTGAAGCCGACACACTCGGTCCCGGTCAGGTTAACCCCGATGGCTCCGATTTGCGTAATTTGACTGTGGTCAGTGCCATCATGACACTGGTCAGTGAAGCCCAATTTGATTGGGATCCGGCGTGGTCACCCGATGGTGAAACGCTGGCGTGGGTCTCCCTGCGCGATGCCAATCTGGAGATTTACACGGTGCCGATTGTCGATGATACCGCTGATTTTGCGGATGCCACGCGCATCACCCGTGAACTCACCCGTGATTGGTATGTGGCATGGTCACCCGATGGCGAACGCCTTGTCTACAACAACAATCGCGGCGGCACAGAGAATGTCTATCTGCTGGATCTTGCCACGCGCACCAGCACACAACTCACTGATGGTGATGTGGACTTGATGCACCCGTTCTGGTCACTGGATGGTCAACAGTTGTTCTATGTGCGCGAGACTGACGCACTCTATCGCACAGGCGAACTGAGCATCATGCAGATGGATGTTGACGGACAGAACGTCCAAATGCTCACCGACAGCGTCCACGCTGATCCGGTCTGGTCGCCGGCGGGCAGTCATGTCGCGTTCATGTCCAACGAAACAGGCAACTGGCAACTGTATGTCTCACAGGTGGATGGGAGCAACCTGCGCCGTGTCACCGATGGCGAGGGCGATCACATGTTCCCGGTGTGGATGCCCTGACCGCGCTCAGCCTTCGTCAGATGGCCCGGCTAACTCTGCTGACCAGATTGTCACGTTATCAAACTGTGCGGAAATGCCTACACCATCCGGCGCACTGACCACCAATCCCATTTGTCCTTCAGTTAGCCAGTCTTGGCGGTTCTCAGCGACGAATTGCCCGTTGATATATAGCGCGAAGTAATCATCAATGCATACTGCACGTAGCGTATTTTCTGCAATGCCCGCATTGACCGCAGGATGGCGCGTCCACGGTACAAAGACGCGAATGCGGTTACCCTCACCGATGCGAATGCCAAATTGCCCTGCACCATCGATCAGGAAATAGTAGCCCACAGAGGTATTCGCTGATTGTGCCCGGCAAATGATGCCATAGACCGTCTCAGCACTGCCGGAAATTAACGCTGTCTGTGCTTCGATCACCACGTTGCTGTGCGTTTCGCGATTGGTCACTGGGATGTACCCGCCACCGGATGAAATGGCATTGTATACACCATCCGCAATGCCGAATTGCGTATCCATAAATCCAAAAGATTCCCACGAGTTCGGGTCATCGAAGCTGTTCTGATAAATCACATCACCCAACACATACGCCACCGAAGCGCTCGGTGTGTCTTCCGGGGTGCAGGCACTCACGATGAGTATCGCCAGCAATAAGGCTATCAGGTATTTCATCATCACCTCGTCTTATGATGCTAGAGTAGGTCTAGCGGGCCTAGCCCGTGTTCAATTGCCTCCATCATAACGATCTTGATGGGGAGTGCTAGTGCAATTTTTCTCAAACTTAAATATTTCCTTAGAAGGACGCCTGTCCGCTTTACAATTTGGATGAAACCGATTATATTATATTCATATTCACAACTTTCAGAAAATATTGAACGTTGTGTGTGCGAAAAGGTGAGGTAACGACTGATATGGTAAAGCCATTACATTCAGAGCGTGTACTGTTAGCTTGGTAAGAAAGTTGCCTTCACTGCACAGCATAAATACTCCCCCTATTTATGTTGTGTAACCCGGACGCATGTCTCCCTCCTTGATGATCATGCCGAAGCCAGAAGGCTTCGGCATGATTGTTTAATGGGCAAATTTATCATTTGTGCAACCTGATGTGTTAAAAATGCGTAAAATAATACAGACTGTTGTATATCGTGCTTGTTATGCAGTGCACTAAGCCGATATAATGCAACTAAACTAAAATCTAACACTATATAATGGAGACACCGAATATGACCTATCGCAAATTACTCTTATCCATGATGGCGTTCTTTGTGCTGATCTTCGGCGCAACGGTACAAGCGCAGAACGATGAAGCCGGCTTTGACCTGTGTTTCGGTCTGGCGGAAGCGGACTGTGAAGTCATCAACGAAGCGAGTGCCAATGGTTTGGGCGATGCTGAATCCTTCACTATTGATTTGACTGTTGACTTCTCCGGCGATGAACTCGCCAGCCTGTTTAGTTTAGCACAGGGCTTCACCGGTGATGCGGATCTCAGCATGATCGAAGACCTTAACGCCGCCACGTTCACCTTTGACGGTAGCTTCGATATTGCCATGGATGAGGATAGCGAAACCGGCGTGAACGTAGCCGGCACATTCACCACCAGCTTCTCCAAGAACAGTGAAGACGTGACTGAACTCGGCTATGAGATTGTGCTGGCGGATGACGTACTCTACAGCAATTCCGGCGAAGGTTGGCAATCCATTGACCTTATCCGCTTGATGGAAGCGTTCGAAGAAGCTGACGCTGAGATGGATATGAGCGATGAAGCGACGGACGACGAAGCCGAGATGGACATGACCGAAGAAGACATGGACGAGATGTTCGGTGGTATGGACGGTCTGGGCGCATTGGTAGAAATTCTCGACTTGCCCGGTTTCTTATCCTACGAACGCGCCGATGATGTCTTCACCTTTGCAGTTGATTTCAGCGTATTGCAAGCCTTGCTGGAAGAAGAGAACGAAGAACTCCTGCAAGAGTTAGTTATCACGGCTTCGGAGATTGATCCGTCCTTCGCGTTCCTCGTGCCTCTCTTGCCGACTCTGATCGAAGATGGTCTGATCACTGTGGTGCAGACAGTTGATACTGAAGCCAACATCGTCAGCAATGTCACCTTCACCACCGATCTAGATCTGGCATTGGGTATCTTAGATGGTAGCCCGGCCGTAACCACCGTGTCACTGATTGCTGATCTCGGCTTCAGCAATTTAGATGCCGTCACCGCTTCAGTAGCACCTGATGGCGCAGAAGATATCACCGATAGCGTGATTGAACAACTCAATGCGATGCAAGCACAGGCTGAAGAAGCAATCGAAGAAGTTGAAGAAGACGCTCAACCTGAAGTTGATGCGACCGAAGAAACCGACGAATAAGTATCACACCCCCCGAACACTCGCAGACCTGCCATTTTGGCGGGTCTGTTTTGCTTTAATCTGGGCAAGATCAATCACTTTGAAGTTATTGCCCGACCATGGAGACCCAAATACATACGGTCGAGGCGCAATCATGAAACTTTGCGATTTTTCGCACACAAACCGAATATTTACATATTGTGGCAGGGTTTCGTGCTATGCTAAAGCAATACTCGGTAATGTTAGAAAATGAAGGAACACCCATGGATAACCCCAACCCTAATTTACCGCCCGAACTCCAAGCGGAACTTGATCGCCTAAAAGCCGAGCGCCAGCGCGAAAAAGAAGCCCGCGCTAAATCTTATGATATGCACGGGGGCGATCACCGCTCGCCGATGGAAGCGCCGATGCCGACGATTATCGCGCAGTTTGGCGAATGGGCTGTCACGCCCTTCGGTGTCGAGTGCTTGACTGCCGCCTATCAAATACAGTGGGATAGTTTGCTCGACCCAGTCACACCGGATACGTTCTGGTTGGAGAAGCTGTATCACAAGGATTTTGTACATCATCTGCATGACCTCGCCGAAGCTATCCGCATTGGACGGCAAATTCACCAGTATTTACAAGGTTTGCCGAAAAACGATGCGCCGTGATGGTTGTCCTACTCTGATGAACTATTCATGATCGTTTGCTACACGAATCCAGTCTAACCTGATACAATTCCCCCTTGACTTAGCGTTTAGGATAATGGATCAGGTATGCGTATTGTCTTAGTATGTATGATTGCGATGCTGTCTATTGCCTGTGTGTTTGCACAGGATGAAGAGTTACAGAGTAACCGAATCATGCTCGAAACCCGTGTGAACGCTTTCGGCATCGAAGAAACTGTTCTGGTGGGGAATATCGTCAATGCGGGCGATATGGCCTATGAAAATGTTCAGGTTTTCGGGGATATACTCGACGATGATGAGGTTGTGATCGGTGAACTATTCGGTTTCTTGGTCGATCAATGCGGTGAGGCGATCACCGATTCCCCCTTACAACCGGGGCAATCACGGCAATTCTTAGCCACAGTCGATTTGTTCGATGAAGGCACGCCGGAGCGCTTCGAGCTATTCCCACAAGGAATGACGGTTGAACCGGAAGATGCGCCGCAACGTGACATCGCCGAAGCGATCACACAGGTTGCGATGGGCGAAGTGGTGCGGGTGGAATGGGAAGACGAAACAACCCTGCGCTATGCTATCGGCTGTGATGAGGACTTATTTACCAGCTATGATTGGTATCGTTACAATCTTGAGAGTAGCATCATCACACCACTGGATGAAAATCCCAACGCGCAATATATCACCGAGAGTTTCATCCAGCAAACGGGCATCAACATGATCACGCAGGGCAATGGCTTCGATGAGACGCTCATCAACCGTTCGTATTTGACTTTCCCGACGCAATCCTCGCGCATCGTCTATCAGACCGATATCAACACCGTACTGACTGCTGAGGTAGATGGTTCGTTCAAGCGGGTGATTCATACCGTATTGAGTCAGTTTAGCTTGCAGGGTTTTGTGTGGTCACCATTGGGCAACTTCGTGGCGACCTACTTCGGCGCATACGGTGAACCCGTACAATATTTCACAGCGTCGTCAAGCCAGAGCTTAATCAGTGCCCTGTTGCCCAATAACACGCCGTCAGTGACGATCCCCGGTCTGACGGACGACGGACGTAGTGTCATTATCGGCGGGACATTTGCCGATAACAACGACGATGAAGTGACCGGTTATTGGTTATCGTCGGCTATCACACAACAGCGCGAACTCCTGTATGCTGTCGATGAATTGCCGGGCAATAACTATCCAGCTCCGGCGTACTATCGGCAAGATGCCAATACACGTTACATCTACACCATCCGCCCGATTGAGGACGTGCCAACACTGGAATGTTTCTATCGTGAAGAGAGCGAGCTAACTACTTTGAGCGAACTACCTTTACAACTGGATACGGACGAACGCGCCTGGTCATTCTTATCACCGGATAACGGGTATTTAGCGATTGCATCAAATGGTGATCATGGGGGCTTGTGGTTGGTTGATTTGAATACGCTGGATACCTGCCGAAACTCATCGTGAGTAGGGTATCTTGAGGTAATGCTGAATACTCTTTTGGAATTCACGTATGGTGAAGGGTTTCGTGATGAAGCCTTCCGCGCCGGCTTCTAAGGCTTGTTTGATATAATGCCCTGTACCGGCAGTGAAAGCGACAACGGGGATGTGGGATAAGGCAGATTCGCCTTTGATGTGGGCGATTACGTCCCACCCTTTGACACTCTTCGGCAGTAGCAAATCCATCAGGATGAGGTTCGGTTGCTTATCGATTGCGAGCTGGATACCCACATCAGCATGCGTGGCGAAGTGTGATTCAATCCCAATCGCCTTGAGGGCGATCTCAATGAGATCATGAGTCATCACATCGTCGTCAATTACTAATACCTGAAGGGTACTCATCCTAAACAATCCTGTACACTCTTTTTGCGAGGGTATGACAATCTTTGTTGAAATGATCCACACATTGAAAGATTATTGAATACCATGAACATCCAACAATCTGTTCACTGGCGCGTAACAGCAAAACGCGGTTTTCTAACACCACAAGACCCGCATCATATCTGGTCAAAGATGATACCGCACTTAACGCCTTTGTACACTCATTTACCATCTGATTGTGATAAAACGCTCGTACTCGCGCTCATTATACCTGATCTACTCAAAAAGATTAAACAATTACCCGATTTTTCTCATATCACCCAAACGCAGGACATTGGGGCGCTGGAGATGTGGTTCACGCTCTACGGTTATCTAGCGAGTGCGCTGGTGGGCAATGGCGCAACGGCAATCCCCCTGGAAATCAGTGAGCCATTGACGACGCTATCAGAGCACCTGCAACGCCCGCCAATGCTTAGTTATACGGGTATGGTGCTCAATAACTGGCGCTTGATCGATCCGCAAGCCGGTTACACGCCGGAGAATATCGCGCTATTGATCCAATTCACTGATTTGATTGATGAGAGCTGGTTCTTGCGCGTGCATGTGGCGATTGAGGGGCAAGCCGGCACGATGTTACAGGCATTGGTGGATGTGGAGCAGGCGCTTGAAGCGGATGATACACAGGCGATCTTGACGCATCTGCGAACGATGCAACGTGGACTGGTGCAGATCACGCGCACCTTCCACATGATGCCAGAGTTGTGCGATCCAGATGTGTATTTTCAGCAAGTTCGCCCGTACTTCATGAGCTTTGGTAAGGCAATCACGTTTGAAGGGATCACACCGAACCCGACACCCCTACGCGGGGGGTCGGGCGCACAGAGTAGCTTCGTGCCAGCGATGCTGGCGAGTCTGGGCTTAGATCATGCAGATTCCGAATTGACGGAAAACCTCGATGACATGCGCCGATATATGCCACAAGCACACCGCGACTTTGTGTCGGCGCGTCGGCGGAGTAGACTGCGCTCATATTGCGAGACACAAGCCCCCCTGCGCGATGCGTATAATCACGTGCTACGGCGACTGATTACCTTTCGGCGGGCGCACCTGTATTATGCACGCACGTATATCTTCGAGAAAAGCACCAATCCGATTGGCACAGGGGGCACAGCGTATATGTCCTTTCTCAGCCAGTTAATCGACGAGACCGAACAACAATTCTTGTGAGCGGTGACGTTACCGCTTATCATCGGCGCTATGATCGGCTTCCAGTTCGAGCAAGTGCGCTTTACGCGCTAGACCGAAAGCATAGCCGGTCAGCTTGCCATTGCTTCCCAACACGCGATGACAGGGGATAATCAGCGGAACAGGGTTGCGGTTACAGGCATTTCCTACAGCGCGTGATGCCTTCGGTTGTCCGATAGCTGAGGCAATCTCGCCATAGGTGCGCGTCTCGCCGTAAGGGATCGCCTGTAGCGCATCCAGCACCCGTTGTTGAAAGGCGGTCACGCGAATATCAAGCGGTAAGGCGATGTGCGGTTGCCACCCTGCCAGATAATCCAGCACGGCTTGCAACGCCCCCTGCACATAATCCGGATCATCATAGATAAAGGCGGATGGAAATTCATCGTGCACACGTTCGATCAGTGGTGCGTCGTCTTCGCCCATTTCCAGCGCACACACGCCTCGATCAGTCATGGCAACCAGCAAGCGCCCCAATGGACTATCCCCCGTAGCATAGGCAATGGTGATGTCATCTGCCCCCTGCTGGTAATCGGTGGGGGTCATGCCGAGCGCGTGATAGCCACTCTCATAGACACGACTGCTAGACGAATAGCCGGCGGTCAGTGCTGAATAGGTCACGGATTCGCCCGCTTTGAGCGCCTGCTTGAAGGCTTTGATGCGCTGTGCGCCGGTATACTGGCGCGGGGTGATGCCCATCACCTCTTTGAATGTGCGCTGTAAGTGATACGGACTCCAGTGTACTATGCGTCCCAATTCAGTGAGCGTCAGTGATTGATCAAGGTGCGCGTCAATATAATCACAGACCGCCTGTACCTGTTTGGCTTGCGGATCGTGTGCGGTGGCGCGGGCAGGGTCACAGCGTTTGCACGGGCGATAGCCGTGCGCCTCAGCCGTAGTAGGTAGTGCGAAGAAGCGCACATTCTCACGGTTTGGCAAGCGTGACGGGCATGACGGACGGCAATAGATGCGCGTGGTACGCACTGCAAACACGAAGCGCCCATCATAAGCACTATCGCTCTCTTGTACCGCTTGCCAGCAAATGTCAGAGGCAGGTATAGGCATGAGATCATCCCTTCAAATCCAATTGTCTATGCCTCACACGATACCACAGGCACACACCCCACACACCCGATATCTTGCGCTGATATATTGGCTAATCTGTGCGGTCTGGATCGCGCCGGAAAAAGAGTGCGAAGGTCACCAATAGGGTGGCAATCGTTGAAAACGCCATAAACGGAATATTGCGCCGTTCGTCCTCAAGGATGTCACGCTGTCCCTGCGCAATGATCTTGAGTTCGTGCTGTTGGTGCTGATCGCTGTGATAGTAACGCATGATCTGTGTATCGGCATCGTGTTCGTAATCGCCATCGCTGAGCGTGACCGTGAAGCCCTGCGGATATTGCAGGTTCGGCACGTAGATTTCAGTCGGGGCGTTACTGGCTTTATCATGGGTGAACTTGAGCGTGAACGTGCCGGAGCGCAAATCAAAGTGCATGATTTCCGGCGTGCCAGCGATGGCATAGGCATAAGGACGCACCAGCGCAATCAGGGCGCGTCCACCGCTGTTGATGTCGTCGGGGTCATCTTGCTGATCGTAACTGAAGATCGAGAGGTCTTCGCCATTCCACTGATCACCCCGCTCGTTGGTGTTATCGGGCGAATAGTTCCAGATCGTATAATGGAGCAAGTTGGTCTCCAGCGCGTACATGTAATCATCAATCGCCTTGATATGAGCATCCCACTTGTCCAGCGTATACCCTTCACGGTCATTGAGATCATAGGGAATACCGATTTCACCGATGATCGTCGGTACACCGTGGAAGCTCTTCTGCGCGATATGCCGATGATATTTGAGGTTACTGGCGTAGGCGATGCGTTTGGCATCGCGCCCGAATACCGGACGCGAGCGTACAGCATCTAGACCCACCCATGAGATATAACGTTTGCTCATCAGCGCGATGAAGGGATACCAGTGTGGGGCGTAGACGATGCGCTGTTCGTCCACCACTCTTTTATCCCAGACGGGGATGTGTTGTCGCCCCATTGCATCGAACTCAACGAAGCTCATCGTGTCAGGATCGCCAGCGTGCAGGGCATGTGAGGCGCGGGTGATGAAGGGACGCATGTAATTGTTCTCGAAGGTGATCGATTGCCCACCGACTTTGTGAAAATAATCAGGCTCGAGCAAGACCGGCTCACCGCGCTGGTTGAGATCCCACACGCCGTGAGCTTTCCAGATTGGCTCGACCCCCTCACGCCAGGCACTCACCCCCTGTGGATCAATTTGTTCGCGCCCAACACGGCGCATCCCTGTCCAGCCAAAATGCCAGTGCTGAACAGTCTGTGGATAGCCTGCCCCCAGCACCATCGCCTGAAAGGGAGTAGGCATATCGCCCATCTTGAGTTGCCAATCTGTTTTGCCAAGGTGCTTCAAGCCGATGAAGCCTTTCGATGGTTCGTTCATCAGATCATAGCCGATGACGTTGGGCTTATCACGGAAACGGCGGGCAACCATCGTCAGCATGTTGAAGTAATGAGTCTGCAAATAATCTTGTGCGCTCATGCCGTCGATTTGCGTATTGGGAGCGAAGTCGTTCCCCGCGTAGAAGATCGTGAACATAGTGGCGGCAGCGAGTTTGGTATAGTTCGTCGCCCATATCATACGGGGGAAGGGATCGCCGATCTCTTGATGTACCAGCGCCGCGCCTGTCGTGTTGAAGTGGCGCATATCCAGACCAACTTTTTCCAGCGTCCAGCCGGGGGCACCATCCCCACCGGAGAAGCGGCTCCACACATCCTGATGAAAGTCGATGAAGACCAGCATGTCATATTCTGCGGCTTTATCGAGGATTGCACCCACATAATCGAGATAGGCTTCGTCATATTGACCGGGTTCCTGATGCTCGACGGCTTCCCACGTGACGATGAAACGCAGGAAAGTTAGCCCCCACGCTTTCAGACGCCGGAAATGCTCGTCAGCATCTTCGAGGGGGAAGGGTCGCCCGATGAAACTGACATCACGATGATCGAAGAAGCCTTCTTTGAGGTGCGTCGCGCCGTTGGGATGAGTGGGCACTTTGCTCGTGCCAGATAGATTCACCCCACGTAATATGCGCACGCGCCCGTGTTCGTCTTTGAAATGATTCCCGCTTCTCGTGATTGTCATGGCGTACTCCGTTCTTGTGTGCAGGTCGTATGCGTCAGCGCTGATTGTGGTTAGTCAGGTTAGTGCGCCTCTATACCAATGTATCTGAAAACATGATTGTGGGCTAGGGATGTTACGCTGTCGTGGGTATATATCATGGTCGTGCAAAATTGACGTGTAGCCCGCACACAGAACACAATAGTGTTCCTATAAATGTCTGCTGTGGCTATGTTTTGAGCGGGTTGCATCGCTATTCGAGCCGTCGAGTAGTCACGCACCATGATGAAATACACCCGTTTGTGTGCCCACTATTGACGCATCCCCGCTTTTTGACCATCATTCTAGATGCTAAGCTGAACAATCAATGATGAAAATGAGGCGCTGATGCGACAGGTTCTTTTTGTGTTGATGATCTTGCTGATTGCTGTGGGGTGTATGCCACTGGCAGAACCCGTCATACCGACGGATCCGCCCACGATCACACCCACTGTTACCCGTGATGCACAACAAGCACGGGTTACCACCGATCCCATCCCGACCATCGCGCCTTTGCAGGTGGCACAAGACCCCGATGCACCCACCGCCACGTCTCTATTCGGGGCCACGCGCACGCCTCTTCCGGATGATTTCCCGACTGCCACGCGCCCGTTCAACCCCAATGCCCCGCGCATTGATTTCTTCACCAGCGATCCGCTGACCGTTGCACCGGGGAGTACCGTCACGCTCTTTTGGGCGACGCGCAATGTCGATTCTGCGGTGATCTATCGCATTGATAGTAATGGCGTGCGCTCGCAAGTCTATAATGTGGTGCCTGATGGCAATCTGGAGATCACCACCAACCGCGCCGAACGGGGTGATCTGCGTTATGCGCTCGTTGCCGGTGATGGCGTTGATTTTATTGAACAAGTGTTGGTGGTTCCGCTGGAGTGCCCGGACGAATGGTTCTTTGAGCCTGCGCCGGCAGACTGTGCCGCTACTGCAGCCACGCCGAGCCGTATCATCGATATGCAGATGGAGCGCGGGCGCATGATCTACATCGAAGAGACCAATGCTGTTTATGCGTTCTTCAACGATGGACGCGCTGATGCGCCCGGTTGGTTGCGCTTCGATAATCGCTATGATCCTGAAATTCACCCCGCCCGTGACGAGAACGCCCCGCCGGAATGGATTCAACCGGTGAATGAATTAGGGTTTGTATGGCGTGGGGATGCTGATGTGCGTAATCGCCTTGGCTTAGGCTTGTCCGATGCCGTGAGCTTCGAGGGTTTCGTGCAGACTTCTGGCACTGGTAACAGTCAGCGCACCTATATCAGTGCCTCAACCGGCGTGGTCTTGCAGATCGAAGCCGGCGAAGATGCGTGGCAGATCATCGGTGCGCCCCGTTAAGGGGTGGGGCAGGTCAACACACCTTCACCTGCCCCGTTCAGGACTCATGAACTGCGGTATTCATCCGAGCTATATACGTAGACATAGGCTGGATCATCGGCTTGCACTGTCGGTGTGAAGAAATCATACATCCAACGTGCATCACTGATGCTCAGATTCACACAACCCCGACTGCGTCGATAGCCAAAGGTATCATGCCAGTATGTGCCGTGCAAGCTAATATCTGCATCAAAATATTGCACCCAGGGCACACTCTGTAAGGCGTAAGCGTTCGGCGCACCTGTCGCGCCGCTCATGCCATCACGCTCCAGACGCGCCCACACCTCGAACACGCCTTCGTTGGTCTCTGTGCCCGGCAAACCTGTGCTGATGAGCGTGGCGAAGATCGGGCGGTCATCCTCATAGGCTACCAGAGATTGCTCGAACAAATCCACCGCTACCCAGCGTCCGCTCACATCTTCCGGACGGTCTACCGGTTGAATGACCGTCATATAGATCTGCTTCACCCATTGATCGGGACCGACTAAGTACCATGTCCAACCCTCATCATCGACGGCTTCAGCGAAGATGTTGAAGCGTTCATAATGTAACGGGATCAAGCCTGTCTCAGAATCAGGCTCACCGCCCGGCACACTGCTGGCATAGATCCCGGTGATGTCCAAGATCCAACCGAAGGGCAGTTGCCAATCTTCATCGAGCATCACGCCAACAAATTCTGAAGTGGGCACATAATAGCCATCTGCCATGCTGATCCAGTCACCGGTTTCGCTCTGTATCCAGCCGTCGGTTTGATTCACGACGTTGACGAAGTTGAATCCTTCGGGGATCGTCCCATTGACGGCGCCGCCCGGGTCTGCATAGGTGTTGACTGCCTGTGGCCCCACACGCCAGAAGGTATATTGGCTTAAGGTCAAGCCATCGCGCTGAATAGACCGTACGGGTGGTTCAGGGTAAGTTTCCATGAAATCAATACAGTCTGCGCTGGTTGCTTGTCCTTCAACATACGCACAGGCATCTGGATAGGTCAACACCACAGGTTCGCCCTCGGTGGCGCTCCCGTCGTCATCTTCACTGCTATCCGGAGGTGCTGTTAGACTGGTTTCTGTCAGCGGGGCGCTCGGCGTATTGGTGGCAAATGCTGAAGGCGACGATGTGTCACCATCCTGCGCCATCACAAGCATCGGTAAACTGCTCACACCCAGCATCAGCAAAATTAAACTACTGAACAAAGTTCTTTTCATCGGTTTATTATCACTCCAGATCATCACGAACGCCTTTAGCGCGACATGATAGCATAATCCGCGCAAATTTCAGCCTATGATTACCTGACGATCTTAACAGAGGCTAACATAGGCCACTATGCCCATGACCATTTACCCAATTTTGACTGCCTTTATGCATCGACCTATTTTTTTCGTATATACTGGTTTATGTATACTAATTACAAAAAAAACATATATTTTTTGGAGAAAATTACCAATGGCACGCCAATATCCTTCAGAACTGTATATCGGACAAAAAGTGATGGTCAATCTGGCAACCGGCATGCACCCGATTGAGGCGCTCGTTACCAACATTGATTACGATCAGGGTATGATCCACGTCAATCCGATTGGTCATAAAGTACGTTGGGCAGCGAAGCCACGTGCTATCTGCAACACAGCCGGACAGTTCCTCTACTACGAAAACAAAGAATTCACCTTCCGCGAGACACCCACACTCTGATAATAGGACGACAACGGTTTCATACACGGGTAGGGGCAAGAAGTATTGTGCCTCTACTTAAACATGCCATGTCCCACCGACGAAATACATGCAATGTCGGTTTCACCATGACGCATGTTTGATTTTTGGTTATGATAGGGCAGATTGACAGATATTGCTGTAGAGATTCGAGGGACGATGGACAACAATTCGCAGAATTCCCCTTTGCGCCGTTGGCTAATTAGTTTGCTGGTTTGGTATATCTTATTCATGCTGATTTACTTGCCGGGGCGTTTTCTCATCCCCAATGAGTGGCGTTTTATCGGCTTGCTCAATAATATCGCACCCTATATCTTGTTTCCGACGGTCATTGGTTTGCTGATTGCGCTCTTATTACGTGCCCGTCGCTTATTCGGCTTATATCTGCTGGCGACAATCATCGGTGCGTTGTGGATCGTGCCGGCACTGGTATCACCTATTAGCGAATCCTCTGCCACAGGCGGAACGATATTGGATGTGGTCACCTTCAATATGTACACTCAAAATACAGAGCTTGATACTGTCAACGACTGGTTTAGCGGTTATGCCCCTGACCTGATCGCCCTGCAAGATGCCCCTGATGATCTCAGCGCATTGTGTGCGCTGGGTGCCTATCAAGTACATACCCTGCGCCAGGATGAGGTGAATCTGGCGCTTTACACGCGCTACCCTGTGTTAGAAGTCGATCCCCTCGAGTTGGATGAATTGCCGGTGCAACGTCTGGTGCTGGATATCGCAGGACAAGCTGTTGTGGTCTATAACGTTCATTTTGCCATGCCTCTCAACGATCAAGAAGCGGATTGGATCATCTTGCGCTACGATGAAACCGTCCGCAATGCACAGATCGAGCGCTTGCTGGCATTCATCGCTGTGGAGACCGATCCCGTCATTGTACTGGGGGATTTCAACATGACCGAATGGTCACCGATCTATCATCAGGTAGCGCGTCAGCTCGATGATGCTTTTCGTCAATCGGCTTGGGGGATTGGCCCAACCTGGCCCGCCGGCGAATCAGAAGAACTCAGTGGGCTCTATCCGCGCCTGTTCCGCATTGATTATATCTGGTACAGCCAACCGATACAGGCAACACGCGCCTTCGTCGGGGCACAACTAGGAAGCGATCATCTGCCAGTACACGCGGAGTTACAGCTACCGTGAAGCATCGTCGCTCACTTTCATGGCTTTACCTGATCGATGGCTATCACCTCATCCTATCAGCCTATCTTGTTCTACGCCTGCTGATCGCAAGCCGTTGGTGGTGGTTGGGTGTGTTACATACCTTCGCTCTGTGGCTCTTCGCACCGGTGATCGTCACTGTATTGCTGGCGCTGATCACCCGTCGTTGGCGACGATTGGCGCTGGCGAGCGCCTTCCTGTTGATTGCGCTGGTGCGCTTCGCCCCTTTACCCATCGGGCATATTACTGCATCAGATCGCCCGCACGATCTGCGCGTGCTGACTTTCAACGTCTGGAAAGAAAATTCGCAATTTGGATCAAGCCTCGATTGGGTGCTGGCACAGGATGCTGATGTGCTTATCCTACAAGAACTGGTTGAATCGCACCTCGATCACCTACCCCGCATTCTGGCACAATACCCGCATCAAACCTATGTAGAAGGTAACGTGCGCGTGTTCTCGCGTTATCCGTTCATTGAGAGCGAAACGGTCTGGATTGAGGACGCGCAAGCCCTGCGGGATGGTCGTCTGGCGGTGCGGACAGTCGTCGATGTCAACGGACAGGCAATCACGATTTATGGTGTACACTTATCATTACCAGCTCGTGATACCCCGCGTTATAATCTCTATACCGGCATTGATGATCTCGATTTTATCCTGCGCTATGATGAGGCCGCTCGCAATCAGCAGATTGTCAATCTGGCGCAACGGGTGCAAGCTGAAACGCATCCGGTGATCGTCGCCGGTGATTTCAATACCAGTCATACCTCCCCGATTTTAGGACATTTACGCGCCGTTGGTCTGCGCGATGCCTTCCGTCTCGTCGGGCGTGATTGGGGCATGACGTGGTCACACAATCCACCGACAACGCCCCTCATTCGCATTGACTATGTCTGGGCATCGCCGTCGCTCAATCCCCTGCGGATGCAACGCGGGCACTTCATCGGGAGCGATCATCTTCCACTGGTTGTCGATTACGCCTTTGTCCCTTGAGTTGCCAGGTTCACACGGACTATCCCTGAACATCGGGCGGGCCATCTGCTATACTGACAGCCTGATTACGAAACGTGTTTTATAGGTTGTAAGCTCATGCAATACACCAATCGACAATATCCCCTCACACAAGAAGAGAAGCGTCAGCGCGAAGCAGAACGCGAAGCCCGTGAACGTGCCCAACGCCTGAGTAACAATCGGCTGGGCGTGATGGTATTCCAAATTTCGTGGATCATGGTCTTCGTGGCGCTGATTGTTGTTTACTGGCAATTGGGATTCAGTGCCGGCTGGCGACCGTCACCGGACCTCGCGCCCAATATCATCCCGCCGATTGTTGCCACGCTGATCTTGCTCGCCAGTGGTTTCTTCGCCCGTCAGGGCTGGAAAACTGCCGAGCGAACAGCCCCGATTGATCCCGATGCCACCACCGATACCGCGCCCGCCTTCCGCAGACCGTGGCTGATTGCGATTGGTTTAGGTGTAGCTTTCTTTGGCATCATGATGCAACAATATTTCGCTTTGCCCTTCGGCGATGCGCCTGAAATGCGCTTCGGTACGATTTACCGCCTGATGATCGGTTATCATGCGCTCCATGCTGTGGTCATCTTGCTGATGATGGCGCAGGTCTATCGCTTAGGGGGCGATCATCGTTATCATCAAGATAACTATTGGGCGCTCGAAGGTAGCACCCAATTATGGTATTTCGTGATTGTCGCGTGGCTGATGTTCTTCGTCGTACTGTACACACCGTTTCTATCGTAGGGGTATTGTGCGCACAGATCGTGCGCTCACATGCACCCTGATATGGCGATGGTGATAATCTTCGGCATTAACCGTGATATTTTTCACTAATCTTGATATAATGTTGTCAAAATTTAGACTCTGTTCCAGATTGTAACCGTCATTCGTGTTACTGTTAACCTTTCGGGGGATTTTAATTATGAAACATCCAGGAATTAACCGTGCGATACCCGGCGCCCTCCTCGGCTTGATTATCGGGGAATTGCTTGTAATGGGCTTGCGCATTTTACAGGGCTTGCCCGCGTGGGATCCCGGCGTGGCGCTGGTGCTCGCACCTTTCACCATGATGGCTGGTTGGCTATGGGGTGTAGGCGCCTTCAATCCGAAGCTGAGCGAACATGGTGATCATGGCGCAGAAGCGACTGCCATCACCACCGTTGATGAAGCTGGCAATGAGATTGTCGTGTATCAAGAAGCGGATGATCACGCACATGATGAGGAAATGCCTGCCTCGCTCTTCTTCACCGAATTTTGGAAGGCGATGTCTCTACCTGTGGTCTTGCTAGCGGTGATCTTCCTCTTTGCGCTGATTCCGAACGGCTTTTATTTGCAAGTTGTTGATGATGCCAACGCCTCACCAACCGCCTTTGCCAATTCCATCATGCTAGAGTTGCCCTTCTTCGGCACAGTTGAAACCACACAAATGGTGCTGTTCCTCGTCGTTGTGGGCTGGATCGGTATTTCGCTGTTATTGTTCGCAGGTTTGCTGGGCTTTCTGTTTTACAAAGGGCACGAGCAAGTGCGCATCGTCAATGAAATTGAACCGGGCCCCAAACAAACGACACCCCCCGCGCCAGTGCGAGCAATCGGGCGCAGTGCGAAAAATACAGCACGCAGTATCCGCAAAAACCTGCCAAAAGTGCTGGGTAACTAAAGGGAAGGGGCGACCAGAATTATGGCTGATATGACACTTAACCAAGCGTCTGTGCCACACGAGCACAACGACCATGCCGAAGATCATAACGAAAACTTGAAATTTGCGATGTGGCTATACCTCGCCAGCGAAATCGTGATCTTCACGATGTTGATCGCCGGCTATGCGATCTTCCGCGCCAACCAACCAACCGCCGTCAATCTGGTGAAAGATTCACTGGGGATTGCGCTGGTGACAGCCAACACCTTCATCTTGCTAGCATCCAGCTATGCTATGGTGATGGGCTTACGCGCCATCGAGATGGGCAACCGCAAGAGCTTCTACCAGTGGATTGGTTTGACAGCGATTCTCGGTACTGTGTTCATCGGTGGGCAATATATCGAATATACCGAGCTGGGGCATCTCAACGTGTCCTTGCGCCAGCAAGAATTCACTGTGGCAACCACCATCTTCGAAGATGTGAACGAAGTCGATGCTGTCGTAACCTATAGCACGGTAGATGCCGATGGCGCTACCGTCGGTGATATGCGAGCTGTTGCCGTTGATCTGCGCGAGGGGACCCTGCCAGAACTTGGCGAAACTGCTAATTCCGATGGGTTAACCGAAGTCGTCGCACTCGATCATTACCGCGTGGATTTCGTAGATGAAGCGCCACTCTTTGAAGGCGTGAATGTCGCTGATTTTGAAATCGTATGGGATGAAAACTTCATCTTATTAGACGAAGATGGCGCAGTCATCAGTGATGAAGATGCCATTGATAGCGCCCTGATTGCCTACAACAACAATGTGAGCGCTCGCAATATCGCATTAGATCGGCTGGCAGTCGAGACCATCGGTGGTGAGGTTGTACCTTTTGCTGAGGTGGTGAACGGCACCGCCGTTGATCTGGCTCCAGCACAATACAATAACCTCAACGCCTATTTCCAGAAACTATTGGGTGATAGTGCGTCCAACTATGGGATGCGTTTCTACGCGCCAACTGCTTTCCACGGCGCACACGTCATCGTCGGCGTGATCTGGGCGTTGCTTGTGCTGTGGCGTGGCTACCAGGGGCGCTATGATCAGAATGCAATCGGCGTTGAGATGTTCGGCTTGTACTGGCACTTCGTCGATGTGGTCTGGATCGCGCTGTTCACGTTGATTTATCTGGTATAGGGGGACACATATGGCTGACGAACAAAAAAAACCTGAAGAAGAAACATTGACCGACGACATGCAAGACAAAGCAGAAGACATCGTCGATACGGTCGAAGATGCTCTCGATGACGCACAAGAGACGGTCGAAGACGTTGCTGAAGACGCACAAGAGACGGTCGAAGACGTTGCTGAAGACGCACAGGAGACGGTCGAAGACGTCACTAAAAATGTACAGGACACTGCGACTGATATGAAAGAGTCTTTTGAATCCGGGGCACGAGCAACGTCCTCCGCAATTGTCCATGCAGACGGTGACCATGATGGACAGCATCATTACACCGATGAAGTGGTTTTACCTTACTTCGGCAGTATTGGCACCATGCCCGGTGGCATTTATACGTTCGTGTTCCTCGTGCTGGGCGCTCTGACACTGATCGAAGTGCTGATTACGATCATATTCCCCGAAAATGCCATCACCATCGGTTTGCTGGTATTGCTCTCGCTGGGCAAAGCCTATCTCGTGGTGATGTATTACATGCATCTCAACCGCGATAACCCGATCTTCCGTGTGGTGCTCTTATTGCCCTTGCTGGTGGTGCTGTTATCAACACTTTATCTGCTCGGTGTGCCGACTGGCGCGGGTTTAGGTTATAACTAAGCTGTTAACCATCTTACATACAAACGCTCACAATCTGACGATATGTGGGCGTTTGTGCGTAATAGTGCTATGCTTGGATTGGAAACTATCAAACAAGATAAAGGATCCAGTGTGAAGATTGATTTGAGCGAACAAGTAGCTCTGGTGACCGGTTCAGCGCATCGTGTCGGTAAAGCCATTGCGCTTGAGCTGGCAGATGCCGGCGTGAATGTGATCGTACATTATAACAATACGGATGCCTCAACTGTGCGCGATACGGTGCAGGATATCAAGTCACGCGGGGTGGATGCGTTCTCGGTGCAAGCCGATTTGAACAACCCTGAACAGATCGAGCGCCTGATGGAGCGCGTCAAAGAACACTATGAGCGCTTCGACATTCTGGTGAATAGCGCGTCCATGTTCCCCAGGCGTGATCTGCTCGATATCACCGTGGAAGAATGGGATACCGTGATGAACGTCAACCTACGAGCGCCTCTGCTGTTGACACAACATGCCGTTCGCCTGATGCAACAGAACGTAATCCCCGGCGGGTCGATCATCAATATCTGCGATCAGGGCGCATTTGCCCCCTGGCCCGAACGCCCGCATCATGGTATCAGCAAATATGCCCTGTGGATGCTCACACAGGTCAGTGCGGTAACACTCGGCCCGCATATTCGCGTCAACGCGGTGGTACCGGGACCTGTGTTACAAGCTGGTTCAAGTGATGAGGGTTGGCGACGACACGGAGAATCTTTACCTTTACGCAAGACTGGCTCACCGGAGGATGTGGCGCGAGCGGTGATCTATTTGGCGAGCGAAGGCTTCGTGACCGGTACGCGCATTGATGTCAACGGTGGGGAGCATCTGCTGTATCCCAAACACTAATCCTCGCTCAGGGTGCGTGTGATTCTGAAACAGTTCTGATAAATTACACGTATAGTTAAGTAGTACACGCATTTCAGGTTCAATAAACAGCTATTTAGGAAGGAATACACACATGCGTAATTTTATCATCCGTATCTTGATCAATGCCATCGCCATTGCTGTGGCGGCATTCTTCTTGCCGGGTATCGAAGTCACCAATGACCTTGTGCCCCTGTTGATAGTCGGTGTGATCATCACGATTGCTAACGCCATCATCAAGCCTATACTCACCCTGCTGACCTGTCCGTTCGTCTTGCTGACGCTGGGTTTGTTCATCCTCGTCATTAACGGATTAGTGCTATGGATCGCGGCTGATATTGCTGGTAACTCGCTGGTGGTTACAGGCTTCTGGCCAGCGTTCTGGGGCGGTATCATCATGGCATTTGTCAACATGTTCCTCGAAGGTGCGTTCGGCCTCGATGAAGAACGCGAGAATAAGAAGAAGAAAAGCTAAGGGTATAACGTGGGCGGTGCGTGTTCATCGCCCATTTTTGCGGATTGCCTCACGCTAAAACTTGTTGCAGTGTCGAGAGATCGACATTACCGCCACTGACCACCACCGCGCTAATTGCATCTGTATCAAGTAGCCCGTGTAACATCGCCGCCACACCGACAGCACCACCACCTTCAACCAACCAACCCTGCGTGCCGAGCATGAAGCGCATTGCTTCGGCAATCTGTGCCTCTGTCACCAGTACAATCTCATCCACCTGTTGGCGCGTGACCGCTATCGTCAGCGAATCGGCTTCGATGCCACCGGAGAGCGCCTCTGCCAGCGTATCCCAATTTTCAGGCTTGTCGGTGCCGTAGAACAGGTTATACATCGATGGTGCGGATTCCGCACACACCCCAATCACACGGCAATCCGGTTTGAGGGCTTTCACAGCAGTCGCCACCCCGGAGATCAACCCACCCCCGCTGACACACACCACCACTTGCTCAACTGTCGACAATTGTTCGATGATCTCTAAGCCAATTGTGCCTGCACCAGCCATCACCATCAAGTCGTTATAAGGTGAGATATAGGTCAGGTTCTCTTCGCTGACCATGCGCAGGGCTTCTTCTTCGGTTTCGTCGTAATTATTGCCGAATAACGCTGCCTCTGCGCCGCATTGCAAGACGCCTTCTACTTTTTTCTTCGGCGTGTGACGCGGCATCAAGATCGTTGCCTGTGCCCCGACTAATTGCGCCGCAAAAGCGACCCCTTGCGCATGATTGCCCGATGATGCGGCCACAATCCCGCGCTGACGGGCTTCTGCATCCAGCGCCAGAATAGCGTTCAGTGCCCCGCGGATCTTGAATGAATGGGTGCGGTTGGTGTTCTCGAGCTTAAGATAGATCGACTCACCGAGTTTAGGCGCAGGTTCCAGCAGGGTGGGTGTCAAATAATTAGCCAAACGGGCTTGCGCCTGTTGAATGTCGCTCAATTGCAACATAGAAATCCTCACTAAGGCTGATCGCGGTAAAGCGCCATTATACAGCCCCAAACGAGCGCGTCAATTTGTACATAGTATCTGATTCGATGGGCAATTTTAAGCAATTTGGAACCGTTTGCTTTCGGTTTGCGTTATAGCATGTAGTAGGAAGGGTTAAATAAGGATCACACATGATGATTGAACTTTTTATCGCGATCATTCTTGTCGCTTTCTTCGGTCTATTTGTAGCACTCTCATTCCCGATGAAAGACGAGCTAGAGAAGATCGAACAAAAACCCAAACGACGCTGAAATAAGCCTTGTGCGCGTAGCTCCACCGCTCTGATGATCGTGCTGTTCAGATACAGGCTGACAGACGAAATTGTGGCATGACGATTCAGGGCGGTTCCCTATATCTAGTGCGCTTGAAGGCATTGTTTTCGGTGCGACCATCCCCAACGTATGCCCAAGATAACGGGTGCAACCCGACAGCACACATAAGAGAGTAATTACATGGTAGTAAGACCGAGCCTTGCTTAATTTTTAACGGTCAAGCCATATTGATCAAAACCGTTTTACCCGCAACCATTAACGCTTCGTTCGCCAAACCTAATCTATACTAAATAAGGACAACAGGACATATCGTTATCAGGGGTAACGTGACCATGAAAATACTCAAGCAAAGACTTCGGCGCCGTTTCAATGAGCTACAATTACGCTTAGATCCTATCTCATATATTGAAAATGTTTACCATGAACATGGTGGATTGGTCGAATGGGAATATGATAATCCCGCTACCGTATTAGCTGTGGGGCATGAACACACAAAAGAGGTGATGTCACAACGTGTGTTTCACAATCAAACATTGCGTGGCCCTGAAGGGTCTGGTCTAGAAACATTACTCAATGGGCTTGTGTTTCTGAATGGGGCATCACATAAAAAACAACGACGCTTGATTGCGCCATCTTTTCATAAAGAGGCTGTGAACAGCTACTTTGAACATATGAGAGGGATTTCCGAATATGTAGTCGGCACACTTCCGGAAGATCAATTCTTCGATGTGGTGCCCAGACTCACCGATTATACCTTTCGGGTGACCTTGCGTTGTCTGTTTGGCATTGATGATGACTTTAGCGAATTGGGAGAGAAGATCAATTCCTGGGTGAAAGCCTTGACCAATCCACTGGCTTATGTGTTGCCATTTTCTGTGCCAGGCTTGCCTTACCGTAATTTACTCAAATTGTCCGATGAATTGGTTGCAGAAACTGCTGTAATTCTGGAGAGTTTGCGTGCCAATCCAGACGCGAGTGGCATCATGTCCGCCTTGATGGAGACACGCGACGAAGACGGTAATCAGCTGAGTGATGAAGAACTCATTGGGCATGTGAATTTGATTTTCTTAGCAGGGCATGAAACGACACGTAACTCGCTCACCTTTATTTTATATCTGCTGGCACAACATCCAAACATCGCACGCAGGTTGCGCGATGAGATCATAGAGGCAACCAGCGAGGGCGTAACGCTGGAAAATGTCGTCAAAATCGAGCAGCTGAACCATGTCATCTGGGAATCGTTACGCTTATTGCCTCCTACTGCCTGGATGGACAAATACGCTTCAGAGGATGTTGAATTTGCCGGGAAAACTTATCCACAAGGCACAATGGTCATTCTATGCCACTATCTAAATCATCGTAATCCAGAGATCTATCCTGATCCAAATTGCTTTGTGCCATCACGCTGGGCAGGTAGCAATCCGCCCCCGTATTCCTTTGTACCATTTGGCGGGGGGTTCCGCATGTGTATTGGGAGCGAATTCGCCATGTTGGAGATGCGCACACTCCTGACGATTCTACTTCGGGATTACAGTTTCGTGTTGCAAGATCAACAACTTGATCGCCTGATCCGTGCGACGATGCGCGTCAAGGGCCCGATGATGATGCGCATGTCCAGAACCACCGATTTTAACCGGGCTGAAATTACGGGGCATCTAGGCGATATGATCGATTTTCAGACAGCTGAACCTGTGACATAAATTTTATCGATAATCAACAATCAACCTAACACATTAAAAGGACTGAATTATGCCATACGAAATTACCAAACCACGCTCAGATGTTATCGTAGTTGATATGATCGGTGAACTCAGTATCGATGATCTTGATCAATTGAACAAAGAAGTTGTCGTAGATTATGCAACGAATGATAGTGTATCGTATTATATTGTGTACAAAGTTGGAGAGTTGAAAAAATTTCCGACTGACATCAGCGCACTACGGCGTGTATCGGAACCTATTTCAAGCCACAAAGGGATAGAAATACAGATTATCACAGGGGTGCAGAATAGGATTTTCAATTTCTTGCTCAACATCATCGGGCAAATGTTCAAGCAAACTTTGGTCAAACGTGATACGCTTGAGGAAGCTTTTGATTTCATCGAGAAAGCCAAACAACCCTAAATAGCATCCTTCCTATGACACAGGGATAATCAGCTTAAAATGGGCGGTATTTATCAATAGATACCACCCATTTTTAGATTTTTTGCCGAACATCTGTTAAAGCCGGTTTCGCAGTTCGTCAAATGCCGAATTATCAGAGCGATAACGGTTTGTTGAGAATTGCCAGTGATACGCCGCAACAATCTGATGCCAAAGCGCATCTAAATATAGGCACAAACTGTTCTTTTCAACATCGTCCAGATCGTTGAACGACGGAATGCTACCTACATTTTGATAGAGCGTTTTGAACCCGTCTAAGATCGTGTTCAGTTCGTCAATTAAAAAATTGACTGCTTCGTCGAATGAATATCCATCACGCTGTAACATTGCAACGGCGTTGAATTCAGATTGATAAGCAACCACCTCTTTATCATAGCTGAATAAGTCATTGCTGAGGCTACAGTAGCGCGTCACGTAATGGCGAGCTTCCTGAACGATAGACATGTCACGAATATGTAATGGGATTTCGCATCCCAAAGCTAGCTCAATTAAGTTAATTGTTGGCGCCATACCGCTATCTAAATCGCGCAATTCGTTGTAATGATCGAACCAGCTGTCCACTGAATCGTTTACACTCGGTTGTACATCCTCAAGAGAACTTTGAAGATGTTCAATGGTATCTTTGACGAAACGCTCAAGCCATGCTGCACTCGGCGCGATCTGTATCAGCCCATGACGCAGTTCGTATACTGTTGCCAAGATCGGGTTGTTGGTGTGTCCCTCCCCATACAACATCATCTGCGCGGCTTGTCTGAACAGTGCCTGCAACAGTGCCGCATCTTTGCACTCGTCTGTTTTGTGTCTATCGAATTGATCGTCAACGAAATATAAGAGATTATTGTAGAGACCAATGAGCATTAATGCCTCACGATCAGCGTATGGAAATAAATACGCAGACATTGTATTGTATTCGTGGATATGCTCTTGCCAGATTCCGAGCGAGTGACACAGGTCGATGACCTGTGTTTCTACCGTATCAGCATGGACGTTGATGACGGCTCCGGGTGTCGGTGCTTTGAGTGCGTTGAGAGAATAGGTTTTCATGTAAGGCCCCTGTGATATAACAGCGAACAGCTGTAATGACGTTACAGTATATATTAAATTACAATTTACATTAGGAGCATTGAGATTTGAAGATTTAATGTTACAAAGTCTTCTGGGTTTGTCTACAGTACCTGCCCACCCGTCATCATGAGGGGTGGGCTGAGTGTTCGGGCATCGATCAACTGACCTGAACGGGGTGTGTCTCAAGTAGCAACGAGGCGATCACTTGTTGTGCGTCGTGGATGCAATCAGGCACGCCCACACCATGATACGCACTGCCACTGACGCGCAAACCGGGCGGTAAGCCGTTTTCAATAGCACGCACATGATCGAGATGTCCGACTGTATACTGTGGGGTGGCTTGCGGGTGACGCACAATGCGCGTCAGGATCGGTTGGGCGTGGATGCCCACTATATCCTGCAAGTCATCTTGCACCGTCTCAATCAACGCCTCATCATCCAGCGCGAACGTTTGTGGTGTGCGTGCCCCGCCGAAGAACACGCGCAATAAGACCGCATCAACCGGGGCACGATGTGAAAATTTAGTTGATGAGATCGTGATCGCGTTGATCTGTCGGCGTTCACTGCGTGGGATCACCACCCCGAAGCCCGTCGGTAACTGTGCCACATCACGCTGATGATAGGCAAGGCTGACTGTGCCGGTTGCCACATAGCACATCCGCCCCAGCAGGTTGGCACTATCAGGGGCAACAGATTGCAACAGACGGGTTGCGACAGGGGCAGAGGTGGTGAGAATGACCTGTTGTGCGTGTGATTGTGTGCCATCATCCCATGTGAGTTGATAGCCATCGCTCACGCGCTTGAGGTCTGTCAGGGTGCTGTTCAGGTGTAGATCACCATCGAGTACATCGACTAAAGCAGAAATCAGCGTGCCCATGCCTTCGCGGAATGACATGAACATTGATTTAGACGAGCGCGTCGGTGGGCGTTTGCGTTTAGCGTCTAACATTCCGCGTGTGAGACTGCCATATTGCTTTTCGATAGCACGAAAGCGCGGGAAAGTCGCCAGCACGCTCTGATCCTCTGCATTGGTGTTATAAATGCCGGACATGAGTGGTTCTGCCAGCTTATCGAGTGCCTCCTGACCGAGCCGACGGCGCACAAAATTGGCTAACGATTCGTCGCTATCATCGGTGCGTGCTGGAATGAAGGCTTCGAGTCCCATGCGCAGTTTGCCCAATGGCGAAATTAATGCAGAGCGTGCAAAGGGTGCAAAACGCGTTGGTATGATGAGCATCATGCCATCGGGGAGTGTGCGCAAGCGTCCGTCACTCAGCACGTAGATTGTGCGCTGTTCGTCGTTGGTTCCGATCAGTTCCGCGTCCAATCCCAGCTCTGTCGCCAGTTGATATGCATAGGGCTTCTGCGTGATGAAAGCATCCGGGCCCCATTCAACCACAAAACGCCCTGTTTCTGTGTCGATGTGTTCAGTCTGGATTTTGCCACCCCAGCGCCCTGATGCTTCGTGTAGGGCATAGGGGATACCTGCCTGCTGAGCATAGTAGGCGCTACTCAAGCCGGCAATCCCCCCGCCGATGATGACCAGCGAAGCGCTCATGAGATCGCTTCCGGCGTGATGAGCGAACGCGTTTTAGGATCATAAGCGCAGAAGGGTTCTTCTGCCAGATAATTGCCGGTGATGCCATATGCCCGCGCTCTGCATCCGCTACAGAGATTCTTGAACTGACAGATACCACACTTACCTTCTAACAAATCAGGATCGCGCATCTCTTGCAAGAAGGGGCTATCTTGCCAGATGTCACCGAAGCGCTGCTGGCGCACGTTGCCGGCACTGATCGGTAAATATCCGCAGGGGAAAATATCGCCCCGATGCGAGACAAATACCACACCGGTTCCGGCCAAACAGCCTTTGGTCGCGGCGTGCATCGATGGATGTCCGTTCACTTGCCGATCATGGCTTGGTGGTAGGGCGGTCATGTGCCCGTTGCGCCGATCTTCAGCGCGTCGGGTGCGCATCACGCGGAAATAATGCGGGGCACACGTCGCTTTCATCTGGAGATCGGGTTCGGCTTGTTCTACATCATACATCCAATTGAGGATGCGTTCGTATTCGCTGGCACTGATCATCTGCTCGTCAGCGATGCTCACGCCACACCCGACCGGAACCAGTAAGAACAGGTGCAAACCCACTGCATCGAGGTCTCTGGCAAGCTGGCGCATCCGTTCCATCTGGTCTTCATTGTGTTTGGCAACGGTCGTGTTGATCTGTACCGGCAAACCGACACGGCGTAAGGCTTGGAAGCCTTCAATCGCCTTGTCGAATGATCCCCCTAAACCGCGAAAGTGATCGTGTGTGGCGGCATCCGCACCATCAAAAGAGATGCTGATGCGCTTCACGCCCGATGCTTTAATCTGTTGTGCGCTGTCATCATTGATCATCGTGCCATTGGTGGCGAGAGCAACCGGCAAACCCGCATCGGTTGCATAACGGGCAATTGCGTAAATATCCGGGCGGAATAGCGGCTCACCGCCTGATAACACGAACACCGGCTTGCCCACCTCGGCGATCTGGTCAATCAGGGTGAAAGCTTCATCTGTGCTTAAATCCTGGGGTGTCAACTGATCAGCGAGTGTCACACGTCGGCAATGAATACACTTGAGGTTACAGGCGGGGGTGGTTTCCCAGAAAACTAAACGGGGTGGCGGGTACATAAGTGACTCTTTTCATCATTGTATAGTTGAATTTAGCCCTTATTTTAGAGGGTTCATCGAGAACTGTCTTATGTACTATGTCATCATTAAAATGTGATAGTCTGTATAAACCTCATAGCTATCATGAGATTTATACAGATTTTTGTATGTGTTTAGCCCTTCACCGCGCCCGATAAGCCTTGAATGAACTGGCGCTGGAACATCAAGAACACGATCAAGATCGGTACAGTGGCGACGATCACGCCGGCGGCGACGGTGCGCAGGTTGCCCGTGAACGCACCTTCGAGAAATGCCAGTCCGATTGGCAGGGTGTACAGCGACGAATCGCGCAACATCAGCAAAGGCCACAGGAAGCTATTCCATGAACCCACAAAGCTAAAAATGGCGAGCGTGGCCAAACCGGGGCGGATCAGAGGCATCAGGATTTGTAGCCAGATACGCAGTTCGCTCGCGCCATCCATACGTGCCGCTTCGATGATCTCATCGGGGATGGATTGATAAGTTTGACGCAAGAGGAAGATGCCGAAGGCGTTTGCTCCAAACGGAATCACCAGCCCGTGCAGGGTATCCGCGAAGCCAAAAATATTCACCGACATGATATAAATCGGGATGAGCGTCAACTGATCGGGAAAGATCAGTGTGGCGAGGATCAAATAGAAGATGGTCTCGCGTCCCTTGAAGCGCATCTTCGAGAGGGGATAAGCCGCCAGCGAACTGGTCAGTAGTTGTAAAAGCACAACTGCCAGCGCCACGATGAAACTGTTGAGGATATAGCGCAACAGGTTGACATCCGTCCACACGCGATAATAGTTGGCGGTGGTAGCAGGGAAGGTGTAGGGCTCTAATGCTGTGCCCGCCAACGATTCGCCGATAGTCTCTTGATAATTGCGCCACCAACCAAACTGCGGATCGTCTGACAAATCAGCATCCCACGGTAACACGCTATACGATCCCTCAGAGCGGGCGGTGCGTTCGCCATCACCCCAACCAATCATGCCCGGATAGGGCAAAATCTCCGGTGGGCGATTCGCTCGAAAGACATTGGCGGAGTTCGGACGCACGCTCATCAGCGCCGTCCAGAAGAAGGGCAGAACAGTCACCAGTGCAAAGATCAGCAGGATGATATACCAGCCCGTTGTCGTCAGCCACTTGAGTAAGCGCGATGCGAACGAATGATGGTGAACGGGTGAAGTTAAACTAGACATCGTTGTTGCGCTCCAGATAACGTAAGTTCAAGATGGAGAAGACCAGCGTGATGATCGAGAACACCACAGCAATCGCGGCAGCATAGCCTAATTCTAAGTTGATGAAGCCCTGTCGATAGAGGTAGAACATCAACGTCAGGGCGCTATCGAGCAACCCGCCGGAACCATCGGTCATCACCCAGATTTCTTCAAATACCTTCAGCGCAGAGATCGCCGAGATGATCGTCACGAAGACAATCGACGGGCGGATACCGGGCACGGTGACATGCAGATGTTGCTGGAACTTGTTCGCACCATCGATGGAGGCGGCTTCGTAGAGTTCCTGCGGCACAGCCTGCAACGCCGCGAGGAAGATAATCATGTAAAAGCCAATCCCGCGCCAGATGGTGACGATCATGATCGAGATCAAGGTCGAATCCGGATGCGTCAGGAAGTTGATCGGGCGTTCGATCAAACCGGTAGAGAGTAATACCCCATTGATTAAGCCTGATGGTTCCGCGAATACGAATTCAAAGATCATGCCGATAGCCACCACCGAGGTCACTGCCGGAATGTAATAGAGCGTGCGGAAGAAATAGATGCCACGCAGATTACGGTTAACCACAATCGCCAGCGCAATCGATAACACGATCAAGATCGGTGTCACGATCAAATAAATGAAAGAATTGCGTAAGCCCCGCCAGAATAGCGGATCATCAAGCAGGCGCTGGTAATTGGCAAAACCCACCCATTCGGGCGCGGTCAGGATGTCGTAGCTGGTGAAGCTCAAATAAATAGCGGCGATCAGTGGGATGAACAAGAACACAATCAAGAAGGACATCGCCGGTGCGATGAAAGCATAAGCCATCAGGTGCTTACGCCGATTGCGGGCACGTTTGCCCCGTTCGAGCGCGTCCAGTTCGTTTTTGTTTTTAAGCGTGATAGCACTCATAAGAATGTGATCCTAAAACTCAGTGTGATGCCTTCGGGCGGCGCGTGCGTGATGGTGGCGATAGTGGGGTATTAAGAGTGAGGCGAGCCAGTGTGACCCGCCTCAACGATAGTGGATGCTTATTCAGTGCTAGCGGCTAAGATCGCGTTGATGCGTTCAGCCATGGCATCCAGTGCTTCTTGCGATGTTTTCACACCGAGAATCGCCGCCTGGAACTCGCCCAGAACGATCTGCTCAACCTCTGCCAGTTGTGGGAAGTTGAGGATGCCGGTGTTGGTCGCATTCTGGAAGTATTCCCCTGCCAGCGGACGCAGTTGATCGGTCAACGATTCGCCACCTTCGGTGAAGAAGGGGTCTTCGTAGCTGACGAGGTTCGAAGAATAGATCGGCACTTCTTGACTGAACGCGGTCTGTGTATCAGCGTTGGTCAGGAATACCGCGAAGGCGAGTGCCGCGTTCGGATACTGGCTGGCTGCCGGTACGGTCACTGTTTGCACACCGCCGATGCTACGGATGTTTGCCGAGCCGACGAACTGGTTATCGAGGAACAGGCTATCGAACACATCGGGATTATTTTCTTCCACCAGACGGAACAACTGCGGGCCGGTCTGGAGCAGGAGAATTTCACCTTCACTGAAGCGATCAATCATCTCGCGCACGTCGTCAGTCAGGCTTTCGCGGGGGATGCAGTCGTTATCGAGCAAGTTCTTGTAAGCATCGAGGATACCGGCGGCGCGTTCATCTTCGTTGAACACCACCGAAGAACCATCTTCACTGAAGACCGCAATGCCTTCACCAATGAAGTCATTCAACACGCCGAGACCGGCTAACTCGCCCCAGGGCAGGGAGTAGGCATAGTATGCGCCGTCGCTCATCTCGCGTACTTCACAGGCGAACTCATAGGCGTCTGCCCATGTTTCGGGGATGTCTTCACCACTGATGCCCAGCTCATCAGCGATCAAACCGTTGACAGCCATCACGTTCGAGAAAGACAGGTACCATGGCAGGTGATAGGTTGTGCCGTCGAAGGTCACTTTTTCCCATGCACCATCCACATATTCTTCGCGGATTTGTGGGTAGGGTTCCGCCAGTGCCGCGTCCATATCGAGCAACACGCCTGCTTCGGCGAATTCGGCTACCCAGCCATCACTCATGTTGATGACATCCGGTGGATTGCCTGCGGCGAAGCTATTGCGGATGTTATCGCGTGCGCCAGCTGCCGGTTGACCTTCCATGATGACGGTCACGCCCGGATAGGTGGCTTCAAAGTTGGCGATTACCTGATTGAGATAATCCTCAAAATCAGGGGTTAGCGCCCAGGGCCAGAAGCGGATTTCAGCGCCATCTTCTACGCCGTCGATCACGTTCCAACTGGCGAAATCGTCTTCCGTCGGACTCCAGAAATTACCATCGAGATCGCGGTTCGGGCGGTCTTCGCGTTCCTGTGCCACTGCCACGTTTAACACGAGGCTCGCTGTCAGGATGATGATCAGAATATTTAACAGTCGTTTCATGAAAAATCCCTTTCTAAGTTGTAAGTAACGATATGATAGTGCTTTACTATTTCGGAATGCCCGTAACAATCAGCAGTCCTCATTGAATGATGGGTAACTTGGTGTTCACCCTGAAGAAGTAGCGACAACGATCGCCACGTACGATAGATTTTGACATTTCAATCGGAATACGATCCGCACCGTAAGCCACCACGCGCACGAGCATCGCCGGTGTGTGAATGCCAATGCCGAGGTGATGTGCCTCAAAGGCATTGGCGAGGATTGGCTCCAGCGTGTGTTCGGTTTCCACCACGCGCAAGCCGTACCGTTGTTCGATGATGCCGTACAAACTCTCGTTCTCTAAGTCATCATCGAGCAAACTGGCAAACATCGCCTGCGAGAGATACGAGGTTTCGATCATCAACGGTTCGTCATTGGCGAGGCGTAATCGCTTGATCATCACCACCGGCGCATCTACATCTAAGTTAAGATGATGTGCGATGATGGGATCGGGCGCGATCACGTCCCGCTGTAAGATGCGCGATGAGGGTTGCATACCGGCATCGCGCATCCGTTGACTGAACCCAATAACCGTCGGCGTGAAGGCTTGCACGGCGCGGTTATCCGTGATGAGTGTGCCCGCACCCGGCTTCTTTTCCACTAAACCTTTTTGCACCAGTCCATCAATCGCCTGACGCACCGTCATGCGGTTGACTCCGTAAGCATCACTCAACTGACGCTCTGATGGCAACATATCGCCGGCTTCTAACAGGTTGTTATCGATCAGCTCAATCAGATTATCCTGAATTTGCTGATACAGTGCCTGATCCGATTGCTTCGGCAGGCGGAAATACTTGATTGAAAGTGTCATAATCACCAACTGGTATATACCAATTATATTATATAATATCTTAGCTGATCGTATTCGTCAAATCCTTTTTTTGGATTCCCTGCACAAAAGTCTCTGTGATCATTTGTGGGCGCGTGATAGCTGACCCGACGACAACCGCTGTTGCGCCATAATCCAGTGCCAGACGGGCTTCTCGCGGGGTGCGGATGCGCCCTTCTGCGATCACCGGGATATGGAGTGTTTGTACCATTGCCTGAATCAGCGCATAATCCGGCCCATCAAGTTGTGGGCTATAGCTGGTATAGCCCGATAAGGTCGGCGCGATGAGGTCAGCCCCGCTCAGTTGGGCACTTTGTGCTTCTTCCAATGTCGAAACATCTGCTAATATCAGCTTTCCTCTCGCATGTACCGCCTCGATGATCTCGCGGATCGTGTCTGCGGTGGGGCGTTGGCGTAAGGTGGCATCAATGGCGACGACATCTGCGCCGGCTTCGACGATGGCGAGCGCGTGTTCGATGGCGGGTGTGATGTAAACCAGTTCATGATCGGTCTTGTATAGACCAATCACCGGCAAGTGTACCGCTTGCTTGATAGCGGCGACATCCTGCGGACTATTGGCACGGATGGCACAGGCGCCACCCATCTGCGCCGCTTGTGCCATCTTCGCCATGATTGCCGCGCCGTGTAGCGGTTCATCCGCCAGAGCCTGACACGAGACAATCAGCTTGCCCTGTACCTGTTGTATGAATTGATCGCGTGTGAGATTGTTCATGCAGTATCCTATCAATGTTTGCCGTGTTATCCGTGAATTAAGCGAGTTGTGCTCGTAACCCCGCGCTGTATTGCGCACACAACGCACCCCATGTGAGATCCGCGTGTAGGCTAGGATGAATCTGTAATTGATCGGCGAGTTGTTGTAAGCGTGTTATGTCGATGCTAGCGCCCAGCGCCTCGTCAATGCCAATAGTCAGGCGATGCCAGCGCGGGCTATCACGCACGATCACATCTTGCACCAGCAATAATTGTGTCGCGATGAATAGCGGATGCTCAGGCGCTACATCCACCGCCCAGAAGATCGGGCAACCCTGGCGAACAAGCTGGTACTGCAAGCGCCAGATCAGCCGATCATCTTGCGCCAGTTGGTGCGGGGTGCAATCGTGCCTGAGGCAAAACGCCGCGATGATGCCCGCCGCCTCGCCGATGCCCCATTCAATGGGGTGCAGGCGATATGCGCCGTTGGTCAGGTGTGTCGTGCCGATATTCTTGCAGGATGCTAGTAAGTTTTGCGTGTGCTGTGGGATCAACGCCCCCAGAGGTACTTGAAACGGGCGCGTCGCGGCGTACAGGTGCGATTGCTGGTTTCCCACGCAAGCGTGTAAATCCATTGCATACCACCCCAGGCCGACACTATCGCGCATCGGGCGAGCGCGTGCCCCGTCATTGTGCGTGACAATAATATCTTGCTCTACCACGCGCCGTAAGGGTACGATGCGCCGTGATTCGCGGATGTAAGGCGCTTGGCTCAGACCGTCGGTTGTGCCCATCACATCCGGGCGCAGTTTGAACTCCGGATAGCCTGTCCCGCCATCATCGCGGGGGCATTCGGTCTGCAACCAATACAGGAACCCCAGCGAAAGCCGTTTGGCTTCGTCGAGATAGTGGGCGCGGGTGGGTGCATCCGCACTGAGGATGTCGCCCCGATCATAATCATTGCTACCCCAGTTAATCATGGTGATGTCTGTGCCACCCAGCAACGCGCCATGATGCAGACGGCGGTACGTCCAGAAGGGCATCAAGCCCTGTGCTTCATTATCCGCGAACACAAGATAGATCAGGCGTTCACCAGCGCGATTGATCGGGTGCAGGGTGTAGGGTTGTCTATCTTGGAATTGCTCATACCCCTCTGGTTTATCGATGGTATGATCTTCGCCAGCGCGATATTCTACTGCAAAGGGATAGGTGAAGGCTTGTACCTCCTGCGGGCGATAATCTACGGGGGCGTTCGGTTCGCCGGTCATCGCCTGTGATTCCGCGCCTGTGACGTATGCGGTGCCGGTCAGTGGGAGCAGATCGCCGGTGTCGGTGGCATCTAAGAAATAGCGGGCGCTGATGCGTGTCTGTTCGCCCTGTGCATTTTCAACGATCACCGCCCTGATGCGATCTTCGTTGACTTCGGCGCGTACAGGGTACGTCTCCAACAGGTAAACATCTGCCACCCACGCCTCGAGGACAGTCAGCGCTACGCGGGGCAAAAAGCACAGTCGGCTCACCCAGCCGTTGCCGGGGTTGAAGGGCATGTGATCCCCGTTGACGGTGTCATGGCGCATCAGCTGTGGGCGGTTGTACTGCTGGCGATAATGCTCGCGGATGGCTTCGCGCAGGGCGCTATACCGTGCTGTCCCGCCGAAATGTTCGATGTGTTCGTGTTCATCGAGTGCTGACACGCCCTGTGCCGTCATTTGACCGCCAATCCACGCGCTGACTTCGGTTACGATCACCTGGAGCGGGCGGTCAACAGGGGCGGAGCTTGCCAGCGCACTCAACTGCGCCGATACCCCGCCCATACTACCCCCGATAATCGCTATATCACAGCTAATGGTCTTCACAGCATTTCACTCACTTTATGGTTTCATCGTCACGGACGAGATCAAAATCCACTTCAAAAGTGCGATGCCACGGCAGGCGCACCTCACCGATTGACCAGCCCTGTGCCAACGTACCGAGATCGGGCAGGCGGGCGCTCAGCTGGGCGTGAATGGTGCGGATGGTCTGCGCTTCGTTGTCGGGGGTGGTATCGCGGATGCCGGTTTCGACTTCTAACTGATCGCGTATCGCCTGCCGTACTCGATGCTGATAGCCCCAATCCTCGACGAAGCGATGCAAGAGAAAGCGTGCCTGTGCGGTGCGTTGGGCATTGTCGCGGATGCGCAAGCTGGCGAAACCCTGCGCCAGTGCCGTGCCGATAGTGTTGCCGGCGGTATTCCACGCACCATATGCCGATAACTGACTGAGATCAATCGTCTGGCGCAGATGCGCGATCAAGTCCGGATCACTGCCGTTGGGGTAGGCGACATCACACAGTACCATTGCCCGACCTTCGGCAAGCCATTGCGCGATGTGCTGGCTAAATTGTGCGATATACGGCGCACGCCGTTGATGTTCATCGGCAAAATGCCCATGCGTGGGATCATATTCTTGCCCGATGCGCGACGGTGGATTGACCGCCACGATCAGATCAGCATCGTCAACTGTCGGCACACATACCCCGCCAATCGCCTCAATCTGGCGCTCAACGGTGACCTGAATCGGCGCGTCTTCATAAGGCGCGATGCGCTCACGGTCTGCATCGATGGCATAGTGTACGTAGATCGTCGGCGCGGGCTGTTCAGCAAGGAGGACACGTATCATCAGCACACACCCGACTTCATCTGCGCCCGGATACATCAGCAATTGTTGATCGTTGAAGCCGAAGCGCTCTGCCCACACGCCAAGCCACTGCTTCTCTTGCGTGCCCATGCCATATTCGCTGGTATCATCGGAGCTAATCACCAGCAGATCGAATAAGCCTGAATGGAGCGCCTGCAAGCCAGCCAGATTAAGCTGATGATTGCGCAAACGCCGTTGTGTGAAATCCATGCGATGCACATCGGGGATGGACTGTGCGAGTGCTTGTAGCTCGCCTGTCACGGCAGTGTCAAGCGTGGCGCGATGTATCAACTGTGAGTAACGGTGCAGATTGCGCCCGTGTTGCGCCCAATAAGCCGGTTCTTCGATTGCATAATCGGCATCCGGTATGCGCGTGATAACGTTGAAGCCGTATATCTTGATGTTGGGATGGCGCTGACGTAGACCTTCCAGTGTGTGCAGGCGTGCCAGCAGTGTGACCAGCGGGGTATCGGTGGTGCGCGAGGCGATCAACCCACCACTGGTCAACATCTCCACCGAGACGATCAGCACATCTAGCTCATTGTGTGTGAGAAGCCACATCATCAGCGCATCGGTATCTGCGGGCTGGCGTAGATGCGATAAGATCGCATCCGGCGGAATGTGAACGCTCGCGCCGGCAATCTCGGCGATCATTTGCACATAGCGTGTGTTGACCGGACGTTCATCGAGGGGTAATAGCGCGATCTTCATTGTGACCTGACTTTCTGAATGGCTAGCACCCCTGCGCCAATCATGCCAGCGCGGTTGCCGAGCTTGGCCGGTAGGATCGGGGTCTCTTGCACGCTCTTGAGCGTGAAGGCGCTGATGGCATCAGTGAAGGGTTGCCACCAAAGATCACCGATGGTGGGCACACCGCCCCCTATCACGACTACCTGTGGATCAATCAAGCCGATGATCGGCGCGAGGCATTGCCCCAGTCGGTTCGCGCTCTGTGCAATTACATCGATACAGGTTTGATCGCCTTGATGGGCAAGCGAAGCGATCTTGCGCAGGTCATAGTGGGTGTGGTGCATCTGGTTGTATTGATGGGCGATTCCCACGCCCGAATACAAGGTTTCGATGGTTTCACCGGCGGCGGCATAGGTATAACCGATCTCGCCGGCGCTGAAATGTGCGCCATGCCATAACTGACCATTCAGCACAATCGCCCCACCGATCCCTGTGCCCACTGTGATGCACAGTACATGGGCATAACCATACCCAGCACCGAGCGCGGTCTCGGCAAGCGCCATAGTGCGCACGTCATTCTCAATATAGATTGGCAAATCGAGCGCATCACGCAAAGTTGCCCCCAGCGGGGTATCCACCCATCCAACAATATTCGGGTTGGCATCGAGGATCACACCGGTCTGCGGGTTAACTTGTCCGGCTGTGCCCACCCCCACAGCGACGATCGCATATCCTTGACCGTGAGCATACGCTTGTAAATCACGGCACAACGTGATCACTGTTTGCATGATGGCGTTGCGTCCGCATGCGAGCATCGCAGGGTAATCGGGATGATCTTCCGCGATGCCAGCCAGCGCTTCTGGCTTGGCTTCTTGTGGGCTGGGCAGGATGGCGTCGTGTAACACAGATAATGACCCCACACTAATATGTCCGGCGATCTTCGTACCGCCGATATCCACACCAATCACGGCTTGCTTCATGCCTTGAACTCCACGTATACGCTGATAATCTCATAAGGACGCGCTGTGATCTGCACGCGCTCCGGGTCGATGGGGCTAAGCTGGCTCTGGCGTTCTTCCAGAAAGTTCACCCGCCAGATTGTGCTGATCGCCTGATTAAAAGTGAGGGTATAAGAGCGTGGGTGTGTGGCAACCGCATACGCCCGCACAATCACGCCTGCGCCGTCTTCACTGCGCTTGATCGTCTCCACGATTAATTGTGGATCATCCACCTGCACCAACGGCGAGAGCGCCTGCGGAGCGTCGCCTGTCCCCCGCTGTACCAGCAAGGGATAATTCAGGTCATAGCCGGCTTGCCATGCGCTATCTCCATGACGTGCATATAGGCGATAGGTGAAGTGGTGCGCGCCGAGATCGGCGGTAGGGTCAGGATATGTGGCGCCTTTGAGCAAAGTCAAGCGCATGACGTTCTCGTACGTGTCATAGGCGTATTTGCAATCGTTGACCAGCGTCACCCCCTGATGCGTGTCGCCGAGATCTGCCCAATGGTGGGCGGCGACTTCATATTGTGCCGCATCCCATGAGGTGTTGCGATGCGTTGGACGCTCCACCGCGCCCCATTGAATGTGATAACGTGCCGTGCGAGCCTGTACGTTCAAAGGGAATGCCACCTTGAGCAACATGTGCCGTTCGCGCCAGTCGATCTCTGTCCGAAATTCCAGATATTGCCCGCCCGCATAGAGCGTGATCCACTGTGTGAGCGTGCTGTGCATCATTGAGCGCGTCAGCTTGAGCGTGGCGCAGACAGCGCCGACTTCTAGTACCTCAACCGTCGCCGGTTCGGCGAGCCACATCTGCGCTTGATATTCCGGGTCAATGTTCCACGCATCAAAGCGTAACGGACGGTCTTCAAATAACTGAAATTGGTTGCCAATTGCGTCCTCTGCGAGCAAGTCGCGCCCGTCACGGTGATCGATGATGCGCGTACAGTCGCCCGCGTCGTTGAACTCAGCGCGGATGATGCCATTATCGAGGTGATACGTGCTGGCGCTGATCGCCGGCGCTGATGCCGGGGCGCTATCGGTCAGGCTCAGGGGGATCACCGCGAAGGGCGTGCAGATGCGTTCCGGTAGGGCAATCAACGTGCCCTCGCTGACCGTTTGCGTCAGGCAGGGTGTGCCGTCTAGCGTGCAGATGCCCTGACCGTCATCGAGCCTCATTGGTAGCTGTGCGATGCCTTCCCGCGCAAAATCAACCGTGTTCAGCACCACCCAATCTCCGTCGACATGCGCCCCGATCACATCGAGCGCGGTTTGCTTGAGCTGGTCAAGCGAGCTGGTTGCAAGCGCATATTGCTCGCGGGCATCGTCGTACACTTCGCGGATGCTACTGCCGGGCAGAATGTCGTGAAATTGGTTGAGCAAGACAATCTGCCACACCGCATCCAATGCCGATTGCGGATAGGTGTAATTGGCATAAAGCGTGCTGGCGAGCGTCGCCAACCATTCGACATCGTGCAGGGCGACTTCTGCTTTGCGGTTCGCCCGTTTGATCCATGCCTGACTGGTCAGCGTGCCCTGATGCGTCTCCAGATAGAGTTCGCCATTCCAGATAGGCACATCGTCTAGTTGGGCTTCCAGCGCTTGATAAAAATCGTGTACAGAGCTTTGCTTGACCTGTGGTACAGCGGGATAGTCTTTTAAGCGTTCGAGATTATCGAGCATCTCGGCGGTAGGGCCTCCGCCTCCGTCGCCCCAACCATACGACATCAACGCCATCTGCTGCAGGGGTTTCCGACGCATCCGTTGCCACGTTTCGATCACCGATTGTGCGTTGCCTTCGGCGTTATAAGTGGCGATGCGAAGCCATGTTTGCATCGGAGTGGGGGTGATGTGCGCTAAGATGCGGGTGCCATCAATCCCCTGCCAGTAAAACGTGTCATATGGGAAGTCGTTGTGTTCGTTCCAGCGGAGTTTCGTGGTGAAGAAATAATCTATGCCGGCTTCTTTTGCAATCTGAGGGATGCTCGCCGGGTAGCCGAAGGTATCGGGCAACCACAGGATCGGCGCATCATCGCCGAAACGCGAGCGGAAATACCGCCGTCCGTATAAAAATTGTCGGGCGAAGCTCTCCGCGCCGGTGATGTTACAATCGGCTTCTACCCACATCCCGCCCATCACTTCCCAGCGTCCAGCTTCGACTGCATACTGAATACGGGCGAATAATGCCGGTTCATCGGCTTCGATGAAGGCGTATAGCTGCGCTTGACTCTGCGAGAAATGATATTCCGGATACTGTTCCATCAGATAGAGCGCGGTGTGAAAAGTGCGTGAGGCTTTACGGCGCGTCTGGGCAATGTCCCACAACCACGCAGTGTCGATGTGGGCGTGCCCGCTGGCATAAATGGTCACGTCGAGCGCCTCGCCAACAGTCGGGATAGACTCGCGCAGGTAGTCAAGCGCCGGCGGTATCGAGGCATAAAACGCATCGCCCAATGGGTGACGGGTATCGACAAGCTGAAAGGCACGAGTGATGATCGTGATGAGCGCCACCTGTTGTGGGCTATCCGTTGCCAGGTGTTGCGCGACTTCTAAAGCGATGCGTGCTTCGCGCACAAATTCGCGGGTTGCCGGATCAATCAGCACCAGCGCACAGGGCTTGAGGTACAAGCGCGGTTGGTTGTCGCCTTCTAGCGTGCCCCCGATGCCTGTCCAGCCATCCAGCAAGAGCGTGTGCGGGGCATGGTCTTTGACTGTATCCGGCAACGGCAATAGTTGATGAAAACTATCAACAGTAGTGAACGATGCATCGTCGATGTAAATTAGCGCTTCAGGGTGCAAAAAATCTCCGCCCGCGCCCAGAGGCAGATGCAGAGCAATCGGTGCATCGAGCGCCCAATGTGCCGGAATCTGATACCGACTACGAATCAAAAAATCCTTGACCCACTCGCCCCAGTAATGATCAAAGGGCAGGGCGTGCCATTCGGCGCTGTGTTGATCTTCACGTGCACAGTACGCTAGTTCAAACGGCGCGAGCATCTGACGGTCGCGCACCATCCCTTCGCGTATCAGCTTGAGCCGTGTCTGTAATTTTTCGAATAAATCAGGATGTTGACCGAGCATAATGGTTTATCCTCAATAATTGGTATAGACCAGTAGTATAACACGCACAATAGTCATTTCCAAGTTGCGTGGAGATGCAGATTGATAACGCTTTTGTCGCGGAAACTACGCTATACTGGTCAGGATGTTAACAGGTATTTCCCCGCAATATTAAAGAAAGAGATCATCATCGATGGTTGCTAACCACACCAATAATCCAAACTTCGCCATCATCCTGCCAGAATTGGATGCTTTTGTGCGTCAATTAGGGGAAGTTTATCAATCGCTCGCTAGCTTAACATGGGCAGAAGCCCGCCATCGCGTGCGCGGTTTTTACAGCGACGAGCAGATGGCGCGTGTCGAAAGCGTTCTGAAGGGTTGGACGCAGATGGCTACGTATTATGACCAGATCACACTCGTGCATGTCAATCTGGTCATGATGACAATGATGTGCTTACCTGAATATCAAGGTGCCACGCCGGAGAGACAAAATGAATTCATATGGATGGCATTGTGCCATGATATCGCCAAAATCGTGCCTGATGAGGGGTACAAGCGCGATTTTACACACGCTTTTCGAGGAGCAGGTATGACAGCGCGGATTTTAGCACAAGCAGGCTTCCCGACATGTGAAGGCTTTGCGCAACATATTGAAGCCTGGTGCGATTTGCTGAACAATGCTTATTTGCCGGCAGATCATAGCCTACCAGAACGCGCCGATCATCGTCAATTACCCGCTATTCTCACAGGCTTGGATGCGTTATTTTATTCCGATAGCGCCCCACATCGCATCGTGCGTGGGGTTTTGTTTCACATGGGCCTGGATACGCTCAAGGCGTGGCCTCCGCCAGTAGCGTTCACCCGTGAAGAGATTCAAGCCTACGTGACACCGACACTCTATCCCACATTAAAAGCCATGTATCTGGCAGATAGTTGGGCATGGGCACTCTTGTATCCAGAACAAGTCAAGCCTCAGTTGAAGGAAATACGCAGTGCCTTTGCCGGCTTCGCCCACATCATTGGGGTTTTGCAGTAGCCTCAAGCATCGCACATCAGTCTGCTTGAACCAGAACCGCAATAGTCAGCCACATGGTCGGTATGGATCTGCTTGAGTTAAGCGATAGTTCATCTGTAAAACACGAAATTGGTGAGGTATGTGCCATAAAACGGTTCAAGCAAGTCTTGCTCAAACTCTGTGACCGAGCGGATTTGCTCTGGTGCTTCCCCGATGAGGTTCGGAAATTGCTCCAGATTATCACAATCCGCGTCGATGAGACTGCTAAAAATCCAGCCGAAACCGGTCTGAAATGGAATGCGATACCAGAGACCGTTTTCTGTTATACCGACGATCCGTACACGCTGTCCATCTTGCAAGACATCCACAACCAGATAATCCAGCGCAGCGCCGGCACGCAAGCGCAACCCCGCCGATCCGTTGGTGCGAACAATCCCGTTACAATCAACAGCTAAGCCGACAACCTGCGAGGCGTGCAAAGGCGCATTGAGCGCAATAGGTACAGGGCTGTATGGCAGAGCAAATCCTTGATTAGCAGTCACTGTTTGTGTGGTATTCTCAAATTGAACGGTCACTGTTCCGCGAGCAGTTGTCACTGCATTGAGTCCCCCTTCAATTGACCATACCTCAAAATCACCATCTGTGGCATCCAGCGTAAAGCGGTTAGTTTGTAGCTGATAGTCAATCGATAATGATTCCGTGAATTGGTGAATGGCGATACCTTCTAATAAGCCGCTAAAAATTGCTGTTGCAGGATCTATCGGCGCATAATTACGGATCGTGTATGATGAATCTGGCAGTAATAAGATTTGTGCGCTCGTATCCAGCCCGATAAGCGCCCGCCCATTACTTCCTGTGACGATCTGATCACCTATCCCGAACGGGGCAACGGCTCCGACTGATAACGGAAATGCGGCATCTGTATTCGCTCGTATAAAATGAACATCATCGGCGATAATCGTCACCGTTGCGGCCAGTTCATCGGATTGGGTGAATGTGGGATGAACGCTGAGGAATAGCATCAGTAGACTTATCCATTTAATCCAATTCATTGTTGCTTTCCATTTCTAATACAGGGAGCGCAAAGTAAAAGGTACTCCCGACACGTTCTTCACTGGTGAAGCCGATCTCTCCACCATGCCCTTCGATCACAGATTTGGTGAGGCTTAAGCCCAAACCGGTTCCCTGAATATGTGAGGTGGCTTCTGTCCTTGCGCGATAGAATTCGGTGAATAATTTCTCTTGAGCTTTTTCCGGGATGCCATAACCCGTATCTTCAACTTCAAAAAAGACTTTGTCCGCTCTTTGTTGCACGCGCACGATGATGCTACCCTCATCCGGTGTGTATTTGATCGCATTGCCAATCAGGTTAGAGATCGCCTGCGATAATTGACCAATATCCGCGTTGATGAACACCGCTTCATCCGGTGTTTGTATATCAAAACGTTGATTTTTTTGAATGACATCCGGCTGATGGCTACCGCTGACCTCACGCACAATGCGGTTGAGTTCGACCGCCTCTAATTTTAACTTTGCCGAGCGCAACCGTTCCAGGTTGAGAATGTCAGTGATAATTTCTTTCATCTCCTCGGCGGCTTTCGTGATGATACTCAGATAATGGCTCTGTCGTTCATTGAGATCCAGTTGAATGTCAAGTAATTCAGCGAAACCCATAATACGGCTCAGCGGATTTTTGAGATCGTGCGCGGCGATCCGCAAGAGTTGTGTTTTGAGTTCGCTCAATTCAACGATGCTGGTAATATCTCCGATGATCACTGCCCAGACACCGTAATTTTGAAGCGGTGCCGCATCAAGGCTGACAACCGATTTACCGATCTTAATCTCATCAATGTGAAAGATCATCTGCTGTTTGAAGCCTTCATTCAAACGTGATTGTAATGTATCATCGTCGGCAATCTCACAGATATATTCGGATAAAGATTGTCCCTGCAAGGTCTCGCCGGTGCGGTTCAATAACATCGTCAAATCATCATTATGTTGAATGATATAGGCTTGATCATCGACAATAGCGATACTTGCAGGTGACTCAGCAATGACGGCATCGAGCAAACTTTTTTGACGGTCGATCTCATGATGTAATAAGAGGTTATCGATATGCGGTGCCAGTTGGGCTATCAACTGCGCAATGCGTTCTCGGCGGTGTCGGGTGAGTTGTCTTTTCTGTGGGTGTGATATGACGAGCAAGCCGTTATTTTGATGTCGCCAGCTTAGCGGGAACGTCTCGTGTCCCGTAGCGGTATGGGCTTGTTTTAATTGGTCATAAGATTGTGCAATGAACTGATCGGTGTTCTTCTGCTGTGTGTCCTTCTGCTCAAATCGCTTATAGCCCTCAGCCTGTCCGTATTGATGAAAATACAGTTGCCCGTGGTAGTCAGGGGCGATGCGCTGAATATCTTCCAGAATATACTGCGCAGCCTGTTCCAGGCGCAACCGTTGCTCGGCGATTTGTTGCACACTGTTCAGCAAGAATTCCTTTCGTTGGCGCTCGCTTCTTTCGATTGTGATATCAATGCCCAGCGCGATGATGAACGGGATGGTGATCGCCAGCAAGGTATCGAACAAGCTAATCGCTGTGAGGGATATGCTAAAAATAATAGAGGCTGTGACAAACCAGAGCAAAGAGGCGATCAGCAGTAAAATGACTTTGAAATACCAGCGCGGGTAAGCGTAAATGAGGCTTGAAAAAAACGTGAGCACAACGATCAGTACGATCTCGTTGGTGGTAGATAGAGATTTGATAAACTTGTCTTGAATCAAACTCTCAACAGCATGTGCTTGAATTTCCACGCCTGACATTAACGCACCGTTCGTTGAGGACGGGACTAGATATTGATCCAATAAACCTGCGTTGTTCGTCAAGCCGATCAACACGATCTTGTCTTCAAATAGAGTCATGTCGGCAGTCCCATCAACCACATCCACAAAGGAAATTAGCGGAAAGGCGCCCTGTTGCGCGGTTGCCGGCGCTGCAAAATAATACGGTTGCCAGAACCCGAATTCATCAACCGGAATGGCTCGCTCCATCGTGACAAAGAGCGTTTGTTCGTCAGATGTGACGACCTGTTCGGTAGCGAGGGCAGGGATACGTAAAAAGGCGAGATAAGTCGCGACGCTTAAAGAATAGCCGGTGTTATTATCTGCCTGAATGATCGATGCCTGTCGCCTGACTGTGCTGTCAATATCCGGTAGGGTGTTCGTATATCCGAGATAATCGGCACGTTCAACGAGTGAGTCACTCACAGAGAGGGTGTTGAGAAAGGTGAAAGTCGGCACATCGGGGCGGTTAGCCTGTGTTGAGATGTTGGTGAGGCCCGCAGTGGCGAGAACGATCCGCGTTCTGGCATCGTTCTGACGTAATTGATTCAGTGCTTCAGCGAATTGTTCGTCCTCAGTTTTTTCTTCGCTGAAGAGCAAATCAAACGCCAGCACACGCGGATTCGCGTCGATCAATTGATCAATCATGTCCACATAGACAGTACGTGACCACTCGGACGGGGTGCTACCATAGCGATCAAGACTGGCATCGTCCAGAGCGATGATAACGATTTGATCAGTTGTATCGGCTGGGATGATGTAAACGTCATTGAGTGTCAGTCGCACATACTGAAATAACCCAACCTCACTTATCAAAAACAAGCCTG
>JBNPEE010000049.1:0-14246 GCA_051117475.1 Anaerolineae bacterium | reverse complement strand
TTAGTGTCGATTATGATCGGCTTGCTGATGGGTGTAGTGGGTGGAACACTGGGCTTATTGTTGGTGACTGCTGGTCCTTTGCTGACGATTCTCGTAATCGTGGGTTTGCTGGCGGGCTTATACGTGATGACAGATGTCGCTCCTACCCTCTATGGCACCATGATCATTCTTGTTTTGTTACCTTTTGGTACATTTCCTTATAAGATTGGCATCACACCGACTTTGCTGGATCTCACGCTGGGCGCATTTGTGCTAGTCTATGTTATTCAATGGGTGACAGGCAAACGTCGTGGGCTAGCTCTGTTACAACCACATATTTTTATCGCCATCTACTTGATGTGGTTAGTTTTTGCTTTCATGCTTGGCTTACGTTACGGAAGCCCTACAACCACCATTTTACGCCAATTCGCTGAGACCTTACTCAGCATTAGCATGGCATTTGTGCTGGTTGATCTGCTCACCAACACGCAGATGTTGCGTCGTCTGGTTTGGGTGATTGTGATACTAGTCGGTTTGCAAGCCCTGATGAGCATCGGTTTATATGTGCTCAATGACGAATTCGCCAGCCAACTGCTTAACTATCTGGTGCGCCTCGGTTATCCGGAGGGTTTTGTGATCCGTTATATTGAATCTACGCCAGAATTGGGCGAACGCGCAATTGGTACATGGATTGACCCCAACACGTTGGGCGGGTTACTCGCCACTGGCGCAGTCATCATCGCACCACAGATATTCTCGCGTCAACCTGTGCTAAAATATCGCCGTCTGAGTTTTCTCGTGTTTGTACTGGTTGTTATTGCGCTAATCTTGACATCCTCACGCGCGTCGTTTCTCGCTTTTGGCGTAGGTCTGGGTTTGCTGGTGCTGATCCGTTATCGACGTTACTTGATCTATGTCATGCTAGCAGGCGTAGTATTCTTACTCTTGCCACAATCGCAAACGTATGTGGATCGTATCTTTCAGGCGTTCCGGGGTGAAGATCTCGCCACACAGATGCGTATTGGTGAATGGACAGATTCTCTCTCACTAATTACACGTTACCCACTGACGGGCATCGGCTTCACCGGCACGCCCACCAATGATCTTTATACAGATGTGGCAAATCTCTATCTCATCATGGCGAATCAAATCGGCTTAACAGGTGTCTCACTCTTTCTATTGGCGATGGGTGGTGTTTTCTATTATGCTTGGCAAGCACGCAAACACACCCAGCCTAACGATGAACTGGATGCGATTCAATTAGGCTTTAATCTAGCACTAGTGACTGCCTTGATCAACGGAGTTGCAGATTTATACTATTTTCGCTTTGATTTCCAGGCCGCGATCACTTGGTTCTGGTTATTGGTTGCACTTTCATTAGCCAGTTCACGTCTCTTGTTAGTTAGCGAGACGAAGAATCAACCGTTGAACAAAAACGATGAATGAGCTAATATTCCGCTTAGCTTGTTGCATGACAAGCCACCAATAAAACAAACCACAACTTTCCGCTCCATGTAACACACTCTGTGTGAAGTGGGGCTATATTCATGGGAAGGAGATAAATCCCTATGAAACGATCTTATGAAATTCCTGTCGTGTTTCGTGTTATGCCAGAAGAAGAAACACAACAGGCTATCGATCAGGTAGTTGCCTGGATCGAAAATAGTTCTGAAGGTGTTGAGAACGCTGGTTCTGTCACCCGCATTGACCGCACCCGTTTGGGTCGCCGTCGTCTTGCCTACGAGATCAAAGGACAACGTGATGGCTTCTATGTGTTGTTCTATGCCAATGTCGATGCGTTGCATTTGCCAGAGTTTGAACTCAACATGCGTCTCTATGATGCCGTTCTGCGTTATCTGATCGTCAAAGAAGATGATGCTCACGTCGAAGATGTTGATGAAGACGATGACGTAGCCGCTACACCGGAAGCTGACGAAACCGAAGCCAGCGATGAAGATGATGCTGACGAGGAAGAAAATAGCTCAGAAGAGAGCGACGACTAATATCACACCCTGCGTTATAATGAACCGGACTTCACAGTAATAGCAAACTGCTGATGCGTCACATCTACTTAATGAGGGAAGGTTGTTATGGGACGTGGTTTAAACAAAGTGATGATTATTGGTAATGTTGGACGTGATCCTGAAATGCGATACACGCCCAGCGGTCGCCCGGTGACAAGTTTTAGTGTTGCAACAAGTCGTACATGGACATCTGCCGAAGGTGAGCGCCACGAAGAAACTGAATGGTTCAATGTGGTTGCCTGGGGCAATCTTGCAGAAATTTGCAAAACCCACCTGAATAAAGGGCAGCAAGTCTACATTGAAGGTCGGTTACAGACACGCGGTTGGGAAGACGACACGGGCAAAAAGCATTTTCGGACGGAACTTGTCGCCAATGAGATGATCTTGCTGGGGGATCGTAACAACACCCCCTATGACACAACACCTGATGATTCAAATGATAATTATGCATTCTGATGCATTGAACTGGAGAGTAAACTATGGCAAGAGAAAGAGATAACAACCGCTCGTCAAATCGTCGCCGTTCAAGTGGCCCACACCCGCGTCCGACCCGCCGTCGCCGTGGTCGTCGCTCGGAGTATTGCCCCGAGGGTAAGTGCTTCGATTATAAAGAGGTTGAGACGCTTGAACGCTACGTCAATGAAGTCGGGAAGATCAAACCCCGTCGCCAAACTGGCAACTGTGCCCGTTGCCAGCGAGAACTTGCACGCGAAGTTAAACGTGCACGTTTCATTGGCTTATTGCCGTTCATCTCAAATGCCGACTAATACGGTAATCTGATACTATCGTTAAGGGCATAGAGAGTTTACTATGCCCTAACTGTATATCAAGCTGTGGTATCATGTAGTCGTTTCAAATGATATGAGAACACCAACCTTGCATATTTAGGAGCTATTTTTATGGCGAGAAGGCGTCAAACAACCGGTATGCCTCGCAAAGACCGGCAAAAAGACGATATTCCAGAAAATCCCTCTTTTTTAGATAATTTGTTAGGGAACCCCACCACCCGCGCCGAGCGCGAAGATGCCCTCAACCGCTTGATTCAACGGGGTATTGCCTCCATAGTGGGCGTGATCGTTGTTGTGGTTTTGGCTATCTTAGCTTATGAATTTTTAGTCGTGCCACAGTTGACTGTCGCTACCGTCAATGATGATCGCATCACTGTCGGTGAATTCCGTCAACGGGTGGACTTCGAACGCGCTCTAACTGTCCAGAATTACAACATCCGTGTTAACCAGTTACAGCAACAAGCTCAATCTTTTGGCGTTGATGTTAATCAACTTGCTCAGCAAGATCAACAATTGACGCGCTGGGGGCAAGAGCTACAGTCTGATGATATTCTCGGTAATCGTGTCATCAATGAAATGGTCGATGATCTGTTAATTGCTCAAGAATTTGAAGCGCAAAGTTTAACGCTTGATGATGCACAGATCGATTTCGCTCGTCAAGAATTCTTTGGCTTTGATCCGACTCAAGCTGCGTTGATTGGTACACCTGCAACTGCGACGGTATCTCCGACACCATCGGCAACCCCTCTGGTATCACCGACACCTAGCCCGACACCGCTGCCGACGAACACGCCGACGGTGCTGCCTAGCCCGATTGTCGATCCGGAGGCGACTGCCGAAGTCACCGAAGCCGCAGAAGTGACCGAACAACCGACAATCCCACCCACACCAACTACCAGCCAGACGGAAGCCTTCGAAAATTACGAAGAATCTATCGAATTATTCGAAGAAAGTGTGATTAACGCTGAAGCATCTCGAGCAGGCTTAGAAGCCTTCTGGGAACGCGAGGCAATTCGTCTCACTGTTCAACAGTCTATTGTCGGTGAGATTGAAACCGCTCTGCATGCTAATGCACGCCACATCTTAGTGGATACCGAAGCAGAAGCTCTGGCAATCATAGACGCTCTGCAAGCAGGAGAATCCTTCGCCGCTCTCGCGCAAGCGCAATCAACTGATACAGGCTCCGCTCAGCGCGGTGGTGAACTCGGTTGGCAACCCATAGATCTCTATGTTGCACCCTTTGCTGATGCTATCCGGGATGGTGAGATTGGTGCATTGCTTGGCCCGGTCGAGAGTCAATTTGGCTTCCACATCATCCAGGTGATTGCGACTGAAGAACGTCCAGTGAGCGAGCAAGTCGTTCAGCAGCTGACACAATCCCGCTTCAATACATGGCTTGAAGATCGTCGTGAAGAAGCCGACGCAGCTGATGCTATCGCAATCAACCAGAACTGGCCTGATTTACTTCGCTAAACACATAACCTATTAGGTTTATAATCTGCACAGAGAATGTCAATCGGCATTCTCTGTGTGTTTTAACTGACGCTTTCCCCACTACCTTATTTTCACACATTGTCATGCTTTGGCGCTCTGCCTTATAATGATCGCATGAATGAAAAACAAATCGCACAATTTGAAGCACAATTGGAACAATTGGTAGAGGGCGCGTTTACTAATCTCTTTCGTAAGCAGGTCACTGCCCACGACATCGCCATGAAATTGACACGTAGCATGGAAAATACCCTGCGTTATGTGCAAGACGATGATGTACGTCCTATTGCGCCTGATTCCTACACCATTCAAGTGCATCCTGAAGTTGCCGCCAAATTACAACAGCATAGCCCTGAATTGCCCTCTGCACTCAGTCAACATATTGTTGAACTGGTCGCGCAGTCCAGTTATCGTCTGAACTCGCAACCTATTGTGCAATTGGTCTCTATGTCTGATCATGATCTGAACGAAGTAGTTGTGATTGCTGTGCACACCACAGACACGCACCACACCACGCAGGCGATGCAACCGATCGGTGTGGGACATAAAAAAGCCCCCGTGAATCCACAGTTAATTATCAACGATGGTGAACGTACTGTTATTTTATCTGAACCTGTCTTGAATGTAGGCCGTTCGGATGATAATCATATAATTCTAGACGATTCTTATTGCTCACGTCATCATATCCAATTACGCTTGCGCTTCGGGGCGTATACGCTCTTTGATGTCAACAGTCGCTCCGGAACAACTGTCAACAATGTGCGTGTGACCGAACATCAGTTACAATCTGGTGATGTTATAAAAATTGGTCACACACAATTGGTTTATCTGGTCGGTGATGATCGTTCGACGACCACGCAATCACTAGAACCGGTCACGCTCTAGGAGCTACTGTGGATTTGACGACTATCTTGTTTTTATTACGTTTGAGTTCTGCGATCCTGCTACTGAGTATCTTGGGGGCATTCTTCGTGGTACTCTGGCGTGATTATGCGTCAGCCGCCACACATGTTGAAGTCAGCCGCCGCATTTACGGACAATTAATTGGTTTAATTCAGGTGAGTGATATGTTTGCTCCCACAGGTGAAACATTCCCATTACGACCCCTCACGAGTATCGGACGATCACCGACCAACACCATCGTTATCAAAGACGATTTTGCTAGTAGCGAGCATGCCCTAATCAGCCTCAAAGATGGGCGTTGGTGGCTGGAAGATCGCAATAGCCGCAATGGGACAGCGCTCAACAGCGAGCGTCTCCTGACAGCTGCCATCATCACTGATGGCGATATTATCAGCATCGGTAACACACACTTTAAACTCGTATTGGATAATTGAACGGATTATCATGGATTTAGGATTACAGGGTGCACGTGTCTTGGTCACAGCAGCTAGCGGTGGACTGGGCGCGGCCACTGCGCGTCAATTCAGCAAAGAAGGCGCACAGGTGGTTATTAACAGCCGTAATCTTGATAAACTACAGGCAACAGCTCGTGCCATCAATGCTGAGACAGGACAACCTGTTTTCACATATGCTGGCGATGTCGCACAACCAGAGATCAGCGCCAAAGTAATCGATAATGCAGTGGCTATGCTGGGCGGTTTGGATATCCTCGTCACGAATGCGGGTGGGCCAACTGCAGGAACTTTTGAGACCTTCGATTATGACGACTGGCGACGTGCCACTGACCTTACGTTGTTGAGTGCGGTTAGTCTCATCAAACATGCCTTGCCCCATCTTAAAAAGTCGAAACGTGCGTCCGTGCTGGCTGTGGTCTCGATTGCCGCTAAACAACCTGTTGAAAACCTTACACTCTCGAATACCATCCGTCCGGCGGTCATCGGCTTGACGAAGACACTCTCACTCGAATTGGGTGAGACAGGCATTCGCTTCAACAGCATTTTGCCGGGTGTCACCGAGACGGATCGTGTTGAACAATTGATGCAAGCTCGCGCCAAGAAAAATAAGACTGATCCTGACACAGAACGCTCGAGAGCTGCCCAATCGATACCTATTAAACGGCTAGGGCAGGCGAGTGAGTTCGCCAATGTGGCGGTATTTCTCTGCTCACCTGCTGCTGGTTTTGTCAACGGCGTAGCCCTGTCAGTTGATGGTGGTGCAAGTCACTCTATTTTGTGAACAGATTCAGTGTATTGCCTTCATACTCAACTTGATCCATTTGTTTCTGTAAGCTCTTGTTGTTAGGAGTTTTGCGCTAGCCCCCCGTGTGGTTCACAGGCTTCACTTTGCCATTGTTCTTCCGCCTGATCTTCATGTGTATCGATGAATAATTGCATCGCGTCACCTTCCTGTGGAATATATTCATGTAGTCGGGCTTGTGTCCCATCTACGCAATCAGAATACCAGATAATGCCTCCGTCAAATCCCAAATTTTGCGTTAAATCAAATTCTGCGAAAACCGGCAAATTGTAGCGTTCCGCACGAAAAGCCCACATCGCCGGCGGTAGATAATATTCCCACACAATCTCACCCGCTTGGTTGACTTCAAAGATGCGACCATTTAGGCCCTCTGTGATGAGCGTATTGCCGTTGGGTTGTCGTTGCGCGCCTGAGATGAATTGTGAGTAAAAATCCTGTAAAGGGTCTGCCGCATATTCCCACACCACTTCTGCTGATTGCGAGACATAACGACCGTCTGAATCCACTTCTGGTGCAATTTCTAGCACACGTGAATAGGGACGCTGTGGGCCGCCATTATCAAAGATCAAAAGATTGCCTGCGCCCGGATAACCATCGGGTATCCATTGCACATCATGTTGAAAATAAATGCGATCCTCTGGTGATGCCTCCAACCGCACTGTTGTTGGGTTACCCCAACGATACATCAAATCCCCCGCCGTACCTTGTGCGTCTGTCGTGCTGATACCGCGGTCAATGATCCATATCTCACTATATGTACGGGGACTAAGTGCAATCTGGTCAAGATCCGGGTTGTAATCGATAGCGTTAATGTGCCAGCGATTGGGCTGTGGCGAAACAAAATCATCCATGTAGTTCATATCGACTCTTTGTGGATAATCAGCTACCACTCCGAAGTTAGCAGCAGTTTCATCAAAGTCTTGAATCAGATGATCCCATAAGCGCCACTCCCAGATAATTTCCCCACTATCGCGATCAATCTCAACGATTTTTTCGCTCCAGATCTCTCCTTCTTCAGGGAGCAACTCGGGGTTATATCCAGTGGCAACCGCTTCATCCGCAGAAAAACGTTCGAATAGAATCCATAAAATGTTGCCATTGGGCAAAATTTCTATATCATGATGGCCTATAATCTCATCGCTATACAGTTCAAACGACCAGACAAGCTCACCATTCCACGTCTGTTCTTGCAAGCCGCCACTGACAAATCCCCATTGTCCATCGAAGCCAAATGGATTATCCGGTATAGAAACAGTCCGAAGCACATTCCCATTATCTAAAAGATAAGATGATGCGCCCAGATAGTAATCGCTGTCCCATTTGTTGATCATGCGGCCATCGTTTGCCAGCAACAATATTTCTTTGGATTGGATGGGGCTGATGAGTACATAACCGGTTTCTACCTGATCTGCCTGTACGGTTAATCCCACCGGACGATCAGGGTCAGGGGCACCAAAAGGGGGCGGAGGAGCTTCATATTCTTCGCCTGATTGTGCTGATACAGGTAATGTACCCGGTAACAAACCAACTATCATCAGCAAACCAATAAAATATACGGAACGACCCATAAAGTCTCTCTCATTAGGTAAAATCGAGTTATCAGACTGTTAATTGTAATGAAGTTGCTGAATTGTGTAAATGCGAGTTGGTCTAGACGTAGGGCAATCGTATTCTCATCAGGTGTGGATACGTGATACGACTCAGAACGGGTAAGTGCAGGCGAAGTAAGCTTGCCAATGTGGTGTTAATCGCCTGCTAGTATTTTCATAGTGCCGCCTTGATGGGATGCAAGCCATGCTATCCTGTGATGCCCATCTCAAACAGCACGTTCAAGAAAGCGAACACATCCACGCGCTGATCAATGATCTTGGCGGTTGGCTTTCCCATCCCATGCCCCGCTTTGGTGTCGATGCGTAGCAAGGTGATATTATTCTGATTTGCTGCCTGTAATGCGGCTGCGAATTTTTTGGAGTGCATTGGCACAACCCGATCATCATGATCTGCCGTCATAATCAACAGGGGCGGATAATCGCTACCCGTTTGTATGTTGTTTAGGGGTGAATAAGCCATCAGGAATTTGAAATGCGATTCATCTTTATCTGCATCACCATATTCGGATGTCCAATAACGCCCTGCTGTGAAATGCTGAAAGCGCAACATATCAATTACGGGTACATGGCATAATACGGCACCATACAATTCTGGGCGTTGGATCATACACGCTGCCACCAGCAAGCCGCCATTACTCCCACCTTCAATCGCGAGCTTATCGCTATGGGTATAGCCCTGTGCAATCAAGTATTCAGCCCCGGCAATGAAATCATCGAAGGTGTTTTGCTTTTTGTCGAGCATCCCATCCAGATGCCACTGCTCACCGTATTCACCCCCTCCACGCAGATTCGCTACAGCATATACCCCACCATGTTCTAACCATATCGGCAAATAAGAGGCATAGCTCGGTGATAGGCTGACATCGTAGCCACCATATCCATATAAGATCGTCGGATGATCGCCGTTCAGTTCGATGCCTTTCTTGGCTGTGATGAACATCGGCACAGTTGTACCGTCTTTTGACGTGTAGAAAACTTGTTGGGTCTCGTAATGATCAGGGTTGAATGCTGGCACAGTAACGTCAAATAGGGTACTTAGTGTGCGCGTTTTTAGATTGTACTCATAGATGCTCAAAGGGTGTAGATACGATGTAAAGGGTACAAAGATTGTCTCATCATCCGGATCAGAACCTGCACCCGCATAAAAGCCGGTTGAGCCAATCGCAGGTAGATCAATCTGATGTGAGAATTGCCCATCCTTCTCGAAGACTTTGATGATATGGTGGGCATGATGCATATACGTCACTACAAACTGCTGATTGGCAATTGTGATGCCCTGTATCACATCGTCACCCTCCGCAATCAGCTCACGCCAGTTGGTGGCTTGGTCAAGGTCAATTGCCATCAAACGTTTGTTGGGCGCATCTCTGGTTGTTTGTACATATAAGGTATTGCCATCATTGCCAATGACCTGATAAGCGGCATCCAACGCATCGAACAAGCGCACAAAATCATCCTTATTGTCAATCTCACGATAGTACAGGCGATTGTATACGAAGGACTCACCACTCACATAAACTAGTAAGTAACGATCATCGTTAGTTACTTGCGGGCTGAGGTTCACGCCTGGCAGTTCAGGATGTTCATAGATCAACACATCGTCAGATTGTGCTGTCCCAAGCCGATGAAAATATAATTGATGGGATACTTCGCGGTTGTTCTCGCCTGCGTCCTTTACATCATCAGGAAATCTCGCATAATAAAATCCCGAGTGATCTTTGCGCCAGGCTACCGATGAGAACTTGATTTTGGTCAGAGTATCTTCTAAATCGTCCCCACTTGTCACGTCGCGCACTTTGAAGGTACGCCAATCGAGACCACTCTCAGACAGCGCGTACATCATATAGCGCCCATCCGATGTGGGTTGCCAATCCACTAATGCCACGGTGCCGTCATCGCTGAGTGTGTTCGGATCAATCAGGGTGCGGGGTGTCTCGTCGCCGTCCTGAACATAGAGCGTTGGCTGAGCTTGTAAGCCATCGTTTTTGGTGAAGAATAAGCGATTGTTACATCGGCGTGGAACCATCCCATACTTGGGATAATTCCAGACGTCTGTTAGGCGCTGGCGCAGATAATCCCGTGCTGGTAAGCGTGTTAGATGCACGTTAGCAAGATCAGATTGTGTCTGTGTCCATGCTTGCACTTCCTCCGAATCAGCATCTTCTAGCCAGCGATACGGATCAGCAACTGATGTGCCGAAAAAGTCAGCTACAATATCAGCTTTGCGTGTGGTAGGGTATTCGATTTTGTCAAACATGCGTTTGTCCTTCGATAAAACACTGTGTTGTATGTGTCGATCACCCGATTATATAATATGATACGTTTTGGTCACGTTCTTTGATTGTTTATTAATCAACTTTTACGAGGAGTAAAATCGATGTCTGACATCGTTAAAATTGCTGTCATTGGTGGCTCTGGATTGTATGACTTACCAGAATTATCCGATGTAACTGAACAAAAAATCGATACCCCTTTCGGCACAACCAGCAGTCCGATCACTATTGGTACATTAGACGGTAAGCGTATTGCCTTCCTCGCCCGTCATGGTGCGGGGCATGTCCTCAGTCCAGCACTTATCCCGCAACGGGCAAATATCTACGCGCTGAAATCTTTGGGTGTACGTTTTATCATCTCTGCAAATGCCTGTGGCAGTCTGCGCGAAGCCATCGCACCGGGGCATATCGCCCTCCCAGATCAAATTATTGATTATAACATCGGCACACGCGAGCGTTCATTTTTCAACGAAGAAGGCTTGATCGCACATGTATCCGTCGCAGCTCCCTTTGATGATTATCTATGCCAGCAATTGTCAAAATCCTTGAAAGCGGTCGGCGCAACCGTCCACGATGGTGGAACCTTCCTCATCGAAGACGGCCCCCGTTTTGCTACCCGCGCCGAAAGTCATATGTTCCGTACATGGGGATGTGACCTGATCGGTATGACAGCCGCCCCTGAAGCGTTCCTTGCCCGTGAAGCTGAAATAGCCTATGCGTCAGTGGCGCATGTCACGGATTATGACTCGTGGCATGAAGATGAGGAACCGGTGACGGTGGATATCGTACTCAAGACTGTCTCGCAGAATGTCACCTATATCAAGCAAGCAATTGTACACCTGATGCAAACCTTTGATCTGAATATCGAGACACCCGCACACACTGCGTTACAGGCAGCAATCACCACACAATCATCTGCGATCACCGAACAAGCGAAAGAGCGCCTCTACCACGTTGTTAAGCGTGTATTAGACTTACCTTGAGATCGCTATATTTATGCCATCATGAGACAATGATAGCACTCTGTCAACAACAATAGGAAAGTGTCTCTGTGACTGAAACCTTTGCATCGTATCGTGATGATGAGCGTCACCCTCACATCGAACGCCAATTGTTATTTTTGGCGGGAATTTTCTTGTTTATCAATATTATCGCCTTGCAATTGGTACAGGGTGATGGAGCAGGGATTATCGACTGGCATTTTGTGTTGTGGGTGTTATGTGCGATAGGTGGAACACTTCTGCTTGATCGCTTCTTGCCCCAGCGTGATCCACTCATCTTCCCGATCATTATGTTTTTGACTGGGTGGGGTATTGTCCTCATTCATCGTCTTGCACCGACCTTTGCTGATCGTCAGTCTGTTTGGTTAGTGGTATCGGTCATCGGGATGCTATCGATTGTCTCGTTCTCTCAATTATTGCGCTGGTTGCGCTCTTATCGGTATTTGTTATTGGTAAGTGGAATTATCTTGTTGGTGAGCACCATTCTGCTGGGGCGTAACCCTTCGGGCTTAGCGGGTGCACCAGAGTTATGGCTGGGTTTCGGCAATATTTTCTTTCAACCGTCGGAAGTCCTCAAGATCATCTTAGTCATTTTCCTTGCCAGCTATCTTGCAGAGCAATATCCTGCGCTACGTGTGCAATCACAGCTTAAACTAGTCAATGATCGCGCCTGGTTATCGCCGCGTATCTTAGGGCCTATCATTTTGATGTGGGGTTTGAGCATCCTCATCGTGGTCTGGCAGCGTGATTTAGGTACAGCGGCGCTCTTTTTTGCCGTGTTTATTATCTTACTCTATGCCGCTAGTGGACAGACTAGCATCTTGATCGGCGGAGGAATACTTCTATCTGTTGCCGGGGTGGTGGCGTATCACTTATTTAGCGTGGTTCAATTGCGCGTTGATATCTGGTTGAATCCCTGGCTAGAAGCTGATGGACGTGCTTATCAAATCGTACAGAGTTTGATGGCATTCGCTGCCGGTGGCATTTTGGGCGAAGGTATCGGGCAAGGCTCACCCGGATATATTCCCGTCGTTCATTCTGATTTTATCTTCGCTGCCCTCGCTGAGGAATATGGCTTGATTGGTATAACGGTGTTAGTTGCTACTATTGCCGTTTTTATTATGCGCGGTTTGCGCATCGCTGTTCAGCATCAAAACCGACCGTTTCATGCTTTGTTGGCAATTGGGCTCAGCATGTTGATTGCTGTACAGAGTATTCTTATCATGGGTGGGGTACTCAAGCTCTTACCTTTAACAGGGGTTACCTTACCTTATATGAGTTATGGAGGCAGTTCATTGCTTGCTAGCTTTGTGATTGCTGGCATCCTGTTACGTTTATCTGCTGAGGTACAGTCATGACCTTCACCCGCGAGATTAGCCGTTTGATGTTCGGGCTGTTATTGGCATTTTTTATGATAGTTGCCTCGGCAGGGTACTGGGCAATTGTCGGTGCAGAGGATATTTTACAGCGCAATGACAACCCGCGTTTAGTCGAGGATGAAGCGCGTATTCAACGGGGTAGCATCTATGATCGACAAGGTGTGTTATTGGCACAAACACGCTCTGATGATAACGGTATGCTTCAGCGCATCTATCACTATCCTGAGACCTATTCCGCACTCGGCTATTTTAGCTTGCGCTATGGCACAGCTGGTGCAGAAGCTGCTTATGATGATTACTTGCGTGGTGAAATTGAACTGGATACTTTAAATAGCGTCATTCAGCGTGAATGGCTCCATCAACCCCAACAAGGGCTTGATATCCGCCTGACCTTAGATCGTACCCTTCAGCAAGTTATCGTTGAACAGATGACCGATTATAGCGGTGCTGTGATTGTTTTGAATGTGCCCGACGGTGCGGTTCTTGGTTTGGTCAGTTTACCCACTTATGATCCCAATCGCCTCAGCACCGAATGGGAAAACTTTGTTGCATCTGATGGTAATCCGTTCTTCAATCGTGCTTTACAGGGACAATATCAGCCGGGGGGGATGCTTCAAACACCGTTGATGGTAGCCGGTATCCTCACCCAACAGCCTTTTGATATTGTGACCGCCGCCGCTAATCGTCCGATACCGGTGGGCGATATGCAGTTGAACTGTGCACGCCAACCACAAGATGCTGACTTGTCCTATACCGAAGCCTATGCCTATGCTTGTCCTTTTCCTTTTGCCTTACTTGCCCGCGAGTTGAATCCGTCTTCTTTACAGAATATCCTCGCCGCATTTCGTTTAGATTCGCCGCCACGTTTGCAGGGATTTGTATCAGATGATTTGCCCGTGCTACAACCAGAGAACACACCTGAATCAATGCCCGAATTGACGCTGATGGAAAACGTCATTGGGCAGGGGAACTTGACGATCACTCCGTTAAGCATGGCAACGATTGCGAGTGCCATCATCAACGATGGTAACGCGCCACAACCTTATGTACTTGATGCTTATCGCTCACAGCAGAGCACATGGATACCACAACTGCCTATCGCAACCTCAACCCCCTTGATGACCGCAGATGCCGCCCGTCGACTGCAAGGTCTGATGATCGAGAATACACGTTTAGGTGCATCCGTTCCTGCTGCCCGTGACAGTTTAACGGTTGGCGCACATACGGCACTGGCAATCTCTGGTGATGAGATACAAACATGGTTCATTGGCTTTGTCTCAACGGGCACTTTAGAGGGTGTTGCAGTCGCCCTTGTACTGGAAGATGTATCCGATGCGTCGGAAGCCGCACGCATTGGCGGTATCATCTTGGAGCAAGCTGTTATGAGTACACAAGGCATATCACAATAGAATTGTACGCTATATGTGAAATAGAATTGACGAAAAGGGTGAAAGAACTCAAGATATTAAGCGACAAAACAAAAAATCGAGAGTTCATCACCCATGGCAAGTATAGATATAGAAACAATTTTGACCATAGTG
>JBNPEE010000013.1:0-92931 GCA_051117475.1 Anaerolineae bacterium | reverse complement strand
GCCGTCGCTTGAGCTTGTTTCAAACCGCAAGACGCTGGCTCAAGCGACGGCTTTCACAAGACCGATTACCTGATTGGCTTTTTGCTCAGCCTTTTTGGTATTTTGAATAGAAGTGTCAGGTTGTCAGCTAATTCAATATGCCCACCCGCCACAAGCTCTTCTGACCACACATCAATGAGTGTTTCTAGCATCATTTGTACATCCCGATTTTTTAGGCGAGTACGTCGCCCGATCTCACGTACCATCTTGTTCTTATTCAGACTCATTGTGACACCTCCACAGACTGTTTGCTTGCTTCAAAGTTTCGTCGCATAGTAGATAAACCCGTGAACTGTACATTTCCTGCTTTATCCATCGCAGATTGTGCTGCTTCTCGCAGTTTATCGCGCTTCTCTTCTTGCTCGGCTATTGTAGGTTCGATCTTCAAAGAAATCCCCCGTTCCAATAGCAACGGTGCGATTGCATCACCCTGTTTGAGACGATGTTTCCAATCCACTCGTTCGTAGAAGCGTGTCAACCGCGCATTGAGTACAACCTGTGTTGCAAATCCTGCCTCGACATAGCGAGCAAAGATGGTGCAGTTTCCGATCTGCGGGGTGATAACCTCATTAATACCATCGGTTAAAACACTATAGCGAACCCTGATAGAAGCGCACTAAAGGTGCTCTTCATGATCACAGTCCATTCGGTGGACTTTTGATATACTAGCCAAATATCCTGTATGCCCTCTCTAACGCACCTTGCAATTAAGATCGCGCACATTTACCACCCATGAGACGGGGTTGGGGCACGCCCTCTCAGGCAGAACACGCTTCTTTCTACTCAGTGGATAGGTGGCGGTTGCGCTAAAATCCTGTTAATGTATCTGCACGCAGATTATCAACAGCAGAGAGAAAGAAAATCAACCATGACACAAAAAATTCTCGATTACATCGACGGGCAATGGACAGACGCACAGACTAACGATTTGCTGAAGGTCGTCAATCCCGCGCAAGGTGCCCCCATTGCGGAAGTAGTGATGACACCTAAACCTGTTGTGGCGCAAGCTGTGGAAGCGGGTCACCGGGCTTATCAAGAATGGCGTTTGGTACCTGTCACAGATCGCATTCAGTATTTGTTCAAGCTAAAAACCCTATTAGAAGATCATCTCGATGAGATCGCTCGCATCATCACCACAGAATGCGGTAAGACCTACAACGAGAGCGTGGGCGAAATGCGCCGTGGTATCGAAAATATCGAAGTCGCCTGTGGGATGCCCTCCTTGATGCAGGGGTATAACAACGAAGATATTGCGAGTGGCATCGATGAGCATATGTTCCGGCAACCGCTCGGTGTGGTGACGGCAATCACCCCATTTAACTTCCCCGGCATGATCCCACTATGGTTTTTGCCGTATGCCGTAGCAACCGGCAATACATTCATCCTGAAGCCAAGCGAAAAGGTGCCGATGACGACAGCCAAACTGTTCGAGCTGATTGAGATGGCAGGTTTTCCGGCAGGTGTCGTGCAATTGGTCAACGGGGGCAAAGAGAGCGTCGATGCCTTGCTGGATCATCAATTGGTCAAAGCGGTGAGTTTCGTCGGCAGTACGCCTGTTGCCCGATATATTTATAGCCGTGCCACAGCCAATGGCAAACGCGCACAATGTCAGGGGGGTGCAAAGAACCCTGTGATTATTATGCCCGATGCAGACATGGACACCGCCACGCGCATCATGGCGGATAGCGCCTTCGGTTGTGCTGGACAACGCTGTCTGGCGGCATCGGTAGCCATCACAGTGGGCAATGCACGGAACACCTTCACCGAGCAAATTGCCGATGCGGCGGTCAGCCGCAAGGTGGGTTTTGGTTTGGATGACGATGTACAGATGGGGCCTGTCATCACCGATGAGAGCAAAACACGCATCGAAGGCATCATCGCGACAGGTGAACAACAGGGAATCAACGTGCTTGTTGATGGACGCCAGAAGACAGTCAGCGGATATCATGAAGGTTACTGGATCTATCCGACGATCTTAGACGGTGTGCCCGCAGGTAGCGAGATTGCCACCACCGAAATTTTCGGGCCAGTGTTGAGCCTGATGCACGCTGAAACAATTGACGAAGCGATCACACAGGTCAATAACCGCGCCTTCGGCAATATGGCTTGTATCTTTACCAGTAGTGGTGCAGTAGCGCGTAAGTTTCGTCATGAAGCGGATGCGGGTAATGTTGGAATCAATATTGGGGTTGCGGCACCGATGGCGTTCTTTCCATTTAGTGGATGGAATGCTAGCTTCTTCGGGGATTTGCACGCACAGGGACAGCATGGCGTAGAGTTTTACACACAAACGAAAGTGGTTGTAGAACGCTGGCCAAAAGTGTGGTCGCGTCAGTTTTAAACAAATTTATGGGTGAGGGCATTCCTATGTACGATGCCCTCATCAACGATGGTCTCATTTGCTATCAACAGAATTAGAGAGAAATACGCTATAGCCCGCTTCAGGATCGTTACGAATGACCAAAGTACGCTTGCCGCCAATGTGTGCTACGCCTCCCATCTTATAGGCTTTTGCCGGCCGACCCTGTTCATCGAGACGATTCGACCAATAGACATAATCGCCTTTTTGCCATAGATAAACCACCGGAATATCATCAATGATGATCTCGATATGGCGCTTATCAAAGTCAGCAAATCGTGGTGGATCGTACCACGGAATCCATGCACCAGAGGTGTTTTCGGTACGCATGGACACAGCGCTCTGACCGAGTACCTCTTTCGAATCGCGCGCAGTCTCGCGGTTCACAAATTTGACAATTTTATCGGTTGTGTTAAAGACTGTAGTAATTTCAGTAACTGCCATGGTGTTCCTTATCGCTTTCTGCCCCTGGTTAGCTGCATCAACGGTATTAGTGGTGCCAGTTGCAATGAATTGTACCGTTTTGCCAACGGCTTTTCCCACCGAAGACATGACTTTCCAGACAGACACATCATCATTTTTTTTATCGTCTTCACTCATGTGGTTATCCTCTAATTGCCATTTGTTTCTAGTTTATCATAAATCGACGCAGACGGCTTTAACACTCTATACGCAATCTACTATGACAGGGTTGCATTAGAATGATGTAAAGAAGATGATGGTTAATTGAGCGGCTGTAGGGGATGCAAATCGCCCTGAAGACGGCACCTATGCGAGGCGCATCACAGCACGTCTTCAGGGCTCATGATTAGCGAAGTCAATCTCCGGCGGCGGCAACAGCAGTAGTTGCTGTTTTAAAGTTTTGTTTTTCTAAGTGTTGTTTTATTTTTCTACTACGGAGGCGAAGCTGTGCGCGGAAATGCGCGGCTTCGATGATGCTGTATTTTTTGCTGAGGATATCGTTCACTTCATCAGAACACCGTTTACAGAAAACAGCGTCTTTACCTTCAAAAAATGCTTCCGGTATTTCTTGCTCGCAACGAGCGCATGGTTTGAGAGGTTGCATTTCTGGCAAGGTAATTACTCCTGAGCTAGCCTTACAATGTTAGTTATTATAGCAAGGTTGGTGAATTCTGTCACTATGACCACTGATCAGCGATAGTTAATCATCAGTGAGCAAGTAGTCAGAATAAGTTTTTAATAGTTATAAAATATCATAAAAGATCATATAAATCTTCATTAGAGTTTTAAAACTTGTGCAATTACTCGCCAAAATCAGGCACAAAGAGAACGCTCAGGACTGATGAATCTGAGCAGAATATGTTAGGATGAATGACCATTTTGCAAGTGAATTGATCGACGGTAATTCATGCATATCGAACATCTATCCTTAACTAATTTCCGTAATTATGCGCGGCTTGAGCTAGATTTGCCCTGCAAACCGATTGTGTTACATGGCGATAATGCGCAGGGTAAAACTAGCTTATTAGAGGCGATTTACTACCTCGCAACAAGCAAATCTCCATACACCACCAGTGACCGCCAACTAATTCACTGGCGCACTGAAAATGATCCTTATCCTTACACCCTGATGGTTGCCGAATTCAGCACGCGCCACTCGACATTACAACGCCTCGAAGTGGCGCTGACGATGGAAAACAGCAACGGAAATACCCGTTTCAAAAAGACCATTCGACTCAATAATGTAGAAAAGCGCGTGATGGATGTAGTCGGATTATTGAATGTGGTATTATTCGTGCCCCGCGATCTCTCATTGATCGAAGGATCGCCTTCTGACCGTCGACGGTTTATGGATACCACACTCAGTCAGGTGAACCGTGCTTATGCTGAGGCACTCGACCAGTACGAGAAGGTCTTACCCCAGCGCAATGCGCTTTTACGGCGCATTGGCGAAAGACGTGCCAGCGTGGCAGAACTCACATACTGGAATGAACAACTCACAGAAAGTGGTGCCGTCATCATATCTGAGCGTCAACAGTTCTTGCGTGAACTTGAACTGCTTGCACAACACAATCACCACCAGCTTACAGGCAACGGCGAGACGCTCACGCTACAATATCAACCGAGCTTTGTGCCGACCTTCTCGGGTGATGGGCAACTGTCGTTTGATGTCATCGGCTTAGATTTGCACCGCGACATGACCGCCGATGCGGTCAAACCACAATTCATGCAACAACTCGAACGTGAACAGCGTGATTCGATTGAACGCGGGGTAACACTCAGCGGGCCTCATCGTGATGAATTACGCCTGATGATTAATGGGCGCGATTGTGGCTTATATGGCAGCCGCGGACAGGCACGCACAACGGTCATGGCACTCAAGCTGGCTGAATTCGAGTGGATGCGTCAACATATCGGCGAATACCCTATTTTGCTCTTGGATGAGGTTGTCGCAGAACTCGATAGCAAAAGGCGCTCTTACCTGCTCAACCGCTTAAACGATGATCTACAAATGATTGTTACCACAACTGAACTAGAAATCTTCACCGAACGTTTCTTAGAACGTGCGACTCAACTGAACATCGTCGCTGGGCACATCAGCACGTTGTAGTAAACGTGCAAAGTCATCGGATCTTTCGGATAATTGAATCAAAACCCATCGCGCAGCCTGGTAGATTAACCGGGGTAGGCGAACAGAGACGGGTGCTGTGGATACTTTTTAGCAGATAGCGTCTTTATTCAAGCAATAGAGCCTTATACTCAGATAAAATGCGCCCTGTTCTTCCGAACATTTGACATAGGAACGTTAGTTCGGTAAAATCAGAACAAGTATTCGTAGAATACCTGTTTGGGTAACTAACTTTCGCGAATGATCAAAGGAATCAGCGATGGGTGTAAAAGAATTCAGCAAATTATCAGAGCGCCAGCAGAACATTCTCAAATTTATGGTGTCGTACACCGATAAAAACGGTTTCCCGCCAACCATCCGTGAAATTGGAGAAGCGACAAGCATCAACTCTACATCTGTGGTGAATTATAACCTCAATAAATTGGTCAAAGCAGGTTATATTGATCGCTCAGATCGCGTTTCACGCGGGTTAAAAGTGATCGCGCCCATTCCCGGGCATTCACACAAAAAAGTGCGTCCATCAGAGATTATTAACCGTGTGCCCTTAGTGGGTAAAATTGCCGCAGGTCAACCGCTGGAAGTGCCAGAAGACATCGCGCACAGCATCGACGATGACGACATGATCGACGTGCCATTATTCTTGCTGGATGGCGCGGATGCCTCGGAAGTATTCGCCCTCACTGTCGAAGGTGATTCGATGATCGACGCGATGATCAGCGAAGGCGACATCATATTGTTGCGCCACACACAAACTGCCAGTAATGGCGATATGGTGGCTGTGTGGTTGCCCAATCCGGGCGAGACAACGCTCAAATATTTTTATCGTGAAGGGGCACGGGTGCGTCTCAAGCCTGCTCACCCAACGATGGAAGACATCATCGTTGACGCGCGCAACTGTGAAATTCGTGGTAAGGTATTGTCTGTAATCCGCGTGATGCACTGAACATATACTACATGTGTCATTGTGATTCACAATATTATGAACCATCATCAACGCGATGATGGTTTTTTGTTGGCACCCTCCGATTATCCCCTAACTCCTCTCATCCAAAACTGGTACACTATGCGCCATTGAGGCAAACGGGAGTGCATATGCGTGTTTTGATGATTTCCAAAGCTTGCATTGTGGGCATTTATCAGCGTAAGTTGGAGCATATTGCCCGTCAAGGTGTGGAGCTATTAACGTTGGTTCCAGCTTCCTGGCGCGATGAGCGAGGCGAACAATCACTGGAGCGCGTTTATACGCAAGGCTATCGCTTGCAAGAGACCCCTATCGCTTTCAACGGCAATTTTCACATGCACTTTTATCCGCGCCTGCAAGATTACATCAGCGAATTTCGTCCGGATATCGTCCATATCGACGAAGAACCCTACAATCTAGCCACGTGGCAAGCTCTATTATTCGCCCGTTTAGCACGCACTAAGACACTCTTCTTCAGCTGGCAGAATATCAAACGCGCTTATCCACCACCGTTTAGCTGGGGCGAACGCTGGGTGTTACGCAGTACCGATTATGCACTAGTTGGAACTGATAGCGCTGGTGCAGTCTGGAGAGCGAAAGGCTATCAAGGTAGAATGCGCACCATTCCACAGTTTGGAACCGATCATCGCCTGTTTAAACCCGTTCAAAAAACATCAGCACGCCCTTTTGTGATTGGTTATATCGGGCGCTTAGTCGAAGAGAAAGGCGTTCATCACCTATTGCGAGCTTGTACCACCTTGACTGGTAACTGGCAGTTGCGCATTGTAGGCAGTGGCCCTTTGCGGGATGAATTACAGATGCTCATACAGGAGTTAAACATCGCCGAACGTGTGACGTGGATCGAGTGGATTGCCTCAACAGAGATGCCCTCACAATATGCTGAACTCGATGTATTGGTGTTACCTTCGCTGACCCGCCCCAATTGGAAAGAACAATTCGGGCGGGTACTTGTCGAGGCGATGTCATCTGGTTTACCGGTTGTGGGCAGTGATAGTGGCGCAATTCCTGGAGTGATGGGCAAGGCCGGTCTTGTATTCCCTGAAGAAGATGTGCCACAATTGGCTAAACACCTCAGCGATTTACAGCATAATGCTGATCTACGGCATATCCTCGGTACAGCAGGGCGTCAGCGTGTGTTAGATCAGTTCACGCATGAACGCATCGCACAAGCCACTGTCGAGGTTTATCAAGAGATGTGTGGCGGTCAACAGGCAACATACTGATGATACATTAGATGAGAGGGCTATCATCATGTCAGATGAACGGGAATACCCTATGGGTTTAACCGGCGCAGAGTGGGAAAATCTGTTACAGGCGATCAAATACGGCGCAATTATCGTGATAACCGTGTTAATCACGTTTACGGTTGTGGCTGGATTCACGCGCTTAATTAATTATGATCCCCCGAGCCCATCAGTGTCAGAGACATCTGCGCCCTATTCACCCGAGAATTGATTGATCGGCATCGGCATAGTTCAATACAAGTTGTACCAGATGACTCGCCCAAAAATCCTGCTGAATATCTGGGTAAGGTTTTAATGTAACGGCAATCTCACGTACTAAACGTGAAGCATGATGATACTGTTCAGCTTTTTCTTCAGGATCTTCGAGGCACTGTGCCAGACTGAGATGACATAACCACACATCGCGCCCCCCAAATGTTTGTTCACCTTCCAATGCCTGACGCAAATGGTCAAGGGCATCCTGCGTGCCAAGTTGATACGATGCCAAGCCTAACCAACGTTGCGCCCGAGCTTTCAAGATCGGGTTAAGGGTTTTCTGCTGGATCAGTGCCATTCCTTGGTCACGCACTTGCACATAATCTCCTAGAACGACCATGCTCGCCAGATTAAGCGATTGCAAACGATGTTGCGTGTCTATATCACGGGGCACATTATTCATTGCGTCAATCAACAGCGCCTTACCCTGTGTGTGTCGTCCTAACATAATCAACGAGAAGGCTTGATACCCCTGCACCAGAGGATTCGAGTAATTCTGTATACTATTGAGGTACTCAGAATCTGCGAAATATTCATAGGCTTTGCCGAAGTTCATGGTGGTCAAATGTACGATACCGATATGAAATAACTCGCGCGCTTGTTCGGGCACAGAAGCCAGTGCACGATGGATTTGTAATGCCTCCTCACAGTGTTCGAGCGCGACAGCAAAGCGTCCTCGCTCGACTTCAACATTGCCGAGATGATCGAGCGTGAGGGCGATCAAGTTCAAGTCTTGTGTTTTATGTGCCGTATCCAGCGCACGCCGATAATAAGCCACACTCTCTTCTAAACGCCCCTGATAATAATAAAGCTTGCCAAGTGCCCGTAACACAGACGAAATCTGATCGAGCGCGTTGAGCGGGAGCAAATTATAGGCATTCGTCAGCGCATCATAAGCATCGGTATAACGCCCCAGACTGAGATATGCCAAGCCTAAGATGCGCTCGGCAGTGATGCGACTGGCCACTAACTGCTCTTTTGGCAATTCGTTCAAGAGCATCTGAGAAGATTGACTGGCGGCGCTGGCTTCTTCGTAACGCTCCAGCACAACTAACGCTTCACCTCGATACGCCCATAGTTTAGCCCCCACTGCCAGCGCTTCTTCACGGTCAACCTTGCTGGCAAGTCCGAGTGCTTGATCGATCAATTCAAGTGCAGATTGCTCCATGCGCTTATTAATCTTGACTTCAACAGCCTCTAAGTACGTGTGGAGTGCGCCCAGGTGTTGACCGCTATTGGTGAACTGATCTGCCAACAAAGGATACTGATCAGATTGTCCGGAAATGCGTTGCAACAGCCAGGATGCCATCTGATGATGATAAGTTTCGCGCTTAATACGCGGGATCATCTCATAAGCGACATCACGGTATAGACTATGCCGAAAATGATACTGCTGTTCGCCTTCAAAGATACTGTCGCTATCTGCGACGACCATTCCCCGCGTGATCAGATACTGGATCATCTCGGCGGCGTTATCGATACCAAGTAGGGTGTTGATAGCATCCACCCAAAATTGCTGGCCACTGATTGCTGCGGCTTGGATTAACTGGCGGGATTGATCGGGCAGATCATCGAGACGAGCTTGCAGGATACTCAACAAACCGTTAGGTAACGTATTGAGTGCCACATCGAGCATGATAATATTGAAGCGCCAGCCACCATCTGGTTTGGGCTTAAACACGTTGTTATCGAACAGCATACCCAAATATTCGTTCACGAACAGCGGATTGCCTTCAACGCGCTTGTTAATGCTGGTAGCGAGCATGGGTGGGATCTTATCGACATGATCAAAAACAGTTTGGATGATGTTCAGGGTGGCTTCTGCCGTCAGTGCTTCTAGTTTCAGCACAGTGTGGCGCGGGTAATTTTGCATATACGTCGGATAAATCATTTCATATTCCGGACGTGTGGCAACTAATATCACCACAGATTCATCTTGTAGGCGATATGCTAATTGCTCCAGTAAGCGAACAGATTGTTCATCTGCCCATTGTAAGCTATCTACAATGATCACAACTGGCTCATGATGCGCGACTTCTTCAAACCAACGCAAAACCCACTCTGTCGGGTTATCATCGGGCGCATCCACATTAAGGCCTGCTAAATGCATAATCGCATGTGCGACTTTGGATGCATCATCATATTGCCACATACTCGAAATATATGCCTCGACCTGTTGTTGCTTGAGGATCTCACTCATATCATCAGTGAGATGACATTGGGTGGTCAGGAAATCCCACAGCAGGTTCTGTGATTTACTGCGTGCCTCATATTGTGAACTCATGATAATATGCGCGAAGTGTCCTTCGGTGAGATGGATCGCCTCTTGTAGTAAGCGGCTTTTACCTATTCCGACATCACCGGTGATAGTCAACACATGGCACGCTTGATTGTGCAAACTACGGTCGCAAATATAGCTGATCAGTGCGAGATCTTCATCACGTCCGACAAGTGGCAGATCAATGCCAGCAATCTTCGTCTCGGCAAATTGTGTAGCAAGTTGAGTGCGGCGTCCTAATACTTGATAATTATGAATTGGGCGATCAAATCCACGTAAGGTAACAGGGGCTTGTGCCTGAATAATATAGTCGCGACGGATACGATTATAAGTAGTGCTATCAACTAAAACACCACCTACCGGGGCAATACCCTGTAAGCGTGCCGCGAGATTTGTGGCGGGGCCAAGGGCTAATAATTCCTGCTTGATCGTCTGGCTACCAATCATACCAACCACCACGCGCCCCGTACTGATGCCGATGCGCAAGCCAAAATCAATACCGTGTAAATCGCGCAGATTCGTCGCATAATCTTCCAACATAGATTGAATTTGCAACGCACAGGAAACGGCATGGGGTGCTTCATCGCCACGGCTACGCCGCGCCCCGAAAAAGCATAATACACCATCTCCCAGATACTGACCGATTTGTCCATCCCATTGATTGACAATCTCGGCGATCTGTTCGTGTGCAGTGTCAATGATCATCTTCCAATCGCTAGCATCGAGTTGTTGCACTAGCTCGGTAGAATCTTTGACATCGATAAACATCACAGTGACCAGACGAATTTCATCATTTCGCGGCTCATCAAAAGGGGTGACTGTCTGAACATCACGCAAGCGCTCAAGCATTAGCATCACAATTTGCGAGAACGCCGTCTCGCTAAAGTGTTCGCGGTTAGCACGAATTTCTGCCAGCGCCTGCTTGAGCTTGATCACCTGTTGATTGAGATTCACGCTCATTGGCAAACTACCTAAATATGATTGTGAGAAAAATGGTTCAAATACATTTTATCATGATAATGGAAATTGCTTCACTTTATCAGCAAAAAATTGTAGGATTGTTCTCACAAGGTAGCTTGCATAACAATATAGATCATCAGTATTTTAAACTCTACCCTCCAACTCTCTTCTTCAGTCAGGGTGAAAAGAGTTCGAAAAGACTCAGGAAGATCCTTTCCATCTGGTCCATTCCGGAAGAGTTGAATAATGAGGTCAATCCGATTGATGCACGCTATCTTATGGTTGTATCTTCTCACAATATGCTGGATAGATTGTAAAGAGTAACTTATGTTCAGAGATTTAGTTCTGATTGCACCATCCGTTTATATCTTCCCACGGGACGAAACACCAAACACAATCCAACCGAATATTGGTGTTATCCGGCATGGTGACCAAACAATTTTAATTGATAGTGGTAACAGTCCCCGTCACGCTCGCCAGATTATAGGCGCGATCAACAGTCACTTATTGCCCCCCATCAGTACTATCATTCTCACACATCATCATTGGGATCATAGCTTCGGGGCGGCATCCTTCAATCCAGATGTGATCATCGCTCATGAACGCTGTGCGCACCACTTAGCAGAATATGCCCAACAAGATTGGAACGCCAGCGCACTGCGCGAAGCGATTACCGAGAATCCGCGCTTAGAGCTGAGCAACAATGCCATGATCGATGCAATTTCTGACTGGCGCGAATTTCGTATCGTACAACCGGATTTGACTTTTGCCAATCAACTCTCTTTACATTTAGATGGCATGGTAATCGAACTGGAACATGTAGGCGGACGACATGCGGATGATTCAGTAGTGGTGCGTTTACCAGAACAAGGTGTGATGTTCCTCGGCGATAGCTACTATCCAGAGCCATATCATCTGCGTGCAGAAGGCGATGAAGACCTTGAACTAGACATGTTAGATCATTTCCTAGCTGATAATTACGCAGTCTATGTTGACGGACATGGCGCACCCCGCAATTATGAAGAATTTGCTAAGATGATTGCGTGGGAACGCGGTCGGCAGGGTGTGAACGAATAGCCACACCCTGTGCGGACAGTTACGTTGCGTTAGATAGAATTTCCTCGGCTAGCTGTAACTCAGCCGGGCGACGCTTATATCCAACGGGTTGTATTATCTTGCTGGTGGTGTAATAGTCAACCAGCGTGCCGAGATAGGTTTCAAGTGGTGTGTAATCCAGGCTCAATTCAGTTTTACTGCGTGTATTATCGAGTTCACTCATCCAGCGTTCGCTGAACGGTGAGCAATCCGGCAAGAAACCGTTGGCTTCTAGCAAACTCCGTTTGATACGCACAATCTGCGGTGTGATTGCCATGTGACTACCTAAAATTTCCAAGAATTCATCAATCGAAACGGTCTCGTCCTGCGAGATATTATAAGCACGCCCGATACCGGCTTCTTGATCGATCAAGTGCTCTATCACGCGCAGGACATCGCCACCGTAGACATGGCGTAGAGGATATGTCGGTGTTTCTGGCACCAAGATCGGGCCACTATCCTGTAGGCGGATGATATAGCTATACAGACGGCGAAAGGGATCACGCTCACTATTGACCATTGGCAAGCGCAAGATCGTCATCGGGAAATTATGCGCAGTGTGAGACTGAATTAGCACGTCTTCGGCCTGACGCTTATTCATACCGTAAAGCCATTCTTCATAAGCGAAGGTATTCGCTTTAGGCGCAGGTTGCGTGCGCCCGTCAAAATCTTCTTCGCGGAAGGGACGCTCGATGCCTTCGCGTACTAAATAAACTTGACCGGTACTAACCATGATGTAATGTTTGATGGTCGTCCCTAACAAATCAACAACCAATTCGGCTTCTTGTTGACGATACATCACAAAATCAACGACAATATCAAAGGTCTTACCCAACAGGGCGCGTTTCATCTGTTGCGGATCAGTACGGTCAGCCCGCAAGCGATGAACCATTTCAGGGAGATCATCATCATGTTTGCCACGATTGAGAACCGTCACATTATGCCCTTTAGCGAGCAGGTGTTCGGTGAGATGAAACCCCAAATTACCTGTACCACCAATAATCAAGATATTTTTCATAGTGACTCCGTCGATTAGGACGCGATACCTCCAACTATATGATCTGATCTGCTATGCAGTGCGAGGTGACGATGATAACCGTTTGTAGCAATGTAACATAAACACTCTGTTATGCAACAGGGTGATTGTCAGCGGATAAAGCACAATGATTGTTCGCAAATGCACCCTAGTAATTATACGGTCAAATAGTAAAATATTTTGTCATGATGTTCACTCCTATCATATAAACGATAGTCTAAGATCTGGCAGAAAAGCGGGTAGCGGCTGACTCGCTCATATTAGTATCCAAAGAGGTTTGATTTTATGGCATCCTATCACGGCCCAAAAGCCAAGAAACAGCGTCGATTCGGTGAAATGCTGGTCGCACGTCCGAAATACTCACGCATTCTCGAAAATCGTGCTTTCCCACCCGGTCAACATGGTCGGGAGAAGTCGTTCCGTAGCGGTCGTCGTTCCAACTTCGGCTTGCAATTGGACGAAAAGCAAAAGTTGTCTTTCATCTATAACATTCGCGAACGTCAAATGCGTAACTACTACAAAAAAGCGGATAAAATGCTCGGCACAACGGGTAGCAATTTGCTGATTCTGTTAGAGCGTCGTCTCGATAATCTGGTTTACAAAGCGGGTTTTGGGGCAACGATCTGGGCAGCTCGTCAGCTGGTTGTGCATGGTCATATTCTGGTAAATGGCAAACGTGTCGATCTACCATCCTATCAGGCAGCACCTGGTGATGTGATCGAACTGCACCAACGTATGCGTAAGAACGTACATGTTGAGGAGTGGATTGAGCAGATTTCTGCTTATCCTGGTTATCTCGATGTAGATAAAAACAACTTCAAAGCAACTTTCACCCGTATGCCAGAACAAGGCGAAGTACAGGTACCAGTAGAAATCCAGCTGGTAGTTGAATACTATAACCGTTTGACCTAAGCTACATACGGACAATACACGATGAACACCCTGCATACAACTATGCGGGGTGTTTTATTTAGGGATAGCTTTAACCTATGGCAACCACCATGGCAGACGCTAACTCGCGGGTATGCGTTAAGCTAATATCCCACTGAGTGAGACCTAGCTCCTCGGAGAGCGTTGCCGCCGCACCATATAAGTATAAAACAGGTCGTTTGCGCGAATTGTTGACGCGAATTTCAATTTCCTGCCAGCTGACATCCCCGATACCCGTACCTAGTGCTTTAGCAACAGCTTCCTTACCTGCTAGACGTGCCGCAAGGCGGTGTGGTTGATCTTCACAATCTTCACGTTCGCCTGCTGTGAAAAAGCGATTTAAGAAACGTTCGCCAAGGCGCTCAATCCCAGCAGCGACACGCTCATGCTCAATCATATCGATACCGCATCGTAACATCGACTATCCCTTCGGTGAAGTTCTACAGATGGCATAAGGTATCTACTGAAACCCATCTACCTGCATCTGACTTTCGTACTATTTAAGCAGGTTTCTTCAGTGCGAATGTTAGCAAGATTCACGCTTATCTGCCACAATCAACGGTATAATCTAATATGCGGGTTAAAAACTAATTCAAAACTGTTTTGTATCCGCATACAATACGTTTAACGAGTCACTGATGAGTCTCCATAGAAAGTAAAGGCAATTATGGTTGATGCACCCACAGAATCACGTGCGATGCTTCACATCGTTCATCATCTTGATTGGCAACGTGAAGGTCAGCACACTGTCGATATCCAACGAGCAAAACTGCTGGATTTGCTTGCCCATATTGCTGAGATGAAGGATGATGAACGACCAATCGCATTAGGAAGCGAGACCATTTTGCTCGATGATGCAATCACCATCAATCATGATATACTGAGCGCGTTAGTGACACATCGTGAGCGCTTCAACATTGGCCCATGGTATATTCATTTAGATGGTTTACTGGCAACCGGTGAGAGTTACATCCGCAGTTTGTTGCTGGCACAAGCCGATAGCACACGCTACAACATCCCGCTGAACCCTATTGCCCTATTACCGGATAACAGTCAGAGTCCATCACAATTGCCACAAATTTTGCAAGGCTTCGGCATTTCCGCAGCACTGTCACAAGTCGATCAGATGATTTTGCCGTTACCCTTCGGTTGGCAAGCGCCTGATGGCAGTCAGGTATTGATGACCACGCACCCGATCTCTCTCCACCACAAGCGGTCACAATTAACTTCAGCTGAAGGCATACATCTATGGATACATCACATCGAATCCGATGCACTTGATGTGAACATACCGGCTGATGCAGCACTAGAACTAGCGATACATAGCACCACCCTTGTTGAGTTTGTGCAAGCCCAACGCGCTTACTTGCCTGATGATTTTCGTCCAGTAATGCGCGGCGAATTACACTTACGCCCACTCGCCGAAACAGCAGGTCGATTCTCAGCACGTATCTCTTATAAGCAAGAAATCATGTACTTAGTTGCACAACTCAACTACCTAACAGAACCCCTGCTCGCACTGGCAGTAACGTTTGGTCAGATTGAATTCCCTGCAATTCAACAATCACTGGTCAATCACAGCTGGCGCTTATTGTTGCAAAATCTCTCACCGAAAACACTCGCAGGGGCAGTCAGCGATGATACACACGAAGAAATTGTGATCCGTAATCGGCGCGTAGCTGATGTGGCAAGCGGTGTCATCGACCATGCTTTACAGGGCTTACCCGGCACACCTGAACAATCGCATCGCATCCGCGCTAACCTGAGCGAGACCTATATCACCGTCTGGAATCCACACGGACACGCGGTACAACAACTGGTTGATCTGGTACTCACCCTACCACAAGGTATGCACCCGAATGTGTTGCTCACATCAGCTGACGATGAGCAACCCTTCACATGGGATAGTGAAACACGCACACTCAACTTCCTTGCGAGTGTGCCAGCAATCGGTTACCGCGTCTATCGTTTGCAGATTAGCCGCGAGAAAACCGCTGCTTATAATCAAAGGCGAATAGTGGCTGGTCGTTCGATTGGTGGTGCCTCGGGCGAATCATTAGGTTTAGTGGGTGGTCGTCTGGATTGGACATTTGCCAATGGGCATGTGATCGACCTACTGAATTATTATGATGGCGGTGATGCCGGTGACGTATGGCGCTATCAGCCACCTGAAAAAGATTTGGTAATGCGTGCTAGCATTGTAGATGTCGTGCAAGTTGAAGCCACGCCGACGTATGAACGCTTGATCTTTCGTAATCGGATGCGGATTGCGCCGGGACTGAAAGACGGCACAAGCCGTGAGCGTGGCTTGCGTGTACTAGATCTCACGACACAGGCAACGTATCACAATGGCTTGCCGGGCATACACATCAAAACACAGTTCAACAATCCGGCTGAGGATCATCGCTTGCGGGCACATTTACGCACAGCCATCAAGAGTGATGCGATCTATACGGGCGGAGCGTTTGATCAAGTCAAGCGCCCGATACATGCTGGTAGTGGGGATCTTCCTCTGCAAGGTATGGCGACAATCTTCGATAACAAACGCGGATTTAGTATCTTTACACGGGGCTTATCCGCCATTGAACCGTTGATCGAAGATGATCAGGTCACGCTGGCATTATCGCTAATGCGTGCAGTGGGCTGGCTCAATAAGCGGGAAGGAATCAGGACGCATGGCACACAAATGAACGGTGAATTCAGCACAGAATTCATGCTAATACCACATGAAGAATTCAACCCGGCAGAATTAAGCCGCACACAGATGAGCTATCAACGTCCTCTGTATGCCATGCAATATCAGGAGAAGCCCCCGCAGGATCAGCATAGTTATCTGAGTTTAGACGGTGAGCAGGTGGTGATGAGTACACTCAAGATGTCAGAGAGCGGTGATGGTCTGTTAGTACGTCTGGTCAATACAGCAAATACAGACAGTGTATTACGCTTACACAGCGCACAGGAATTGCGCACTGTATCACAGGTCACGCTCGCCGAAGCGCATCAAGCTGATATCGTGCCACAGGGCAAGCAGGTACAGGTCACTTTACGTCCGCATCAAATCCTGAGCTTAAACCTGCGCTTCTAAACTCAGTTGATGGGTAACACCAGGCGAAAGCTGGATCCTTCACCCGGCTGACTGCGAGCATGAATGGTGCCACCGTGCAGGGTGATGATCTCGCGGGCGAGTGCCAGACCCATACCCGTCTCCTTACGTGATCCCCCACTTGGACGCGCAAAAGGCTCGAAGATATCGTCTGGCAATAGGTCAGGGTCAATGCCTGCTCCCTGATCAACAATATAAATAATCGCGTTTTTATTGCCGGCAGTATCTACTTCAACCACCATCGAGACCTCTACGGTATCACCTTGATCAGAATAATTAATCCCGTTGACGACTAAGTTAGCAATCATTTGATGAATACGCTTGCCATCAACTTTGACTGCTACAGGTTCATCCGGCAACGATAAAAGCATAGTCACCCCTTGTATCTCAGCAAACGGTTGATGTTCGTTAACCCCTTGCTGGATAAGCGATTGTAGCACAAAATCGTCTTTGTCTAAAATAATACTACCACGCTCGAAACGAGCGAGTGTCAACAGTTCTTCGACTAACTCTTTCAGATAATTGGTGACGTGATCCAAGCTCTCCAGATGAGTTTGCATACGTTCCGGCTGACGATGTAACATATGCAGGCGCAAAATTAGACTGCTGATTGGGTTACGCAACTCGTGCGCAGCATTGGTGATGAAACGGGCGCGTTGGATATACAACTTGCGCTCCTGGCTAATGTCACGAGCAATGGCGACGATCCGCACAGAATCCTCACCGGGTTGCCCGACCAACGAAAATCGGATACTAGCATAAAACTCCGTGCCATCCCGATGGCGTAGGCGTGTTTCATTACGTCCGGAATCAGCAATAAGTGGATCGGTCAATAAAGAGCTAAAATTGAGTGATTCTTTACTATCCGGCGTGACACGCACATAAGAGAGCGGTTTGCCATAGAGATCATCCAGACCGTAGCCTACCATATTGCAAAAAGCGGGGTTGGCATATTGAATGCGGAAGTTCTCCATATAGAAGATCCCTTCAGCAGTGGAATCGAGAATCGCTTTCAAGCGTTTGCGCTCAACCGATAATTGTGCGGTACGACGTTCTACCAGACGCTCCAAATTCTGGGTATGCTGTTGCAATTGTGCATAAAGGGTTTCATTCTCCAACGCGATGCTAATCTGATTCGCGATGGTGACGATTAGTTCATGTTCAATTTCATCAAAGGGTACGGCATCTGGCTCACGAATGGCGATTAACGCACCACGTCGACTGATAACCCCGGAAGTCACAAGGCGCCCATCTGTCAGTCGTAAGATGCCGCGTGCCTCCAAGTTGATATCAAGCGGTGGCATACTCTCCTCAGGCAGATTAGGCATGCCAGTAATCATCCGAAAAATATGCCAGAAATCGGCTTCATGCTCTGTAGGAGACACCTTATGAATCAACTCACCTGTCTTGAGGTCAAAGATAATTAAGCCAATCTGCGTGTGTTCCATCGCAGCGCCGACAATCGTGATTAGCTCGGGCAAACAGGCAGCAAAACTCTGCATTGAGAACAACAGATCTTGCGCAGCATACATGGTCTCAGTGTTAATCAAGTTCTTAATGAGTACCTGTTGTAGTTGTTGACGTTCTTCATAGTCGTCATAGAATTGTTTATAGAGGCGCGTATAAATCAGTGCAATGATCGCCTGTTGCGAGAGCGCCAGAGCATAACGGGCGTGATCGCGGGTGAAGAAATTTTTAACGGATGAGTCAATATTCAACGTGCCCAGAACGCGCCCTTCATAGCGTAATTCAACCCCCATCCACGATTTAATATGGTTGATCTGATCAACCATAACCCATGCCGGATGATTTTCAGTATCTTTGATAACTTGTACTGCCCCTTGCGTATTTTGATACAGAATCTCACCCGTTTTGGTGAAGGAATGGGTGGTGGTAAATGAGAGTTCACTTAGATTGATCTCCGGAGGGAAGCCACGTGCGGCAATGAACCGCATCCGATCCCCATCAAGGAGGGCAATGCTAGCACTATCATAAGGGATAATGTCATGCAAAGTGGTGAAGAAATCTTCGAGCGCAGTATCAATCAGGCGATTATCAAGAAGCAATTCAGTCAGTATCGGATGATTGCCAATACCTTTATTGATATCAATGACGGTGGTATCTAAAGTCACCTGTGGCTCTAAATATTCCGTGACACTCATATGAGTCGGGATAAAGGTTACCAACCAGGTATCAGACTCATTGAAGAAATCAGCAGCTTTGATCGTCGCATCAATCCAGACATTACCACGGGTTGGATTGACCACAGCCAACCGTACTGAGATAGGCGCTTGCCCGGCCCGTAAGGATTGATATACCTCACGTATCACTTCTCGTGATTGTGAATGGATGAAGGTATCCAGAGGCTGTGATTTCAATACGGATTCTGACATGGAAAGCCAGTTTAGGGCAAGATGGTTGACCATCACAACCTGACTACCACGAAAGACCAGAACACAAGAATCGATTGCATCTAAAATTTGCTGAAGCAAGTTATTGGTTAGTGTCATAATTTATCTTACGAAATTGAACTATTCCTATTGTGGAACAATCACTACAAATTGGCAATTACCAGTCTCATATTGACGCTATTGTTTTCATATTGTTTTCAGATTACTGCAATTATGCCCTTACGCATGATCACCTACTGCATTTTATACACAAGTACACTAAGATATGGCTCAGGTCAGCGATAGTGACAGGTCAAGCGATATGGTGCGTGTGGTGCGCTGGATACCGATTGTCATCCTCATCATACTGTGCAGTTTATTTTTCCACAAACTCGCCTTCACCGATATGATTTTAGCGCGGGGCGATACATTCACCTACTTTTACCCTTATTGGGAAGCGCGGGATAGCGCCCTGCGTGCCGGACAGTTGCCGTTATGGACACCCGATATCTTCATGGGTGTACCCTTACTCGCCAATCCACAATTGGGCACGTTTTATCCGCCTAACTGGTTGACAATGGCATTACCTGTACCTGATGCAATCCGCATCAGTAGCGTCCTACACCTGATATGGGCAAGTGTAGGAGCGTTCATGTTGTTCCGTGTGGCAGTAGATGATCGTTGGATGCCGGCACTGGTGGCAGGTATGATCTTCGGGCTAGGGGGGTATGTCGGTGCCCATGTTGAGCAGATTAATCAGTTACAGGGGATTGCGTGGTTGCCATGGCTGCTTTATCTCTTTCATCAGGCACAACATTCGCCACGCCGGCGCATTTGGCTTCTGCTGATGGCAATGGCGTGGAGCTTACAAATCTTCAGCGGCCACACACAAACAGTCTTCATGAGCGGGATTAGCTTAGGCATTTATGCGCTATTTATGGATCATGATACAGGTGACCGTCTCAAGCGCATCGGCACACGTTTACTCATGCTCGGTCTAATCGCTCTGATGGCGGTGGCTCTTGCTCTACCGCAACTGTTGCCCACGTTGGAACTCACAGGCATGTCCGGGCGAGGTAGTGGCTTCGATAGCAATGAAGCAACGGCTTTCTCATTACCGCCTCACTATCTGGGACGGGCGCTTTTGCCCGCTTATGACGGACAACTGTTCACCGAGTACATCGCTTATATTGGGGTGATTGGTCTGGGGTTGGCACTCTATGGGGTGCTGGTATCTACGCGCATTGGTGGTCAGCGAAGGGCGTGGATCGCGCTGGCAGTGATTGGTCTGGGCTTCGCCCTTGGGCGCTATACAGTGTTGTACCTGTACATTGCTGAACTGCCGGGATTCAATCTGTTTCGTGTGCCGGCACGCTGGTTGGCGCTTTACACGCTAGGTATGGCGATGTTAGCCGGGCGGGGCTTGATCACTCTAAATGACCTATCTACCCGAAGACAACCCGCATTAATCGCCATTATCACGCTGGTCGCCCTCATGCTGGTTGGACGTTTTGCCCCGATCATGGCGACTGACATTATCGGGGGCGCACAACCGATACTGACCACACTCGCTTTGTGGGGGGCGGCACTGCTTATCGTCAGCGTGTTGTTCATAGGGCATAATCAAAAATGGACGATGCAAGCGGGTGTGATTGTAATCGGGGTTGAGTTATTCCTCGCAGGGCGAGTTTTACCTGTTCACGATCTTGTACCGCGTGATGTCTATCTAGGACAACGCTTCACCATTAGCCAGATGCGAGCGATCAACGCAGATGAAATCGCACCAGCGCGGATGCTGGCGATTAGTGCGCGGTTGTTCGATGTAGGCGATGTGACACGTTTACAGGCACGTTATCAACGCGCAGGTCTGGACACAATCGCCCAACAGACTGCACTGACGGCAGTCAAAAGTCAAGAAATCTTGTTCCCTAATCTGGGCTTGAGCTGGCAAATCCCCACCATTGATGGGTATGGTGGGGGGCTGCTGCCAACGATCTATTACACGCAATATAGCGCACTATTATTGCCAGAGAATCGCTTACGCACTGTTGATGGACGCATCGGCGAGATGTTGAGTGATCCAGCTTGTCGGGGGGCATGTATTCCTGATCCGTTATGGCTAGCGCAAACACACACCGACTATCTTATCATCGACAAAAATTTTGATGTCTCACATGAGGGCATTTTCTACGATACGGCTCTCTCTGATTATTGGAGCGCTGCGCCAGAGCGCCCTGATTGGGCGTTTGATACAGTATCGCTTCTGCTCAGTGCCGAGCATGCAGGACTTACGAGCGAAGCCTTCACCTTCCGTGATCGCATATATTATCGCGCTAATCTAGATTGGGAAACGTTCACCCGTTTGCTCATCGATGATGATTTAGCTGTGTTAGGTGCAAGTGTAGTCAACACCCGCACCAACACTTTCCAACAACTGACACCCGCAGGTTTTGAGCGTATTCTGTCGAGTGACATCAAAATCTACCGCCTCACACCATCATCACGGGTAAATTTGGCACAATCGGTTGCGATTACAGCAGATAATTGGCAGGGGCACGAAGATGCGCTGAGTATCTTACGTGCGGATCCACAAACGTTAGTAGTGCATGATGCGCCTCAGCGCGATGGCACAACAACAGGCACAGCCAGCATAGAAGCCTACTCGGCAACTGCGATGCAAGTCACCGTCGATAGCCCGATTGATACGTATCTGTACATCGCAGACGCGCATTATCCGGGCTGGCAGGCAACTGTCAACGGCGAGCCTGTAGCCATTTATCGTGCTAATGTGATGTTTCGCGCTGTGCCTGTACCATCGGGCACGAGCGACGTGATATTACGCTTCGTTCCGCGTTTGTGGTACGGGGCGTTGGCAATCGGTGGAGGAATGTGGTTGGTGGCTACGGTGCTACTTTTCTGGTCAATTTTGCGTAAAGAGTATTAAATAAACAGGTGACAAAAAAGGAGATACTCCATCATGCGCGAACCAGATTTGCATTACGAACAGCACTTCAACTTTGCATTGGAAGAAGTCACTCAGAATCTCTCTGAGAATTTACACCTCACCTGGCACTATGGCTTGCTATACATCGACAAATACAGCGATGAACAGGGCTTGCCCGTCAGCGTGATTACCGGCATTCGTAACAAAGATGATACAGTGCATCATGTGCGCGTGCATTTGGTCAGCGTACAGAAAGGCGCACACGCTCGCATCGATATCTGGCGCGTGACCACTGCCGGTTGGCCCTTCCCGAACTTGACACTTGCCACCAACGCCCGCGAAGAACTGATGGACATCGTCGATGATGCAGTGGTGTTCTGCCAGGTCCCCTATAAAGAGACTGGCAGTGTATTTTCGTGGTTGCGTAATATGTTTAGCGGCGAGTTAGAGACACGCAAACGACGCGATTAGCCCGCAACGGAAATCACCAGATGTTCAGGATGTAAATAACGCTGAGCCGAGGCGAGTAAATCTTCGCGGGTGATACGCTCAATCATCTGTGGATAATTGACGATATAATCCAAACCGAGATCGTGCTGAACAATCGCATGAATCGTCACCGCTAAGCCGAAGTTGCTCTCTAAGCGCAAAGGTAAGCGTCCAGTGAAGTAGGATTTATTATCATCCAGATCATCCACACTGACTAACTTTTGTGTCAACTTATTAATCTCATCACGGGCTTTTTCGATAGTGAGTTCGACATTTTCCGGCGCAACACCGGCAGTGATCGCCCATGCGCCGGGGCCTTCACCCCCTTCAAGACGACTATAGGCGTAATAGGCTAACCCTAACTGCTCGCGGATGATATAACCGACACGTCCCATCATACCAAACTCGCCGAGGATGCTGTTTGCCAGTTGCGCGGATAAATAATCCTCAGCAGAACGTGCCGGCCCCAGCGTGCCTATCACAATATCAGCTTGTGTCTTGCCAGCAATTGCTGTGTTGACGCTCACCAACTGTTGTGGAGGCGTCACCGCCTGAAGCGTGATCGGTGTGACAACGTGAGGATTGTGCCAACTTGCCAGTGCATCAGCGAGAGTAGCACTCACCTGTGCGGCATCCACCGCACCGACTATAACCAATGTCAAGCCATCAGGGCGATAGTGTACATGATGAAATGCGCGTAAATTATCGGCGGTGATCTGTGGGAGCGTTTCGGGCGTGCCATAACTGCTATAATGATACGGATGTGTCACCGGATAGAGATTTTCGCGGAAGGCTTGCCCTGCCATATAGCGCGTATCCTGATGGGCGAAGTTCAGTTCAGTGATGCGTTTGCGCTGCTCTTCCACGAGTTCTTGTGCATCAAAGACAGGATGCTGTAGGGCATCTGCAAGAATATCAACGAGGACAGCGAAATCTTCGGCTAGGGCACGCCCACTAATCATCGTGCGGTGCTTACCCGCTGTGATCGATAACTCTGCGCCAATATCCTCTAAAGCACTATTCAGTTGATCAAAATCACGGTTATCTGTGCCCCGCAAGAGCGCATCAGCAGTTAATGAGGCAGTGCCAATGCGGTCTTGTGGGTCATGGATACTGCCCGCCAGTAACGAGCCATAGACAACAACAGAATCTACCGTCGGATTTTCGTACACTAGCACTTGCACGCTATTATCAAGGCGTATTTGTGTGATATTACTGGCGTTGGGTAAGGCAAATTGAGCAGTACTCATACCAATTCCTCCAGATCATCGATGCCATCCGTTCCTGTTGGGATGAGCCATCCCACAACTCGCCGACGCGGGATGAGATAGCGTTGGGCGGCACTTTGTACGTCATCAAGTGTGACCGCATTGAGGCGTTCAATGAAGTGATCATACCAGTTGAGATCGCCCAGAAGTGCCGATTGCGCCAACCAGAACGCCTGATTGGTCACGCTCTCGGTACTATAAGCGAAGGCTGCACGCGCCTGTTTACGCGCTCTATCCAATTCTTGCCGGGTAATACCTTCGTTTTGAATGCGAGCGATCTCTTGCAGGGTGATCTCCTCGGCTTCTTCATGGCTGTAACCATCATTGAGTGTGATGTTGATCTCGTACAGGTAAGGATCAATCGTCTCGGACATACCTCCGTCAATGCTGGCGGCGATACCTGTCTTAATCAGGGCTTTGTACAGACGATTGGTTTTAGATTCCACACCACTCCCTGCGCCTGTCAGCACGCTGTCGATGATCTCTAGCTTAAACCAATCCTCATGCGTGCTTTCAGGAACGTGATAAGCGATATTGAGAAATGCTGTCACACCCGGACGCTCAACCATTACGCGCCGTTCGCCCTGTGGTTCAGGCTCAGGGCGAACGAACACCTCGGGTTTTGGCACAGCAGGCAAATGCCCGAAGTGCGCGTCAACTTGCGCCAGCATCTCCTGTGCATCAAATGCGCCAACTGCTACAACCAGAGCATTTGAGGGCACATAATAACGGCGATAATGTGCGTAAAGATCATTGCGGGTCATGCTGTGTAAATCTGCCATATCCCCGATGATGGTGTGATGATACCCGTGCACACGGAATGCTGCCGCGTGAAGCGCCTCATTGAGCCAGAACATGGGGCTATTTTCACTGCCTTGCCGCTCGCTGATGATAACCGTGCGCTCAGATTCGGTTTCGTCATGGTCAAAGCTGGCACTCATCATGCGATCCGATTCGGCTTCCAGCGCTAAACGAATGCGCGAAGCAGGTAGCGTGGCATAATACATCGTGTAATCGGTGCTGGTGAAAGCGTTCCATTGCCCACCGGCACGATCTACTTCTCGATCTAATACGCCGGCTGGAAATTTTTCTGTGCCTTTGAACATCATGTGTTCTACCCAATGAGAGATGCCTGTGTAGCCGGTGCGTTCATTGCGGCTACCCACATGATAGGCTAACCAAAAGCTAATGACAGGTGCGCTGTGTACTTCGCGTAAAATGACCTGTAAGCCATTCGATAAAGTTGTGACTAGATCACCCAAAACAATACCTTTAAAACTCAAATAACGCGATGCATCGGGCATCGCGTGTGTTGGACAGATAAGGTCTGTCAGTATACATCATGGTCGATTGCTTTTGTATTGTGCTTCGCAGGTATCCCTTATTCAGCATCGACGGTGATAATTTTGCCCTCAGCGGCACGTTGTAGACGATCATAAATAGCTAAACCTAAGCCCGTTTGTTCCGGCATACGGATCATAATCACGTCAGATTCGTTGGCATCAAGCTCACGCATCCCAGCGAAAAGGTGCGCTGCCATAGCTTCTTTCGTTTTACCCAACAAGACGTAATGCGCTCGCACCCCCTCAAAGTGCATGATCTCATCATCCAAAACCATGATCCCCACCCACTGACCGTCCTGTAAGCGTGCCTGTGCATCATCGCGCATGACCTGCCACACCCGATCACCGCTTCCCTGGTAGACGCGCACTTCCGCATTAGGTGAATAGTGTTTCATGAGCGTACCGGGGGCAGGTGCAATCTCATTATCTAACAGGTGGCGCGGACGGAACGCCAGCGATGGTAAATCAGCCCTTAGGGCTTCAAACGTAATTCCACCCGGACGTAACATGGTCGGAATAGGGCGTGTGAGGTCAATAATTGTTGACTCCACGCCAATATGTGTCATACCAGCGTTGAGTATAACATCCACGCGCCCATCTAAATCGTGCATCACATGCAGGGCGTTAGTTGGGCTAGGTCGTCCAAAGCGGTTGGCGCTGGGCGCGCCGATAGGTACACCTGCTTGACGGAGTAAGGTCTGTGCGACAGGATGCGATGGCATTCGTACTGCAACCGTCGCTTGACCGGCAGTGACAATATCTGGCACGGTATCGGCACGCTTTAGAACGAGCGTGAGTGCACCAGGCCAATAGGTTTCAGCAAGTTGGTAGGCAATATCTGGCACATCAACGGCAATTAGCTTGAGTTGATCAAGCGCATCAATATGAATGATGATAGGATCATTAGCTGGACGATCTTTTGCTTTGAATATGCGCTCGACTGCTTCCACATTTAACGCATTAGCTCCTAACCCATAAACAGTCTCAGTCGGGAAGGCAACCAACCCACCCTCTAAGATGACCTGTGCGGCGAGCGCCATCGCCAACGGATCCGGATTGATCGCATCAATTTGTGTCATGTAGGTTTGTGCTTGATAAGCCATACAGATTATCCTTCTCTGATGCTTTTATGCCCTACACACCATTCTAAATGAGATGCAGTTGGATGTATCCCCCCAGAGATCAGGGGTTTGGTGCGCTCTCTAATGCCGTAGTAATCAGCGCAAACAAATTCTCTGGCGTATCATCGAACGGGGCATAGCGATTAGCAATGGCGACCATTGCTACCAACAAGGCTACAAAACCAGCACTAATTAGCCACCATATCAACGTGCTAATACCTGCCGTGAACAATAAAAGCGCAGGCAAACCGATCATCGTCAATAACGAAGACATTGCAATCACTGCTAACCAGAGCATCACACCCTCTCGCACGGTAACCTCACAATCCATGCGGGTGAGTGTTCCCTCCCAACGCCGTAACGTACCAATAGCCTGTGCCCGAACGATACCCCGCTCCAGTAAATCTACCCGAAACATCACCCGATCACTTTCGAAGGCATGCATCTCAACAGCGACCTTCGGGCTTGCTAACGCTTCTAAACGCGCCACACAGGTACTCAGCGGCAAATCTGAAATTTGACGAATCTGTCCTTCAAAATGCCCTTTTCTTTTGCTCATTTGTCTGCCACTGCCAATAAACTATCAACGATCCTGTTTATTATACCCTGCCTCACTTAAATTTCGATGAATGCAGAGGTTAGTAATCTACAGGTATATGATGTGTGTTAGAATACATCACACACTCTTAACATGACCTGCAAGGTCTGCTATACTGCTGTCACACAGAGGTAATGCCTCGTTTGTATGGGGACGTATTAGACTCGACAGCGAAGGCTGATGCCGCATTGCAGGTCGGAGTGGGCCTACTCCGTTATCAAGACCCAGACACCAATAGGTGCAAACGATAACACTTTTGCCTACGCTGCGTAAGTAATTACGTAACGTGAGGTAGCTAGCCCAAAAGTGGTTAGCCGTCTGTGTCCGGTTTCCTTGTCGGGCGGGCACAGGCGTCATATTAGACAAGGTGCCACCCCACCGACGCCGATATCGTGTTCGGGCCAAGGTTCCATCGGCTAGCGATGAGTGTACCAGGTCACCGGGGCTACTCATCTGCGAAACTGTACGGTCGACTAAGCCTGTAGATGTGCGAGCATCGAGTTCGTTGGACGGCGGTGCAATTCCGCCCGTCTCCACATCATTAACAGCCATGCGATGATCGCACGGCTGTTTTTAATTCCACTGACTCTTGTACGATAATTGCATAAGTGTTGATGCATATGTATAATGAACCCACCAACTGACATTGACGCTTGAGTGAGTCTTCCCGATGTCCGTAACCCAGCAAATTAAAGATCGACTGGATATAGTAACCTATGTTCAGGAACACGTACCAGACCTCAAAAAAGCTGGGCGTTATTATAAAGCCTGTTGTCCTTTTCATAGTGAGAAAACCCCCTCATTTGTCGTCAACCATGAGACGCAGTCATGGCGCTGTTTCGGCGCGTGTGCAGAAGGTGGCGATATCTTCACTTTTGCACAGAAAATGCATGGTTGGGATTTTACCGAAGCCCTGCGTGAACTTGGTCAACGAGCAGGGGTAGAACTTAAGCAACAAACGCCCGAGCAAAAAGCACAGGATGCTCATCTTGACAAATTACGTGGCCTGCTAGACACGGCTGAAAAGTGGTATCACGAGTACCTGCTTAGCGATGATCCACAGGCAAGCCAAGCCCGCCGTTATGCGCTTGAGCAACGAGGATTCAGCGAGCAAACTCTGCGCGATTGGCGCATTGGTTATGCGCCGGATAGCTGGCATAAAATGCTCGATGCACTGCGCCAGATCGGCTATAGTGATGATGAAGTCGTTGAATCCGGCATGGCATCGCGCAACGACAAGGGCAATGTCTATGATCGCTTTCGCAATCGTCTAATGATCCCGATTCGGGATGATCGCGGACGCATGGTTGGCTTCGGAGCGCGGGCGTTAGCGCCGGATGATGCACCCAAGTACCTCAATTCTCCTCAGACCGCCCTCTTTGACAAGAGTCAAACACTATTCGGGCTGGATCGGGCTAAGAGTGCCATCCGCGATAGCGAAACTGCGGTGATTGTTGAAGGCTATATGGATGTGATTCAGGCACATCAAGCCGGCTACGAAAATGTCGTCGCACAAATGGGCACTGCCATGACCGAAGCGCAACTCGATCTCGTCGCACCCCGTTACGCCAATCAGATCATTATGGCGCTGGATGCCGATGATGCCGGTCAAAATGCCATGCGCCGTAGTTTGGAAGTGGCACGTACAGCTCTACAGGCGGATTACGTTGGCAAGATGTCGGTTGATATTCGCGTGTTACAGATCGACGGGGCAAAAGACCCCGATGATGTTCTGCGTGAAACGCCTGAGAAATGGGCGGAGTATGTGCGCGTGGCACTCCCGGTAGCAGATTTCGTGATTGACATGGAAACAGCAAATCTGGACAACAACACAGGTTTGCAAGCGCGTCAACAAATCGCGGAGAGCCTGTTACCTATCTTGACTGCCTCCGAGAATAACCTCTACACCAAAGAGAATATCCAGAAGCTCGCCTTACGTCTGCGCATCCCTGAGGGCGATTTATTGGGCTGGGCGCGTGAGTTAGAGCGCATCGCGAAAGCTAAAAAGCCCAAAGCTAGCCCGCACCGTTACAATCAACCGCCACCGCCTGTCGAAGGATATCATAGCAATAGCGAAGAGCCTCCGCCCTTGATGGGCGATGAGCTTGAGCGCTATCAGCTGCCACCAAACGATGAAGACATGGTTGAAATGCCAGAATTTCATTCTCCAATTCGGTCTAAACCTGCGCTACAAACCCTGAGCAGTCTTAAAATCAGCCGTGCAACAGAAGCCTATTGCTTGCGGATGCTCCTGCTCGAACCGCATCTCATCGCCCATGTGAACCGAAAATTACGAGAGCTCGCAGGCGATAATCAAAGGCTGTTGCAGGGCCCCTTACGCGAGATCAACACTGGCGATTTCAGTCAGGGAGATTATCGCGTGTTGCTCGACGCCTTACAATCCGCTCTCAAGCAAGATGAGCAAGAGCCGATGGCATACTTACTCGACGCGCTTGATAAGAGCTTGCTCGAAGAATTGACACGCTTGATACAGGATGAACATCTGGATATTCACGACAAAGTCGGTAAACGCCTCAGCGGTGAATTCGCACAAATCTGGGATAAATTTGCGCGGCGGGTTCGTCCGAGCATCAACACACAAGATGATTTGGTGCGGCGTGTCTTACAAGTACGCCATCAACGACTAGAGCGCGAACAGCAAGAAATCCGATTTCTGCTGGAAGATGCGCAACGTGAACAAGACCACGATGCCGAAAAGACCTATTTTGAGCAAACTGCACCCACAATGCACGCCCTACGATTGATTCAACACGAACTCAAACAAGGAAATAGTACATATTAACTTGAAGGTAGCATACTCATTTAAAAGTAGGTATGCTAAACAGGCAAGATCCATCCTGACCAAACCTATTCTGGGATGAAAATATGAGTAATAAAGACATTCGTGATGCAATTAACGCCTATGAGAGTGATGACGATGACAGTGAAAACGAGTTCATCCGCAAGCTGAGAAAAGATTTGCCTGATGAGCTGGTCAACGACGACGAAGACGACGATGAAGAAGATTTTGACGACGACGACTTCGACAGCACTGACATGACATCCTTCGCGCCTGCAGATGACCCGGTGCGGATGTACCTCAAAGAGATTGGACAGGTTCCCCTGCTCGATACCAACCGTGAGATGTGGCTGAGTGCGCAGATTGCGACCGAGCGCTTGCTCAATGATTTAACTGACGAACTCGCTAGTTTGGATCGCCTGGGCGGTGAAGATGGTGAAGGGTTACCTAGCGCAGTGGATATTGTGCGTCATGCATTCCAATATTTATCGAACGAATGGGATGGCACAGGCGAGCTGAACGGGAAGTTCGAACAAGAATTGCCTGATTTCCGCGCATTTGTCGATGAAGTTCAGCAGATGAATAAGAATTGGGATCAAGACAGCAAGTCGAGCATCCGCAGTTACTTCAAACAGGGTGACTGGGGCAAAGATGATGAGTGGACAGAATATGCCAAGAAGATGTTCAATATTGTTCATGCTATCGGTTTACTACCGTTTGAACTTCAGATGCAACTGCGTGGATACTTCCGCGAGCATAAAGTGATGCCAGATTTGGCAACGTTCACGAGTTGGCTCGAAGAGATGGATGATCCGCTTGACGAAACGCGCTTCACACTGGAACAAGTCGAACTACGCGCCGAAATGGCAGTTGAATCACTGACACGCGCAAACTTGCGCCTGGTGGTGAGTGTCGCCAAAAGGTACATGGGGCGTGGGATCAGTTTCCTCGATCTAATTCAGGAGGGGAATATTGGTCTGTTGCGAGCAGTTGCCAAGTTTGATCACACCAAAGGCTATAAATTCAGCACCTACGCCACATGGTGGATCCGTCAGGCGATCAGTCGTGCGATTGCCGATCAAGCGCGTACAATTCGCATCCCCGTACATATGGTCGAGACCATCAACCGATTGATGCGCGTACAGCGCGAACTCTTGCAAAAATTAGGGGCTGATCCAAGCGCCGAGCAAATCGCACTCGAGATGGACATCCTGAGCAATGAGGAAGTCGAGGCGATCAAACTTTTGCGCCGCAACGGTCATCCGCTCGATCAATCCCTACAACGCAAACTGCGCCGGGCCGCGCAAAAAGTGCGCAAGATCATGCGCATCTCACAAGAGCCGATGAGCCTAGATATGCCAATCGGACAGGAAGATAGCAGTCAGCTCGGTGATTTTATCGAAGATGAAACGATGCCGGGACCAGTCGATGCGGCGAGCAAACAATTGCTGAAAGAGCAAATTCGCAACGCGCTGGGCGTGCTATCTGATCGTGAACGAGAAGTGCTACAAATGCGCTTTGGTTTAATTGACGGGCAAGATCACACATTGGAAGAAGTAGGCAAGCATTTCGGCGTGACTCGCGAACGCATTCGTCAGATTGAAGCTAAAGCCTTGCGCAAGCTACGTCATCCAACCCGCAGTCGGCAATTGCGCGATTATCTCGAGATGTGAATCACTCACAATCTATCTGTGGGGCGATCTTATATTGCCCCACATCAACCGAACAAGCCACGCCGACGGCGCTTCTCAGTCTTGAAATGTGAGAGTGTGGTCAAACCGCCCATATAGGGATTGAAAAACGGACGCTGGTCATCCAGTAACAACTCCACCCCACGCGGATTAACACGGCGCGTTGCCATCTCAAGCCACGCGCCATCTGCACGGAAGATTGCTTGTGTCTGTTCTTCGTTGAGCGTCTCCTCCCCCCAGCGCCATTTGTCCGGATAGAAATAATAGTAAACTAGATAGGTGATGGCGGTGTTGATGCCTACATCACGGTTTTCGTATTGCCACAGTTGCATATCTACATGGGCAGCTGCTTCGGCAGTGAGGGTCAGAGCAGCACAAGCAAGCGTCATCTCATGGAAGGCACGTTCGGCGTTCGGCGGATTGCTGGCAAGCGGTTTGAAGTAGCCTTCGGGATGAATGGCGCTGTCAATGACATGCTGATAACGAGTCATAGCGCTTTGTAAACGGTCATGATCATCAAGCAACACACCAGCGACAATATCTAGTACCATCAACCACTGTTGATCAAGCCAGCTGGCTTGATCGTGTGCGCTTTGTAACGATGCACTGAAACGATCAAACCGGGCTAACCAGCGTGATGCTTCAGGGAAGTCTGCCCGCACCATCTCGACAGCATGTGCGGCAGCGAGTGTTACGGTAATTGTCTCAAACAAGCTCTCCTGATCCTGTAAACCAAGCCCTTGCCCTAATAATGCCTTAGTCTGGGCTAATGCCGGTGCTTGTTGATCAAAACGATGCCGAAAAGCAGCTTCGATCAATTGCCCATTCTGGGTGAGCCAGGGTTTGATATGTTGGATTGGTTCTCCGTCTGGTTCAGTTGGTTTGGTCTCTTTCAGCACATCACCAGATGTCGCTAGCAACCAACTCCATGCCGCCTGTAAATGATCATGCTTACCTCGTTCGGATCGAGCTATATCAATCTCATTATCAGTGAAATACAAAGCAGAATGCACTATCTGGAAGGTCATTGTTCTTAATTTCTATATATTTTGATCACTTCAGCGCATATTGTAGCGCAGGTTTGTCAGAGATGATGTATCATTATCTAAACACTCAGGAATACTAGGAGCGGAGGCTGTGAGCGAAAACCCGCCCAACGACGATAACCCACAACAGGCTTTAGAGGCGATTCGCAAACGCCTTAAAGCTGCCACACGCGAATATTCATCGGGGCGCTTGAGCAAAATTCAGTTCGAGGCGATCTATCGGCATTATGTCGAAAAACGGCAGATCGTCGAGAAGCTCATCGAGCGCAACCCTGATAGCGATGCGTGGAAATCGGCAGCTGCAGAAGGCACGACCAGCTATCTTAGAGATCGCTTTGAAGCGCGTCCACTCTATTATATGGTCATGCGTCAGGGTGATAAGAGTCCACTGCTGATCGAAGGCAAAGTACCCAAAGTTGCGGCAGAGCAAATCTATAAGCTCTTACAAGCCTTCTGGCGCATGTCAGAATGGAAGAGCGGTCTGGCACGCAAGTCAATCGGTAATGGCATGTGGATGTTGGTGATGGTTGGTGAGATGTCGCTGACGATTGTGGTTTACTTTTTACAACCGTCAACCGTGCAGGTCAACCAATTGCGTGATCTACAGAGCGATTTTGAGCGAGCAAATCGACAGGCACTTGAGCGCAGTCTACCGTCAGAGCGTATGGTATTTCCGCAACGCTCAATGCTGGGCATAAAGGGCTAACCCGATATGTTAGCCCTGATTAACTTATAACTGTTCAAGCACAAGCCGAGGTTCACGTCGGCGCACATGCATCGGCAACCCATTTTTCGGATAAGTGGTAATACGTGAGACAGGCAAGACTTCCTGCCCTGCTTGCAAACTCAATTGCGCGTGTTGTGCAATTGTTGCTAACAAAATTTGTGCCTCCATCATAGCGAAACTGTTACCGACACAGATACGTGCCCCACCCCCAAATGGCAAATATGCATAGCGATCACGATCTGTTTCAGCGTCCGGGGCGAAGCGTTCCGGACGGAAAGCCAGTGGGTCCTCCCAGTAACGCGGGTCACGATGTACAGAGTAGAAGTTGAGCAAGATTGATGTGCCCGCTTCAATCAAATAATCGCCAATCTGAACATCTTCAACCGCTCTGCGCCCCACTCCAGAGACGGGCGGCATCCAGCGCATTGATTCTTTAATAACCTGTGTAGTATATGGTAAATCACGCAAATCTTGCACAGTTGGTGTACGACCATCAAGAACCTGATCGAGTTCATCATGCAAGTATGCTTCAGCCTGTGGGTTTTGCGCCAGCAACCAGAGTGTCCAGTTGAGCGCATTGGCAGTCGTCTCATGACCAGCCAGAAACAAGCCAACAGCTTCATCACGAACTTCTTTATCGCTCATATGATTACCCTCATCATCTTGAGCTAGCAAGAGCATCGAGAGCAAATCACCCGTATCATAAAAATTACGTCGCCGGGTAGCAATCAAATCATAAACATATGCATCCATATCACGGATGGCTTTACGCGCCTGAAGTTCTTGCGGGGTAGGAACCCATGCCGGCAACACTGTATTCTGTCCTGCTGTTTCATTAATCGCTTCCATGGTAGTGGCGATATTATCCGCGTTTTGTTGTATGTCGGTGTTGAAGATGGTGCGTGCCACAATACGCAGAGTGACTTGCGTCATCTCATGGGCTATATTGAGTATTGTGTCATTTTGCCATTTTTGAACCATCTCTTCAGCAAAAATGCCCATCGTAGCGGCATAATCTTCGATACGCTTCGCATGAAAAGCTGGCTGGATGCTCTTGCGTTGTTTCTGCCAGAATTCGCCATCACTGACGATGAGCCCGTTGCCGAGAAAACGCGCCAAACCCTTGCGTGTATCTTTATAATCGGATCCTTTATGGAAAGATTTTGCTTTGGTGACAAGTATCTCGCGGAATAACTCCGGATTGGCAATCAACAGTTGCTTCTCCCCTAAGATCTCCAACGAAACCACATCGCCATACTGCTGTTTTTGCTGATCAATCACCCCCAACGCATCATGATTAAAGGCGCGGAAAGTGGCTAAGACTTTGAATAGATTATTGATCGGTTCCGGTCCTGGTATATCAGACATCGGTTTTGGCATAATTGTCCTCTACTAACTCACTGTATTGAGCAAAGTCATGAACGGTTATTTGTACAACATTCTGTTTTTTATTGAACATAGTGTTGTATAAATACATGATACAATTGGTTATTCGATTGTCAATAATGAAATTATGTGACATGTAGTATATTAAACATATGTTGTTTAAAGGATTGATATGGAATGCCACAGATGAAAGAAAAACGTAAAGTAGACCGTCGTATTCAACGCACACGTGCCGCTCTCCGTGATGCGCTAATGCGGCTTATCATCACCAAAGGGTATGATGAGATCACTATTCAGGAAATCACTGATGAAGCGAATGTTGCACGAACAACCTTCTATTTGCACTTTAACACAAAAGATGATTTGCTCTTTGGTACGATGCGTGACATTTACGAAGACCTGTATCAGAGTGTTGAAGAAGATATCTCTAATTCATTCTTCTCTGATAACGAGGCTGATTGTATCCCGGAAGATTTTTTACATGTGCAAGAATATGCTGAATTCTATCAGATTATGCTGGGTGAGCGTGGTAGTGCCGCTTTCCTGAGCCGTGTCCGTCAATATCTGGCAGAATCGATTATGGAAATCACGTTACAGGCGATTATTCCGCCGGATGCTGAGACACGTATCCCATTAGACATGATGAGTTATGCTCTGGCTGGCGCGCAAATCGGCGTGATGAAATGGTGGTTGGATACGGGCATGGAACAATCCCCTCAAAAAGTCGCCTTCATGTTGGAGCAATTACTCAAGCGCGGGATGTTGTGGGGCTTGAAACTCGATGCGAACGACACCAACAACTAAGCCTATCCTTATCAGACACGGATGGGGTCAGCTCATCTTGCTGACCCTATCTAACTTAAACTGAAATCAAGGTGTTGCGCCCGGTGAAGGCGTTGCAGTCGGGAAGATCGATGTGGGGCGTGGTGTGAGGGCGATAGCCTCGCGGGTCGCTTCAAAATCTTCAGCAGAAATCGTGATCTCATCCACGCGGAACTCGATACTATCAAGAATCGCCTGTAACTCAGTCTCGAACGGAGCCCCTGCTGGTTGAATCGGGTCTGCATAGGCGAAGAACGAAAAGTTGAGGTTGCTAATATTAAGGGTAGCAAACCAACCACGGGTATCGGGTTGTTCAAACGGGCAATCCACCGCGCTGAAGGTCGTTCCAATTGCTAGCAAACCGCCTAGCTCATACTCTCGCTGAGGTGCTGTACCGATATTACAGCGTGTCGAATCAAAGACGACTAATTGCAACATCCGTAATCCGTTTAGCCAACTCGCCCGCTCGTAATACTGGGCTTCAGTATATTGGGCTTCACTCAAACTAGGATCATAGGGCACGAGCGAATCATAACCCCATAACATCACAATCCAGCCATTACCACCGGTCACTGGCCCATAATAGACATCAATCGGTAAAGTCTCGATACCGCCGTTATCTTCTTGCAATAGGTCCCGATAAGTGAATGTATCGCGCATGACCAATTCCCAATCATCAGGTAAGGTGATATCGAGGGGGGGATTTACCCCGATACCAAGCAATGGCTCGATGACAAGTGTCGGCGGAGTTGGCTCAACGGATGGCGTAGGTGTTGCTTCTTCAGTCTGAGCGCTGAGAGGTATAGCTACGCTATATATCAACAGCATCATGATGACTGCTCTGACGGTCATACTTGCATCCCTTCTGCGATATTTTTAGTCAATCAGCAATTAACGGCTGTATCATGTGATAAGTGCGGACATGATAGCAAGCACGCGCACAGTGCACAAGCCGACAATCCATCAGGCTTGTATTTCGACGATCACACCTTCTTCAGCCCACTCATATAAAATCGCAATGTGAGTATTGCTGAGCAGGATACAGCCATAAGTCACACGCTGCCCAAGGTTATTTTCCCATAACAATTGTCCGCCACCCCGTGTTGGAAAGCCATGAAAGCCATTGGTAAAATCAGCGCCGGGCACTGGTCGATACACACCCATGAAATTAGGCATGTAGAGGTTCCAGTTAGCGGCGTAAGCATTGGGTTCGTGCGATAAAATCTGATATACGCCTGTCCAGGTCGGGCTTGTATTGATGCCAGTACTGGATACCCACTCGTAGAGCAATTGGTCATTCTCATAGACATAGGTGCGCTGACGGCTAATACTGACCACAATCCGCTTATTGGGATTGACTTCCCCTTCAATGAAATAATCGGCGGGTGGGATGGTGATGGTTTGACCAATGCTCACGGACTCTAAACCGCCGTTAGCTTGCATGATATAGGGATACGGAATGCCATAATCCCATGCAATGCTGGTGATGCTCTCGCCGGATTGCACAGTATGTGTGCGCGTTTGATGTTGCACAACAGTATATATATCACCGAGTGAGCCGGCGGAAAGGGCATTCTGAATACGGGTGATTGTGGCATCATAATCAATCGAGCGTGTGGCATCGAAAGTGCTGGCAACCTGCTGTTGTAGATAAGCACGCAAAGCATCCCTATCTAAACTGAGTGCAAGACTGAATCGGCGTTCGGGCGCAGGGACAGCTGTCACCCAATCACGCCAGACTTCCGACATCAGCGACCAATATGCTGAATTTCCAGTAACTGGATCAAACACGCGAATATCAAGCGGAGAGGAGAGCATCACTTCAGCTTCAACCAGAAGCGGGGAGGCATCTGTGACCGCTGGTGTTACGCGCACCATCACGAGTTCGAGTATGCCATCTGCCAGCAATGCCGGATCACTTTGTAATTGGTTGATTGTCGCCTGTACATCAAGCATGTAGCCATCAACCGGCGCAGTTGTCTGCAATTCACTGTCAACAATAGCGATCCCCGCGTTTTGTGGCGCTTGGTTGATCTCAAAAGCACGGTTGCTGAGATAGGTATCCAGTGCGTTGACATCCACGGCATAGATGGGAGCGACATTTACCTCAGAGATATGAGCGCGCCATCCACCTTCACCGTGTCCCTGGGCGAAGGCACGCTCGGCGCTTTGATGTGCGTCAAGTGTCAACCCGAGCGCACTCACATCTGCTGACCAGGTGCGTTCACCATCGCGCAGGGTGATTGTTTGCCATTGTTGCATCAAATAAGCAGTTGCTTCAGTGCGCGTCATGTTGCCAACTTCAATATTTGCGACTGCTACACGGGGCAATATCTTATTGGCAAAGCTCAATTGCACCAGCAACACACTCGTAACCAGCACGACAATACACAACACCAGCAAACTAACCGGAATCAGCAGCAACCACAAGCGTGATGAACGCTTTTTCACACGACGCGCAGGGGACAAACGTGAAGGTTGCCGTTGTGGCAGATTATGTTGTGGCACACCCCGACGTGGACTTTTATTGTTCGGACGCGCAGGTTGTAAGGTTGGATTAGGTACCGTGTTAAAATCATTCATGAAGGGTTCAACTCTTGTTTCTCATCGCATGAGCGATACGGATTACAAGCCAAATCGTATATCACAGATTTGCACAATCTATATTATATAACAAATTATTTGAGCGTAGGCATAGCGTAGCACAAGAGGGAAATAACGCCCCATCAACAAATTACGTACACGCAATTGATGGGCTTAAGCCTATGGCAAGCGCTTAACATACGGTAAACTAGAATGATAAATGACTATTCTGGATGGAGGCAAGCTACTATGTCAACAAGTTCACGAACATGGTTTTACTCAAAGCCTGAACCACGCCCCTATTATATCGAAGAACGCGTGAACCATACTTTGTGGAAAAATCGCGTGCAGGGACTTTACATGAGCTGTACACAGGTCGAAAATCCAATCAAAATGGAAGGCAGTTGGAACGGGATTCCGATTTTGTTTGAATGGGTAGCAGGCGATTATTTTATCTTGCGTATGGGTGAAGAACGCAAAGACTTTATCGGTGTGATGCGCCAGATTTTGCTAGGCTTAGTCCCTTCATTCGCTTACCAGGATGTGGATGGGCTTTATGTGGTGGAATGGCATGTTGGTGATGTCGATACACGCTGGAAATCAATTCAAGGTAATCCGCAATATCAGGGGTTGCGTCGTCTAAAAGCACCTAAATCTACAAATTAAACCATTTTGTAACGTCAGAGATGAACGGTTTTCATCTCTGACAACCACATTTTGATAATAAATTGTCTAAATTGCATTAATTTTTTATATGAAATTTGCACATATCAATGTTTTTATAGCTTTCTAAGGGTCATAAAAGACCAACAAATTGAGAGAGAATAGTTTTTGATAAATCTTTATACTTCTTTCGCCTAATATTTGATATAGTATAAATAAGTTCGCTAATGAACTTCATTTAAATCATAAACAGGAGAAATTATCATGTTGTATCGTCCACAAAACGAAGAGGGTCAAGGTCTCGTTGAATATGCTTTGATTCTCGTGCTGGTTGCTGTTGTTGTGATCGTTGTTCTGATCGTTCTGGGCCCACTGCTCGGTAACGTCTTCTCAACCATCATCGACGGTCTTAGCTAAGCAATACAAGCAAAACAAAAAAGGGGTAGTTCTTCGGAGCTGCCCCTTTTTTGTTTTAATGATAGATGACCCGACGTTCACAGATATTTGTCATATCCCGCGGCAGTGAGCGTAAGATCGACTATGGTGAGAGTATCCAAAGCATATATCAACCATACAGAATCTGAGGATACCATGTCAAAAGCAAAAGTCATTCTCCCAAGCGACGGCTTACAAACGACAATCTACTCCGGTGAACATGTTTATTACGCTGATGAACCGATTGCTGATGGCGGAACCGATACCGCCCCGACTCCCACTCAGATGGTGATGGGTGCGCTTGGATCTTGCGTTGCGATCACCATGCGTCTCTATGCACAGCGTAAAGGGTGGCCTCTGGAAGGTGTAGAGATCGACTTAGATTTTGAGCGCTTCAAAGGCAAAGACTACCCTGCTTATGATGGTGATGAGCGTTTCGTACATGAGATCACCAAGCAAGTTAAGTTATTAGGGCCTTTGAGCGATGAACAGCGCGAACGAATCATCGAGATTGGTGGTATGTGCCCGGTACATCGTCTGATTGCATCACCTGTCTTCTTCGTTGAAGAGGTGCTGGCACAAGAAGAACAGGGCGAAGCCTAGAGCCAATACATCCGTCTGCCCCTCGGGACAGCACGCAGGTCGTCTACACAGATTGTGAGCCATGTTTTCTTGCATCTGGACTACACCCAATTTTGTACGAACCTGACATCCCCTTCAGAAAAGCTCTGAGGGGTTTTTTACATTGGCATGATAAGATAAAAATCAAATCATCAACAAGAGGAGAGAGTATGTCATCCAATTACAAAATTCAGACTGATCTCACAGAAGCACAAGCCATGGTAGAAGGACTCGCTGATTATGTACGCGGTGATCAATTATTTGGTCATGCAGGCGCAGGGTTTTTTTCAAAAATGCCAAGCTTGACTATTGGTGCGCTGGTGATGCGTCTGCACCGTCTGAGTGCTCTACGCGACCAACTGAGTAACAAACAACAGAGCAAACTTGATGAAGCGATCAATAACTGGCAAAGCACCCGCCGTGAATGGCGATCACATTACGAGGGCAAACTATTGCATGAGATCGAATCACGTCTGGATTCCATGCAAACATTCTTCAAAGAATGTGCAGACAGTCAGCAGAGTTGTCATAATAACTATCGTCCTGAAATTCAGAAGCGCACGATTGTACAGGTGTTATTGGATGAGATGGACGAGCTCGGCATCGAAGATGATGAGATTCACAAGATAGTCAAAGAAGCTGATGGCAAACTGCGGACTTACTTACGGTCTGATGACTTCCAATGGTCCGATACGCTGACGAAAGTTTATCCACAGGACACCTTCTGGTGGTTGTATCAAAAACCACCGCAAGCCCTACACGAAGCTTGATGTGATCAATCATAGCTTGCCACTCGTCCGCACTCGTTGCTAGAATGCCTGACAGCTTACCAAAAACGAAAATGATTGGTTTATGTCAACGAGTACATCACACCCTACTCTACGTTTGATAGTTGTAGCACTAGCCCTATTGGGATTATTCAGCATCACCCTCAGTGGCTCGATCACCGATAGCTTATGGATGGATGAAGGCTACAGCGCGTGGATTGTGCGTGACGACAGCCGTCCACCGAGCACCTTGCGAGAGACAGCACAACTGGTCTTGCAGAGCGTACAAAGCACCCTTAACCATGTACGCGCTGACGTACATCCTCCGCTTTATTATCTCGCGCTCGATGGGTGGGTATGGCTCGCAGGCGATAGTGAGTTCAGCTTGCGCTTGCCATCTGCGTTGCTCGCGAGCCTGTCACTGGCGATACTCTATGCATTTGCCTGTGAGCAATTTGACACGCGCACCGCATTAATCACAATGATCGTGCTCGGCACATCCGGTTTTTACTTGTATTATGCACGTGAAGCGCGGATGTATAGCTTATATCTAGCACTGACGTGCCTTGCGAGTTGGCTGTATCTGCGTTGGTGGCATCACCCCTCGATCACCCACATCATGCTGTATGGCGTCGCACTCGCTCTGATGCTATACACGCACTACACGGCATTCACAATTGTCGGCGCGCATCTGTTGCACGCCTCACTGACAGTGCGCCTGCGGATCATATTCCCCTTTGGATTAGCCAGTTTATTGTTTGCGCCTTGGTTGCCTATCGTGTTCGAACAATTACAGATTAACACCGGTTTTGTTGCGCCCGGCGCTCTGCCGAGCGATTGGGGCACAGCCAGTGCGCTCTGGCTCAAACTGACCAGTGGTGCAGACTGGCTATTCGTCGTGATTGTTGTGTTAGGCGGGCTGAGCTGGCGCAAACGCGAACATTTACCCGCATTGATGTTACTCGTATTGTGGGGGCTTGTGCCTGTGATCAGCTTGTTTATTATCAACGCACAGGGCTTATCTATCTTACAATTACGCTATCTCATCGTGATCTTACCGGCATGGGCGCTATTGGTAGGGTATTTGCTCGCTATGATATGCCTACCGCGCATATACAATCAACGCTGGCAAGCTGTGCCCGCACTCTTGCTGACGCTCTTTGTCGTCAACACCCAACTCATAAACTACCATACACACTGGCCCGCCAAACCTGATTGGCGAGGCATGATTGAACGCGCTTCCCAGACGCGCACTGCCGACGAACCCGCTCTGGTTTATCTTGATCAGCGCAGTCCAGTGGTCTATTATGCCCGCCAGACCAACCTACTGGATGGTATCAGCATCAACGTGAGCTGGCGCGAATTCGCCCCGCCAGAGATTCACACGATCGGTGACGCCTTCAGCACACAAGATCGCGTATGGGGTATCGTCGCTATGCAAGCACCAGAAAGCTGGGATGCGATCGCCAGTTTGAGCGAAGAGCGGGGGGTACGTTATCGCGATACGGTGCAATGGTCAATCGCCTATCAATTTGACCGAGCATCGGATGATACGCTGACATTCAGTTTTCATACAGCCAATAATCAAGCCTTGTTGCGCTATGCAGGTAGGTTTTACACACGCTATCAAGCGCATACAGGTGAAGAAGCCTGTGTACCTGTTATACTCGACGCCCAAACAGACATCCACGAAGGCTATGCGGTGAGTGTACACCTAACACGAGGCTATAACGAAGTGGTGGCACAGGTTGATGAACCGCTAGGGGCACTGAATACAGGGGATCAGATCGAACGCACCTATTGCTTTACCAAACCGGATGAAGATGATTTTCATTTGCGCTTAATGGTTTATGATCCACAAACTTTGGCGCGTTTATATGTAGCCGAAGGCGGTCAGATCTGGGGCGATTATCTGATGCTGGGCACGATCGAACAGATCATAACGGAAATGCCTTGATCATTTTTCTGGCAGAGACACAGTGATCGATTATAATGGGGTAAAGTGATGCCCATGCTGGAAATCACTGATCTTGAATAGCATGCTTTGAGGGATAATACGATGGTAGATTTTGACCCGCGCATTTTTAAGGCTTTGCGCAGTGATGACCCCGAAGAACGCAAAAAAGGGGTGCGGGCATTGGCACAAACCGGTGAAAAAGAAGCGATGCGTTATCTGGCAACCATCTATCAGAAAGATCCGGATCCATCGGTGAGACAATTAGCATTGGATGCGGGTAAGCACATCAAACAATTACGTTTACGGGGCGATTGGGTGGGCGAAGGCTTCAAGAACCCCAAGCAAGCTGAACCCCAATATACCAGCACTGTACCGGAAGCTGATCAAAAATTATCGAAGAAATATATGGATGATGCGCTTGAACTGGTGGTGAGTGAAGCCTATGATCGCGCTGAAGCACTCGCTGTGAAAGCCTTCGCCCTTAATCCTGATCTGCGCCATGATCCTTACTATAGCAGTCTAGCAAGCGAGGTGATGGGGATGCCAACTGCACAAGCAATTCAAACAATTATGACGCGGGTTGATGAGCAGCGCGAACAATGAGGCAAACACATCCAGCGCACGAGGACAAATCATCGATGAAAAAATGGACAGTCGAAGAATCGCGGGTGGTCTTGGATGCTAGCCCATTCATGATTGTGAAGCAAGAACGCTGCCATCTGCCCAACGGCGTGATTATTCCCGATTATAACGTGGTATCCGAGCCGGATATTGTGGTGGCACTGGTCATCACACCAGAACAGCAAATCGTGCTGGTCGAACAGTACAAACATGGCATCGGCGAGATTTGTCTCGAAGTGCCGGGCGGACTGAGCGATGGCGGAGAGCCTCTCGCAGAGATTCAACGCGAAGTGCGTGAAGAAACTGGATATGAATCCGAACACTGGGAACTGCTCTCGCGCTATATCACTAACCCGACGCGCTTCGATAACTATATTTATGCCTTCATCGCGCATAATGCACAGCGCGTCGGGGAGCAAGACCTTGACGACACGGAATCGATCCGCGTGCATGAATTATCAATACCAGAAGTATTCGCCGCTGTCGCAGAAGGTCGGATTGCCAGCGTACATAGTATTGCTACGATCTTCCAAGGTTTTGCTCAGGCACCAGCAAACGGTCAGGTAGCCAGTGCTGGCAATCATCCTAAAAATCGTTAGAATCAAGCATCATGACGATGACCTACACACATTGAGAGGGATGTTATGCGCCTATATGCGAGTGTCCGCTTTTATCTGATCGGTATTATCGCTGGTTTTATCGGTATTTTGTTGATGGGATCACTGCTACCCATCCATGCACAGGGTAGCGGTTTTGCAACGAATACACCCGCCCCCTCCGATAACAACGCGGAGGACACCACACAAGAGAATATGGATACAAGCTCACAGTTCGCCTTCGCGACAAACACGCCGGTGGGTATTGCGCCCTCCCCCACGCCCGTCTATGGTGCGCCCCAACTACCCCCGTTTAATTATGGATCGCGCTTCTGGTTAGAAGCAGATTTTGTTCAACTGGTGAGCGAGCAAATCGCGCTGATGGATGATGGCAACGAAGATGTACAACTGGCGGTCAATGTATTGCTCTATGAGATGGAACGGCGTTTCCCATTCGCTCCAAATGACCCAGCACTGCGACGCGAGCTTGTGCAATCAGCGATCAACGCGCCAGTGGGTTCGCTTGATCTGCGCTCATTGGTACACCCTTTTGTACAGAACGCGATCGATAGCGATCCGAGTGCTAACACCATCGAACGTGATGGCTTCACCATCACGCTGACTGCTAGCAACCTTGACGGGCGGGGTTCACAGGATCGCGTGGTCAACATCCAATATGAACAAGAGGGCGCTGTACGCTACGACGAATATCTACTTGCTATTGCCAACGAGCGCAACTCTTTCACACTCATTCCTACCAATTATGATCTACCACCTGCGCCCTTTGGCATGGTCAATCAGGTGACGCTTGCTGAATTGCGCGATGTGAATGCCGATTCGCTTGATGAACTAGTCTTACGCGTCGATGATGGGCAAACCAGTGACCGTTATTATATTATCCAGCATCGCAACGGACGCGCTGTCGATCTGATTGATCCGACGAGCGAATTGCGCATCGGTGATATTATCAGTTGGCCGATTGATAGCGCCAGCACTACTGCGCCGGATTTGGTCGTATTCCAATATGACGCAGTAAGCCGTTATCCTGATTGGGATTGTCGCACACAGATCGAATATACATGGCAGTACGAGCGTAATCTATATCGGCGCTCACAGGATTTGAACGCAAGTCCGAGCAGTGTTGATAGTCTGGGTTGTCGCCTACGCGATGCTGACCTATTTGCCAATCCGCCAGCAGAAAGTATTGCTATCATTGAAAATGCCTTAATCGATTACGGTTTCAATGAACCGAGCAGTACACGCGCATTGATGACACTAGCGATGCTCTACGCTCTGGAAGGGCGCGTTGAAGATGCCCGCAACACAGCCCAATCGATCATCACTGCCGATGATGATACCACATGGGAATCCCAGCAAGCCCGTGCGCTGATCCGTGGCATCAGTATCGCCGGCAATACTGCACTCGATATTTGTGAAGGTGTAGCGATTGCTAGCGAAGCACCTGCCTGTGATATGAGCGCCGTAATCGGGCGTTTCCTCGACGTAGTCAGCTTATCTGTTGAACAGGATCTTGAAGACCAACTGAACAACATCGGCTTATCTGTTGCCGAGAGTTTACGCATAACGGAAATCGGGCGTGCGCCACGGACTGTGGTCACTTTTGATTATTTTGATTCGGGTTGGTGGGGATTTGTCGAAGACCGTGATGGATTCTATCGCGTCGAACCTGCGGAAGCACCAACAGAATTTGCCGAATCAATCTTCCCACAGGCATTGATCCCGCTCCCACAAAATGCATTCAATGCTCTGTTAGAGAACGATTTTGCTCGTGTGTTGGCTATCTTAAATAGCACGATTCGCGACAATCCAGATACCCCATTGGCACCATCAGCGCTGTATGTTCAAGCGCTTGCTTATGAGTTTACAGGAGATCGTGAAAGGGCGCGGACAACATATTATGCCATCTGGGAACAACACACTTTTAGCATTTGGGGACGGATTGCCTCAGCGCACCTCGAATTGCGCTAATTCGCCGGTATGCATCACGGTTATCAAGCGGGGGATGAGCACATCTAAGCTGTGATGCGCCACTACCCCAGCCCGCAAATCAGCACCGATGATCTGGCGTTCCGCTTGTGAGAGCGCCAGCATCGCCTTGAGCTGTGTGTGTAGCTGTGTGTCATCATCAGGCGCAGAAATGTGCAATTGTGATTGATAGGTGCCGGTCAGTGGCGCAAAGGCAGGATTGCTGACAATCGTCGGCAGACCACAGGCCATTGCTTCTAACGCGCCCTTGTCAAACAAGCCGGGCGGGCTGAGATTGACGGCAAGCGTCGCGCTCTGATACCAATCACGCACCTGTTCAGGTGTTTGTGCCCCCGCGAAGATCACACGATCTGTCAGTTGTAGCGACTCTACCTGCTGATACAGTTGGCGCTTGTAGGCATCATCATAACCATCGGGAATATCACCGATTAACACCACCTCACAATCCAGATCACGCACAGCGTTCAACAAAACGTGCTGATGTTTGATTGCTGTCAGACGTGCCACCTGCACGATGCGTGGAGGCTGTGACGGTTGGCGCTCATCCGGTGTGAAGAATGCGGTGTCAATACCGTGCCCAATAGCGCGTAGTTTGGGCGATGCAATGGGAAAACTGCTGGGTACAGCACTCACCACCCTGAAAGATACCCGTTCAGCGGATTGCACCATGCGGTTGAGTTGGCGGTGCGTGTACCACGTGATGATGGGCACACCCCGTAATTGTAAAATGGGCGCGGAGAGTGTGGCGAACATCGGTTGCATGTGGGCAAAGCAAGCATCATAGCGGTGACGAGCGGTGAGTGTCCACAGCATGCGATAGAAACGCCATAACTGCCGTGATCGTGATAAGCCTTGCTCACGCCCTGTCGAATAGACGGTCACGTTATCGGAGATAGCCAGGCGTCCCTGGTGAGTGGTCAACACATCCATATGCTGATAATAACGCGCCAGCTCATTGAGCCAGCGCGTGGTAAAACCTAAGATATGATCGTCAGCATCGGTACGTAGATTAAATACCAGCAAGCGCTGGCGCTGTGTTGATGGTATAGCAAACTCTGGCATCATCCCTCCTAAAGCGCAATTTAGCGCACATCTTAGCAGGGATGCTATGCCAGCGCACAGGGCAATTATTGCACCTTGGTTTCTTCGTCGTCGTTTTCGGGGATGTTGATCTCGATCACCTTTTCATCATGGCTGATCTCGTGTACCACCTCGACTTTGACTTTGTTATAGATACCATAGGCAATTGTGCCGATGGCAACAAAAGTGCCGAGCGGTTGGAACATCAGCAGAACAATGACAGCGATACCTAGCACCAGCACGTTGACATCTAGCAGTTGTGTGCCGTCGGCTTTGCGGACGATCACATGACGTTGTTGGGCTTTGTGGAATAAACCACGCCCTTCCTGTACCAATTGGTCAACCGTGTTGTTATGATTATTTTGATTCTCTGACATGATTTATGTCTCCTCATCTTATTTTGTTCGGTCTTCTTAACAACCTATACGCAAGAAACGCATAACAGGTTACATTAAGAATATGAATCAACGCAAGATTGACATCGATAAGGTATAATGAAAGGTGAAATACGTATTTTTCAGGGGCGTATATGAGCGCCCATCCCAAGTGAATAAAGGGTATCAGTTGTTCAGCAAGTGACAACTGATTTTGAACAATCACAGTTGGAGCAATGCCATGCGGCGATTTTTACCGATCATCTTGATTTTCATGATGCTGTCACTCTCCAGCATATGGGCACATATACCGAATGCTGAAGCGCAGAATAACGAACCATGGGCGGCGCTATTCTACCCGACAACAACATTTGACTCTCCGACGTTTTTAATCACCTACGAAACGCCGGGGCTGGCGTTGAATTGGGGGGCTGGTGCGCCAACTGATCCTGTAGATGGCTTACCCTTGCCCGGCATCCCTGCCAATAACTTTGCGGTGCGCTTCGCTAGCACCGCCCTGTTCAACACCGGGTTCTATGAGTTCACCGTGATTGCAGATGGGGGCGTACGCTTGATCGTCAACAACGAAACACTAATTGATGACATCGGCAACACCGGTTTAACGACGTTTACAGTCTCGACCTTCATCAGTTCTGGCGCACGCACGATCATCCTCGATTATGTCGAATATACGGGTAACGCAGTGATCGAACTGGATTGGGAAGACATCACCGACGAAACCGATGGCGCAGGCAATCGCCCCGAAGACGACGCCCCCAACGTCGTCACAGCCGAAGTTGAAGGCGTGAATGGTCTGGCGTTACGCACAGGGCCTTATCTCGGCGCATCGCTGGTAGCGGTCTTGCGTCCAGGCAGAACCTATACCGTTGTCGCGCAGAACAATACCGAAGGCGCGTTCACCTGGTACCGCCTCATCACCAATGAAGCCGGTCAAACTGGATGGGCATCCGGACGCTATCTCGATGTGAACTTCCGCAATCTCACTACCTATAGTTGCACGGTCACGCCGGAATTGGCACTGTCAGTTGCAGGGCGCATCGTTGACCCCACACAACAGATTGTCTGTACCAACGCGGTCTTAGGTGCGCTCAATAGCGTTGGCATTGATGGGGTGATTCCGAGTGCCAGCATTGAGAATGTCGAGCAAGCGTGTCTCACCCTATTCGAGCCGAACGCACCGGTCAGCACGGTTACTAGCTTCATCAACAACACGCGCCCGATCTTTGACGGTTCGGATCAATGCACGGTCAATAACACGCCCGGCTTGAGCGTACCCGAAGAAACCAGCGTTTTTGAGACTTTAATCACCTTACCGGATACCGGCGTGACGATCTCACCGCGTTCGGTGTTAAACATTCGTGTGCGTCCCGGAACACGGGTAGCGGTTGCCGGGCAGATCCCATGGGGTGCAGAAGCCCAATTGCTGGCACGTACTGTCGAAGCCGGTGACGATCACTGGTATTTAGTTCGTTATGCGGGCATCGTGGGTTGGGTGGATGCCTCGTTCGTGAACGTTCGGGGTAACATCGCTGATGTACCAATTTATTAAGATCAACAGGCAACGCGCTTGTATTAACATACGCACTAGATATGGAGATGAGACGCTATGAAACGATTTATCCAATCTCTGCTGATGGTCAGCACTTTGCTGTTAATTGGCACCATCACTTTGTTCCCTGCATTGCCAGCACAAGCACAGGCTAATGTGCCGTGGTCAGGCATCTTTTACTCGCAAAATGATTTCTCAGGAACCAGCCAGATTGTGACTTATCCCAATGGCTTGAGCCAAAATTGGGGAACCGGCGCACCGGTCAATCCGGCAACGGGACAAATCTTAGCTGGCATCCCTGCCGATAACTTCTCGGCACGCTTCACAGCGAACACCACCATTCAGGCGAATTTATATGAATTCATCGTCGTCGTAGATGGTGGCATCCGATTGACAATCAACGGTGAAGTTGTGATTGATGATCTCGCTAATACGGGGTTCCGCCGTTACTCTCGCATTGTCAATCTAGCCAACGGGCCTTATCTGATCGTTGCAGATTATGTCGAATATACGGGCGACGCACTGATTCAAGTCAACTGGATTGTCAGCGATGGCACACCGACAGAAGAAGATAGTGGGACACCCCCGATAGCCGTCGGTGAAGTGGTACAGGTACGCGGGTTATCCTTGCGTTCAGGACCGTTCCTCGGCGGGACCTTACTCGGCGTGGCGCGTCCGGGCACATCTTACCCGATCATCTCGCGTAACACGCAAGAAGGCTTATTCACGTGGTACCTGATACAATTCGATGCAGATACACAGGGTTGGGTATCAGGACGCTATTTTGCCATCACAGCGGGTAATCAAGAAGATATTCCGTTGATCGAAGCCAGTGCGTTCATCACCGTTTATGATCCGCCCGGTATCGTGCGTGGTGTGACGCGCTCCAACATGAACTTCCGCACCCTACCCACCGAACGCTCAGCGCGTCTAGCCGATATTCCTCAACTGGATTGGGGCGCACAGGTAGAAATCTTAGCGCGTACCCGTCAGGGCGGTCAAGATTTCTGGTATCAGGTTCGCTATAACCCGAGCAATAGCTCTAATAGTTATGTGGGGTGGATCTTCGCACCCTTCGTGGATATTATCGCCGGCAGTGATCCGATCGATACTGTCCCACGCCTGTAAGCACCGACCACTAACGAACACACCTGAGAGGTATAGTGCTGGGCTATGCCTCTCAGGTGTTTGAATATGAACGACTAGGAAAGATGCATCATGCTGATTGTGGACGCGCATCAAGATATTGCGTGGAATACCGCCTGCTATGGGCGAGATTATCGCACAAGCGCCATCACACACCGCGAGAACGAACGCGCTCAAACGTGGGACAAAGCCATGCTGGGCTTGCCTGATGCGCTATTGGGGCGCGTGGGGATTGTATTTGCTACCTTGTTCAGCGCACCGGCACACGTCAATTTCACGCCGAATACGCCTCATCCTGCACCCACCTACCACAACGCCCGCGAAGCCTATAACAATGCCAGCCAGCAACTTGATTATTATCAACAACTGTCGGATGAAACGGATCGCGTGATGCTTATACGGTCAGCCTCTGAGTTGGACACGGTACTAGCATCATGGGATAAACCGCTCGGTGAACGTCAGCAAGGGTTGGTCATCTTGATGGAAGGGGCAGATCCGATCATCGAACCGCAACAGTTTGAAGAATGGTATGAGCGCGGGGTGCGTATTGTGAGCACATCATGGCAGAGGACACGCTATGCGGGCGGAACCGGTACGCCTGGCGGGTTGACCGCTGAGGGTCGGGCGCTGTTAGACGTACTGGCATCATTCAACGCAATGTTGGATTTATCCCATATGGCCGAGCAAGCCTATCATGAGGCACTTGATCGCTATGAGGGGGTGGTGATTGCCAGCCACAGCAACCCGCGCCATTTTCGCAATAGTGATCGGCATCTATCCGATGAGATGATACAGCGTTTAGCCGAGCGTGATGGTGTGATGGGCATCGTGCTGTATAACGCCTTTCTCAGCGATAGCTGGCGGCGTAACGATGCGCCCTTACCTCTGACTATCGTCGCCGATGTAATCGACCATGTCTGTCAGGTGACGGGCAGTGCGCATCATGTGGGAATCGGCAGTGATTTGGATGGTGGGTTCGGTGCCGATGAAACACCAGCAGGACTGGAGACAGTCGGCGATTTGATCTTGATTGCGGACGTTCTGCGCGAGCGTGGGTATGCCCCTGATGATGTTGAAGCAATCATGGGCAGGAACTTCTTACGCAAACTGCGCCAGACCTTGCCCACCTAACAATAGGGTTGCAGTAGATTTTTTGCTATACTGCCGAACGATCATGATCGATATTAACCAACAGGCAAATATATGACTGATTTCATACACACATCAGCGCAAATTGCTGACGTACAAATTGTGACCTTGCAAGAATACGGTGACGAACGCGGCGTATTCAGCGAGATTTTCCGGCAGGAGTGGTTCCCTCAGGTCAATTGGGATAAGCTACAGAGCAATCGTTCTAAAAGCAAGGCGAACGTGCTACGGGGCTTACACTATCATTTTCATCAGGTGGATTACTGGTATGTGCCACAGGGGCGTATTCGTGCTGGTTTGCTCGATCTGCGCCCCCATTCGCCCACCTTCAAACAGACACAAACTGTCGAAATGGGTGAGGAGAATAATATCGGGCTGTTTATCCCAGTCGGCGTGGCACATGGTTTCTATGCACGTACCAATTGTACGCTGATCTATTACGTCAACAATTATTATGATAACAGCGACGAATTCGGCGTGAAATGGGATGATCCCGCGTTTACTCTTAATTGGGGCAATGCAGACACGCCCTTAATCTCGGAGCGTGACCGCACCAACCCGCTTCTCGCAGACATCCCTCCTGAAGCGATGCCCCGTTAAGCATCACCCTGCGAGATTAAGAACAGGTGTACCTTCAGTGCGAGTGAGTTGGCGAAACAGGTCACTGATGCGCTCGGTCATTGCGCCCAACTGCCCTGTGCCGATCGTGCGCCCGTCGAGTTCAGCGACGGTAGCCAGCTCGCCCATTGTGCCGGTGCAGAACATCTCATCGGCACGGTAAACCTCGGTCAGTGAGATGTTCTTGACCTGATACGGGATACCATGTGCCTGACAGAGTTCCAGCACAGTCTGGCGGGTGATGCCTTCCGGGCAAGATTCGGTGTGTGAGGTCATCACTACGCCGTCTTTGACGATGAAAACGTGTGTGGCATTGGTCTCAGCGACAAAACCGTTCATATCGAGCATCAGTGCATCATCAGCACTTGAAGCATTCGCCTGTATCTTGGCTAGGATCGAGTTGATGAGATTGCAGGAGTGAATGTTCTGATCGACGCAATCGGGTGGGATGCGCCTAATACCCGACGTAATCAGGCGGATGCCGGATTTATCGTAAACAGGCGCTTTGTGTTCAGCGAGTACAATCAATGTGGGGCCATATGTGTTCAAGCGGGGATCCATGCCACTGGTAAATTTCACACCGCGTGTTAAGGTCAAGCGGATGTGTACGCCATCGGTCATTTGATTGGCTTTGAGCGTCTTACTGATTTCATTGATGATGGTGTCATGCGATGGAATCTCAGTGAATGCCATCGCTAGCGCGGACGAGCGCAGGCGATCTAGATGCTCAATCAGCTTGAAGATGCGCCCCTGATACAGACGCAACCCTTCCCAGACAGCATCCCCGCCCTGCACCGCACTATCGAAGGGGCTGATACCAGCTTCATCGCGATGTACCAGACGTCCGTTGATGTTAATCAAGATATCTTTATTCTTCGGATTAAATACTTGTTTCATAGTCAGTTATCCTCATTGAACTAACAGGCAATAACGCGCCATCTGTTGATATAAGACATCACAGGCTTCCAATACATCGCGTAAATGATCCGGTACGGGACGGTCATCCACTTGATACGGCATGAAACTGGTGGAGTGTTCAACCCGTTCGTACCAATACTCCGCCCAAATGCCATCACTTGCTCGTCGTCCAGCAGGCCAGGTGAGCATCGCCTCATCAAAAGGTAGATTGATCGCTTCACACAATGCAGATAAAGCGCGATGAGGATCAGTCAGCACATCACGGGCAGATAAAACAGGCGGGATTATACCTGTTTGTTCGCGTACATAGTCAAAGATCGCGATTTGTTGGGGTAAGCCAGTCTGTTCGATGGTTGGATTGGGTACCACCTTAGCAAAGGAGTTCAAGACGCGACGCGGTTCACGGATCAAGAAACAGTTCGTGACGCTCTGCACCCAATCCAGCGCGATATGCGGTAACATATGATGTGTCATGTGCTTCTGGTAGTAGATCTGTTTGCCATCGGGCAATGTGCCGGTCAATTGCGCGACCACTACCTGCCAATCTGTTTCATAGGTGGCAATGATCCTTTCTTTGCCGGGATGATCATACTCAGAATTCGCGAGATAATGCGCGTAAAACGGTTCATCATGCACTATTGTATCAGCACGATTTTCCCATGCGCGCATCATAGCAGTTGAGATGTTGCGCGGGCCTGACCACATCGCAATGTATCGGGGTTGTGTCATAGGTGATTCGTCCAGATGTATGGGTACTCATGCACCCTATTGTAGCAAGAAAGCGCCCCACATGCCCACACATGGTTATAGCACAAGAAACACATTAGAAAACCGTGCCAATCCTCCAAATCGAACTGGTTTTAAGCTGAGGCTAGACGCATAATGAAGCAAGCTATACACATAAAATGGAAAGAATGACGCGCAATGCTCAATATCACTTATGCGGTGAGCGCTGAACCAACCGCACAGCAAATTCAACGAGATTTAGCACAAGCGGGCAATCTGCGCCTTGATCATCCTATGCTATTGGTGCTCGTCACATCAGAGGCACTGACTGACGCAGGCGTACAATCAGCGATTGCTTCAGAAGAGGCTGATCGTGCCAACATCGCGCTAATTATGCTGGAAAAAATATCGTTACCTGATTCGCTTAAAAGTTACCCATCACTTGACCTGAGCCACAAGTACGATAAGCAAAAATTGGTGCAATTTGTTAAGCGCTCCGATATTCCTCGCGAACGCATCGCCAAAAATCGACGCTTATTGTTTTACGTCGGTGGAACAGCGCTATTGATGTTCATTATCAGTCTGGCAAGCATCTCAGCGGGGATTGTCGCGTTCCCCGTTGATGAATACGCGACGGAGAATGCCATTCGTGATCAGCAGGTTGCGACGATCGTCGCGCCACAGATCGAACAATTACGCCCGCGTACCACCGAAGACGCGCTCAATTTTGAGATGACGCTCGAAGCTGTGGGTAATGAGGATCTACTGCCGTTCATCGCTGGCACTGCAACTGCAATCCCGCAACAGCTACAAGCAACGAACGAAGCCCGTGCCACACAAGCCCTGCTGACTGAATCGGCACAGACGCAAACGGCAAACGACTAGTTCTACAAAAAACGAACGGGCGACTAGTCACCCAATCGCCCGTTGTGCGCTTTAAAAGAATCCGCGTCGTCCGTAACGTTCTTCTTTCCACGGATCACCATCATTGTGGTAGCCCGCTTTTTCCCAGAAACCTGGCTTATCCTCTTTGGAGAACTCCAGCGCTCGCACGAATTTCGCACTTTTCCACAGGTAGCGTTTAGGAACCAGAGTACGCAAGGGGCCTCCGTGATCCATCAAGTGCGCTTCGGAGAGGTGCTCACCTTCGTATTTGTACGCCAGCAATACATCATCCTCTAGCATCGCTTCAATAGGTAAGTTCGTGGTATAACCATAATCACAATGGGCGATGACATAGCGGGCGGTATCTTTTACACCAAAGAGCTTGATGAAATCCTTAAAAGGCACACCTTCCCAGGTAGTATCGAACTTGCTCCAGCGCGTGACGCAGTGAATATCGGTGGTGAGAGTGGTGGTGGGCAGTTGTGTGAATGCATCCCACGTCCATGACATCTCTTTTTCAACTTCACCGAACACGCGCAAATCCCATGTAGTCGGGTCGAATTTGGGCGTGGGACCATAGGTTAGCACCGGGAACTTCGCCGTTAGTGATTGCCCTGGAGGCAAACGGTTCGCCGATTTCATCTCTTCTTCTTGCTTGCGCCGATTGAGTAACTCGTCAAATTTGCCCATCAGGCTCAATCCTCATCAAACTATTGACAATCATATTCTAACTATAGCGCAAAAATCAGAGTAGAACATGAGCCACTCAGCGATTGTTCATCTGGTTGCTATTGTAAACACGATGTTCGGACAAACAGATCATATCCTTACCCTTATTTTTTGGTAAGATTAGGTGAGTAAGCTATCATGAGAACGAGGTGCAGGATGTTTGGTCGTTACGATGTGTTGAAACAGGTTTTACAGTTAGATCCAAAAGAAGATTGTCAAGAAATTACATTTCTGGTTGGTGCATATGAATACCCGTGGCTCATCAAAAAATCATTGGAGTTCGCGCTGTTCCGTACCTACGCCGTACCACATACCAGTCGGGTACTGGTGGCATCCGGGCAATTCGAGCGTCACGGGCAAAAACGCTATGACGACACGACGCTGATGCTAGCGGGCTTGACCGAAAAAGGCTATGACAGCGACTATGGTCAGACTGTGATCGCGACCATGAACGCGCTTCATGGGCGTTGGAACTTGCGTAATGAAGATATGCTATATGTGTTATCAACTTTCATCTTTGAGCCGATTCGCTGGCATGAAAAATATGGTTGGCGCATGCCTACCGAACACGAGAAAAAAGCAAACTTTCACTTCTGGCGGGAGGTGGGTATCCGCATGAATATCAAAGATATACCGGAGACTCTCGCGGAGTACGAAGCCTTCAACATCACGCACGAACAACACTATTTTCGTTATGATGATGCCAACCGCGCTATCGGAGACGCGACGGTTAACCTATTCGTGAGCTGGTATCCGGCACTGATTCGTCCCCTAGTGCGCGAGGTGATCTTGTCGTTCATGGATGACCCGCTACTGAACGCAATGGCCTTTAAGAAACCGCACAGTTCAATTCGGATGATGACGCATTACGGGTTAAAAGCGGTTGCATTTGTGATGCGCTTTCTACCACCACGCAAGGAACCATTTCTCTATACCGCAGTGCCAACGCCCACCTATGGCGCACACTTTACACCTGAAGAACTGGGCGCAAAGGTCGATGAGGATGCGCCCGCGCCGGTAGCGCGCCCATGACGGTTCTGGCTATGCGGAAAATTCAGTTTCTTGTATGATTGCATCGGTTAGACCATCGGCGGTGATGGATTCTTCGGAAGCCATCAGACTAGCTTCATACGCTTGACGGGTAATGACCGGATTGGCTTTCTCAGGATAAAGCGCCACACCATATTTTTCCTGCTGTTCACGGATTTTGGCAAAGTCGGCTTCGATATCGCCACTAGGGATCAGCACATAATCAAGATAAGCAATCTTCTGCTTATAATCCGGAATACCCAACAAAATTGGTACGCCAGCTTCTTTTGCCACCCAATAAAATCCCGTTTTCCAATAGGGTTGATAACTGCGCGTGCCATCCGGCGTGAACAACAAAAGCATACGGTCTTGGGCGTTGAGGCGCTCCACCAGTTGCTCAACCAAGTTATTCGACGAGTGCCGATCAATCGGGATACCACCCAACGCTCGCAAAATCCACCCCAGAGGGGGGAAGAACAGCTCGCTCTTGATGGTGACGTAAATCTTACGACGCAAAACAATAGCGGCGAATAAGTAGTGCATGTAATCCCAGTTCGAGGTGTGCGGTGCGCCGGTCAACACCACTTTATCGATATCGAGTGATTCACGGGTGATGCGCCAGCCCATCAGGTGCCAGATTATCGTCACCGGAAAACGGATAACTTCGGCTATTATGCGTTTAAGCATGTTCATCATTCATAACCATCTACTTTAGACTCATTACACATTATAACCCTGAAGAAGCGTGTAAGTTATGCACTCAATGCAACGGAAACGCCTCGAATTTCGTTATATAAGTGATAAGCAAACCAGTGAAAGAGTGTTTACATGGGCTTACAGGAACAGCTCGCAGAAGCAATCGTCATCGCCTTTGATGATCTCGGTGGTGATCCCCAACTCGCAGTCACATCCGCGATGCGCCATGAGGATGTGCAGAGCTGGCTCAATCAAGAACTAGCCATTACTGGCTTAGCCGGTGGCGTTGAGATGGCAATACCCGGCTTGCACGCACTGACTATCCCGGCCGGCATTGCTTACCTGATACATAAGATGGCATATATTAGCTGGGGCATCGGCGCATTGAAGGGTGCGTATGTGGTAGAGACCGCTCAGCACTCTGATCTGCGCAATATCTTAGCGTTATGGGCGAATCATGTGTACTACAATGCACACATTCTCGATCATATGGCGATTGGGATGAGCGCCTTTGAATACGCGCTGACAGATGAGGGTTATCAACGCCTATTACACGTACGCGATGACGAAGAGAATGACGCGAACAACATAGTCATGAAGAGCTTGCGTGTGCTGGATAATCTCGTGCATGACTTCGGCGGGGATGAAGCCGCGCATGAGCTGGTACAGACGATCACACGCCGTGCTGATGTGGGCGAGATGGTGATCTCAGCAAAAAGTCAGGTTCCACGCCGTGAGAGCGTCTTCACTCGCGAGATGGAACGCCGTATCAGCAACAAGCTGGCGTTGAAGCTGAGCAGCCGCATCAGTGCGCGAGTGCCAGCACGCTTCGCCATGGGATTCGTCCCGCTGGCAGGTCCCATCATCAATGCCTTTTTCAACGTACAGACAGTCAACAGTATGGCGAAGAGCGCTGTGAAGTACTATGACAATCAACTGACACGCCAGAGCCTCGAACCGTGATAGATTACGGGCAAGGTAGATTGCACCAACCTTGCCCGTACATGGGGCGATCACTCACTGCGTAAGGCACGGCTGACGTTCATTTTCGCCAGCGCATAGGCAGGATAGACACCAGCCAGCAACGCCGCACCAATCGCCACTGCGAACGCCTGCCCGACTTCGCCATAGATGATTTCAAATTGCATCGTCCAACCGAAGCTACGCACGTTGATGACATAGATCAAGACCATCGCCAGCAAAATACCGATAGGAATCGCCAGCACGCCCGCAACTGTACCCATCAGACCTGTCTGGATGAAGGTGTACTGGCGCAGTTGGTTGGGTGTCATGCCCGTGGCACGCATCGTGCCATATTCGCGGGTGTGTTCAAGCTGAAGTGACATCAACGCCGATAAGATGCCGATGAATGCGACGAGTGTCGCTAACAAGCGCAGTGCAATCGTAATCGTGAAGGTGCGCTCAAAGATCTCGAACACATTGGCACGCAAATCACGATTACTCTGAATTTCTAAATCATAATTAATCAGCAAGTCACGTTCCAACGCGCTGATGACTGTATCCAGATCCGCATCCGGTGCGACGAAGGCGGCAATAGCTGTCACGTTAGGGTCATCCCAATATTGATCATACTGATCACGATCCATCAAGACTGTCCCCTGATCCGTGCTGTAATCATAGAACACGCCGAATACCTCAAAAGTTTGTTCGCCTTCGGGGGTCAGTAACGTGAGCTGATTATCCTGCGGGGTGATATCCCGCCGGAAAGCGAACGGTTCACTGACCATCACGCGCCCTGCATTGAGCGCATCGGTGGGATCATCGGCATCTAACCACACAAACTCACGGGCATCGCCGGCTAAATCGAAATCAACCACGCTCAAATTGACCGGTGGTAAGTCGGGGTAATCCGGCGCGGTAACCTGCACAGTACGGGACGTTGACACTCGCGCCACACCATCGATAGATGCCACCTGTTCGGCGAGAGCAGGATCAATCGATACCGTTGATTGATTGGCGGTCAGGTTCGGTGGCGAGATGTAAATATCGGCTGCCAGCGTGTTATCTAACCAGTTAGCGACAGTATTGCGAAACGAACCGATCATCACACTCACACCAATAATGACACTGACAGCAATAGTCAGCGCAGCGACGGCGATACTCGTCCGGCTGAGCGAGCGAATGATGGCACGTGGAGCCATCCGCCCTAGCACACCAAACCATGCACCCATGAGCGGGGTCAACAAACGCATAGAGGCAATCAACATAATCGGTGTGAATAACGCACCCCCGAAGATTACAAAGAACAACGCGGTGAAACTGATATATAAGTTGGTCGTCGGAATTTGTAAGAGCAGATAGCCGATTAGCAATGAGATCAACGCACCAACTGTGATATAGGGCACGAGTTCGGCGGTCTTTTCCTCAAACGAACTGCGCTTCATCGAGCCACTCGGCGGGGTGCGCGTGGCATCAATGCTTGGGATGATTGCTGCACCTGCACTGGCAAATAATCCCAGTGCAATCCCTTTCGCCAGCGTGAACGGCTCAACACTGACCGTATTCACAGAGACACTGAAGTAGAGATCATTGATGGTCTGCGTGATGATACCGACAGTGAAGCGCCCAAAGATAATACCCAACCCTACGCCCAGCACTGTACCGACAATCCCCAGCATGAAGGCTTCACCGATGATAAACGCGAAAATCTGGCGTTTGGTACTGCCTAAGCTCCGCAGGATGCCAATCACAGGACGACGCTGTACCACGCTAAAGGTCACAGTGTTATAGATTAAGAACACACCGACAACCACCGCTAGCAAAGATAAAGCTTGTAGATTGATCTCGAAAGCATCGGTCATTTGTTCCAGTGCCGACCCGTTATCTGCGGTGCTGAGCAATTGCACGCCTTGCGGCAACAGATCACGCACAGTAGCGATTTGTTCGTCCGTATCGAGGATCAGGTCAATGCGTGTGAGTTGCCCACTCATACCCAACAATTCCTGTGCAGTGGCGATGTCAGTCAGCAAGAAGTTATCGAGCGCCTGCTGGCTCAGTGCATCATCAGGGCGCAAAACCCCAATGATACGCACCCTCTGTTGTTCGCCGTTGATACGCAACGTGAGACTATCACCCGGTTGTTTGCCGATATCATCAGCGAGAGTCTGGCTGATCAGCACCGTATTCGGTTGGGCAATGAAGCGATTGAGCGCCTCAAACGCGTCAATTTGATCTTCACCAATGACTTCAATCGTCGAGAGATAATTACGGAAAGGTGGCTCAGCAAAAGGATCGACACCTAACAGGCGCAACGGCTGAGGTGCTTCCAGCGTGCGTACCAATTCACTGACAACCGGCGCACTCAAACGAATATCGGCTGTCAAACGCAAATCAGCATATAGAGTAGTTGGTACCCCCTCACCCGTACCAATAATCTGATGTGTTGCCTGCCCTGTGATGCTCTGCGACGAGAGCGAAAAAGCTCGGCTGGCACTACCATTTGCCAGATCAATGGCGATCACCACCGCCACCCCTAACGCTACCCCGATGATGAACAATAAACTTTGAAATAAGCGACGGCTAATATAGCGCAAGCCCAATCGTAAGATGATGGTCTGGAACATACTATTCCTATTCGTGACAGTTTTCACAACTCAAGCAAATTATAGATGCAGTAGGTGTGAGACAGATGAGAAGTTGATCGATTTCTTTAACACGAACAAACGAAAATCCAACCAATTCAGAGCAAGTTCTGACAGCCTGCTAGTTGATTGAAAGATTACGATATTCTAAAATAGTCATATTAGTTTATTCACATTAACACACGAAGAGCGCCCTGTGGCTACCACAATTGAGTATGGCACCTATATCATTGACCTGTGCAACGCAATGCTAGAGCATCCGGGTGGGCTAACACAGGCACAAGGTAAACGCCTCAAAGTGATTCGTCGGCAGACGATTAATTTCCTGACGAAATACATGAGCCACCAGAGCAGTTCTCTGCTGGACTTACTCACCTATTTCAATGAGTATGCGCTCAAGCCATTACAAATTATCCATGCGTGTTGTGAGAGTATTCTCAACGGGCAATGTGGCCCTGTGCAACCTGATTATGGCGAAGCCATTGTGGAGATTGTTGATTGTTGCCTTGCGATGCACGATGACATCGACGACATGCGTAAAAACCTCGATCAATTGATGAATGATCTGGATATGGTTTAGCGGATGGTCAGTGTTGCTAGAACCTGATCAAAGCGCTCTGAATACAAAACCATCACTGGATAGCGACTAAAATCAACGCTACTAGGCACGGTATAATTTTGTGCCCCGATATTCCCCCGCAATGCGTCCACATCAATATAATCGACACCTACTCCTCGTTCATCGGTGGGATCGGGATTACGTGTGAAAATCACGCGAATATCTGGGGCAGGCAAACTGACAAAACCTTCTTCAAAGCGCAAGAGGCGTGTGCCATCGGACAAACGATAGATGGTCACATCTCCTTCAGCCTGACGCACAGCATCGACACCTAACCACTCACCACTCGCAATCTCGGTTGCGCCAGCAGGAACCTCGAAAGGTTCAGTAGCTTCTGGTGCGCTGGTATCTTCACTGAAAAAACGCGAACGCACTAGCGCTAATGCCCAATCAGGTTGCGGTTCAACTTCAAGGTCTTCGTCACCTTCGTAAATAGCTACATAAGCTTGTTGTTCAGCGATAGGCAAAGCGTTGAACAGCACACGCTCTTCCATTTCTAGGCCGGGCAAGCCCTGCGCGATAGACGATTCTGGATTAGCCAGTGCCCACCACTCCGGCAATGTCCAGCTAGCCAGCGTAAACAGCGCAATGAGCGTGATGAGTATCAGACGAAAGCGTAAATCCATAGTAGCCTACCTAAGCGGTGTGTGTTAAGACGTGATGCGTGTCATTACTAAATATAATCTAGGTGCATACTCTAGCGGTTAATGTGTCTGCAATCAAGCGAAAAAATGCCCGTCACAAGCAAATCATAAGTTGGGCAATTGCGGTCTTATGGTATGTGGAGTGCCTATGTTACAATCGGCGCGCACAACGAAACACGCTGACCAACGTACAGGTTAAGTGATCGGCACAGAAAAACCCGTTGTGATCACATTCACTTAAAATCAATCGCTTATCATCACGGTAACAACCCCGATGATTGAAAGTTAAACGGATACGCTATGGTTCAATCAGCATTATCTGACACAGCACAGAGCATGAGCGAGTCCATAACGGGCTTATCCAAACAAGACGTACAAGAACGTGTTCGGCGCGGTGCTACCAATGACTATCAAGCCCGCGTCAGCCGTAGCTACCTGCGTATTGTGCGCGAGAATGTATTTAACTTATTCAACATTGTTTTATTCTCATTACTATTCATCGTCTTGATACTCGGCGATTATGGCACAGTCTTCTTCGCAGGGATCAGCGTGTTCATGAATACCTTCGTGGGCATGATCCAGGAGATCAACGCCAAGATACGCCTCGATAGGCTGGCGACATTAACGGTACAAAAAGCTATCGTCATTCGCGAGGGTCAAGCACAAGAGATCCAAATCCGTGATGTAGTCAAAGATGATGTGCTGAAGCTCGAACCGGGCACAAAAGCTGTTGTCGATGGTGTGGTGTTACGTTGTGACGCGCTGGAGATGGACGAAGCCTTGCTCACCGGCGAGAGTGACGCAGTGTTGAAAGAAGTGGGCAGTGAAATCTTCAGTGGCTCTTTCTGTGTGGCGGGCACAGCGCTGATGAGAGCGACTCGTGTCGGGGCAAACAGCAACATCAACCAGATCACACAAACCGCAAAAGAGTACAAGAGTGTGCGCACCCCCACGCAAAAGCGCCTCGACATCATCGTTGAGATTTCTGTACTGGTGATGCTCACATTCGTACCGTTGATTTTCATCAATAATCTGTTGTCGCAACAACCTCCGTTACCTTTCCTCGAATCAGTGCGGAACGCTGTTGTTTTTGTGACGACACTCGTACCGCAAGGCTTAGTGCTGACCGCTATACTAGCGCTCTCCATCGGCGCGATTAAGATCAGCAGGCGTGATACGTTGGTGCAGAAGGTTAACGCGGTGGAATCGCTGGCAAATGTGACGGTGCTATGTTTCGATAAAACCGGCACACTCACCAAAAATCAGTTGGCTGTTGATGAGATCATCCCACTGAACGACATGCCTCTGCCTGAAATTGAACAAGCGTTATCCGCCTATTTGGATAGCCTCGCACACCGCAACCGCACTGCGAGTGCTATACAGGATTATCTGGTGGATCGCACAGATGAGATCACCCGCACCAAACAGCGCGAGATACCCTTTACCAGTGGGCGTAAGTGGGGCGCGGTAATCTTTGAAGATAGTATCTGGGTTATGGGCGCACCGGAACGCTTGATGCTTGTTGATCACCCTGAGTATGAACGCTCCGTACAGATGAGCCAGGACGGCAAGCGTGTGTTGGCACTCGGCACCCTCGATGTCGATCCCGAAGACGATAATATTTTAGGACAGGTATCGCTGGTCGCCTATGTTGTGATGAGCGATCAAATCCGCGAGGATATTCACGAGACTCTGGACGCTCTACGCAACGAAAATATACGCTTGAAGGTCATCAGTGGTGATAACATCGAGACAGTCAAAGCGATTGCTAAAGAATCCGGCATGATCGTCACCGGCGCGTATGAAGGAAATGAACTGAACGAGATGAACGATGCAGATTTCGCGCGGGCAGTGCGCGAAGCGAATGTCTTCGCACGGGTAGACCCCAACACCAAACGGCATATCGTCGCTGCGTTACAGGGACAACGCGAATATGTAGCGATGGTTGGTGATGGGGTCAACGATGTGCCGGCACTCAAACAAGCCGAACTCGCTATCGTGATGAACGATGGCACACAGATCAGCAAAGATGTTGCTGATATCGTGCTATTGAACAATGCCATGTCTACCCTGCCGACTGCTTTCCGAGAAGGGCGCGAGATCACACAGACGATCTTCGGTACAACCAAGATGTTCTTGATTCGTGGCGGGTATCACATCATCTATTTCATCTTCATCTTATTCTTGTCTTTGCCCTTCCCAATCACACCGATTCAAATTAGCTGGGTGACCTTTAGCAGTTTGAACATGCCGGCTATGCTGATGACCATCCCGCTAATTCGCCCACAGTTTATCAAAAACTATCGGCGGGATGTGGTCGATTATATTGCGATAAGCGGCTTTGTTGGCTCGATCATGGTAGTGATCGTCTACTTAACCGCCTACTTCGGCACCAATCGAGATACCGAAATTGCCCGAAGCATTGTGACCTTCTTCATCTTGCTCTTTAATATGCACAATGTATTACTCGTACTGGGCTTCGACTTTTACGATCTGACAACATACCGACACTTCGGGCGAGCTATTTTGATGCTGTTAGGGTTATCCATGTTTACTGTGGTGACATTCTATGCACGCCCCGCACTGTTTGAATTCACACCGGTGAGTTTCTTCACCCATCCGCTACTCTTTATACAGGTGGTCGCGTGCTTCTTATTAGGGATGGTACTCGTGGCAACTTTGCTCAAGCATCGTTACATGATTAATCGCATCTGGGCATTACTCGAAAAAGATGAGAAAGGCTTCTCAGAATTAGTGAATGGCTGATCGCTCAGCCCCAAACATCCTCGCCGTTGAGGATACGACGCAACTGCTTCGGAAAGCGCATTCGGCTGATCGGTTTGCTGATGTACGCATCAAAGCCGGCTTCTTTGGCTTTGGGAATTTCTGTATCTGCATCCTGAGCAGTGACGGCGACGATGGTGCAGTCTTTGTACTTTTCAGTAGCGCGTAGTTGCGCCAGAATATCGTAACCGGTAGTATTCGGCAGATTAATATCTAGGAAGATGATATTGGGTTGTTCGGGCATGGCGTTGGCCATCTGTACCACGCCATCTCCAGTCGTATTGATATAAGCGTTGATACCCAGATGACGCATCATCACACCAATAATTGCCATACCGCCTGCATCATCTTCAACCACTAAAGCCGTCAAGCTTTTAAAATCGCTCTTATCAATCTTTGTGCGCTTCATTTAGCCATCCTGATTGCCGTTATAGTAAACCTCTGTTATATTAATGTCGAATATTAACAAGTCTGATAGCGATCAGCAAATATCTGTTATTCACTCATCGCTATTAGCAAGAATTGCCGTAATCGGTTGGGTATCTGTCAAACTACCGCGCGTGAGTTGAGCATCTAAGGGCAAGGTGAAAGCGAAGGTTGTGCCCTCATTCACCTGAGAGATCACAGTCAGATCACTACCGTGTTGTTGTACCAGATAACGTGAGATCGGCAAACCAAGCCCTGTACCTTCGATAGCGTTCTGTTTGGCGGCATTGGTACGTTCAAAGGCGCTGAACAACTTCGCCATCTCTTCTTGAGGGATGCCCATACCCGTATCATGTACACTAAAATGCACGCCATCTTCGACACAGAACACCTTGAGGGTGACCGTCCCGTCTTCGGTGAACTTAATCGCGTTGCTGAGTAGATTATTCAGCACCTGCCGGATACGTCGGCTATCCATTGGCAGTTCGGGCAAGTCTTCTTCAATCTCTGTGCGCAAAGTGATGTGTTCTGCTTTATCATCATACGATTCGAGCAAAGCATAAGCATTGTCAACCGCATCTTCGAGCAAGGTATATACTTCTTGCTTTTGGATAAACAGTTGCATCTCACCTGCTTCAATCTTACTGACATCAAGCAAGTCGTTAATCAAATATAGCAGATGTTCGGCACTGCGTACCGTCTGATTCAATCGGTTGACTTGCTCCGCATTGACATCACCAAATACACCGACGCGCATGAAATCAGTATTATTGATAATCAAGTTGAGCGGGGTACGGAGTTCGTGCGTCACACTAGCGAGGAAGCGTGTCTTGACCTCGTTGGCTTGTCGGGCTTCATTGACGGCTTGTTGCAATTCAGTGAACAGTTGTGCGTTACGCACTGAGGGCGAGACCATGTTAGTAAAGAGTGTCAGTTGGCGTTGCGCTTCCAGATTGAAAGGTACATTACTCATTTTTCGTCCGACAACCACTGCACCGATTGCCGAACCAGCAAACTTGAGTGGTACAGATAATCCACGCTGAAACGGCAAGCCCGCATCGTGATAATGCGCATCTAGAACCACAAGATGTTCATAATTTTCGTAGTCATTAACAATCACAGGTTGATCAAGTCGAATCGCCTGCCCGACGATACCCCGACTCGCACTCATTGTAACGGGTTGAATGGTTTTACGTCGACGAGTGTCGTTAGTGGCGACTAACTGTACCTGTAAGCGATCAGCATCCAACAACCAGATGGCGCAATAGCTGGCATCAAGTAAAACGAGAATACGGTCGATGAATTTATCGAGTACCGGTTGTAATTGTGCTTCGTTCACCACGGATAGCGAGCCTTCATAGACCACTTGCAATTGTTGCGCATTATGTTCGGCATCAAGGCGGGCTTCGCGCAATTGTTCGGTGCGGTCTATTACACGATCTTCGAGAGTATGGCTCCAATTGGCGAGTTCATCATAGGTCTCACGTAAGCGAGTGCGCATGTTATCAAGCGCCCGTGCCAAACGCCCGATCTCGTCATGCTTGTCCTGATGTAAAATGATAAAACGCAGGTTAGCCTCACCGATTTCCGCTGCCGACTGTCCAAGATCAATCAGTGGACGCACCACAGCATTATCGATGAAGCGGTTAATCGCCCAGAAGAGGAGCAGAATCCCTAGCACTCCGACTAGTACGACCGGCACATAAATATCTGCTGATAATATTGGAATCTCTGAGACCGGGAGGAGCGCCATGAAGCCCCAATTGTTGGTGGTGAACTGTTGCACGTTGGCCAGCACGGGCGTATCATCGTTAAAAGGATCTAGCAGGCGATATAAACCGTTCTGCTCGCGGTCAGCCACCAATAGACGCTCGTTAAGGCGTTGCACATCCGTTTGTAAGGTACTTGAAGCATGATTGACATTCGCTGAATCAATGACAGTACCCGTCTCGTCAAGGATAAGGACATAGCCGGCTAGCGTCTCAAATAACAAGCCATTGGCGTTGAGGCGATCAATCAGCATATCGTTAAAGGTCGTTTGCAACACATCAATCCAGATCAGACCGTTGCCTGTAGCATGTTGATACGGTACAGCAAGGGTAATTGTTGGTTGCGCTTCGGTATCGAAGACAGCGGCATCCTGCACGAACCATGAGGCATCATCTGCCGTCATCGCATGAGCGAAATGATCAACTTCTAAGATATTATCAGCGGCAACCATACGTAAGCGGGTCTGCGGAAGTGCATCATTGGTGCGACTTGGGCTTACCCAAACGACCGTCCCTTCAGGACGCAAGACACTGATGCTATAGACTAATGCAATATCATCATATGCTCGCAATTGATCAATCAGATAATTATTCACTTCCGAGCTGACATTGATCGCTTCAAAATCAGCGATTTCGGAAGCAATTTCACCGGTAAAAGCTTGAAGACTAACCAATTCAGCATCCATGCTGATAAACGCCTGCTGTGACTTTTGATCAAAGCGGTTAAGTGCTTGTGAGCGCAAAGCAGAGGTACTGCTCGCATACGCCAAAACAGCCACCATCATTAAGATCAACACATTGAGCGTAATCACTATCAAGTTAAGGCGATCACCTAACCCCATACGCGAAAACATCAATAACCCCACCCGTGCAAAATGAAAAGACTTGTCTATATTATGCCAAAAAATAGCGAGACTTCCTCAAAATATCAAGTTTCCGACACAAAACAAACCTTACTGTGACTTATCGTATCTACACTAACGGTAGGAGAAGCATGTAGTGCGGGCAAACTCCGCTCATTCTTGGTGTTATTCGTGCATCTATCTGGTGGTGTAGAATTAGCCATGTTTTAACTATTCAGCCCGTTCACTGACTTTGTAAAAATAACTTAACGAGGCATGTCATATATTGCATATCTAACACAGAGTATGATACACTCGCACTAATCAATCAAACCATTGTCCTAAATCTTGTGAACGATAAATCCCGAGAGCCGAACAAAATAGTGACAATTGTGAGCCGAACGGACTAAAGTCTGTGCGGTCTTTTGTGTTTGGCATTTATGGGCTGAGTAGAAAGGTAATCCGTGGACGAAGGTAGTGCGTATTTGGGAATCATCGTGTTGTTAGTAATAGTCGATATGGTTATCACCCTGGGCTATGCATCATTGCAAAATTCCCGCCAAAGCGAATTGCAAAACCTCGCCGACGAAGGGCGTGCTTTTGCCAAAACAGCTTTAACCCTGCTAGAAGCTAAATCGAGGCTCTATATCACCTATATCCTCGCTTCGATGTTCATTTTAACTGGCATTGTATTCATCACGATGACATGGCTCAACGTGATGGACGTGAGCAACAGTGGTATCACGCTCACACCACCACTAACAGGCTTCATTGTCTTTGCTGTCAGCTTTGTCGCGCTAATTATCGGTACCGTTGTACCGGAAGCTATCGGAAGTGCCTATGCGATCCCGATCATCACCGTGTTAGCCGCTCCGCTACGCCTGGTCACACTCTTATTGAGTCCGCTATCGAGTATTCTGTTGGGCGTGAGTGTGATATTAGCCAAAATATTCGGCAGTGACAAGATGGTCAACACGGTCACTGAAGAAGAGATCATGACACTGGTCAATGCAGGCAATACAGGCGGTACGATCGAAGATGAAGAGCGTGAGATGATCTTCTCGATCTTACAATTAGATGAAACCTATGCGCGTGAGTTGATGGTTCCGCGCATTGATATGGAAGCCATCGAAGGTGCTATGAGCTTGAGCGACGCGCTTGATCTATTCATGCGGACAGGTTTATCGCGCTTGCCGGTTTATGATGACAATGTCGATAACATCGTCGGCTTGCTCTATGCCAAAGATTTGCTCAACCTGTGGCATAACGGCGGTCTGGAAGGACACACTACGCGGGAATTGGTACGTTCAGCTTATTTTGTACCGGAAACGCTGACCGCAGATGTTCTCTTACGCGACATGCAAGCGCGCAATATTCACATGGCGATTGTAGTTGATGAATACGGTGGAACATCCGGTTTAGTAACTATTGAGAATATCATGGAAGAAATTGTCGGCGATATTCGTGACGAATATGACTTCAACGAAGAAAATGAGTATATCCAGCACAACGAGGATGAGTTCATAATCGATGGCGGGATGGATATTGACGATGTGAACGAATTATTGGGAACCAATATCAGTTCAGATGATAGCGATACGCTTGGCGGCTATATCTTCCTACAAATTGGACGTGTACCAATTGTTGAAGAAATCATTGAGACCGATGTCTTACATATGGTCATTCGTGCGATTGAGGGGCGACGCATCCGCAAGGTATTGGTCAAGGTCAAGCCTAAGCTAGAGGAAGACACCTCATCAGAGAATACGAATGATCAGATGACAGAGGTGGTAGACCCGGGATGAATAACGCTCTTAACCTCTATATTGAACGGGCTATAGCAACGGCTGAAAATGCTTACGTGCCGTACTCCAAGTATCCCGTAGGCGCGGTTTTGGTGGGCGAAAATGAGGATATGTTCACCGGCTGTAATGTTGAAAACGCCTCTTATCCGGCATCAATCTGTGCAGAGCGCACGGCGCTAGTAAAAGCCGTGAGCGAAGGCATGAGACGCTTTTCTTGCATTGTGGTTGCCACTGAAAACGGCGGGTCACCCTGCGGTATTTGTCGGCAGATGCTCTATGAATTTTCTCCGACTATGCGCGTAGTTTGTGTGACTTTCGAGGGCGATGTCACGCTAGATATGACGCTCAACGAGTTACTGCCCACAGGCTTCGGACCTGAATCGCTTGATCATTGAACCCACATCGTATGAGAAAATCTGAACTAAAACGGGCAGTCATCATATCAAGACTGCCCGTTTTGTATTCCTACATTATAGGGGGTCAACACGCTCAGTTACGCCCTTCGCACCAATCAAGCGTACAAATAGTCTCGAACTCGATACTCTGTTCGTCAGGCAAAGCCCGCCACTCTTCTTGTGTTAAGCTCGTGTTCTGCCACTCGACAAAGAGCAAGAAGCCATCACTTTCTATCAAAGTCATATTTGAAAAACCTTGATAACTGCGTGCAATCGGTGTAATCCCTGTCCCAACAGGAATCAAACCAGCGCGACGGGTTGCGTTACGATTGTAGAATGCTACAGCGATAGTCGTTTCAATAGTGACATCCGGTGGTATGGTAACTGTTCCATCTTGCCCCAAACGCGCCTCTGATGCCAGCAGATTGACCTCAACAAAGCGCGAAATCTCGGTGGAAACTTGCATACAATAATCCGGTGAAGTGGGGTCTGCCGTTAGTATATACAGGTCATTACGTTGAAGAAGTGCAGTCAGGGCTTGTGTCGTGCGATCACAGCGGTAAATGGGGTCAGCACCTGCCCACTCATCTGGGCGCATTATACCGAACACATCATCAGCCAGAATCTCAAGATCATGACGAATATCGCGGGAGATCGCATCGCGGGTACTGCTAACCGCACCAAACCAATCAGACGGGCGACTATCAATGCCGTATACAATCGCGCCCAATAATTCAAGATCGAGACGAACGAGTAATGGCAATTGAGGATTATCGATATCGAGACTACCACTCCACCCTATCGGGCGCTCTGCATTGTTAACATTTTCGGCGAGCAACTCTAGATCAAGGCGTGCTTCAACGAGCAGAGATTGTACGCTCTCATCAAAAACAGGCGTCGGGCCCGCATCAGGGATGGCTGTTGGCTCGACAGTGGGCACTTGACCAATTGCACCGGCAACAGCTGTAGCAGTCGCATCAAGCGGATCAAGCGGGTCGATTGTCGGCGGTTCAGTGGCGGTCGGTGGTGGTGTAGGCACGGTACTCCCACTTGCCGATAACCAACGGTTGAACGCCACGTCAAGAGAACCCTGTGGTGGTGGGAACAAGCCCACAGCACGTGTCTCGACCTGGGCATTGCTCAAGTAATAATTCAAGAAGCTGGCAACCTGTGGTTGTCCATCAAAAGCCTGCGAGGTGGTGTAAATCAGCAGAGGGCGCGAAAGCGGATAATTATTGGAGGCGATACTATCAGTATTCGGTTGCACGCCATCAAGTACGACCCCAGTCAGAGAATTCTGATTAGCGAGCGCATAATCCGCATTGAAAAAGCCGATAGCATTCTCTGATGCACTGACATTCTGAGCGATAGTGTTTTGATCTTCAAGATATTGTGCCCCGATTGCGGTGACTAATGGTGAGCGATTACCACCAAAGACAACCGTAGTCATCAAGTCAAAGGCGCTAGATTCGGTCGAAAGACCGAAGCGTCCAATCGGGGATGGGGGCCACTCCGGTCGCACATCTGACCATGAGAGCGCACTACTAAAAATTAGTTGCAACTCTGTTGATGTGATACTGGTGGCAAATGTATTCTGATTTGACACGGCTATGACAACCGCACTCGTTGCAATGCGGAAGGCAAGCGGCGGTCTACCAGTAGCCGTGCAGGCATCGACTTCTTGTGGGTTAATCTGCCGATCTGCGAGGACTATATCTGTCGCACCGCTACAAAGTGCCTGAAAAGCAGGCGCAGTCCCTGTTGGTTCGATAGTGATATTGCCCTGATAACCTTCAAGCGTGAAGCGTGTCACCACATTATTGGTCGCAGGTTCTAAGATAGGCGTTCCTGCAATACGAATATCGCCCGTCACGCTCGCAGGATCCACTGGCGGCAATTGCTGAGCCAAACTATGAGTAGGTAGAAGTAAGAGACTCACAAAAAGTAAGAAGAGTAAACGGCGCACAACCAAGCTCCTCGGTAGATCGCTAAATTAAAGCTAGACCTTATTATAACGCATCAACAGATGATGTGCGCGATGGATTGCTTCCGATACGGGAATATCAAGATGCGACTGTTCGCTTATCATCATCCACAGATAGATAACGATTGATCGCGTTGTAGAGTTCTTGACGGGCGATGGGTTTGGCGATATAGGCATCACAACCCGCATTGAGGCAACGCTCACGATCCCCATGCATGGCATTGGCAGTCAGCGCAATTGTCGGAATATCAGCAAGTTCAGGTGTTTGTTTCATGATCGAGACGATTTCCAGACCATCCATACCCGGCAAGTTGACATCCACTAAAAGTAGATCAGGGTGCTTTAATTTCACCATCTCCAGACCGGTGATACCATCCATCGCTTCGATCATCTGATAGCCAAAGCTCTTTACCAGTTTTCTGACCAGACGCATGTTGAGTGGATTGTCTTCAATATAAAGAATAGTCGCCTTCATATGATTTCGGTATGTCCTTAAACATGGTTTATATGTCATTTTACCCGAAATAAAACAACATACCATTAAGGTTCAAAATGGGGATCGCCGATGATGTGCTTGAAGAGTACATAGACAATCGCTTGCAAATCGCAAAAAGAGTCACCGCAAATCGCAATGACATCTCCGGTCATTTGTTTTTTGTAATGGCAGCAAAAAAGCTATTATTTACCACATGAACCATAAAAAACATGATAAAACAGGTTTGATTTTGGTTTAATATAATGTCAAATTGTTGACACTCGAACTCAAAGTTTCATATAATCGCTTCATAAGTATGTTAGACATACAACAACTCTCATTGCACACAATACGACTATTAAGGTCACTCTATCGTGAATACGTCTAGTGCAAGTCTTCTCAGTAGCCGGGTGTTAACAATAAACGTTGGTTTTTTGTTATCCGATGGGCCAGGTAACCATAAAAACATCGATGTCAACATCCACGATGCGGTACGCATTGCCGATGACTTAGTTGCCCAGTCTATCACCGGACAACTACGGTTAAGCCGTACCAAGGAAGGTATCCTCGTTCAAAGCCAGTTATTGGTAACTGTTGCTCGTGAATGCGCGCGCTGTCTGGAGATCTTCGACCACGCCATACCGGTTGATGTTACTGAATTGTACGCCTCGCCTCACCCGATTGGTGAGACTGAATTTTTCGTCGGGCAAGATGCTAAATTGAGCCTCGCCCCATTGATCCGCGCTGAGGTGCTGATTGCCCTTTCACACCGTGAATTTTGCAAAGATGATTGTCAAGGACTATGCCCGATCTGTGGTATCAACCTCAACCACGAACACTGTGATTGTGAACAATCTGCTATCGATCCACGCATGGCTAAGCTCAAAGAATTACTCGACTCTGATCTATCTTGACGGATCAGAGTTAACACTGTTTTATTCATTATTTTGGAGATTTGGGATTTCATAAATGACTGATTTCGACGGCACTTATGGCAAATTAGATCCAGTTAACGGCGTTCAATCGGACAATTTTGAGGATAGTTTTTTTGAAGATGATGAAGAAGTTCTATTTGAAGAAGACTTTTTCGATGATTATTTTGAAGACGAACTCGATGACGATGACGACGACGAAGAAGAATATGATCTGACGGACATCGCCTCTAGCGATACCGTCGGTTTATATCTCAAAGAGATGGCGCGTGTGCCACTGCTCAACACCGAAGAAGAAGTGAGCCTTGCTAAACGCTTTGAGGATGGCCGTAAAGCCAACGATAAGCTCAAGAAAAATCCTGATCATGAACGCGCTACTGAGTGGAAGTTTCTTGTTGAAGATGGCAAAAACGCCCGCGAACATCTAATTAAGGCAAACACACGCTTAGTCGTTTCAATTGCTAAGAAGTACATGACACGTGGCGTACCCTTTCTCGATCTGATTCAGGAAGGCAACCTGGGCTTGATGAAAGCAGTTGAAAAGTTCGATTATCGGCGCGGTTATCGCTTTAGCACCTATGCCACATGGTGGATCCGTCAAACAATCACGCGGGCGATTGCCGATCAAGGGCGTACTATCCGCGTACCGGTTCACATGAGTGACCGCATTCGTCGCTTGTATCGCGTCGGGCGTGAGTTAGAGCAAAGTCTCGGGCGCAAACCGACAGTTGAAGAAATCGCCGAAGTGATGGATTGTGAACCCCGCAAGGTACAGTGGATGTTGCGCGTTTCGTGGCAACCTTTGAGCCTCGAACACCCCGTAGGCGAAGATGAAGATAGTGAACTGGGTAACTTCATCGAAAACGATCAAGAACCCACCCCATCAGAGAGCGCCTACAGCAACATGCTCAAATCGAAGATGGACGAGCTATTGAACACACTCACTCCGCGTGAAGCACGTATCTTGCGCCTGCGCTTCGGGATGCAGAATGGGCGTGCCTATACGCTCGAAGAAGTCGGTAAAAAATTTGGCTTGACTCGTGAGCGCATCCGTCAGATCGAAGGGCGTGCCCTGCGTCGCCTGCGTCACCCACGCCGTAGCCGTCACCTGCGCGATTATCTCGACGACTAGGCCGGTAGGCTCTACTCTGAATAACCTAAGACTAACCACATCAAATGATGTGGTCTTTTGTTCTGCCAAGTTGCTATGCATGTGTGCTATAGTGGCAGATATGAGATGCCAGCAAGGATGAAATTACGCACTATGCCGAGTCCTTCACTTACATTTTGCCCGATCTGTGGCGAAACCCTGACCACCCGCGAGGAAGGCGGGCGCTTACGCCCAGCGTGCGATCAATGCGGGTATGTGCACTACCTGAATCCCGTGCCGGGGGTGGGCATGTTGATTGAAATTGATGGCGGTATCGTGTTGATTCAGCGCAGGAACCCACCCCATCAGGGCGAGTGGACCTTGCCGAGTGGGTTCGTTGAAGCTGATGAATCTGCTCAAGAAGCCGCCATCCGCGAAGCCGCCGAAGAAACCGGCTTACAGGTAGAAATCATCGAGCTAGCCAACATCAACAGCTTCCCTGAAGGACCACCGGTCAGTGGCATCATGATTTTCTATCGGATGCGCCCTATTGGTGGGCAATTGCAGGCGGGTGATGATGCGGCTGATGTACGGGTTTTCTATCCCGATGAGATGCCCCTGTTACCCTTTCGCACCCATCGTGAGATGATGAGCGAATGGTTGGAGCACTACGCCGCACAAGCTGGCAAAAAGCCCGAACGTCCACCAGCTGAAATCAACATTCGCCCGTTCAACGTCGACGATAGCGAAGCCGTTTTATCTCTGTTAATGACCATTCCTAGCAATCGCACACTCAGTCATGATGAACAGATCGCTGTGATCTTGCGGATGCGCGAGTTGGATCATGTCGAAATATACGTTGCCGAAACAGGAACCCACCCTGCCACTATCATCGGGTATGTCTCGTTGACGATAGTGCGCGGTCTAACCGACGGTATCGGCATGATTAGCAGTATGGCTGTTTCGCCGACTTATCAACGGCGCGGTGTGGGTGCGGAACTGCTCGAAACCACATTGCGGCGTGCGGGTCAACTCAATTTGCGTGCTATCTGGGTAGATACCGCACAAGCCAATGACCAAGCGCAAGCCTTCTACGCGGCTTTGGGCTTTGAGGATTTGCCCATTTTACGCCTCAAACTACGCTGATGAAATGCGATAGTTGTGACCTTAGCAACTGGTTGAATGTCAGATACATGATCACATCGAATATGATATAGTGAGCATAAGATACGTTCATTCACTATTGCATTACGAGGTGCTCCTATGGCATCAAACGGACAAGATCACGATAATAATAACACCCACCCTAAAACAAACCGTTCTGACGAGCACGATTGGCGCGATCTACCTGCTACACCGTCCTATCTTGCCTCGTTATTCCGGCAGTACAATTTAGCACCGGAGGCATGGCAACCGGCACAGAAGATCGCTGGCATGATCCCGACCGGGCGCGATTGGTTACGCTTCGCCGATATTTTGATGGCGGGTATGGGCACGATTTTCCTGCTAGCCGGCATCTTATTCTTCTTCGCATTTAACTGGGATGACCTCAGCAAATGGCAACGCTTCGGCATTGTGGAAGGTGCGGTGGTTATCAGCACAATATTAGCCTTTGTGCTCAACATTAATCGCTGGAGTGGGCGATTGGCACTAGGCAGTGCAACGATCCTGATGGGTGTGGCGCTGGCAGTCATCAGTCAGGAATACCAAACAGGGGCGAATAGCTACCGTCTGTTTCAAGTCTGGCTGATGCTCATCACCGGCTGGGTGCTTATCAGTCGCTGGAATATCATGTACCTGATCTGGATGATTTTACTCAATATCACAGTGGCACTGTACTGGGAACAGATCATCGGGCGCGATTGGCAGAACCTCAACCTGCTGTTATTAGTAGTGAATGCTGGTTTTGTATTCGTATGGGAAACCCTTGCACACAATACAGCGATCAAATTCATGAAAGAAGGACGCTGGTTCTTGTATGTTGTGATGGTGATCGCACTCATTCACGCGACCACCTTGATGGGCGATTATGTGTTAGAAACCCGTGTCATTGAAAACCCGAACCTGCTTATACCAACCGCCTATTTTGGCTTATTAGGTTTAACGCTGTTCTTCTACATCGTGATCCACCAAGATTTGCTGATGTTGACGTTTTCGGCGCTCAGCACGTTGGTCATTGGCGTGATATGGAGTGGGCGCTGGCTGTGGGATTTAATCGGCGAAACAGGCGGTAGCCTCGGTTACTTCTCGTTGATGACGCTGATTACTGTCAGCTTAACCGCATTATTGGTAATACAGTTACGTGCTTTGAATAATCGATGGGAGCGACAATCATGAGCGAGCGCATAACATTGGGTAAAGTCTACGACCAATTGCGTGCAAGCGATCATATCGGCATGCCCAAAAACGATACCTTACCCTCGTTTCAGCATAATGAGGACAATAGTCCGTGGTACGTACAGAGTTTGATGGGTTGTGGGGGTTGGCTTGCGACTTTATTCTCATTCGGCATCATCGGGTCATTCATTAGCTTATTCCTCGCTGATCTGAGCGATGAACAAGCCGGCTCTGTGGTCTGGGTAGCAGGAATTTTGCTGGCAATTAGCACAACGGTCATTCTGCGCCGAAATCCGAACATGGGCGTTTTCATGCAACAGGTCAACCTGACGGCGCATTTAACCGGTCATTTATTCCTGATTGTGGGTTTTACACTGGCGAGCAACCTATATAACACAGAAATTGGGGTAACGATTCTCACGCTTTATGCTGCGCTGGTACAGGTGATCTTCATCTGGCTCTACCCGAACGCGATCTATCGCTTTTTAGGGATGATTGCCATCACCATCAGTCTGTGGATCAACCTCCCGTTGCATCAGATTGCGTTAATCAGCACCATCATGATCGGCGCGTGGATGGCGCTGGCGATTGTAATCTGGCTGGATTTATTGCCAGAACGCTTGCAAATTCAGCAGTTCGAATTATGGAGATCGCTCGGTTATGGGCTGGTTGTAAGCGTATTCGGGCTGATTATTTACGAGATCACCAATCGCTATATGCCAGCAGAAGATGCCCTACGCGATACGACTATCCTCACAACAATCGTTTTATTCGGCTGTTTGATCTGGGTGGAAGCACAATTGCTCAGTGCCTATGACATCAATCTAACAGCTGCGTTCGCCTTGATGGTCTTTGGCATATCGGCACTGGTCGCCTTACCGACGATCACCACACCCGGCATCATTGGCGGTGTGATCGTGATTTTGCTGGCATTTCGTCGACGCAACTGGATTTTGCTGGGGATTGCCTATCTTTATCTGGCGGGCTTCATCGTGTATTACTACTTCTGGTTGGATGTCACACTATTGATGAAATCAGTCATCCTGATAATAACTGGCTTGCTGTTGTTAGGCGGGCGTTTATTGTGGCAACGCTATGTGCTAGAAAGTATTCCAGCAGAAGGGATGAGCGCATGACTTATCTACGAACAGCCGTCTTATTCGGCACTTTGGTGGTTTTTCTCTATCTCGTGAACAGCAACATTATCACCTCGGAGAACAATCTAGAAGATGGTACAGTCGCCTATTTTGAACTCGCACCGGTTGATCCTCGCTCGTTGATACAGGGGGATTATATGACACTCGTCTACGATATTGAACAGCAAGCGCGTGCCATCAACCCCGAAATACGCGAGAGCGGTCAAGTGGTGTTATCGCTCGATGAGCGCAACGTTGCCCGATTCGAAAGACGCTATCAAGCTGAAGAACCACTTGCAGATAACGAAGTCGTCGTCAATTTCTATGTGCGCAATGGGCAGGTGCGCATCGGTGTAGATTCGTTCTTGTTTCAGGAAGGACAAGCCGGAGCCTATCAAGAAGCACGCTTTGCCGAAGTCCGCATCATCGATGGTGGTGGTGTGATGCTGGTTGACATGGCAGATGCGAGCCTCAACAGCATCAATCCCAGCGATTCCAATCAGTGACGATCCAACCCCCAATTGGCAGGATTCAGCACAAGTACAGCTTGTGTTTGAATCCTGTTATCTCGAATTACAGTGTTTGTGTTGTATAGTCGAGTTGTGATATGGTCATACTACCCGACGTTTGTAGTTTTTAGAGAGTATTTTATGATGCCATACCGATTACATCCCAATACACGCTCGGCATTATGGGTGGTCTTTGCAACCCTGATGGCAGTGGCGGCAATCGTCATTGTGATGAACCTGAGCACACCAACGATCAGCCAACCGGCACCATCGGACGCCATTGTCTTCATGCGTGACGACGGTAACGACATGGAAATATTCATGATTAACAGCGATGGCACGGGCGAACGTCAACTCACAGATAACAACTTTACTGACTGGGGGCCCACCTTCGCACCAGATCAATCTTACATCGGCTTCCACAGTGACCGCGAAGGCTACGATGCAATCTACCTGATGAGCAGTCACTGCTACAGTGGCGCATATCGTGTCACGCCGGAAGGGCGTTATGCACGTTATCCTTCGTTCTCACCGGATGGCACGCTGATGGCATTCGAGATGCACATGGGCGATGACAACTGGGATATTCACGTGATGTCCTTGCTCGATGGCAGTATTCGTCGCATGACATTCAACGAACAGGTTGATGGGGGCGCGTCGTTCTCACCGGATGGTACACACATCGCGTATCACAGCACACAAAACGGCTACTATGATATTTACATGATGACACTCGATGGGCGTAACACACAACGCCTCACCCATAATACCGAGACCATGGACGTGTGGCCAGAATGGTCACCGGATGGTCAGGAGATCATCTTCCACAGCGAGCGTGACGGCAACAGTGAGATCTACATCATGAACCGTAACGGTACTGATCAGCGTAACCTGACCAACAGCGACACACTCGAACGTACCCCGCGCTTCTCTGCAGATGGCTCACAGATTGTGTTCCGTGGTGAGCGCGACGGTATCAGCAATATTTATATCATGGAGCGTGATGGCAGTGATGTACGCCCTGTCACTGATAGCACTCACTCCGATTGGTATCCTGACTTCTGATCACAGCCCATGCAGAGTACGTGTATCTGTGCGTACTCTGTTCACCCACTTAATGCTTAGACTTTTGAGGTTACTATGATGTCCTTTCAACTTCATCCTAACACCCGCACTGCTTTAAAATTGGTTTGTGTAACGCTTTTATTAGTAGGGGGATTCGTCGCCCTGTTGCACCTCGCGCCAAATCACGAAACAGCACGTATCGTATTTGCTAGCCATGACGGCAACGACTTTGAGCTGTTCAGCGTCAACCCTGATGGTAGTGATTTACGCCAGTTGACCGATAATTCCTTCGATGATTGGGGCGCAACCTGGTCACCAGATCGTATGCAGATCGCTTTTCGCTCCGGTAAGGATGGGCAATCATCATTGTACGTGATGGATGCTGACGGACAAAACGTGCGCCGTCTATCACCCACACAGATGACTGTCGGTGATCCTTTCTATCAAGGTACTGTGAGCTGGTCACCGGATGGCGCATCGGTAGTGTTCGATGCGTACTTCACCAATAACTGGGACATTTGGACAGTCGGTGTGCAGAATGGTCTGCTCACGCGCATGACCAATGATAACAGCGACAATGTGCATCCCGATTGGTCACCAGATGGCAGACAAATTGCGTTCAACCGCTATATCAACGGTGTGCTAGAAATCTTCGTGATGGATACCGATGGGCAGAACATACGCCAGCTCACACAGGGGCAAACAGTGATGTCGATGTATCCGCGCTGGTCACCGGATAGTACGCAAATCATATATTTCACCAACGATGGCGAACAGGCTGATATTCACATGATGAGCCGCGATGGGCATCATCTACGCCAGTTGACCACACACGCCGCAGTGGATCGTGTGGCAACCTTCAGCCCCGATGGACAGTCGATTGTGTTCCGCAGTGAGCGTGATGGCGACAGCGACATCTACACGATGAACCTGCGCAGTGGCACGATTCAACCGGTGACGACTAACCACAGCATGGATATGTCACCGGATTGGTGAGCATTCACGCTATTCGATTGATAGAAAACAGCGTATCCTGATCGGGTGCGCTGTTTGTATTAGGCACATTTGACACACACAAGTGCCTATTACTTGGTGTAAGTGACGAAATGGTGTGAGAGTTCTGTGAATTGCTTGATTCTCACATCGAAATTATGTTATTGTGATTTTACCGTTAAAGGTCAAGCTTATTATAAGCACCTCACATACTTACTATATCGGGGTGTTGAGATTGAATGAAGCGTAGGTTAAGCGTAGACTAGCAGGCATTTCGTTCACATGATAAGCTCTATACCAATCGTTTTATTTATGGAGATGACTGACGATGTTAAATAAACTTCATCCCAATTCGCGCACTGCATGGATGTTGGTGGCATTGACTGTGATGATGTCCGCCGGTATGGTTGCTCTGCTACATTTGGCAAGCAACAGCGCAGAGGGGCGCATTCTTTTCACACAGTTTGATGGTCAAGATTATGAAATTTTTGCCATGGATCTTGATGGCAATATCGAACAGTTGACAGATAACGACGTCGATGATTGGGCCGCAGGCTGGTCACCCGATTATTCACAAATTGCGTTCCGCTCAGACCGTGATGGCATGACCCGCGTTTACGTGATGGATGCTGATGGTAGCAACGTGCGCGATGTTTCTCCGGACTTTTTATATGCAGGAGAGTGGGGACGCGCTGGTATTCCCTCATGGTCACCGGATGGTCAGTCACTGGCGTTCGAAGCAATCAACCTCAATGAACCTGTGCAGGATTTTGATATTTTCGTGGTGAATCTACGTTCAGGCGCGCTTGACCAGGTGACCGATTATGCCGGCAACGAATGGCATCCTGATTATTCACCCGATGGAACCCGCATCGCCTTCGCGCATGATGGCCCTAGTCTGGATTGCTACAACGATTGCGACATTTACGTGATGAATGCGGACGGCACACATGTTAAACAATATACCAACACGCCTGGCATGGATGTTTTCCCACAATGGTCACCTAATGGCTATCACATCATGTTCCACAGTGAACGCAGTGGTAATAGTGACATCTTCGTGATGGGCGCGGATGGATCACATCAGATTAACCTCACCAACAGCCCAACACTAGAGCGGGTAGCACGTTGGTCAAACGATGGTCAGAGCATCATCTTCCGTAGTGAACGCGACGGCGACAGTGACATCTTCGTGATGAGCCTGTGCAACGGCGCAACCACTGCCATCACCGAAAACGATATAGCCGATCATTACCCCGATTGGTAATGTCGGATATCCTCATCTGAACAATAAAAGCGAGTCGTGTTGGCTCGCTTTTTTGATTCATGACCATCGGCACCGCTCATGCTACAATACACGTGTGTTTAATAATCTGGTAAGCAAAATTGTGTATAATTGAACAATTCGTTGCTGTTAGCCGGTATATAGGTGTAGTTATCGATGACTAGTCATTCACTCCCACAACAACCGCGTTCATTTCGTCTCAATCCATGGCTGATCCGTCTGCCAATCTTGCTCATTACATGGAGCATTCTGACGGTAATCGTGCTGGTGTTGTTCTTGTTTGCCTTTCAGATGCGCTATACAGATCGCGTCGTGCCGGGAGTATACGCGCTAGGGACGGATCTCAGTGGGATGACGGTTGCAGAAGCCGAGACCGCACTCGCCAACCAATTTTCATATGGGGATGAGGCGGTTTTCACCTTCCGCGATGGGGATCAATTCTGGCAGATGACTGCCAGTGATCTCGGCGTGCAGTTCAACGCCCGCGAAACTGCCGAACGCGCTTTCGAGATCGGACATGGCACTAACCCCCTCACGGATCTATATCGTCAGGGCGAAGCATGGATCAGTGGTGCGGTGATCTCACCGGTCATCACCTACGATCAGAATGTAGCACTGACAGAGCTGAGCAGTATCGCACAAGAGATCAACCGCGACGCATTCAATTCAGCATTGTCTATCGAAGGCACATCTGTGGTGGTCAATGATGGACAAACTGGACGCACACTAGACATCCAAGCAACTTTAGACCGCCTAAACAACGCGATCCTGCGTCTGGATACTGGCGCGGAGATCTTGCTGGTGATTAACGAAACGCCTGCACAGGTGACGTCAGTCGCGGCAATCGCCAACCAGATCGAAACAGCACTATCGGGGCCAGTGACACTCACTGCATCAGATGAGGATGGTAATCAGTTGGGACCGTGGAGCGTATCGGTTGAGCAAATCGCCTCATTGCTGACTGTCAGCCGTATTGATAATGGTGATGGTACGCAGAGCTACGAAGTAGACATCGACATGGGCGCATTTGAAACGTATCTATACACGCTCGGGCCAGGATTGATCATGCCGGCAGTAGATGGACGCTTTGACTTTATACCGGAAACCAGTCAATTAAATGTGTTAGAGCCCGCACAAAGTGGGCGTGAGCTCAATGTACAGCAAACGCTCGCTCGCCTCGAAGAAGGCGTATTCTCGGTCGAGAATCGAGTAGTGCCGATGGCATTTGATTTCACCCTGCCCCAATATCACAATCAGATCACTGCCGCTGAACTGGGTATCACCGAGCTAGTCTCCGAATCTACTACCTACTACACCGGCAGTTCACAAAATCGTCGCACGAATATTGCAGTGGGCGTCAGTCGCCTGAATGGGGTGATTATTGGCCCGGGAGAAGAATTTTCGTTCAATTATTATCTCGGAGATATTGATTACAATAATGGCTTCGTTGATGGCTTAATTATCTTCGGCGGGCGTACCATTACCGGTATCGGTGGCGGTATCTGTCAGGTGAGTACAACTGTTTTTCGGGCAGCGTTTGAGGGTGGGTTGTCGATCACCGAACGCAATTCACATGGTTACCGTGTAGGCTACTATGAACTCAATGGTCAGCCGCCCGGCTTAGACGCCGCGATCTGGCAACCCGAGCGCGATTTCCGCTTCCAGAATAACACCCCGCATCACATCTTGATTGAAGCGAGTATGTATCCGGGCGATAACGCGCTACAGTTCCGTTTTTATAGCACGCAACACTGGCAAGTCGAGATCGAAGATCCGATTGTGCGTAACCTGGTTCCTGCACCAGAATCACGTTTCGTCGCCAACAATGACTTGAATACGGGCGAAATATTGCAAGTGGATTATGCTGCAGAAGGTGCAGATGTCACAGTTTACCGCAATATCTACGATATGCAGGGCAATCTACAGTTCGAAGATTATGCCTTCACGCATTATGTGCCGTGGCAAGCGATCTATGAAGTCGCCCCCGGCGATAGCCGCCTGAGGAACAGTTAGCCATGCGTTTTATTTTACTCGGCATGTGCTTATTCGGTGCTGTGTGGGTTAGTATTGCACAGAATACAATCCCCCCCTTGCTTAATGATGAACCGCTCACCTTGACCGTAAGTGAGAACCAGCGTGCTAGTGCTAGCTACACCGTGCCTGCGGGTGACGCGCATGCCATCACGCTGACCGTCACCGCTGACGAGAGCTTTGATCCGGTAGTCATGGTCATCAATAGCGAAAACCGTCTGCTGGCGTATAACAACAACAGCGCCCAATCTAACCGCGCCAGCATCCATAATCTTTGGTTAGAAGCGGGCACTTATACAGTGATCGTAGATAGCTTCAATGGGGTGAATGAGGGCGAAGTAACGGTGACGCTCTCGCGTACCAATCCCTTTGACGAGATGGTGAGTACGGATGATAATCGCATCATCATCAGCGTCAACTTGCCCGAAAATACCCGCTATCGCTACATGTTGCCCGTTGAAGCTGACGTAACCTATACTTTTACGTTACGTGATCGTGGGAATACACTTGATCCTTATCTGCGCTTGCTCGATGCAGAGAACAACAAACTCGCCAGCAATGACGATCATGGAACAGTAGATACCAGGTTGAACACGCTCGATGCCCGCATCCCCGACTGGCAAGCATCGACAGAGGGCATGATCACGCTAGAAGTACGCGATTTTCTGGGGCGTTCGGGCGACTTTGAACTGATTATCACACAAGATTCAGAGTGATTGGCAAGTGGCGCATCAAAACACATTAAGCCTTTGTTAACTTGCTTGAAAAAGCCTTTTGTTTATTGTAATGTTAAGGATGTTAAGCAAAAGTTAAGAAAGTGAATGGCGCACTCCATGAGCGGTAAAGATCTCGAAAACCAACAGGCGAAATTGAAGGCTGATCAAGAGAAGCTCAAAGCTGACAAGAAAAAACTGGCGGCAGATAAGCGTAAGTTGACCAACGATAAAAAACTGCTGGCAAGCGAACGTGTGGCGTTCACCGAGCAGATGGCAGAACTCGCTGAGAAGCGCGAGACGCTCGAAACGCAACAAGCAGACCTCGATGCCGAGCGTGAACAACTGGCAACACTGCGCGTTGAACTAGAGTTAGAACAATCAAAGCTCGAAGCAGACCGCGATCAACTGACTGAGCTGTGGCAAGAACACGAAGCTATTGAGCAAGAATTCAAGCAAGCGCGTAAAAAGCAGAAGAAGCTCAAGAAGAAACTGAAGAAAGCACGTAAGAAGCTCAAGGCGTATAAGAAGAAGAATTAACGAGGCTGAATGCCGCCTTTTCGGTGCAAAAACCCTTGACTTCTACGCGGTGAACTTGTAATATCATTTCACCGTTTAATTGTACCTGTAGCTCAGCGGATTAGAGCGCTTGTCTACGGAACAAGAGGTCCGGGGTTCGAATCCCTGCAGGTACGCTCTCAAAGATATTACTCGAACAGGTGACGCTATCCTCCACCTGTTTGTGTTTTAATGGTATCCGTCAGATTATCCTGACGCCCACAGAAGATATCACAATGTGAATAAACCAATTAAGCTATATTCTCCAAGAACTTGTCAATAGAAGGCGGCGCGCCTGCACCGCCCTGTGTGAGATCAATTTAATTTGTGGCCCAACTAACCGATGACACGCTGCCATTAGGAAACTGGATGAGAGGTGCTGCCGCCGAGCCATCGGTTGCGCCAAGATAGATAGTGTTACCGTCCTCGTAGGCGAACATTGAGGCTATTGGCGCCGCTGCTGGATGCGCGACACGTTGCCCTAGTGTCTGTACGGGTTCGATACCACCGATGGTGTAGCGGTAAAGCTCGCCATCACAGGTAAAGTACATGGTCAGTGGGCTAGTATCAAAGGCGGGTGACTGACAGCCTGTGCCTGCCGTCTGGTCGGTGATGGCCGTTTGGCGCTCAGTACGCATTGATCGCGTAAAGATGTTCGGTATACCATCGACATCGCGGGTAAATGACATTAACCCACCATCACGGCTAAAACTAATCTGGTAGGCATTGCGTTCAACCACTTCTGGCACGGGATCTTCAGCGGTCAGATCAATCGCATAGATGCCGGGTACACCAAAAGCATCTTCCAGGGTGACAAAGAGCAATCTTCCGCCAAAGCCCGGCAGCCACGCCGGTTGAATCGGAAGCAACATGAGAGACTCTGTGGAGTCGTAAAGCGTTTGACTCTCGCCCGTTTCCAGATTGTAAACGCGCAGCGACTCTGTCTCATCCGGTGCGCGATTGAGATAAGCGATAAAAGTGCCAGTGGCATCAATAGCGGGGAGCAACTCGTCGTCTGGCGTTGCATCAAACAGCGGGACAACCTGCGCCTCTTGAAGGACATAAAGATCACTGTTGCTGGTCGAAGAAGTGAATTGGAACACGGCGCTAGCACCACCGAGTTCACCAGCAAAGATCGGGTTCAGTCCAGCGATAATCTCAGATGTGCTTTGGTTCGCACCACTAGCTACGACGGGCACACCACTGGCGTTGGTGCCGCTATATCGGTCGCTGCTTGGCATCGATAGCATAGTAGCGCTATCGAAATCGGCTGGGAGCGGCATATCCGCATCTGCCGGCGGCTCATACATGGGGGGTAAGATGGTAGCATCTTCGTCACGTTCGGGCAGGTCGCCAGCTTCGCCTTCCGGTCGGGGTGGCAGCGATGAATCGCTATCGGTTTCGGCATCATCCGTATCCGTTTCGGTATCGGTCTCATCCACTGGCGCAGTATTCAGCGTGGTATTAGCAACTGACCGCACCGGTAAAGATGGGCTGAGGAAGTAATCCTCGCTACGTGGAACAGTATTATTCTGACATAAGGCATCATCAACCTGACCAAATTCTAAACCAAGAATATTCGTGACCTGATCCATGCGGAAACTGAAGAGTGCAACGTTGGTACGTGCGGCAGGATCACTGAAGCGCTCGGTAACATACGCGGCAAACGATAAATCCACGATACCGCTCGCCGGCACATCAACACGCTGAACGTTCGTCTCGTAAACGGTCGGACGACCATCGGTGAATTCAGACACTAGCGCGAGACCAACACTTGGCTTCAACGGCACGCTGGTTTCGGCAGACGCTTCTTGGAAGATCCATGTCACACCGTAGCAGACACGCTCTTCCGGTGCGGGGTTGGCGATTGCGGGTGGTGGACTTTCGCAAATAGCACCAACCGCACGATCTATGGCAGCAACTTTGTCCTCCCACGAACTGCGAATATCAATTATACGGCCATCAGCAGTGACAAGAACGAGAGGCGAGGAGACAGCGCTAATTTGTGTTTCAGTTCCATCAGCGCGTACCGCTACGCCCGCGCCACTGGCTCCGACGCGCACGTAATTTGTCGATGTTTCGCCCTCATCTTCTGCATTGCTGTCGTCATTCCCTTGCCGGATGTGAATCACAGCGGGACGGCTACCGCGACAGCTCATGGTGCCACCTGTAAATGCCCGCAAGATCCGGTCACCGGTTCGCGAACACTGACCGTCATCGCGAGGAGTGTCTGCCGACTGTGCTTGCTGAGGGTTCTCCGGTAGCTCGGTCGTGGTGGTCTGATATATACTGTCCGGTGATGCTGCCGCACATGACAGTCCAGGCCCCGTGTAAGCGGGAACAACGCCACTATAGATGTAAGCGGCAGCAGCGCTACAGGGATCCTCCGTTTGCAGGATGGCAAGCAGGGTATACGGATCGAGTGTGGCATTATTTGCCTCAAGCAACGCGGCGAGATCAGGACAGGCTGCCAGCGCCGATGGAATCGACGGATCGCGTCCGACAACACTCGGATGCGGTGCTAGATTGAGCAGCACGCCAATCGGGTCAGCACAGAAGGTGTCGTCAATGAACACGTTGCTAGGATCGATATTGTTGACACGCAAGGTGTAGAAGACGCGCATCAGCAGATCAAGATCACCCGTGATCGGCGGGCTGCACGTTGCCATTTGTGATGCAAACTCACGATCTGTCACCGTCATATCACCGAGCAGGGCAAGCATCTCCATCTGTCCACACAGATCGTCGATATGCTCAACCGCCTCAGAGTCTATTAGTGACGCGAAGCCCGTTTCGTCTTCGTTAGCAAGAATGTTCACACCACATTCTTCGAAGAGCGCTACCTGCAGCCCCTGCAACCCGATTCTATCAAGGTTGAGTAACGTCCAATACACGGTATTATCGTCCTCGTCGTCAACAGAGTCGCAATACGTCTGTAACTCCCCCATCAGTGCAGTATACTGGAGTGGGTCGAAGCGGCGCAGGAATGCGAGATGTGCTGCGTATTGTGACCAGCGATTCGAACAGGAGTCGAAAATGACCTCAAGTGTGTCAGACGGTACATCGTCAAAGAGCGTTCCGTCGAACACCACCGACTCGATCACTTCGGTCAGAAAATCGCAGGCGTTCGGCGGTGGGTTATCCGCTAAATCGAGCAGTGTCAGCAGGATGGGAAACGGCAGGCTTTCGATGTATGTGATAAGCTCAGGACAATCGGTAAGAATTGTCTCCCAGTCTGCACTGTAGCTGGCGAGTTGCACGGAACCACCCTCAGTCAATCCAAGCGTATCACATGGCGCACTGGTTCGAATGACGAAGCCAGCGACAAAACCACCGTTCTCCAGCTCGAACCAGATACGTCCCTGCTCATCGAGTACGGTTCCAGATGCTTGATAGACTTGTGTGGGTGACAGCTCCCAGATGATTGCGGCATCAGTTCCGGCGCTTTCACGTACATTGACCACCGCGCTTCCTGCGGTAGCGACGTAGCAATCATTATTATCGGGTAGAGGTGGCAACGAAATGGCAGGCACCGGAGTCGGTTGCGGTTCAGGTGCAGGCGCATCAATCGGACAACCGAGCGTCTCACGTGGACCCGGTTCATTCGGGCAGTTGTCATACTGGGTGGTCAAGCCATCGCCATCCGTATCGGGACAACCGTCCCATTCTGGTATACCGAATGTGGATGGACAGGTATCGACATTATTCGGGACACCATCGCCATCGCTGTCGACAGTTCCAGCGTCCGGGGGATTGGGCTGTGCGGCTTCCGGACAGCCGTTGTTGCTGGCAGGTCCAGGCTGGTTCGGGCATTGATCTTGACCGTCGACGATACCATCACTGTCGCTATCCGTTGGTGGTGGCGCGACAACCTGAATCGTCACAGGATCAACCGCCCCCCCAAATTCATTACTAGACGAGATATATTGTTGACAGCGGAAGACATAGCTGCTACCCGGTTGAGCACCTGATGGAATTGTGAAGGTCACACTCTGCCCACTGGCAATATTGCCGTAAGAGCCCTGACCGTCGATTTGACAGCCTTGTAGCACATATGACGGATCAGGGCTGGTGTTGCTGATGGTCACGACCTGCCCCGGTTGCGCCGGATTAGGCGATACGGAGATCTGTGCGAATACAGGAATCGTTTGCCACACGCTGAACAACGCAACAAGACAGCCCAGCGGAAAAATCCATCGTCGAAGGTAGAACATATTCTATCTCCTTAAATATTATTACCTACAATTGTAATGTGAAAGGTTATTTTGCGCTAATCAACTACAACCAGCATTTCAAACACAGTGATAAAATCTAATCCTAAATCGTAGAGATTAGCACATGGGTTGTGACACCCCAACAGGCGCAAAGGCTAGCTGGGAGACACCGAGAATTAGAGATGTGTACCCGTGAACGCAAGTCTGACTGAGGGTTGAGCAACAAGCAATATTACAATCCCATCGTCGCTGAGCTCAACATACAATGATTGCCGTTTTGAAGACTATCTTCGCTCCCGCACGCTCTTAGCTCAATTTCGCCCTCTTTTGACACGCTCAGATATAAAAGTAGCCCTCGATGATGTGTCGAGGGCTACTTAATAGAAGACCAGTTACTATTGGTATTTTGGGGATTCTAAAATACTGTATGATCAATCACCAGAAGCAGCAGGCGAAAACTGACGCGAGACATAATGATCTTTGGGCAGATAGAATACTGCCGCTAACCACACGAAACCAAACAGCACCGCTGTCGCAGCGAACGTACCTCGATAACCTAGATACATCGCCACCACAGCACCAAGTAGGGGGGCAACGGCTCGCGCACCGGAAGTAATCGCATTATCTAACCCGTAGACCGCACCTTCTTCACCCTGTTCAGTATAATGCGCTAACAAAGCTGATGGTGCTGAGATAATCCCCCCCATTGCCAACCCAGCCAAACCCTGCAACAGCAACAATTGCCAAATATTAGTGACGAAGGGTTGTGGCAGGTAAAACAGCACAACCACAATTGCCGAACTCATCAACACCGAACGATGCCCGATACGATCCCCTAAACGCCCTAGATAAACCCCGCTAATCGTCGAGGTCGCCGACGAAACGGAGATTACCGCCCCTGCAAAGATACTCTGACCGGACATTGATGGATTGAGCAGGCTCACGACAAATAGCGGTGCAATCGGAATGATCATCATGCGTCCCACACCGGAGAGAAAGGTCATCAGGTAGACCATCGAGACACCTCGCGCACCCAGCACATGTTGCCATTGTTGAAGCATATTAGGACGTTTTTCGTCATTTTTGCGGGTGATCGGTTGAAAATCTTCCTGCACGCCAAAATAAACCATGATACCTGAGATCATCAGCGCACCACCTGTGATGAAGAAGGGCATGGCAAAGCCAAAGGCATCTGCCAGCACACCACCGAGCAAAGGGCCTAGTGCCACCCCACCCCACAAAGAGACCTGTAAAGTGCCCATAGCAAAGCCGATGCGTTCGCGAGGAACTGCGGAAGCCACTAGCGCGTTATATGCAGCGACAGTCCCCGTCACCACGCCCTGCAATCCCCTTAGTAAAATCAGCTGCTCGCCACTGGTGACTAAGCCCATCAGCATCATGATGATCGCCCCACCGAAAGTCGCCCGTAAGACCATCATCTTACGTCCATAGCGATCTGCCACCGCACCCCACAGGGGCGATGCAATCATCATCGTGAAGCCCTGTACGGCGATCACTAGACCAGCCATCCACTCGACACTCAAGCCCGTGGTTGAACCCAGTTCTTCAACATAAAGTGGCAGGAATGGGAAAACAAGCGAAAAACCGACTGCGGTCAACACCTGTGAAACAAAGACTACTGCTAGCATAATCTGCCAACGTGGCAAGCCGAGTAATTTGGATCGAGTGGGCATACAATCAACCTGTTAAATGATTACAAATACGCCCTAACCTTATGAGCAAGACAGGTAATTATCAACCCTACCCATTAAGACCATTCAATATTTTTATGTGACATCAAGCTCATGCTTATCCAGTGCTAATCGGTCTCCAGTGTACCGAGAAAACTAGCATCTGCTATGCGCCTTAGCTCACCCGTCTCACGGTAAAGTTTCCATGTACCATTGCGATCAGGATCTGTGAATAAAATCGCGGTATTATCCTCTGTCCAGCGTACCGGTTTTAAGTAATGATCGACAGGATCAGAAAGCTGACGTTGTGTCAGTGTATCGAGGTTCACCAACATGATGATCGTGCGGGGTGTGCTGTTCGGGGTGGTCAGGTCAACCTGTGAGAGCGCATAGACCGCGTGCATCCCATCCGGCGAGATGAGAATATCACCGCCCTGCGTGTAATTGGTCAACCCCGGTGACGTGATCGTCTGCGATTCACCATTGAGCATATCATAGACTGCCACATCAAAACCGCTAAAATCGGAGGTGATCGCCAGACGTACCAGACGACGGGCACGCAATGCCGCCGCACAGAAGCAACTCGGTTCGCCAGGCAGCGGCGTGATGGTACCATCCTGTAAAGAGAGCTGGAACAAGTTGGCATACTGACGATAGGGTGTTAGTTCACCAATGCCATCGGGTTGTGAATCAAGCACGATGGACGTGTTATCGACTGTGAAAGCAACGGGTAACACGCGCACCCCATCCTGACGGGGACCATCAGATAATACTAGATTTTGATTAGTGCCAGAAGGGTTGGCAACGGTGGTGACCGTGGTCAAGCCATTGGTATTGTCATAGGTCAGCGTCCACGCGATGAAGCGCCCATCGAGCGATACCACCCAATCAACACGACGTGCTGCCCCCAATTGGATGAAAGGATGTGGAATAACTGTACCATTCGGATGAGCGGTCATTACCTGCCGCGTGATGCGATCAAAATAAAGTACTTGTGCGCCTAAAAGGGTGTAGCGTTCGCCGCTCACAGCTAATGACACCACATCACCGGAGAGTAAATTGATGAACTGCACACGATCCATACCCGCTTCATCAAGATCATAGGTGATATACACTTCCCATGAAGATGTGGCAGATTCAGGGACAACCTGTGCGGTTATAGGTAACACCATCATCAACAAGAGGATATAAGCTAATCCATTACGCATCACGCAGTGCCTCAAGGATTTGTGGCAAGACCACGCCGGATGCCCCCTCACACTTGAGATCGGCAAGGGGAGTGATAGCGCTGTTATCCGGATTGATTTCGATGATGAAAGCCCCTCGTTGCTTAGCGACGCGGGGCAATTCGGATGCTGGCGAAACCATCCCTGATGTGCCAACAACGAGCATCACATCGCAGGCATTCGCATAATCCACCGCATCACTGAGCGCCTCGGATGGCAAGGACTCCCCAAACCAGACCACATTAGGGCGCACATACGCGCCACAGTGCGGGCAAGTTGGCGGGCCAGCTTCGGAGTCATAAGCGAGCGTGCTGAGATCAATCAAGGTGGACACTCCCTGACAATCATCAAAGCATTTGTGCGTGGCGATATTGCCATGCAAATGAATGACCGACGCACTGCCCGCTTGCTCATGCAGGTCATCGACATTTTGTGTGATGAGATGTAAGCGGGACACATAGTCCGCTAATTGTGCTAGCGCATAATGACCCGGATTAGGGACGACTTTTGCCAACAACGCCCGTCGCCACTCGTACCAATCCCAGACCAACTTGGGATTGGCACGGAAGGCTTGCGGGGTAGCGAGTTGTGCAGGGTCATACTGTGCCCATAAGCCTTCGAGTGCATCACGGAAGGTTGGCACACCGGATTCTTTACTGACACCCGCTCCAGTCAAGACAGTGACCACCGAAGCATCACGGAGTTTTTGAGCAACATGGCGCGTTTTTTCGTCGTTCATGTGTGCGTATACTTTCCAAACTTGATCGACACATCGCCTATCATGATACGATCCCCCCGCCTAAAGAGCAATTCAAAGCACAGATAAGCGGGGGAATATCATCGCTCAGTCATCGAGCGTAATCGTTGCCTGTACTTTACCAGCACGATCATGGCGAGCAGTCAAGGTCACATCACCGCCCTGTGGCGCATGAACCACCCACTCCACTTTAACGCGGTCAGCGGTGCTAGGTGAGATACTCCAGGGTGTTGCCGATGAGGCGGTTTCGTTGCGCCCTTCCAGTTGATCTAGCACCTCACGCGCTTTGCCCTGCGTCAATGTCGCGCCGTCGGGCAGGTCAATCTCAGCGACGACTCCGCGCACAGCTTTCTTCGCTAATGCTTGCTTAGAGACATAAGACG
>JBNPEE010000025.1:0-15601 GCA_051117475.1 Anaerolineae bacterium | reverse complement strand
CCGTCGCTTGAGCTTGTTTCAAACCGCAAGACGCTGGCTCAAGCGACGGCTTTCACAAGACCGATTACCTGATTGGCTTTTTGCTCAGCCTTTTTGGTATTTTGAATAGAAGTGTCAGGTTGTCAGAAACAACAGCCGTTATCGCTCCATGCACCAGCTGGTGATGACATCACATTCGAGGAGTTGTTAGTCGATGATAATCCATCGCCCGATGCCCTGCTTGAATCGGATGAAAACACTCAGCTTGTGCGTGATGCGCTCGATCAGTTATCGCCCGAACAACGGGCAGCAGTTGTCATGCGCTACTATCTCGATATGAGTGAAAGTGATATGGCAAAAGCACTCGATACGCCAAAAGGAACTGTCAAATGGCGGTTACACGCGGCGCGGCGTCAACTGAAACGGTTGCTCAATAGTGTGTTAAAACCCATCGGATGGGAGGCGAAAAATGGATAAACAGACCATACGCCAACACTTAAATATCATCGCTAATGAGGAGGTTCCTGACGTGAATCTATTACCTGAAATTAAACGACAACTAAACAAACAGCGCCATCCGCAACTGCGCTCGATGTTCCGTGTGGCACGCTATGCCATTGCATTGATGATCTTGTTGCTCATCAGTGCGGGTGGCTATGCCCTATATCAGATCACCCTCAACGATCCAACGATTCCAGAGGATTTCATAATTGGCATCAACGAAGAACAAACCGTCGAAGGCGTGACCGTCACCTTAGAGTGGGTTTATGTTGATGCACATCGGGCAACGATACAATACACAACAAACTACAATCGGGATGATGTTGCTGATAGTGAATCCTTGCTACAAAGCGCGGTTGTATCCTTACAAACTGCCAATGGACAGACACTTGCGCCAGCATTTGGCGGGGGTGGGGGTGGCAATAACGGGAATGACGACACAGGAGACGTTACCCGCACGTATCAATCGAACTTTGATATGACAGCACTCACACCGACACCTTCAGACATCACGCTAACGCTGACTGTCAACTATGGCATGAACACCAACGCACCGATGCAGGGTTCTGGCGGTGGCGGGGGCGGAGGCAGTTCAGACGAACGCCCTGCTCAAGCACCATCAACACCGGAGGCAAACCCGATACCGCGCACCTTTACCTTCACCTTCACTGCACCAGTGCGCCCAGAACAACGCGCTTCGGTCACACCGAGCCAGCTTGAGGCAAATGGGCTGACTATCAGCGTGAGTAACGTGCGGTACACGCCGAGTATGACCTTCTTTGATCTGTGTTATGAGACACCAGATAGTGAAGCCGGTTGGTATCCACTGGCTTATCTGAGCAGTACCGATATCACACCACCCGAAGATCATAGCGCGTGGTCAATCTTGTTGGATGGTACATCTGTTTTCCGTGCGAGTTTTGCACCTTCTCCCGCACCATTACAGGTGAACGATGGACAAGTCTGTGAAACTATCAATGCGATGTTCCCGGTTGAAGATGGCACAGATAACCTGACGATCACAGTTGAGACCATCTATCGTCAACGGATAGACACAATCACTGACGCGGTGATCGCAGAAGAAGAAGCCTATTTTGCTGATGCCGGAATCGGGGTAGCGATCACGTTGCTTGAGCTAGATGGCGAGCAACCGGATTTCAACGCGCCACAAGCGCCCGGTGTACGTTTAGTACCCGCAAATAACTATACACAATGGGTACGTGTCAAAGTGACAGAAACACCGGATAGCATGACGTTAGCGCAAGCGAGTAACTATGTTGCAGACCGCCTGTTCCATGAACGCGCCAGTACGCCTGTTTCATTCGATGTCAGGCTGAACTAGCCAAGATCGCTCACTTCAGCAAAGCGGTGATACCACACAGGGCATCACCGCTTTTTTGTATTATCCCGATGGCACAGCAAACGCGTTATCGGGCGCTGGCATAATCCGTATACCCACCTAAGAACTCCGTTAGCACGCCATCATCGAGTTCAATCACTTTATCGACGACATTATCGAGAAAATAGCGATCATGCGAGATGCACAACAGCGCTCCATCGAACTCATCGAGTGCTTGCTCGAGCACTTCAGTCGAAGCAATATCCAGATGGTTTGTCGGCTCATCGAGCAAGAGCAAATTCGGTTGTTGAAGCATCAGCAATGCCAATTGTAGGCGACTGCGCTCACCGCCACTCAGCACATGGATGGGTTGGCGCACCTGATCGTAAGTGAAGGCCATCTTGAGCAAAAACGATACCGCCGACCCTTCACTGCCATATTTGTGGCGGTGGATCAGATCAAGGGGGGTGGCATCGCGCCATGCATCAAGCGTCTGAAATTCTTGTGAATAATAGCCAATGCGTGTGCTAGGGCCGATCTTGACCTGACCGTCATAGGGGGTGTAGGTGCCGGTCATCAGTTTCATCATCACCGATTTACCCGCGCCATTCGGCCCCACCAACCCGACACGCTCGCCATGACGCAAGAGAAAATCCAGTTCGATGAAAAGTGGGTTCTCATCGAAAACCATCGTCACACCTTTGAAGCGCACAGCTTCTTGACTACCGCGTGACGCGCTGTTGACGGTGAAATCCATCGTGCGTGCTTCTTGTACCTGTTCGATGATCTCGCCGTTAGCTTCCATACGCTCCAGCATCTTACGCCGACTACGTGCCTGCTTGATATGGCGCTCATTGATGACCAAACTCGCCCATAGCTCGAAGCGGGCTATCGCTTCTTCAATGTGCTTGATCTCTTTTTGCTGGGCGGTATACCGTTGTTGTTGGCGCAAACGGCGCAGTTCACGCTCAGTTTTATATTGGCTGTAGTTGCCAACATAATCGGTCAACTTACCGTTCTCCAATTCAGCGATGCGCGTGGCAACTTCATCCAGCAAGTAACGATCATGCGAGATGATAATCACACTGCCTGCATAAGCGCTGATGAAACGCTCCAGATGGCGTTTGCCAGTCACATCGAGATGGTTATCCGGCTCATCCAGTAGAAGAATATCCGGTGCGCTGACTGACATCCGCACTAAGCCCACCAGCTTCTTCTGCCCACCGGAGAGGGCGCTGGTTGGCAAGTCATAGTCATCAGGGGTAAAGCCTAATTGCGATAATAACTTACGCACCTGCGCTGGATGGCTCGCGCCGTTCAGACGTTCATACTCACCGAGGATGGTTGCTTGTTCATCGAGAACGCGCTCCAACTGATCAGGATCACCATAGATGGCGGGATCCGCCAGACGCGCTTCCACAGCTTCTAACTGCGCTTCTACCTGTGCCAGACGTGGTGGGTGTATCATCGCCGCTTGTAGTAAGTTCTGTTGAGGATCAAGCTCGATCTCTTGCGGTAAGTAGTCGAGGTATAAATCACCATGCGTGACAATATTGCCCGCATCCGGGATAACCTGCCCCACCAGCATCTTCAGCAATGAAGATTTGCCAGCTCCGTTAGGTCCTACTAACCCGATCCGATCACGATTCCCAATCACCCAGTTGAGATCATGGAAGATTTCGCGTCCGGCAAAGTTCACCGTCAGGTGATGAATATGTACAATGTGCATGTTGGTTTCTCCATTCAGTATGCAAAGACGCAACACAACGCACAGGTTGTTTATAGGAATGGGGTGGGGCATCCGTGAAACAAAATAGGCGCAGTGTGCGCCTATGCTCATAACAAAACTATGTGTAAGAGACTTACTGAGTGATAGGCGCTTTAATTATGTGCGCCCTGTATTGAACGTGGTGACAACTTTATTGTAGGTGGATGGGTCAATCACGTATTTACTCATGTAAGTAGTATAGCATGGTCGCGCACAGTTTCGCCAGTGGGCAAGCTATACTACAATGTATTTTAATCAATGGATGAGACGGGTGAACAGCCTGATGGATCGTGTGCGCTGGGCTATCTTATTACTGACAATGCCCTTTTGGTTGGGGTTGGGATTGGTGTTATGGGCACGGAACCCGCTCCTTATTCTCATTCCGTGTGGTATGGGTGGGCTGATCATGTTTTCGCTGACCGGCGCACTGATCTATGCGGCGGAGTTACGCACCCGCGCTGATTGGGATTTAGTCATTCGGAGTGTGTTACACCGGTTAGGCTTCAAGGTGGCTCCGCCTGCCAGCCTGATGCATGAGCTTGACCTGACCGACACCGCAGACTGGCACGACTACAATCACCAGCAAGCACAATCTACCCCTATAGATGAGGATCACAGAGCATGACACGCTTATTTTTCGGGATAATCACCAGCTTACTCAGCTTGATCGGGTTTTATTTGCTCTGGTTGCTGAACCCCCTCTATGCATTTATTGCAGGCATCACTGTGATCGTTTTGCTGATTGTCGGGGTGGGGTTGATCGTCAACTATCGCGCACGCCAGACGCAAGCAACTGACGAGGATAAGGCTCACCGATCAGGTGAAATACGGCGCATCCGCAATGATGAAAAGCCCGAAGCAAGCTGGCAAACCCCTGAAAACAAACAAATAGATCCGTCACCCTCTGCGCCTGCACCACAAACAGTACCGGATCCAGGCGATACGCGAGAATTCCTACCGGGCACGATTCCTGTTGCGCCTGCTCCAGCTATGCGCGAACAAAAAAGGGCAGAGGCGCCCGCTAGAGAGCGCGAGCAAGCCTCTGCTCCTGACGAAGAGAACGAGCAACCCTGGCTTGAGCCTACCCTCGATAGCGAAGACGATGATCAGGTTGATGAAGATAGTTCAGAGGTTGATGAAGCAATCATTGATCTGGATGAGCTAGAAGAATTCGCCACCGATATCAGCGACATTGAAATGCCCGATTGGCTCAAAGAATCAATCATCGGAGATGTTGGCTCGGATCATCCCCCTGAAGAAGCACCCACAGAAGCCCCTAAACCGACGCCTGCTCCCGGTAAACAGGTTGATCAAGCTGATGGGGATTTTGATTTGATGACGCTAATTGGCGATTTATCGTTCGAGCAACAACAACAATTTTTCACCATGTTGAGTGAAATACCCATTGCTGAGCAAGACGAAACGCATTTGATCAGCATTTATCATCAAGTCATCAACGGTCAAGAACACGCGCAAGCACTGCATGATGTGCAATTCACCGCATACTATCCACGACAAGCCGCCGCTAATACGACGTATGGATTTTATGTATATGCGCATCTGCCACAAGCACTGATCGAGGACAATGTACAGCAATTTCAGCGAGAGCTAGGTGGGCGCGTGCCGAAAGCGGTTAATGCGGACACCACCGCTCAGCTGGAAGAAGGTGTACTTCTGACAGCGATGCTGGACTGTGATCAGTTGCATGTCAATCAGGTTGGGGTAGTGCAACGCTGGCAGGCGCCTTTTGTACGGTTTGATTTTCAGGTTCGGGCAGATGAAACGGCAATTGATGAGATGCTCAAAGGACGTGTCGCGATTATGCTCGGCATGATTGAGATTGCAACGATTGACTTTCAGATGCTGGTGATACCGCCCGACCCGCTGGCCATGGTGACGGCTATCCCTCATAACCCGACCGAAGTCGATCATTTTGAATCGAGCGCAACAGCTGAACTCTATCAGAAGATCTTCATCAGCTATTCGCGTAAGGACACCTTAATTGCCGAGCAATATCGACGCGCCCAGCTAATGGCAGGTCATATCGTTTTCATGGATACGCATACAATTCGTGCTGGTGAAGATTGGGAGGTTGCGCTCAAGCGCTTCATTGACGAAGCCGACACGTTTCAGCTGTTCTGGTCACAGCATGCCGCAGCCTCGGAGCATGTTAAATTTGAATGGGCATATGCGCTTACGCAACGTTGCCCTGAGACACGCTGTGTTCATTTTATTCGCCCGACCTATTGGGAAAAGCCTTTGCCTGCAATCCCCGATGAGTTGAATCATTTACACTTTGCGTTTGTCGATGTCACCGATCAATGATCAGCGTTTGATGACGAAAGCAGTCATGGCTAAACGACCGAACTGAATGATTGCTCCATCGGGGATCGGGCTGTATTGATAGGGGATGAGCTTATGACTATTCAACCATGTGTGATTGGTGCTGTGCAAATCTTGAATCAGGTATTGCTCACCATCCCATACAATCTTGGCATGTAAACGGGATACACCGGATTCCGCACCATCATAGGCGCTCAAGTCAAATTCAGGGATGATGCGCCCATTATCATCGCGCCGTCCCACGTTGATTTCAGCCTTATCAACGAAGATTACCGGTTCTTGATCCTCCTCAACGTAGAACAATAGCGCATGATCTACTTTGATATTGTATTGTTGATAAAGGCGCTCTAAGTATTGTTCATGCACATTGAGCTTCAGTGATAGGGGATCAAGATCGCGTGTATCATGATTGAGTATAGATGTTTCTTTTGCGTCTTGCGGGAGCTTCACCATGATCGTCTTTTCTCTCATCCTGACTTACAACTCACCTTACGCTTCTATCATACAGTAAAATTGATAATAAATTAATTAATGTTGTTATTTTTTGAAAATTTCTTTAACATCAATTATCAAATTCAGGCTGATAACTTCATAGATAGCAAAACGGGCACATCATTTGATGTACCCGTGAGCGTATGATACGTTACATTGTGAACAGGGCAATTGTCATTGACTGCCATCCGCGATGATTTGATCTACCGCATCAGCGAGATCGCGCAGATTACGGATGCGGTACACGCCATCTGCCTGTGTGGCATAGCGGTGCATGTCACTATCGCCTGTACCCCATTGGACTTCTGGCTCCGGACAGAACCAGAATAGGCGACGCGCTTTGCGTTGCATATCACTATGAATATCAAGGCGCGGATCGTTATAGTTATTGCGCCCATCACCGAGGATAATCACCGTGGTTCGGCTATCAATAGCGCTATAATGATCACGGGAAAAGGTGTTCAAGCTATTACCGAGATCGGTGCTGTAATATCCCGGAGGATTTTCGCGCAAGACTTTAGCGACAGCATCCTGACTATCCATTTGTTCTAAGTCCATCGTGACATCCACCATATCACTGATGAAGATGAAACTGCTAGTTTTCTGAACGTGGTCATGTAGTTCATAGACCAGCGTCATCAGGAATTCCACCATGTAGCGCATCGAGGTACTGAGATCACAGATCAGCACCAGTTTGGGTTTGCGGTGCTTTTTGCGAAATTTCATCTCAATCGGCACGCCCCCATAGCGCATATTTTGGCGGATGGTCTTGCGCGGATCAAATTGACCGGTACGCCGTTTGCGCTGGCGCATCGAAGCACGGCTGCGTAATTTGGCGGCAAGACGATGGATTTCGTCGCGAATTGTATCAATATCGTGCTGGCTCAAACGATGGAAAGGGATATCGAGCAAATCGGGCTTTTGTTCCGGCTCGCGCTGTGACATCTGTTCGGCGAGAGTTGCGCCCACATACTGGCTGATCTGTTCGGACAAACCTTGTAAATTCTCGCGCAACATTTGTTCAAGTTCTTCAAGTGCCTCATCGCTCATACCCATTTCGGAGAGTTCTTCCAGCAATTGGGCGATCATGTTCTCGAGGCTGTTGAGCTGTGCCTGACGTTGCATCCGACGCTCGAACCATGCGCGTTGATACATCTCATCGCCACCAGGAAGCCCGCTCATCTGCCCCATCTCATCGAGTTGGTCAGAGGTGAAGGCTTGCCCATCGAGCAATTGTTGCAGTAAATCTTTGAGCGCGTCGGTATCCCCCATCAAGGATTGTAAGGCTTGCTCCAGCATTTGCTGTTGCTCTGGCGTGAGGTTATCTAAAATATCTTCAAGCGGGGGTTGATTGCTACTGAAAAATAACGGAAAGAAATAATCAAATGCGGGCTGATCGCGATGTTCTTTCACCAGAGTGGCTTTCATCGTATCTTTGAACTGGGTGAAGTTGACGATGCCTAGTTCGTTGACACCGGACATCGCATCCTGACTTTCGGATATGGAAATCCGCACGCCGGCGGCGCGTAAAGCACGAATAAATTCTACCATTCGTTGATCCATAATTGCCTCAAAAAAGACTATTGGCGAGGATGGTGCGCGGGATACACTCTGGCGAATGCCCCACAGCTACGATCATATTAAACGATTCTGAGTAAAGTCACAAGCAAGCCTGAACAAACGCTGAGTATCACCCGCCGCGATAGAACCAGTAGAACTAGTCAATTTACAGGTAGGCGCATCAAGCGGTATAATAAGGACATGAGACACGTTATACATCATAGAAAAAGAGGTTCCTCCTTTGGATATTACATGGTACGGACTTAATTGTTTTCGGTTGGTAGAGCGCAATCAGACAACCGTCGTCACTGATCCTTATAGTGATGAGATCGGTTTGCCTGCACCAAAGCTCAAAGGCGATATTGTCACCGTCAGCCACGATGCACCCGGTCACAATGCCGTCGATGCGGTCAAAGGACAGGAATATGTTTTAGCTGGCCCTGGCGAATATGAGATTGGCGGGGTATTCATCACGGGTATTCCCTTGCACTATTCTGATGAAGCACAGGGAATGTATCGGCGTAATGTGGCTTATCTGTTTAAATACCCAACCGATATTACGGTTTTGCATCTAGGTGATTTATCACACGTGCCGGATCAATCAACGATTGAGGACTTCGGCGAGGTGAATGTGGCGCTGGTGCCGGTTGGGGGCGGGAATACGCTCACCGCGGGCATGGCAGCTGATGTGATTGCGCTGATTGAACCCCATTACATTGTGCCGATGCACTACGCACAGGAGGGCTTGACGATTGAGCTAGACCCTGTTGAAAAGTTCCTCAAGGCGATGGGCGTGAGCCGTGTCGCAGAAGAAGAGAGCTTACGCGTGCAATCAACCAGCCTACCCGAACAACCAGAAGTGGTCATCCTGACCCCTAATTTGAGCGAGTAATGGGAGCAAATCATGAGCGTAACGCTGATTATGCAGTGGGACATCAAAGCGGAACTAGAACAAGAATATTTTGCGTTTGTTGTACGAGAATGGGTTCCGGCAACTAGCCGGCTTGGCTTGCAGACCGTTGCGGCATGGTTAACGGCGTGGCGCATCGATGAAACTGTACCGCTCATCCGCGCTGAAGCTATCGCTGATGATAAAGAGACACTCGCTAACATCCTACAAAGCAGTGAATGGCACGCGATACAAGAACAACTGATGGAATATGTCGAGAATTACCGCCACAAAGTGGTTGAAACATCAGGCGAATTCAAACTATAGCGCGATCAAAAACACTACAGATAATACAAAGATGCCCATCAGCGACGGTGGGCATTTTGATTATTCGTGAGGTCGTGTGACAGCAATTAGTCAGCAGCAGGTGCTGAGACCGTCGAACTAGTGGATGCTGTGCTGGTTGCCCCACTGCTATCCGAGCTTTTGCCATTCGATGATGCCTTGGAGGATGAGTTGGCACTAGCATCAGAGCCATTGCCGTTATCATTGCTGGCTGGTTTAGGCGCGGCAGGATTGTTGGCGTTGCGGTTATCAGTCACGTAGAAACCAGACCCTTTGAAGATCACACCTGCTGAATGAATCACACGTGTCACTTTTTGACCTGTTTCGGGGTCAACAACCAAAGGATCGTCCAGGAACTTCTGACGCACCTCGAAAGTTGTGCCGTCTTCGCGGCGATAGGTATATGTCGGCATGGGTTGGCTACCTCTTGACCTGTTGGCAAAGTTAATCTGCTACATTATAGTAAAGGTAAATCGTGCAAAAATTACATAAACATCGCAGATTCTGATGCAATATTTACTTTAGCCCTGTGGCTGCACGACCTTATCTTATGCGATGAACGCACACTGAACAAGGGCACAGACGTTGTAGTTACCCATAAGCGCTCATTTATGACTGAGTGATTTTATCAGATGCACCTGATTATCACGAGCCATCACGCCGAAATCACCCGCTTGATACCCCTAAAACGCTTGTAAGCGCTCATGTCCGCTAATCTGTTCGATGCTAATGCCGATATGCGCCTGTCCATTAGCACGCACCACATGCTCACAACTAGCAATGAGTGAGCGCCCGATGCCCTGCCCGCGCATCGCTTCCAGCACATAGAGATCTGTGATTTCCGGGATATTGCGGCGCCAGAATTGTGTATAACCCGATTCCCATACCACTCGCACATAACCAAGATAGTGTGGTGCATCCTCGGACGTGGTATCGAGAGCCACCCATACCTGACATAACTGCTGTAAATGATCGATGTACATCGTCTCAAAGTAATCTGGCACGGGTTCGGGAAACTGTTCGCTGAGTGCGATCAGATCACGGCGCTGTATATTGCGAATGTCGGTCATGGGCAAAGAGTCCTCACAAATAGGCATATTTGTATGATATAACATATAGCTAACGGATAAATCTTGTTAATTTCCGCTGTAGTTTACGTGCTGGACGTGCGCTAAGATAGGTACATAATTAGTTTTAAACTCTTTAGCTGGTTGTGACATCCCGGCTAAACAGACTCCCATTCTTTAGTAGGGCGGATCATCACCTCCGTCCACTTCTTTTTTAATGGCACTATACCGTCTATCTCAAATAATGCATTTATTCCATTTATTTATCCCAAGTCATTTGGGATAAATTTGGGATAAAATATACGTACCCTGTGATTTATCCCAAAATATCCCAAAAAAGATGATTTTTATCCCAAATAGCGTTGTTTGGGATATTCTACTATACGAAAAAATGTCTATATTGTGTGGGATAACTTGGGATATGTGGGATAATTGGCACTATTGCACCATGATAAAACACATGATTGCTCAATCGAACAAGCTGAATTGTGTCGGGTTATCATCGCTAGCAACAGATTCCTGTTCGTCATCCGGTTTGAGAGGTTCGTCGGGTTGGTCCGGTGCATTCTGGCGATTGTGGCGCGCTTCGTCTAACAATTGTGGGATGCGGGCAATATCACGTTTAATCTCATCTTCCAATTTGGCACGGTTACGCAAAACATATGCCGGATGGTAGAGTGGATAATAGACGCGACGCGCATCATATTTGGGTTGTCCGTGGATCTTGCTGATTTTGGCATTAGGGAAAAATAATCCCATGCTATAACGCCCCACTGTGACGATCAGCAATGGATCAATCACATTAATTTGCGCTTGCAAGTACGGATGACAGGTCGCCATCTCTGTTTCAGTGGGGTCACGGTTCTCCGGCGGACGACATTTGACCACATTGGCGATGAAAACATCGTTGCGTGTCAGGTTGATGGTTGCCAGCAATTCTTCAAGATACTGTCCACTGCGCCCGACGAAGGGCAAGCCCTGCTCATCTTCTACCGCGCCGGGGGCCTCACCGATGAACATAATTTCCGCATCGGGATCGCCGGAACCGGGAACAGTATTCGTGCGCCCAACGTGCAGAGGGCATCTGGTGCAATGAAAAATCTCTGTATGGATTGCGGATAAGCGGGCAACATTACTGACCATAGAGAACCTCACAACATGCCTGTTCGACCTATGTTGATTGTACTCAATCATGCGCTACTGCGCTATGAGTGGCACATACCAGAGCGTCTTTATCCCAAATTAGGCGCGTGAATAATCTTTATATCCCAAATTTATCCCAAATTGTTGACATATTGATGATTGTCGATACAATAAATCATATTGATCATATTCGATATATTGAGGACACAACATCATGAACACACATCAATTACCTGTTGCGATCATAGGCGGGGGACCAGTCGGATTGGCGAGCCTCGCACACTTAATCGAACGGGATGAAAACGTCATCTTATTTGAAGCAGGTGAAACAGTCGGCGCGAATATCTTAACATGGGGGCATGTGCGCATGTTCTCGCCATGGGAATATACCGTTGATAGCGCGATGGTACGTTTACTGGAAAGCAGTGGATGGCAGATGCCCCCTAAAGACGATCTCCCAACCGGCGCAGAATTGGTTGAGCAATTCTTACGTCCCTTTACTCAATTGGATGCGGTACAGCGTGCATTACGCCTCAACAGCCGCGTAGTAGCGATCAGTCGTCGTCACACCGATAAAATGAAAGACCGTCAGCGCGACACGCAACCGTTCGTCCTACACGTACAACCGGCAACAGGTGAATCGTATGTTGTCGAAGCTCGTGCTGTGATTGATGCGTCCGGCACATGGCATAATCCCAATCCACTGGGCGCACACGGGGTCTGGGCACAGGGTGAGCAGATGAACCGTGATGCGATCACTTACGGCATTCCTGATATTGGTGGGCGCGATGCTGACCGCTACGCCGGTAAACGGGTGTTAGTTATCGGCAGTGGGCACTCAGCTATCAATGCGTTGCTTGATTTGGGTACGCTACAAACAGGCACACCGACAACCCAAATTTACTGGGCGATGCGCAGTGTGCATCTGCAAGAGATATATGGCGGTGAAGACGCGGATGCATTGCCGGCACGCGGGGCACTCGGAACGCGCATTCGGCAACTGGTTGAACAAGGTAAAGTGACGATCATCAGTCCATTCTATCTGACGCGCATTGATTCAAAGGCGGACAGCCTGAGCGTGAGAGGGGAGGATAGTCAGGGGCAAGTACAAGAAATTCTCGTCGATGAGATCATCGGCACAACCGGCGCACGTCCTGATCTGGCTATGTTGCGCGAATTGCGTCTGGATCTCGATGGGGCGTTGGAGAGTACAACTACACTCGCTCCGCTGATTGATCCGAACATACACAGTTGCGGGACAGTGCGCCCACATGGCGAAGCCGAACTGCGTCATCCTGAAAAGGACTTCTATATCGTTGGCATGAAGAGTTACGGTCGCGCACCCTCTTTCTTGCTCGCAACAGGCTATGAACAGGCGCGGTCAGTTGTAGCGTATCTGGTCGGTGATTTTCAATCAGCGCAGGAGGTGCAACTTAACCTGCCGGAAACCGGCGTATGTAAGACTGATTTCAATGGTGATGGGGACGCATGTTGTAGCCCCGCTCTAAGCACTATCGGCTTAGGAACGATTGGAATCAACAAGGAATAGATCAGCAATTCCCGACAAAAAAGGTCACAACGTGTTGTTGTGACCTGATGAGTGGGGGTAGTTTCATATCGTCATAATGTGCGTGAGCGATTGAGGAAGATACTCTGTGAGGTCAGTGAGAGTAACTGTCACTATTAGCAACCTTGAGCGGTGTCTAACAGGTTGCTCAGCCTATTATGTTGATACCAATTCAGGGTTATTGTAAAAATTGCATTAAAATATGTAACATTCAAGCAAGTTTTACGGTAACCAACTTCATTGTATGTAATATGCGCTAAAATTGCAACGAGTTATGAGAATTATCGGGCGAATTTTAACAAAACACCTGCTAGTAGCGCTTTTTAACCCTCACCTACTGTCAGATAGAGACCCCTTAATATCATCAAACGAAGATCGATCGCTACTTATAACACTTATCATGATAATTCTGAAAAGAAGGATTGATATTGTTCAGCAGTCGTTTGTGCCGAGAAATGGTTCAGTACACGGGCGCGTCCACGTTCACCGAAGCGCCAGCGCAATGCCGGGTCACGCAAAAGGGCTAGCACGTACCCGGCAAAAGCCGATGCATCATCGGGTGTGACGAGATACCCTATTTGATTGTGCAGGATAGTCTCCGAGGGGCCACCTTGCTCGGTACTCACGACAGGGCAGGCACACGCCATCGCCTCCAGATTGACTTTGCCATAACTCTCGAAGGTACTTGCACACACCACCACATCTGCCGATGCCAGTACACGCTCAACATCATCACGAAAGCCAATATAATGCAATCGTTCGCGCAATGTCGGGTCGGTACGGGCATTTGCGAGCATCTGCTGACGATAGGCTTCATCTTTGCTCACGCCGAAGGTATCTTCACCCGCTACCACAAAATGTACATCCGGCATTTGGGAGAGGACGAGACGTGCCATCTCTTGAAAGGTATGATGCCCTTTGACCTCTTGAAAGCGTGCAACCATCACTACAAGGGGAGTATCCGGTGATAGTTCGAGTGCTTCACGCTCTGCATAGTACGCCTGTGGTGATGGACGGAAGCGGTCAGTATCTACGCCAGAATAAATAATCGGGATGTCATCGGGGGGCATGAAGGGCGGTGAGCCGAGAAAGCCATCACGGATACTGCGCGAACGCGCCACAACTGGTATCTCTCTGAAGAAAGCTTGTTGCCAGAGATTCGGACGGAACCACCACCCATGCACCGTCCACATCAGCGGGATATTGAGTGCCTGTGCGCCAGGTTGAATGAGGGGCAATGTGTGATATTCACTGGCAACTAAGCGTATATCCGCGTCTTGCAACAAATCCGCAAAGCGCTTAACAACGGGGAACTGTCGCCAGATCATCGGCACGAAGTACGTACTTGCTCCCCGATATGGGATGATATGCACCGTCCAACCGTGTTCGCGCCACTTTTGCGCCAGTACGCCATCCGCTGGAACCAGCAGGTGCGGTCTCCAGCGGTCATGGTCAAGGAATTGTGCGAGTGCTAATAAATCTGTCTCGCCGCCACCTAATCCGGTATACCAGCTTGTGAACAGCAGATTCTCAGGCATTACCATTTTGATCGTTGTCTGTATCGGACGGTCCGGGCTTCCACGGAACAGGCGGTTGGGGCTTGGTCGGGTTATCCGGCTCATCATCAAACCAGATCGGCATCTTCTGTGTGCGACTGTCCTTATCACGATCCGGCACAGGGCGCTTGAGTTTTGTCGGGTCAAGCTTACCTGTTTCTGGCAGGGTCGGTGGGGGAGCAGGTCGCGATCCTGTATCAGAAAGCTGAGGTTTTTGTGGCTGATTGCTCTGGAAAATCGGCTTCTTGAGAATCGTCAACGAATATTGCCGGATCGGTATCATAATCAGTTGAGCGATAAGACTGCCACATTGATCGAGCAACTGCGCATATTGCTTCGGTGATAAGTCATCCGCTTGTAATTCTTCGAGGATGTACGTCATCAAACCCCGAATTTCAGGTTCAGAGATGATGCGCGTTTGCTGGCGAATGGCGACATAGGGCACAACATAACCGGCCAACACATGCATCACGGCGGCGGCTTCGCCATTGAGTACGACAACCGACGGGCGCAAGCCATCTGCCAGACCAGGATTAAACGTCTTGAAGAACGGAAAGAGTGCGTTGGCCAACACATCATACAACTGCCGATAGTGATCAACCCATGCCGACAACATATGATCGAAATTATTGACTGGCACATCTGCAACAAGCACCAGAAAACCATGTCCGGCGAGGCTATCAGCTAAATAAAGCAAACGCGCATCAATCTCATCCGGCGCTTGTGCCAGCAGATCATACGCATATTGTTGGGATAAAGAAGTCAGGATACCATTCAAGCGCGTCTTCATAATAATACAGAACCGATTTACATTTCTCTGTCAGATGAACCCATAGTTAACGTTATGTTCTATCATACAAGATTTAGGGAAAATGAACACACCAAAAAGTTCAGGATAGTTCTTTACAGATCATCATCTGACCGCTTCTGAGAACCTGACACTTTGGTAGAGAATATAGAAACTGCTCAAGACATGCGTTAGATTTGTTGGTTAACCAAAACACAACAAGAAAACGGATGACGATGAGCAGTACAAGACAACTATACCATGA